>JAEYRV010000015.1 GCA_023435305.1 Bacillota bacterium
CAGGCTTGAAAAATTCCTTTATTATTTTAATAATAAAGGAATTTTTCAAGCCTGACCCCGTTACACTTTAAACTTTGCTACTACCTCAAGCAGCTTGTCGGAGCTTTCCTTGGAGCGGTCGACCTGCTTGAGGACCTTGTCAGACGTCACGACTACTTCTGAGGCCTTTTGGGCGATGCTTGTAGTACCGTTGGCTCCTTCATTTGTTGCGTTGGTTATTTCATTTATGGCCTGCATCATATTGTGTATGGAGGCAAGCAGTTCCTCTGAAGTTGCGCTGAGGTCGCTGACGAGCTCGCCTACTGTATTGGCGTCGCTGCTGTACTGCTCTGCGGATGTAAGCATCGTGTCATAATCCTTGTTAACGTCCTCGGACACGAAGGTCAGGAGTTCGTTTGCACTTTCTGACAGATTTTTTACAGAAGCAACAACGGTTTTTGTCTCCTTTTGTATTTGCATAACCGCTACCTTTGACTCTTCAGCCAGCTTCCTTATTTCTTCGGCGACTACGCTGAAGCCTTTGCCATTCTCACCTGCTCTTGCTGCTTCTATAGCAGCATTCAATGCCAGCAGGTTTGTCTGTGCGGCTATTTGCATGATTGTATCAGAGAATATACCGATGTTATCCACCGACTTGGATTCTTCCAGTGCTCTTTGCAGTCTTTCGCTGGTCTGGTCGAATATGTCAGCCGCATTCTTTTTCGAGACGAGGAAACTATTATTGATTTTCTCTGCTCTATCGTTTATATCAGATGCCGTGGCTGCACCGTTTGACGCTTTTTCTGCAATGGATTCCACTGCTGCTTCAATCTCAGCGGAAGTAGCGTTCATTTCCTCAGAGGATGCCGCTGTTTCCTCCATGCCTGCGGAAAGCTGCTCGGTGGTTGCCGATACCTCCTGTATATCATTATTCAGTCGGAAGATATATTCCTTTACTTTATTTACTGCGGTGCCCACATCATTTGATTCTTCTCTGACCCTTGTGATTATTTTTTTGAACTCATCCTTCAGGTGAAGCATCGAGGTTGCCATTCGGCCAATTTCATCGTTCGACCGTGCTGCAGCTTTTACCTTGTCCGACTCTTCATACGCCAGGTCCAGCTCTGCCATTTTGCCGACCATATCTGTCACTGCGGTTATCGGTTTAGCTATCGCGCTGGATATGAAGAAGGACGCTATCAGGCTGGCAATTGTGAATAGTACCAGTATAAGGACCGTGAACATGGCCATCTGATACATGCTTTCAAAAACCTCCGACTTCGGAGCTGTAACACCCAGATACCAGTCCGGTCCCGCGATTGGGGTGAAGCCCATAAGCTTCTCCGTTCCCTGGAAAGTATATGAGCCCTTGCCGGTCTCTCCATTCATCATTCTTTTGTGTATATCGCTCAGCTCTTGCAAGGATGGATCCTCTTTTACCTTTTCAAGGCTGTTGTACATGTCGATTACCATTGAGCGGTCTTCATGCGAAACAATAGTGCCCGCTCCATTGATTATATGGGTATTGCCCTTCTCTCCGTATTTTATTCCATCGGTAATTTCGGAAATGGTTTCAGCCGAAACTGCTGCTGTCAGCACAGCTGCTACCTGACCCTTGTCATATATAGGCACTGCATATACGACAACAACCATGTTGTCATTCTTGCTTACCAACGGGTCGGATATTACCCGCTCACCCTTGGAAGCCCTTTTAAAGTAGTCTCTTTCACTGAGGTTATTGGTGTTTCCGTCGGTAGTCCTTCCGTTGCCTTCGAGATCCACTACCGTCATTCTCACATAACCGTTTTTCTTTACTTCCTCAGTTAAGACCTTAAGCTTGTCCTCCCATGGTTTGCTCATATCCGAGATCTGGCCGTTGCGTGCGATCGTTTCCATAACGTCGAGATATCTGGCAACCTGTTTTTCTACGATGTGTGCTCCGTTATCTGCCATCTGGATCAGTGACTCCTCGATCTTATCCTGCAGTATCCCCGATCCCAGAAAGTACATGACCCCGCCCAGAGTGAGGCAAATAATCAGCGACATTGCGCCGATAATCAGCATCAATTTAAGTCTGATGCTCCCAGATCTCGATTCTTTTTTACCTTCCATATAATTTCTCCTTCTTTGACAGAGTGTTCTACTTTCTATTTTGTAAGTATTTACTATCTGATTTGAGTTAACATAAAATTTTATATTATACACCGTACAATTTTGGATTTCTGACATTTTCCGAGCTAGTTCATCATAATATGCACATATTTTTTTTACATTCTTTCTTTCCCTTACAATTATTATTTTAAACAAAAAAATCAGTAAAGTACACAAGTAATTTGGATTTCATAAAAAAAATGACAAATTGTACAGAGATATGGAAATTGTTTCTGGATGTTGATAAACAAGTGATGTGATATGACTTTATGTAAACTATTTTTCTGATAAATAATAATTTTCTTGAACCGAGGTGTTATAGCTTGCATATAGTATTTATTTGTGTTATATTGTTCAAATAATTTAATAATCTGGCTGCCTTGATGCGGCTTAAAACAAATAGCATTGAAGCTTTTCAGAAACAGTTTGCGCTGTGGACGAAGAGCTTTTTGTTTATTATTTATGATACTTCACCAGCAGGATTATTAGTCGGGAGGGATGAAAGGTGGAGCATTCTAAATTTATTTTATTTGGAGATGATAAGGAGGTCCTTTCATCGTTCAAGAAGGCGCTTGTTGCCAATGGGCATGTATTTATAGGGTATTCCGGGGATTATCACAACATACTGAGACATATAAGAAGCTGTTGCCCTGAACTCGTGGTTATTGATGCTTCTAACAGGTTTAGCGAGATCACATGCATACTTGAAGTTTTGGATGAAGAATTGCTTGCTGCATGCATCCTTGTTCTCAAAGTCAGGAATGATGAGGTCATCAACTTTCTGAGGAACATGAGAATAATAACGTATATAACCAAGCCTGTATTTGATGAGGCGGTACTTCAGATCGCGGATTTGACACTTATGAATTATGAAAGGGTCCTGGAATACGAACAGAAGGTAAGGAAGCTGAATGATACGCTCGAAAGCAGAAAGATCGTGGAAAAAGCAAAATGGATATTGGTAGAAAAGGAAGGCTGCACAGAACTTGAGGCATATGAGATGATCAAAAAAAAGAGCAGAAATAACAGAGTACCAATGAAGGATATAGCAGAGGCTATTATTTTGGCAAGAGGGTAAATGCAGGATTGGATACATAATATTGCGAAATGCGTTGGCTGTCTGATGTCCGGACAGCTAAAATGGTGGCCGCAGCTCGAAAATGAAATTGTGTGTTTGCAGGAACGGAAAGAAAAAATTTCAAAAAGGTATTGACCATATCAAATGCCTCTGCTATAATTGCAATATTCAATTTAATACGGATATAAGTTCCATGACTGAATTTTATATCAAGAGGCCAAGGCGCCAGAATCAATAAATGATTTTGGCGCCTTTTTGCGTTTTATCAAAACTACGATATCAGGAGGTATTGATTATGAGACAGGTAGCTATTTATGGAAAAGGCGGTATAGGAAAATCCACAACGACTCAGAATCTGACAGCCGGTCTGGGCGAGATGGGAAAGAACATAATGATTGTAGGGTGCGACCCTAAGGCCGACTCCACAAGGCTGGTTCTTGGCGGCCTTGCACAAAAGAGTGTATTGGATACCTTAAGGGAAGAGGGAGAAGAGGTCGAGCTCGGAAACATTTTGAAAAGAGGAGTGTTTGGGATCAGATGTGTGGAATCCGGCGGTCCCGAACCGGGTGTGGGCTGTGCAGGCAGAGGGATAATAACATCGATCAACATGCTGGAGCAGCTCGGCGCTTATACTGATGATCTGGATTATGTTTTCTATGATGTCCTTGGAGACGTTGTCTGCGGAGGGTTCGCAATGCCCATAAGGGAAGGAAAGGCACAGGAGATCTATATTGTTGCCAGCGGTGAAATGATGGCCTTGTATGCCGCTAACAACATTTGCAAGGGTGTCCAGAAATATGCCAATACCGGAGGAACAAGGCTTGGCGGCATCATCTGCAACAGCAGAAAGGTCGACGGCGAAAGAGAGCTGCTTGAGGCCTTTGCCAAGGAGCTTGGGAGCCAGCTGATATATTTTGTACCAAGGGACAATATGGTCCAGAGAGCGGAAATAAACAAGAAAACAGTAATAGATTATGATCCGAAAGCTGAGCAGGCTGATGCATACAGAGGTCTGGCAAAGGCCATTGACAGTAACGAGATGTTTGTGATCCCCAAACCGATGCCGCAGGAAAAACTGGAAGCGATACTCATGGAGCATGGAATATTGGATATTTAACAGTAAATCTGATGTATGTGAAAGAGGAGGGTCATTTTATGTTAATGATCAGAGCTATCATAAGACCTGAAAAGGTTGGAGGAGTTTTAGCAGAATTATGTGACGCAGGCTTCCCGGCAGTAACAAAAATGGATGTTATGGGCCGAGGCAAACAGAGAGGTGTCAAGGTCGGGGATGTGTTTTATGATGAGATCCCCAAGGAAATGCTGATGATGGTCGTGAAGGACGAGGATAAGGATGACGTGATAAGAATAATCATAAAAAATGCAAAAACCGGTCAAAAAGGTGCCTTCGGCGACGGAAAAATATTCGTCAGCCCTGTTGAAGAGGCCTACACCATCAGTTCCGGCAAAAATCTGCTTTAGGAGGGGAAAGTTGCTATGAAAGAAGTAATGGCCGTAATCAGGATAAATATGATCAACCAAACCAAGCAGGCCTTGCTGACTGAAGGCTTTCCGGCATTGAACTGCCGCAAGGTCCTGGGAAGAGGCAGGAAGAAAGTAGACTTCTCTCTTATAGAAGGATTGGTATCCGGAATAGAAGCTGCATCGCCTGTACTTGCAGAGACTATTACAGAGGAACACAGGCTCATACCCAAAAGGCTTTTATCGGTTGTTGTAAATGATGAAGATGTAAAAAGAGTGGTTGAGACGATTATCAGAACAAACAGCAAGGGCAATCCCGGAGATGGAAAGATATTTGTCATGCCGGTTTCCGATACAGTTCGGATCAGGACCGGTGAAGCCGGAGATCAGGCTGTTTAAGAACGGAGGGTTGCTATGAAGGGGAGAATAGATAACATTATTGAAAACTATCCAGCCGGTGTCTTTAAAAACCGAAAGGAACACATCCTTGTAAAAAACAATGATACACAGCAGCAGGCAATAACAGCCAATACCAGAACTATTCCGGGGATCATCACCAACAGAGGCTGCTGCTATGCAGGATGTAAAGGCGTTGTGCTTGGTCCGCTGAGGGATGCGGTAGTTTTGACCCACGGCCCGATAGGATGCGGCTTTTATACCTGGGGCACAAGAAGGAATAAGGGAAAATCCGAGGATGGCGGAATGAATCTGCTGAACTATTGCTTTTCAACGGATCTCCAGGAAGGAGATATCGTCTTCGGAGGTGAGAAAAAGCTCAGAAAGGCTGTTGCGGAGGCTGTAGAGATTTTCAAGCCCAAAACGGTAATGATTTGCTCCACATGCCCGGTAGGATTGATCGGAGATGATATAAATGCTGTTGCAGCCTGGGCACAGAAGGAGTTCGGCATCAAAGTGCTGGCCTTCAGCTGTGAGGGCTATAAAGGCGTCAGCCAGTCGGGAGGTCACCATATCGCCAACAATGGTCTGATCAAGCACATTATCGGAACCGGGGATGCTGTAGTAGGCAAATACTCAATAAATGTCCTTGGAGAGTACAATATAGGCGGCGACGGCTGGGAGCTTGAAAGGCTTTTAAAGAAAATAGGCTATAATATCGTATCCATGATGACCGGAAACGGTACTGTCGAACAGCTTACAAATGCCCATAAGGCTGACCTGAATGTAGTACAATGCCACCGTTCCATCAACTATATTGGTGAAATGATGAAAACAAAGTATGGTACTGATTGGATAAAGGTGAACTTTATTGGTGTCAAGAGTACGATCAAGAGCCTGCGGAATATTGCAAAGTACTTTGATGACCCTGATCTGACAAAAAGAACTGAGGAGGTCATATCAGAAGAGCTGGCGGACATAACCTCCCAGATGGAAAAATACAAGGAAATATGTAAAGGCAAGACAGCAGCGCTTTTTGTCGGCGGCTCAAGAGCCCATCACTACCAGAAGCTTCTTGAAGACCTGGGGATCGAAACGATACTGGCGGGATATGAATTTGCCCACAGGGATGATTATGAGGGCAGAGAGGTAATACCCACAATAAAAGAGGATGCGGACAGCAAGAATATTGAGAGCCTTGAGCTGGAACCGGACGAAAATCATTACAGAGTGGTCCTGCCGGCTGAAAGATATGAAAGGCTGAAGCATGAAATACCACTAAACTACTATGCCGGAATGATGAAGGATATGAAAGACGGCAGTATCGTAGTCGATGATCTTAACCATTATGAAACAGAAGAATTCCTAAGGTTGTTAAAGCCGGACATTTTCTGTTCCGGTATCAAGGATAAGTACGTGGCCCATAAAGCGGGAATATTTTCAAAGCAGCTCCATTCATATGACTACAGCGGTCCATACGCCGGCTTCAGAGGCGCAGTGAATTTTGCAAGGGACATTGCGATGGGGCTGACTACACCTTCCTGGAAGCTTGTAAATCCTCCATGGAAAATGGAACCCGTGCTTGAAGGAAGTTATATAGGGGGGATCGAAAATGCTGGATAATACTCCGAAAGAATATGCGGAAAGAAGTGCGTTGGTTATAAACCCTGCAAAAACATGTCAGCCGGTAGGCGCTATGTATGCAGCGCTGGGGATCCACAGGTGCCTGCCTCATAGCCACGGTTCACAGGGCTGCTGCGCTTATCACAGAAAGTTCCTGACCAGGAATTTCAGGGACCCTGTAATGGCATCCACAAGCTCCTTTACAGAGGGCGCATCTGTTTTTGGCGGCGGCTCGAATCTAAAAACAGCTATCAAAAACATATTTTCAATTTATGATCCTGACATAATAGCGATCCATACGACATGTCTCTCCGAAACCATCGGAGACGACATACCGACTTATATCATGCAGGCTCAGGTCCCGGAGGGCAAAACCGTCATCCATGCCAATACACCAAGCTATGTTGGCTCCCATGTAACAGGGTTTTCCGGCATGGTGAAGGGCATGGTGAAATACCTTTCAGCAAAAAGCGGAAGCGGCAACGGAAAAATCAATGTTATACCCGGGTTTGTAAATCCGGGCGATATGAGAGAGCTGAAGAGGTTCATGAGATCCATGGGTATAGAATTTATCATGCTTCCCGATACCAGCGGCGTCCTTGATGCGCCAATGACAGGAAAGTATGAAATGTACCCATCCGGCGGGACCAGGATACAGGATATCGTTGATACGGGAAATTCGATCAGCACCTTGGCTCTTGGCAGGTTTGCATCTTCGGAGGGGGCATATGAACTGGAGAAGAAATGCAAGGTACCGGCTAAAACTCTAAAGACTCCTATCGGGATCAAAGCCACTGATGAATTCCTGATGACGCTGTCAAAGCTCACAGGGAAGGATGTCCCTCCGGAGCTAGAGGAGGAACGCGGCCAGGTCGTTGATGTCATGGTGGACTGCCACTATCACTATCATGGAAAAACTGTAGCGATCTTTGGAGATCCTGATGTAGTTATAGCCCTTACTGAATTTGTATTGAGCCTTGGCATGATACCTAAATATGTCCTGACAGGTACTCCGGGAGAGGCTTTTGAAAAGGAAGCGGGAGATATGCTGAAGGAAGCAGGAGTAGATGGCAAGGTAAAGAGTGCAGGTGATTTGTTCACGCTGCATCAATGGATAAAGGAAGAGCCTGTAGACCTGCTTTTGGGTACTACCTATGGCAAATACATATCAAGGGCGGAGGATATACCTCTTGTGAGAGTGGGGTTCCCCATACTTGACAGAAGCGTGCATTCGTACATGCCAATAGTAGGCTACAAGGGTGCAATGAGATTGATTGAAATGATAAGCAACACGTTGCTTGACAGACAGGATAGAGATTGCTGCGATGAAGACATGGAACTTATCATGTAGGAAAATTTCCCATCCTCACCTTGAATCAGTGATCAATGGAGATTTCTGATTCAAAGCACTCATCTTCGGCATGTGGGTGTTTGGAAGCTGATGGCCTGGTTTATCAGCTTCCGGTGGGGTGGGCTTTTAAATATTTTGCAAAGAGGGTGAATTTATGAAAGGCAGCTTTAGGGAAGAGATACTGGACGAAAGGAAATCATCGATTTTCTGCAAAAACGAAAAAAATGGAAGCATCAAATGCGAAGCAGACAGTATTGCAGGTTCTGTAAGCCAGCGTGCCTGTGTCTACTGCGGAGCCAGGGTCGTGCTAAACCCAATAACAGATGCTTTTCATATAGTTCATGGTCCTATCGGATGCGCAAGCTACACCTGGGATATAAGGGGAAGTCTTACCAGCGGGCCGGAAACCTACAGGAACAGTTTTTCTACAGATCTGAGGGAGAATGATGTTATTTTTGGCGGTGTGAAAAAATTAGCCGGCGCAATAGATGAAATAGTAGAGAAATATGGTGCAAAATACATCTTCGTATATGCTACATGCATTGTAGGTGTGATAGGAGATGATGTTGAAAGCGTTTGCAGGATGGCGGAAAAGAAGCATTCGATCAGAGTCATCCCGGTCAAATCCAGCGGCTTTGCAGGCAATAAATCAATGGGCTACAAAGCGGCCTGCAACGCACTGATACAGCTTATGCAAACTCACAAAAAGCCATCCATATCAAAAGCTGAAACAGGCGGAATAAACTTTCTTGGTGATTTCAATCTTGCCGGAGAAATGTGGATCATAGCAAATTACCTGAAAGAGATGGGCATAGAGCTAACAGCAAAAATCACCGGAGACTCAAGATGTGAAGAGATCATGCAGGCCACGGGCGCATCATTGAATATAGTGCAATGCGCCGGTTCAATGACATACCTGGCGAAGGAAATGGAGGCCAGATACGGCATACCATTTGTAAAGGTAAGCTTTTTTGGAATAGAAGACACTAAAAACTCTCTTTTAAGAATCGCTGAGTTTACAGGCGACAAGCGAATAATCAGCAAAACCAAAGAATTGGTATTCAAATGGGAAACCAAAGCACAAATGGAGCTTGCGCCTTACAGGAGAAGGCTGCAGGGCAAAAAAGCTGCTATATACGTAGGCGGCGGCTTTAAAGCGATATCCCTTATAAAGCAGTTTGAGGATCTTGGCATCGAAACGGTAATGGTCGGTACTCAGACAGGGAAAAAAGATGAGTACGAGATAATAAAAAGCTTGTCCAGGCCGGGAACTGTAATATTGGATGACACAAATCCGGCAGAGCTCGAGAAATTTATTAAAGAGAAGGGTGCAGATATCCTGGTTGGCGGAGTAAAAGAAAGGCCCCTGGCTTATAAGCTTGGGATCGCATTCTGCGACCACAATCATGAAAGAAAGCATCCGCTTTGTGGCTTTGAAGGCTCTGTCAATTTCGCAAAAGAGGTTGATTTGACTATGAACAGCCCGGTATGGAGGCTGTTGAAGGAAGCGTGATACTATGAAAAATCGAAATTTCGTCAATTTGAATATAAATCCGTGTAAAATGTGTATGCCCATGGGAGCAGTCATGGCAGTCAAGGGTATTGAGAACAGCATGATAATCCTCCATGGTTCCCAGGGGTGCAGTACATACATCAGAAGGCACATGGCAGGACACTATAACGAGCCTATTGATGTAGCGTCTTCCTCGTTGAATGAAGAAGGCACGGTTTATGGAGGGGAGAACAATCTCAAAAAGGCTCTGCGAAATGTTATCAAGCTTTACAGCCCGGATATGATCGGTGTTGCAACTACCTGCCTTGCCGAAACCATAGGTGAGGATATCAAAAGGATCGTTTCAGAATTTACTGAGGAGGAAAATTTGGAAAACTGCATTATAGTACCAATCTCTACTCCGGGATATGGAGGATCCCAGTTTGAAGGTTACTTTGCTGCATTGACCGATATTGTCAGCGAAATTTCCACTGATAATAAGCCTAACGGAAAAATAAATATTGTAGCTTCTAATATGAATCCCGGAGATATCAGAAATATCAAGGGCATTTTAGAGGCTTTCAATATAGATCATACCTTTCTGCCGGATGTTTCCAGAACATTGGACGCACCATATTCCACAGAATTCAAGAGAATTCCTGATGGAGGTACAAAGCTCGAAGATATAAAAAAGATGGCAGGAGCGAGGGCAACGATTGAGCTTGGAATTACAGTGCCTGAGCTCCTGTCACCCGGCAGACTTCTGAATGAGAGGTATAATGTCCCTGTTTACAGAACCCCGCTGCCCATAGGAATAAAAAATACCGACCGGTTTATCAGCATACTTTCAGACATTACAGGAAAGCCTGTGCCGGATATTTTGAAGGAAGAACGCGCCAGGCTGCTTGATGGAATGATCGATTCACATAAGTATAACGCAGAGGGCAGGGCGGTGATCTATGGGGAGCCTGAGCTGGTATATGCGCTAAGCAGCTTATGTTTGGAAAATGGGATCAAGCCTGTCCTGATCAGCACGGGAAGTCAGAATAAAGCTTTGAAAGAGCATATTGAAAAGCTTCAATATGAAGAAAACCCCACAATAATCGATGATACGGATTTCGAAACGATACAGGCTTATGTTAAAGAACAAAATGCAAATATACTGATTGGAAATTCAGATGGCAAGGTTATCACAGAAAAGGAGGGGGTCCCGTTAGTCCGGATAGGCTTTCCCATCCACGACAGGGTAGGAGGGCAAAGGCTTGCATATACCGGGTACATAGGCACGATGCAGCTTCTGGACAATATAACAAACAGTCTTCTTGAAAATAAATATGAAAAATACAGAGAAAGTATGTACAGCAAATACTTCAAGGGACGGGGAGAGGATACTGTAACTAAAACGCCAACCGTCATGTCCTTCTCTGAAAAGACAAAATCCCATCCATGCTTTTCCGGCGGAGCGTGTCAGAATGCAAGAATGCATATACCAATAGCGCCTGCGTGCAATATCTCGTGTAACTACTGCAACAGAAAGTTTGACTGTGTAAATGAGAGCAGACCGGGCGTAACAAGTGAGATTTTGACGCCCGAGGAAGTGGCTGAGAAATTCATCATGGTAAGGGAAAAAGTCAATAACCTGAAAGTCATAGGAATTGCGGGACCCGGAGATGCGCTTGCGAACTTCGACAATACAAAGAAATCAATAGAGCTGATAAAGGAGATAGACCCTGATATTACGTTTTGTCTTTCAACCAACGGTTTAATGCTTCCGTTTTATGCGGATGAAATTATTCGTCTTGGAGTGTCCCATGTGACTATTACAATAAATGCTATCGATCCCAGGATCGGAGCAAAAATATACAGGGAAGTCAACTATCTGGGAAGAAAGCTGACAGGGGAGGAAGCGGCAGAAGTGCTGCTGAGAAATCAGCTGGCAGGCTTGACATACCTGGCATGGAAAGGCGTAGTCTGCAAAGTGAACATTGTAATGATAAAGGGCATCAATGAGGAGCACATTCCGTCAGTCGTAAAAAAAGTCAAGGAATGCGGCGCATTCATGACTAACATAATGCCGCTGATCCCTGCCAAAGGAAGCACCTTTGAAAACATGCAGCTTACAAATAACAAGGAGCTTTATGAAATCCGCAAGCGATGTGAAACAGATCTGAAGCAGATGTACCACTGCAGGCAGTGCAGGGCTGACGCCATAGGTGTTTTGGGCGAAGACCGGTCTTCTGAATTCAGAAGCAAAGGCTGCGGAGGATGCACTGTATATACCTTTGCAGTTGCAACTAAGTCGGGAGTTCTTGTTGATCAGCATTTCGGTCATGCAAAGGAGTTTCACATATATGAGTACGTTGATTCAGCGGTAAGGTTTTTGGAAAGACGTCCTGTTGAGAAATATTGTGACGGGCAGGATGAATGTGACAGTCAGGAGGACAAAATCGACGGGATACTAAAGGCCATTGAAGGCTGCGATGCGGTTCTGGCAATGAGGATCGGTTACAGTCCCATGAAAAGGCTTGAAGAGAAAAACATAAAAGTGATCCAGGTTTGCAGTCCCATTGATGAGGCTATAAAAAATGCGGTATATGAAATGGACAATAATTCGGAGTTGATTGCAACGGTAGTTTAATTAACAGGAGGTGTTTTATTATGGTGAAGCCTAAATATCATGTGTTTGTATGCACAAGCTCAAGGATCAACGGACAACAAAAGGGGTATTGTTACTCAAAGGATTCAGTTGGTGTGGTCCAGGCTTTTATGGAGGAGATCGACAGCAGAGAGCTGTCGGGAGAAGTAATGGTGACTAATACAGGCTGCTTCGGTATTTGCAGCTCTGGTCCTGTCGTAGTGGTTTATCCAGAGGGTGTATGGTACAAGGAAGTAACTGTTGAAGATGTGCCTGAGATCGTGGAATCTCATTTTGAAAATGGCAAGAAGGTCGAGCGATTGGAAATCAAGTAGGTGATGCCGATGGTAAAAAGAATTTATGCTTTTTTCATTTGTATAGTTCTTGTTGTAACATTGATCGGGTGCGGAGCGGAGCATAAACAGACAAATCAGGAAAAACCCGTGGAAATTACGGTGTTTGCTGCCGCCAGCCTGACTGAAAGCTTCAATGAGATTGCTGCCGAGTTTGAGAAGCTTGATAACGGAACTGTAAAAGTTGTCTACAATTTTGCGGGAAGCCAGGCACTGAAGACTTCTTTGGAAAACGGCGCAAAGGCTGATATATTTGCAAGCGCAAGTATCAACTATATGGAGGAGCTTGAGGAAAAGGGCTTTGTAAGCGGGTATTCGATATTTGCGCAAAACAGGCTTGTGCTAATAAAAAATAAAAAGAGCAGCTATTCTATAGCAAAGCTTGGCGATTTATCAGCAGAAGGTTTGAAAATCGCTGTGGGCGATGTAAGCGTTCCAGTCGGAATGTACTGGGAACAGGCGCTTGAAACGGCATATGCTGATGGTGAGCTGAAGTCTGATGAAATAAGCAGAATAGAAAGGAATATCAAAACCACAGAGCTAAATGTCAAGGATGTTGTGAGCAAGGTTACACTAAATGTAGTGGATGCAGGTGTCGTTTACAAGACTGATGTCACAAGATCAGTTCTGGAAAAGGTTGAGGAAATAGACCTCCCTGTTTTACAAAGGTTCGACTCAAAATATCCTGCAGCTGTTTTAAAAGACTCTGAGGGAAATGCTGAGGCTTTAAAATTCTATAATTTCTTACTATCAGAAAAAGGAAAGGAAATATTGAAAAAATACAATTTCATTACTGATAAGTAAGCTGATTGGGTGTGATTTTTATGGAAAGGACTATTGATGTTTGCCGCAGCTATGGAAGAATATCAAAGAAAAGTGTCCTGTTATCCGGTGAAAAAAGATTTAGTAAGGAAGCGCTGCTAAGTCCGGCAGCCTTTATAATCAGCCTTCTGTATTTTATTATGATAGCTTTGCCGGTGTATGCCATATTTTCTGCAGCGGGAGTAAAAAACACGGTCTCTTCACTGGCCAGAGCCGATAATATGGCAGCCCTGAAGATAAGTATCCAGACTACTTCGATCACGGTCCTCTTTATTTTTCTGTTATGCACGCCTGTTGTATTCTATTTATCCGGTAAAAAAGGGAGCATGCTGTCCAAGATCCTGGAGATCCTTGTTACCATGCCTACAGTATTGCCGCCGGCCGTTGCAGGGATCGGTCTGCTTCTTGCATTCGGCAGAGAAGGTATTGTAGGTGCATTTCTTAAGCAATTTAATATCGAAGTAGTTTTTACTCCCTCGGCAGTAATTCTGGCGCAGTTTTTTGTTGCATCCGGATTCTATATACAAGTGCTGAAGACGGGTGTGGACTCTATTGCACCTGAAATATTTGAGGTATCGTACTTGCTGGGACTGGGGAAGGTGGAGACATTCTGCAGAGTGATACTTCCCATGATGGCAAAGCCATTGATAGCAGGGCTTATGCTTTCCTGGACAAGAGCGCTGGGCGAATTCGGGGCAACGATAATGTTTGCGGGGAACATGTCGGGGAAGACCCGTACCATTCCGCTGCAGATATATACCCTGCTCCAAACGGACGTAGTGTCGGCAGCTTCGGTTTCAATGCTTCTTTTTGTAATTTCGTTTTTGGTTCTGTTTATATTCAAGGTCATGTTCAAGGAGTGAGTCATTCGTGAAAATTATTGACAGGACATTGCCGGAAATATTTTATTCCAACCCAAAGATAAGCCGACTCGATATTTTGAATCTGAGTTGGATGCTGAATACTCTTGGTGCGGATTTTATTGAAATCGACTTTAATATACTTAAAAAGCTTGGGAAACTCCCTACGGGACTTAACTTTTTATTCAGGGTCGATTCTGAGACTGCGCTGGAAGACCTGTGGGCACATCCTATCAAAAATGTTGTGCTGGGCAGAGATGTACCACAGTTCGACAGTATTCTTGAAAAACTTGTGGCACGGTGCAAAGATATCACTGTTGAATTCAGGGTTGAGTCGATCTGTGATATTCATAAAATCAATAAATTGAAAGCTGATGGATGGATAAGAAATATCAATACCATACGGATCGTTGGAATAAATAGATTTGTATCGGCAGTGTGGATGAAAAGTGTTGAGTATATTAAGAGAGTACACGGGGTCAATATTGATATCTGCCCGGGAAATCTTTTTTATAATGCAACTGCTATAGCGGTGGACGGAATAATAAATAATGTTGAATATATAACCGCTTCATTTATGGGCTATGGCGGAGCCTCCGGCTACGCTGCTGTTGAACAGGTTCTCACGTTTGTAAGTGTTGTGCTTAAGTCGAACAAAAGGATACGGTTAAATGTTTTACCAGAGCTGGCACAGAGATTTTCAAAGGCAACAGGGATTCAAATCCCGGAGAGCATGCCTGTAATAGGGAAAAACATTTTTTGGTATGAGTCGGGTATACATGCTGATGGAATCAATAAAGATCCCAGGACCTATGAGCCATATGATCCCGCAATTGTGGGGCAGGAAAGGAAATTGTCCATTGGGAAGCATTCGGGCAGCAAATCTGTGGCAAGTAAACTTCGGGAGCTTGGCGTTGAAGTTGGGCATGTCAATATATCGGATTTTCTGAAGCTGATAAGGGAAAAAAGCATATTGCTCCGCAGAAATCTTGAGGACAAAGAGATACTGGAACTGCTCAGGAATGGATGATCAAGGGCCGGGGCAAGGAGAGACGTATTATGGATATACGCATTGTGGATACTACATTGAGAGATGGTGAACAAAAGGCCGGGATAGCTCTCGGAATAAATGACAAGGTTCAAATAGCCAAAATTCTGGACTCTATGGGCATATACCAGATCGAAGCTGGGATACCTGCCATGGGTAAGGAAGAGAAGCAAAGCATACGAAAAATTGCTGAGCTTGGTTTAAAGTGCAGGATATCGACCTGGAACAGGCTGAATATCGACGATATAAAACAATCCCTTGATTGCGGGTCAGATATAGTACATATATCGGTGCCTTCATCCGACATCCAGATCAAAGCAAAGCTCAGAAGGGACAGAGAGTGGGTCCTGGACAGCATAAAAAGGTGTCTTGACTATGCCCGAAGCAAGAACCATCAAATCACTATCGGTCTGGAGGATGCGTCAAGGGCCGAATTCAAATTTCTGCTGCAGATCATAGCTGCTGTATCTGAGTTAGGGGTAAGCAGGGTGAGGTATGCAGATACAGTGGGGATACTCTCCAGAAAGAGAATATATGAAGAAATAAAAATCATAAGGAATGAAACAAAAACAGATATAGAAATTCATACCCACAATGATATGGGCATGGCAGTGGCCAATGCACTGTCGGCCGTCAAGGGCGGCGCGGAATTTGTTGACTGCACGGTCGGAGGAATTGGCGAACGTGCCGGAAACTGTGACCTCCTGCAGTTCATAAAAGCTGCAAAGGCCTGTCTGGGCCTATCCCGCGAAGTCGATGAGCTGAAGCTCCTCGAAGCTCAAAAGGATATTATGAAAATTATAAATCGGGGTCAGGCTTGAAATATTCCCTTATTCGGTGTCTGAGAACTAATAAGGGAATATTTCAAGCCTGACCCCGATTTTTTTTAGTAACACTTGATTTAAATTTTATCCTGTGGTATAAATATATCATCGATTTAGCGCGGTAAAGTGACAGAATACTAAATCATTGCCCCGGATAAATTGGTCAATATGTTGTGAGGGAGAGACAAAAATGAAAAAGATAACAAAAATTATATCTCTGGTGCTTGCATTAGTAATGTTTGCGGCTCTGCTGCCAGGATGTGCTTCGAGTGCAAATTCCGATTACAAGTACATAAAGGATAAGGGGACTATGATAATAGGTATCACCCAATATCCTCCGATGAACTTCTATGATGACAGCGGCAAGCTGACAGGCTTTGATACCGAGCTTGCAGAGGCTGTATGTGCCAAACTGGGCATCAAGGCTGAATTCGTTGAGATCAACTGGGATTCCAAGGAAGTCGAGCTCAATTCAAAGAATATCGACTGTATATGGAACGGAATGTGCATCACTGAGGAACGCAAGGCGAATATGAGTATTTCCGCACCTTACATGAACAATGAGCAGGCCATCGTTATGAAGGCTGATCGTGAAGATGAGATAATGAAAAGCGTTGATGGACTTACTTTGACAGCTGAAGCCGGATCTACCGGTGAAGGCAAGGTGGACGGTTCTATAAAGGATGATGGAACTCAGGATGTTTCAGCAAAAGATTACTTTGCGAACTGTGACTATGTTCCTTCGGATTCAATGGCTAAAGCATTGATGGAAGTCAAATCGGGAACTGCTGATATGGCTATAGTAGATGCTACTCTTGCATTCTACAATGTTGGACCCGGCACTGATTTTGAAGACCTGGTCGCCAACACTGATATCAACTTTGGCTCTCAGCAGTTCGGTATTGCATTCCGCAAGGACAGCGATATGACTGCAAAGGTCAATGATGCTATCAAGGCGCTTTCAGACAACGGTACAGTCAAGACCATAGCTGAGAAATACGGTCTTGCGGATGCACTCGTAAAATAAAGTACTAGCTCTGAAATAAACAGGAAGTCTCCATGGGGGCCTTCGGGATTCTGATGGGGACTTCCTTATTATTCGGGAGGAACGGTATGGTATATATTTCGTCCCTGTTCGAGGGATTCTGGCTCAACGTCGAGCTGTTCATCCTGACGCTGCTGATGTCACTGCCGTTGGGGCTGATCATAACCTTTGGTTCCATGTCAAAATTCAAGCCGCTCAAATGGCTGGTCAAGACCTTCGTGTGGGTCATCCGCGGAACTCCGCTGATGCTGCAGCTTTTTGTCGTATTATACGCGCCTGGGCTTTTGTTCGGTGTGCCGATGAAATCCAGGATGGCCGCCGCCCTCATCGCTTTTGTCGTCAACTATGCCGCATATTTCTCAGAGATATACAGAGGCGGTATAGAAAGCATATCCAAGGGACAGTATGAAGCCGGCGCAGTCCTTGGAATGACCAAGTCACAGGTGTTCTTCAAGGTTGTTCTGATGCAGGTCGTCAAAAGAATCGTGCCTCCCATGAGCAACGAAATAATAACGCTCACAAAGGATACTGCGCTTGCGAGAGTTATTGGCCTTGCCGAGATCATTATGGCTGCAGAACGCTTTACCAAGCAGGGCCTCATATGGCCGCTGTTCTCCACCGGTTTGTTTTTCCTGCTGTTCAATGGTATACTGACACTGCTGTTAGGCTGGCTGGAACGCAAGCTGGATTATTTCAAAGTGTAGGGGGGCTGGAGGATGCCGATACTCGAAGTCAGAAATATAAATAAAAGCTTTGGAAATCTTGAAGTCATCAAGGATATAAGCTTCAGCCTTGAAAAGGGTGAGACGCTTTCGATAATAGGCTCTTCAGGAAGCGGAAAGACAACGCTGCTGCGCTGTCTGAATTTTTTGGAGATACCCGACGCAGGTACCATCACAGTAAAAGGTGAGATGATCTTTGACGCTGCCAATCCGGAATCCAGGGATGAGAAAGGACTCCGGGACAAGCGCCTGCATTTCGGACTGGTTTTTCAGTCCTTCAACCTTTTCCCACAGTATACGACTCTGCAGAATGTCACACTGGCAGGAATGCTGCTTGCCAAGGAGAGGCCTGACTACAAGACTGAAAAAAACAGAATAAATGAAGAAATAACGAAAAATGCCAAGGCGATCCTGGAAAGTGTAGGTCTGTCAAACAAGCTTGACTATTATCCGCACCAGCTCTCCGGCGGTCAGCAGCAGCGTGTGGCTATCGCGCGCGCTCTTGCCCTGAATCCGGACATACTCTGCTTTGATGAACCGACCTCAGCTCTTGACCCTGAGCTTACGGGTGAAGTACTGCGGGTCATTAGGGAGCTTGCCGAGAGGAAGACCACGATGGTGATCGTTACCCACGAGATGTCTTTTGCAAGGCAGGTATCGGACAACGTGCTGTTCATGGATGAAGGAGTGGTGGTTGAATACGGCTCCCCTGAACAGGTCATAGGTAATCCAAAGGAAGATCGCACAAAGCAGTTCCTGGAGCGTTACTTCGAGAACGATAATAATTAATTGAGAAACAAAAAGGACTGAATCCGGTATCGTACCGAATCAGTCCTTTATTTTTTGTTCTACAATATCAGTATAATAAAGCAGCTCTAATTCATTTTCTCGGCTGCGGCGATTTTCACAGCCAGAGGGAAGAGCTCCATGACTAGTTTGAGCTCTGATAATGGCGGCAGTGTCGGTGCTATGCGTATAGTGCTGTCCTTTGGATCAATGCTGCCGGGGTAGGGTGAACCGGCTGGAGTCAGAGTCACACCTGCCTCATGACATAGCTCCACTATGCGTCTGGCGCAGCCGTCAGGGGCGTAATAGCATATGAAATACCCGCCTTTTGGACGGCTCCAGCTTCCGATGCCGGAGAGCTCATTTTCAAGTACTTCAAGTACATACTCAAACTTTGGGCGAATGATTTCCGCATGCTTTGCCATATGTGCTTCAACCGCTGACTTGTTGGGCATAAAGCGAACATGGCGAAGCTGATTCAGCTTGTCATAACAGACCAGCTGATATGTAAGCAGAGCGGAATGCCGGGCTATATTGGCAGGGCTGGCTCCAAGGGCAGATATGCCGCCGCCGGCAAAGGTGATCTTCGATGTCGAGGTGAACATGAGGACCCTGTCTGCGTTACCATAGGCAACACAAGCTTCATATATGTTTTTCAGGCTGTCCCGGTCATTTTCATAAAGATGATGGACGCAGTATGCATTGTCCCATATGATCCGAAAATCAGGAGCCGCTGTTTTCATTGCCGCCAGGCGGTCCACGGTTTCGTCACTATAGGTGATGCCGGATGGATTGCTATACATGGGGTTGCATATAAAGCCTTTTACTTCCGGATCCAGAGCAAGCCGTTCTACTTCGTCCATATCGGGACCATACGCACCAAGCTGAACGGGCAGCATCTGTATGCCAAGGGTTTCACACATATGGAAATGCCAATCATATCCGGGTACCGGACATATGAATTTCACCCGCGGAAGTCTTGCCCATGGTGTATCCCCCTCCATGGGGCCGCATATCAGAGCGCGTGTAAGTGTATCGTGTATCAGGTTTATACTAGAATTGCCGCCGACTATGACCTGGCCTGCCGGAATACCCAGAAGTTCGCCAAATATGCGCTTTGCCTCCGGTATTCCAGTGGTGTCTCCGTAGTTTCGAACGTCGACACCGTCCTCGCTGGTGAAGTTATAGTCGGGCTGAAGCATCGGTATCGAAAGATCCAATTGCGCTTTTTCCGGTTTTCCCCGGGACATGTCCAGCTTAAGGCCACGTCTCTTGAACTCATCATATTTCTGCCAGAGTCCGTCCAGTTTGTCTGATCCCATGTTTATCTCTTTCCCTGCCCGCGTTATTTTTCACTATGTCTTTATTTCCTGGCTGATGATTAACATAATGCCAGAATCGGCACTTTATTTTATCTGCTTTAACCTTGGGAGAGTTACCGAACCATTGGGCATCAGCAAAACATCTCCTTCAAGCTTGCACCCGCTCAGCTTCGATGCAAATTCCAGTGCTTCATCAAGAGTGTGCACGATATGCATTCTGGTTTTCGCGAAGTTAGCTGCTTCAAGGTCAGTTACATATATAAAGGTAAATTTCTCTGCTGTGTCAGCATAAAGATATCCGGTATGGGCTCCAATAGAATAGCGCTCCATCAATGCCTTCTCCCTGTCGTGCATATTGTCATAGCCTGTGATCTGTTTTTCCGTTTCAGGGGAGCCGAAGCCTTCCCGGCTTTCGGAGAGCATTATCATAACTCCTCCGGGCTGTGTGCACTCCAGCATGTGGCACAATGTTTTCATTGGCTGGTATACGTTCATATCCTTCGGGTACCCGCCTGCCGACGCAATCACCACAGGATAAAGGCGGTCTATATCGACACTGTTCATCTCATCAACCAGCCTGCACGCTGCGGCGTGAGCTTTTACCATGTCACCTGCAAAGGCCTTGAGAGTCTTGTAGTTATCATCCACCACTACATTTATTATGAAACAGGGATCAAGCATCAGAGCGCCTTCCAGCATATCCAGCTGAAGAGGATTTTCTTCCAGACAGCCGCTTCTTACGAGAGAATTGCTGCCGCTGCCGAGACCGATGTTAAGAGAGAGGGAGTGGTTTGCCTGCACAGTGTCCCTTGACGCGATGCCTGGTATCACACTTTTGCGGCCTCCGCTGAAGCCGGCCAGAAAATGGTGCAGCACCGCGCCGATAAGTATGACCCGGTCGCTGTTGACAGCGATAGAATTGAGTTTGACAGGTGTTCCCCTGCTTGTCGTTCCCATATATGTAAGGTTGCTTTCATCCGTGCAGTTGTGGTCCACTACCTTTATACGATCATAAATATTATCTCCGACAAGCTTGCGCAGCTCTGCATCAGTTTGCTCACGGTGTGTCCCACGGGCGCTTATGATAATAATATCCTCATCCTTGATACCCGCTGTGCCCAGTCTGGCCAGAAGGGCGCCGAGTATCATGCCGGGATTCTGCCAGCTGCGGGTACTGTCGCTTATTACGATGCATACCTTTTCTCCCGGCTTTACGATATTCTCGATCCTGCCTGTGCCTATAGGATTGTCCAACGCTTCTTCAATCAACTCGCGAGGTGTTCCAGTGGGCAATTTGACAGGGTTTGGCTCCAATACCAGTTTGATCTGCCCGTTCGGCAGATTGACCTTGAATTCCCGGTCGCCATACTTGAGATAATAGGACATTATTTCGGGTCTCCTTTTATGTAATGCCGCAAATGGCCGGATCACTGAGGATCGCCCAGGAGCAAAGCTGCAGCGCATTCTTGATTTGTTTTGACAATAATATATCACAGCAGCAGGGTTCGCGCAAACAATTAGCTCTATGTCGACACATTAATCAGTTTCTACTGCAAATTATGATATTTTTATTAACTTATGAGGCTACTGTTATTAGAAAAATGACAATAGCACTATTGACAGTGACTTTTGCACAAAAAACAGTGACTTATAGTAATTGAAAGTATTTCCCAGTAGAAGGTACAATTAACATACTGATATATATGCGAATAAGTATCTGTTTTTTTGGTGAAAAGATATGCTCCCCTAAACAGAGGAGGACAAAAAGTCAATATTCAAGAGAATGAAATATACGGAAGGAAACATAATTATGAAAACTGTATGTCCTTATCTTAAAAAACCTATTACTGCCCTGCTGACAGTAATTTACCTGCTCAGCGGTCTGCTGACAATCCAGGTATCAGCCGAGGATACAGAAGGTAAAACGGTTATCACGCAGCATGGAGTTACCTGGACTTTTGACAAGAATTACGAATATGGCTGTTATGCCAATGGAGATTATTGGGTCAAGACGGATGATACCACTGGAACTGCTGTAATCGAAAGTATATCACCTGATATTATTGTTGGTCTAAATACCGACGGCTCTATGTTGATCCGTAATGGATGGGAGGTCAATCCCCGTTATGCAGGAGGACAAGCCTTGGATGACCGCGTTGGAAACGCAGATGGGAGTTTGATAAAGGAGCTTCCCTATGAAGCCGCCGGCGGGCAGTCACTTGTAAAGGTCATCAGCGCGGAAGGTGCCAACAGCTATGGGAGGGGATCTTTACAAACATCTGTAGTCCTGACGATCGTTGATGAAATACCTGCTGGCAATGGGAGTACTGTATTCAGACCGCCATATGTCGGTGACAATAAAAAAGCTTTTTCAGTGAATGATATAAAGTGGGACAAGCTGCCCTCATATAGTTCTCCCGTGGGTAAAGATATCCCGTCGCTTGAATGGATAGTAGACCGCTATGGACAGGTACGCCTGGATCATAAACCGGGCATGATGGCTATAGCATTGCATTCAAAGGATAGCTACGACGATGACTACGGCGCAGCAGTTGGAAGAGACAATGCCGTGGCATGTTTACGGCTGATGCTGGGGGATTCCCACGAAGAGAAGAAGCAGGCGATGATTAATTATCTCCAGTACGGGATAGACCTGTACCAAATGCTGCTCGACGGTGCGGACTGGCCCAACCACGGAGGCGGACACCAACCAGGAAGGCCTCTGCCGCTGGCTTTTACCGCTGTTATGTTTGATGATGCTGAAATGATGCAAAAAGTTAGTGAGAGCTATCAGATATTCCATGAATACAGAAACCTGTACTTCAGTCCCCAGGCGAATTATGACAATGGTCAGGTGCTATGGGGAAGCTGGGATATGGATACAACTACAAAAAAATATTGGGAGATATTGCTCACACATGGCGGCAACAGGAGTGTTCCCGATCCCTATGGCTATATTGACGGAGGATATGAGGCGCCTGCATCATATCAGTTCCTTGTGGCAAAGCCATGGAAGGGTACAGTACTGGCAGCGCATCTTATGCCGTCGTTAAGGCCTGTTCTGAATAATGAGGATTTATTTGAATATGTTGAACGATGGGTAAATATCGGTACATGGACGCAGCCTGATTTTGCCGCACCTGCTGATGGTATCGTTTCCGGAGGCCCGAAGGACGGGCAGACCTGCACAATGACAGGTGACCCCGGTGAGGGTGGTACACTGAAGCTGAGCATGGATAACTATGGCATTACCTTCGGTGATAACAAGGCTGACCCGGGCAGCTTCATTCCTGACACAAATCCCGCCGATGGCATGGGTCGCTTGCCCGATGGTCATAACATAAGTGCGGATACGGGATATTACGGCCACAAATTTATCGACATAATGTGGAACAATTACCGCAGCAGCGTATTATCTATCAGCAGGCAGCCACGTTCAAAAAAAATACCCATGGGCAAGGATGCTGTATTTTCTGTAGAAGCAAGCGGCGATCCTGAATATCAATGGCAATTCAATGGAACAAACCTTCCGGGTGAAACTTCTTCCGAGCTGGTAATCAGAAATGTAAGCAAAGTAAAAGAAGGTAATTACTCGGTAGTTTTATCAAATGTAAATGGTACTGTTGCAAGCGAAACTGCCGTACTGGAAGTCATCGATCATATACCTTCAGTGCAAAACCCTTCTGTTTCGACCGATAATGATAAACTTAGCCTTAGTTGGGAGAAACCTGCTCAAGACGGTACATGGGACAATATCATCATTGTACGCAAACAGGGCAGTGTACCGGAAGACCCATATGACGGGCTGATGGTATATAACGGAACGGGTAATGTGTATGAAGACAGCTTGACTGGCGAAGATAACTACTACAGCATCTACACCCGTAAGGCATTTGCCACAAATATAGTCTACTCTGATCCAATTACTATAAAAGGTACAGCTCTGGAACCGAAACAATTGGTACCGGCGTTCAGGGTCGAACCCGGCCTTGCAGTTGAGGTTGGCGAGGATGTTTATTTCAATGCCGAAGGCACTTCGTACACAAATGCCGAACTATTGAAGCTTGCAAGATATGAATGGGATTTTGGTGACGGCTACGTATTTCAATATGGGGCTCCTAAAGCGAGTGACAGAAACAGCGGCATTGGTGTTCTTCACCACTTTATGAAGCCCGGTGTCTATGATGTGACGCTAAAGGTATCTGTATTTGAATATTCAGACGGTAATATCGTAGAGCCTGCTATTGAAGTAGAAAGCATAACAAGGAAGATAACAGTGACGGGGGAAGCTCCCATAGCGGGCTTTGAGTTATTGAGGGCTCCTTTCCACTCACGACTGGCACAGTTTATTACAGCAAAGATTCCCGGCAGCATTACTTCAAACAGCAGCAACAGGCTGGTGGTCACTTTATCCCGCGACGGTGGTACTCCTGTTGAAATATATAACAAGAGTTCCCTGAAGTCTGAGGAAAAGTTTCTGTTGGAGCAGAGGGATCTCCTTGCAGGCAATTACCGCTTGGTTTCAGAGCTGCGCGATGCCGGAGGCAGGTCATTAAGCCGCTGGGTCGAGAAGTTTGAAAAACCGTATGACGGTATACCCGAAACAGGAATAAATGAGTGGAATGCTATCTGTGTTGATGGCAAGCCCAAGTTCATCATTACACCCTACATGCTGGACTATAGCAGGTTTGGTGCGTGGGATGGAGCCTTGAATTCCACCTATACAATTGGCTATTACCCAAATTCACCGAACCAAACACCAGCAAACTGGCTTGAGTATTTGAGTAAGAGTCAGGAAAAAGGATGGATGTCCATAGGACCTGGCAGAGGCAGCTATACGAACCAGCTGCATAGGCACTATGCCCGGAATTACAGCATTGATGGAATGACACAGTTTGTTGACAGCGCTAAAGGCCATGACGCGATGCTTATGTGGAATTGGTTTGATGAGCCGCAGCTGGGAGGGAGAGGCGCAAATCTGCCGCCGCCTGTCATGGGGGCCTGGAATTATGCAAGCCATTCAGCCGATCCGCAGCATCCGGTATTGCTCAATCTTTATGGATATAATTACTTGCCGTATAAAGGAAATAGCGGTGATGAGTACGACTATATAAACAGCAGGATGTATTCCGGCAAGCCATTCTTCTATGCAGATGTCCTTACACAGGATGTCTATGCCTTTGATTACCGGCATCATGCAACACTTAAGGATCCTGACCGTGGTGCTATTGATCTGTGGGTCAATGCCATAGATAATTTCAGAAACCGCAATCTGGGGCTGGTGCCCTACGGGATATTCGCACAGATAGGTGATGTGCGGGATGACGAAGGGACCGGACCTGCTCCATCTGAAGATGAGATCCTTATGCAGGCATGGCTGGCTGTTGCACATGGAGCTAAAATGCTTAACTGGTTCAGTCATTTCGAATATAGTACGTTTCAGTATAATGCTTCAAGAACGCTGGTGGCGCAGATGAATACCTATGAAGACATTATCCTTGGACCGGACAATATTGACCAGATCACTGATAACAGCAATGAAAGAAATAACCGCATCGATACGCTGACACGTAAAAAAGGAAACGATACCTATCTGTTTGCTGTGCGGTTAACCGAACCAGAGCCGCTGGAATATGAGGAACAGATCTTCGAACCGGATACTATAACCACAACCTTTACTGTACCCGGAATAAATAATGGGAGGGCCGAAGTCCTCGACAACGCCGGTAAGGTTATCGATACGATAAATGTAGTGGATGGGAAGTTCACAGATACGTTTGATAAATATGAGATATGTTTCTATAAGATATCGGACCGGACGCCTGCTCCCGGCCCGGGCACCGAACCGCAGCCCGAACCGGGTACGGATCCCGGAACCAATCCAAACCCTGAAACTAATCCAAACCCCGGTACGGTTGAGATGAGTGCTGAATTTGTAAGCTGTACGGCGCCAGATACCGTGATAACCGATCAGGTATTTGAGGCGCAGATCGTAATGAAAAACAATGGTACTGTTGCCTGGGGACAAAACTCAGATCAGATCAAAGTGACCCTTGTTTCCCAGGGGCCGGCCTTCAACACTACATGGGGCACGTACTTCATTATAATGGGACAGGGTAATACAGTCAGACCGGGAGAAACATTCACATTCACCGCCCTGCTGCGGGCTCCGGGTACACCCGGCAGTTATGATTTTTCATGGAGATGCCTCAATGATATCCCTGGAGGAGGAGTTCCTGTTAACCGAAATGAGACGCAGTTTGGAGAAACTGCCTCCAAAAGGATCACTGTGACACAGAGGCAGGAAACGAAACCTGCGGATCCTCCACATAGAAATGGGATACTGGATGCATCAGACCTTGAGTATGTAGGTTCATTCCAGACGAATAACGTTCAGGGGCAGGAGAACATTTATACAGAAAGCGGACTTACGCTTAGAAATGTGAATGGTTCCAAACATCTGCTTCTTCGTACGGGAACATATAACTACAGACTGTATGAAATCGGAATACCGACACCTGTAAAGATAACAGGAAATACAACGATACCGACCGCGCCATTAATAAATGACTGGGGTGAGCTGAGCTACGGACAGATCAACGGAGAAACAATTGGAGCCAATGCAGGCATGTGGTTTGATAACAGTTCGAATACACTCTATTGGTCACACTATAACTCTTACTATACCGGAGGGGCCGGCGGCTTTCCACAGCTGGCGGCCACAAGGCTGAACAGCGACGGCACCAAAGCAAATGTGGGTTATTGGTATCTTCCTGACGGCCTGCAGAAATATAAGGGATATTGGGGTGGAGTGACAAAGCTGTCTTCAAGCTTTGCCAATACATATACCGGGGGCAGGGAACTTGCACTGGGCTTTGGCGGGTATTACAGCATTTGCGGGAGCGCAAGCAGGGGTCCGGCATTGGCCGCTGTCAAGCTCCCCAGTGGTTCAGGTACGAGGCTCGATATGAAAGAAATGATGTACTATCCCGATCCTATTGCTGCCCCAAGGGATGGGAATTACTTTTCGAATATCTACTGGAGAACAATACCGGATAACCTTTGGGAAGGCGAATGGACCGGGGTTGACATTTGCCGGGCGGGCGTGTTCATTGACCTCCCGGAGAAGAAGGGATATCTGGCGTTCGCCAATCAGGGGATAGGACGGATCGGGTATGATTATGGCGGATACAATGCCGATGGCAGCTATCAGAACTGCTGGTATTTTTACAACATCAATGATCTTGGAGCGGCGGCCAGCGGAACTAAAAGCCCAACCAGTATCGTCCCGACATCGTTCACTACGGTAGAGTATCCCTCAGAATCAGGATCCACTTTTATAAGCGGGGCATGCTTCGATGAAGAGACCAGGATGCTGTATCTGTATGCAAAGATGTCTGCCGGTTATAATGGCAGGCCCGTCATACATGTATATCATGTTAAAGAAGGTTATGAAGGCGAAAGCCCGGCACCGCCTGAGCAAAAACCGGAGCAGCCGTCAATACCGTCCACGCCGCCGGCACCGCCAACGCAGCAGCCGGGACAGCCGTTGGTACAGCTACCGGTGCAACAGCCGGAAAAGCCATTAGTGCAGCCAGAGACGCTTCCATCTGTGAAATCACCGGCATCTTTGTTTAAAGTGGTACGCCCTTATAAAGAGGCAAATTTTAAAGATGTTCCGGATGATTGGGGCAAAGAGAGTATTGAGCTATGCTTTATGACTGGGCTGATGAATGGCCGCAGCAATCAAAGATTTGCTCCAAATGAACCCGCTACGATAGCAGAGGTAGTGACAATCGCTGCCAGGATCCGTGATATTTTCTCCGGTGGTGACGGAGTTATTCCTTCCGGTAAGGTCAGATGGTATGATAACTCTGTTGAGAGCGCCATCGAAGCAAAAATCATCTTACAGGATCAGTTCAGCAACTACGGAAAAAACGCCAGCCGTGCCGAGGTGGCCGCTATTCTGGCAAATGCTTTGCCGGAATCTGAATATGCAGGCATCAATAACATTGTACTGCTGCCTGATGTGGATAAGAGCATGAAATACTCAACGGAGATATTCAAGCTTTACAACGCAGGTATAGTCGGTGGAAATGATGCATATGGCACATTCGGTATCGACCGGACTATTACCAGAAAAGAGTTGTCCGCAATTATATGCAGGCTGATTTTCCTCGACAAACGGCTTAAATTAACATTTGCTAAGAAGCCATGAATCGTTTCGCCGCTGTTGATGCGGGAGTACATCATAGTAGTGGAATGACATAAGCTGGGGTCAGGCATGAAAAGTGAATATTTCAAGCCTGACCCCGAACTTTATAAATTCTTTATATTTCCTTTCTTTGGTTTTAATTTTTTCCAGCTACACTCTTAATAGTGGCAGCGATGCTACAGATAAAAAATTAGGAGTGTGGATCATATGAGAAACAAGAAATTATTTGTCATTATTGCAGTGGTAGTTATGAGCGGTATGCTGCTTACAGCAGGCGCCATGGCGGCCAACCCTGCAGGGAGCGCCTATGAGCAGTTCAAGACATTGCTCGATCAGGATCACGAGAGTATTGAAAATGCGACAGTAAGCATGAACATGTCCGTTACGGATAACGGCGAGACAGTAGTTGCCCTCGATGGCAGTATGAAGGTTGACGAACAAAGCAACAGGATGAGAGGAACCTTCCAGATATCAGGTAAGACAGAGAAGTCCTTTGAGCTTTATAAGAATAACGACGATGTACTTCTTCGCCTGGCAGGATCCGAAAACTGGTACAAACCGAGCCATAAGGATGAGAAGTCAGAGGACGAAGAAGAATTCGGCAGGCGTTTTGGCAGGGACGGAAGAGAAAATACCGGCGAAAACAAGCAATTGAGAGAAGCGTTCCTTGATACGATAATGGGCGATTACAAGGATCAGGTCAGCATGACTCAATCCAACGGTCTGCGTACATTTTCACTGAGCTTTGACGAAGGCAATATGCCTATATTGCTGCAGACAGCATTTCAGTTATCAGACGACCATAATGAAACAGAATATGAGACTCCGGCAGATTTGAGCCCTCTTCCGCAGGAGCTCCAGGATGCGTTTGCCGACATTAAGAGTTGTGAATATGATGTTGAACTGGTTGACAAAAAGCTTGACAGCATCAGGATTTCAATTACAGTTGACGAGCAGAACAATCTTGCGGCAATGGGTATGTCAATGAGCTGCTCAGGTACTGACACCAAAGGCACTGAGCATGATCTTGATATCGATTTTTCAATGACCCTTTCAGAGGTTGGAACATCTGTAGTCGATGTGGCAGATCCGGACCCGGCAAAGATAACAACCATTGATTGTGATGCTTTTGAGAATGCCGGCAGAGAACACCGTGTACGCGGTTGATCTGCCGAGGCATCATCGGCCTGTGATTATGAGGGTTGGGCGGTAATGCCCAGCCCTTGCAGGTTTTATATTAATGTGGAGGATAGTAATGAGTGAGATTATAAAAGTGAAAAATGTCACTAAGAAATATAAGAATAATAAAGGGATAGAGAATGTGACGCTGACGATGGAGCAGGGTGAGATCCATGTGCTCCTGGGCGCCAACGGTGCAGGAAAGAGTACATTGATGCGCGCTATCGCAGGGCTTTTGATACCTGATGATGGAGAAATCCTGTACTGTGACCCGGATACAGGCAGCAAACCGGATAACTGCACAGGAGACCTGAAAACCCGGCTTTTCGCCGGAGGATTTTTGATCGAGCAGCCGGAGTTGTTTGGGTATATGACAGCCTATGACAACCTGATGCAAAAGGCAGGATATTATCCGAATGGAAGGAACAGCGCAGAAGAGGCATTGCGCACAGTGGGATTGGCCGACCGCCATAAGGAGAAGGTAAGAAGTTTTTCCACAGGCATGAAGCAAAGGCTTGGCATAGCGATGGCGTTGACCGGTCAGCCAAAATACCTGGTACTTGATGAGCCCGCCAGCGGTATGGACATCGAAGGCCGCTCAGAGCTAGACCAGCTGCTGTACAGACTTAAAAACAAAGGAATTTCAATTCTTCTCAGTACACATCTAGTTCATGAGGCGGCAGATATCGCAGACCGTATAACGGTCATACATGACGGCAGGGTGCTCAGGAGCTGTTTGAAAGAAGATTTTATGAATGAAGGGAAGAGCCTCGAGAAATGGTATCTGGAGCAGATACGCACATCAGCGGGCAGATCGGAGGTAATGGTATGAAAACCTTTGGTATTACATTTAGAAATGAATTTATCAGAATGCTCCGCCGAAAAAAATTACTGGCAGGAATGATCATTGCCGCTGCAATACCACTGGCTGTAGCTTTGGCAAATGTACTTGCTCTTGGATGGAATAATGCTGTTATATATCGCGAGGATCTGTTTCGGCTGGCGCTGGGTATTTTCACACCGCTGATCCTTCCATTGTTTGCAGTATCTCTTGTTGCTGATGCTTTTATTGATGAGCAGTCAAAGGGCAGCATGAGGACGTCAGTCCTTTTACCAGACAGCAGGACCGGCCATTTTGCAGCAAAGGTCACGTGTGCTATCGCAGGAGCTTTGACAATGCTGATGACTCTCTGGGCATCGAATCTTATTTCTGGACTGGTTCTTCCTTCAAGGGGGAAATGGCTGCTGTCCTTGGGAAACGGCATCCTTCAGGCTTTGGGGTCGCTATTTCCGATCCTTGTGGTTATTGGGTTTTCAGTACTAGGGTCACAGATCCTCAAGAGCACCAGCGGACTTTTGCTGTCATTGATCGGGCTGGCAATCGCAATGGATATCAGCCGGCTTTGGATCGGGGACCTGAATGGTTTTCTGCCTGTGAACTGGCTGGGTGCAGGGGCTGGTTTTATCTATCTTTCGATGGGAAGCCTGCTTGTCACACTTCTGTCGATGCTGCTCTGGACGGTTTTTACCTGCGGGCTTGCGTTACTCAGGTTTGAGAGGCGAATGATATAACCGGCGGTACAGTATTCACAAAATGGAAATATTAAGATACTATTGAATAAGAAAGGGGTGCTTTTATGTCGACAAGGGTAAAAATCTTTATATCGTACCTTATCATGGGAATAATTCCGCTGTTTCTGTTCATTGGCATTGTTACCTTTGTCACATTCAGGTCAATTGCGAGTAATCCCTTTCTGATGAGCATCGGTGAAAATCATGATAATATATTCAAAAGCATCAATGATCTATCTGGGTTGGAGATACTGGCACAGGAAAACCCTGATGGTTTGTTTGACAGGGATAAGCTTTCCGATATCGATAAGAGCATTTCCGACCATCATATCGGGATAATTCTTGTAGATGGCGGGAGTGAGCTTTTTTATGCTTCCGGCATTCTGGATGAACAGAACATGGTACAGAAAATAACGGCGGCACAGGCAGTACATCCCGGACTGAGGGAACGTTTTGACAGGGAGCATATCTTATCTGAAAAATATTATCGGCTTGATGTTGACGATAAATTTCTGGTCCTGGGCAGAGAGTTGGAAAATGACGCCGGGACTCTTTATATAGCTGTTGAGACCGGGGCGACCAATGAAATATCAGGTACGCTGTTCAAAAGATTTATGACGATTCTGTTTGTTTGCATACTGGGACTTATTTTCCTCATGACCTTATTGGTCACACGAAGCATGATGCAGTCACTGAAAACATTGAAGATTGGAGTCCGTCATATTTCAGAGGGGGATCTGGATTTCAGCATCAGGACGGATAAACGGGACGAGGTAGCCCAGGTGGTCATGGCGTTTGAGGAAATGAGACTCAGGCTGAAGGATTCTATCGATGCCCAGGTCAAAGAGGATGAGAGCCGCAGGGAGCTTGTGACCAACATATCCCATGACCTGAGGACACCTGTCACTGCCATAAAAGGATATGTTGAGGGCTTGATAGATGGTATGGCCGATACGCCTGAAAAGATGGAGAGGTACACAAGGACCATTCTGAGCAAAACCATCGCCCTTGATCGAATGATAGATGATTTGTTTTTATATTCCAGTCTGGATGTAGGAAAGGCGAATTATCACTTTGAAACAGTTACTGCAGCAGACTTTTACAGGAGTCTGTGCAATGAGACAAGACTGGATCTTGAGGAAAAGGACTTTGAAGTTCAATGCAGTCTTGATATACGACCGGATACTATGGTCAGACTCGATCGGAGCATGATCCAAAGACTGCAGCACAACCTGACCGAGAATGCGGTCAAGTACTGCAAAGAGACAGGCAGAAGGGTCATATTCACGGCGGTCGAAAGAGATGGTGCAGTGATTTGTTCGACAGAGGATAACGGTATTGGTATACAGGCAGATGCACTGCCTAATATATTTGAACGCTTCTATCGGGCTGATGCTGCTAGGACATCTACTATAGGCGGGACCGGGCTGGGTCTTCAGATCTCCAGGAGGATCGTTGAGGACCATGGGGGCAGGATATGGGCGGAGAGCAGCTATGGTGAGTTTACGCGCATTTCGTGGACGCTTCCGGTCATGGCGGAGGCAGGTAAAGAAGGTCCCGACGGCACCGGATCAGAGGAGGGGAACAAGGCTCCATATCAAGATAATGCTGATGGGGGAATAAGATAAATGCCTGATACTGTACTTATAATTGAAGATGATATAAGCATTGCCGAGCTTTTACGGGACTACCTTGAGATAAACGGAATGCAGGCCGATATGGCGCATACCGGAAAAACAGGACTTTCCATGGCTCTGGAGAGAAATTATGATCTGATCCTGCTGGACCTGATGCTGCCTCAAATCGATGGCTTCGAGGTGCTGAGGAGGGTCCGTGAAGTAAAGGATACACCGGTTCTTCTTGTATCGGCAAGGCGTGAGGATATCGACAAGATCCGCGGTCTGGGACTCGGCGCAGACGATTATGTGACCAAGCCCTTCAGCCCCGGCGAGCTGGTGGCCAGGGTCAAGGCCCACCTTGCGCGGTTCAGGCGGCTGACCGGCAAAACCGTATCCCGGGAGGTAACTATAAGGGTAAGGGGTATGGAGATAGATCCGGACGCACGGACGGTAAAGGTGGATGGGAAGCTTGCTGATCTGACTTCAAAGGAGTTTGATATACTGCTGTTTCTGGCAAGGAACCCTAACAAGGTTTTCTCCAAGGATCAGCTTTTTGACCGCATCTGGGGCCTTGAAGCCTTTGGCGACACCAATACGGTCACTGTTCATGTAGGCAAGATCCGGGAGAAAACCGAGGCAGACCCTAAAAATCCCCGGTATATAGAAACGGTCTGGGGAGCAGGCTATTTATTCAGGATGTGAGAAGACGCAGAAGGGGAGATTTTACAAAATAATTTACCAGGTTACTTAAATTGACATATATGTGAAATAAGTTTACTCTATTAATAGAGTTATATCAATAAAACTGCATTACAGTATACTCTCTTAATATGAGGTGACGATGATGAGACTGTTCAACGTAGACACCAGCCAGGCGGAAAAGGAAGGAAACCTGTCCTTCGTCAGCATGATCGAGAATCATAAAAGGGCATTGAGGACTTTGTTTATTTTTCTGGCCGTAATAATCACGGCGACATACGGAACCGTTCTTGCCGGCAAGGCATCTGAAGGCTTCACTATTGTCAGTGTTACTATCGTTTCGGCAGTAGTATTGACAATAATGGCTGCTAATATAATTCTTGTAAGGTTTACATTAACCAAGCCATGGAGCAAGTACATCATGGTTTTTTCGTCTCTGCTGATCGTTATTGCAGCCAGGGCATCTACACCGGTGCGTGAGAGTATATCCATGCTCTATTTTTGTATTATTTTATCGCTATTATATAACGATCTTGTACTTACAGCTTTGACATGTGTTCTGGCAGTTTTAGGCGATGCTGCACTGCTTGTTTTCATCCCGAAGCTCAGGCTCGATGGCTTCTCAGAATATGCAATTCGCTATTTTTCATTTGTTTTTGCCGGTATAGCAGCCGTTTCCGGATCGATAGGCATAAAGAAGCTGTTTGGTATTGCCGCTGACAACCAGAGGGAGCTAAGGGAGAAGAAGGATGTCCTTGATGGGATCATGAATAAAATCAGAAACGTTGCCTCGACACTGTTTTCCAATACAACTGTTCTGAGGAAGGACATCGATGAGGCCACAACTACTTCTGAGAGAATTGTCGAGTCATTCTCCCAGATCAGCACAGGTATCGAAAACAGTACCCAATCAATCGTCGACGTTACTGAGTACACAGTAGAGTCTAATGTTTCGCTTGAACAGGTGACAGAGATGTCTAAAGGACTGGGCAGTGAATTTGTAGAAACGACCCGTATGGTGAATGAAGGCGTTCAGGAAATAAAAGATATGGGCCTGCAGATGCAGATTCTGTTTGACTCAATGCATTCTGTTCAAAAGACGGTTGTCGATCTCAGAAATAGTATGCAGGACATTGAGGATTTCCTTGGTGCTATCACTGGGATCTCCGGGCAAACCAACATGCTTTCACTTAATGCTTCAATAGAAGCGGCAAGGGCGGGAGAAAACGGAAAGGGCTTTATGGTCGTTGCAGAGGAGATACGGAAGCTTGCCGAACAGACGGCTCACACCGTCAAGATGATACATGAAATAACATCATCTATCGGGAGCTCTACCGAACAAGCTCTGAATGCTGTGAACTGCGGAGTGGATGCGGTTGCTGTCGGAAGAGAGAAGCTTGCCAGTGTAGAAAACAGGTTCGGTTACATTTCGAATTCTGTGAATGATGTAAATAAGGGACTGGCGGAAGAGGTTTCACTGATCAGCGGAACACTTGGCAGATTCAACGATGTACAGGCGAAGCTCGAGGGTGTCTCGTCAGTCTTTGAGGAGCATACAGCGACATCGGAGGAGATACTGTCTTCTATCACCATACAGAAGCAGATAATGGAGGAGCTTCTCAACAAGGTCAAATTAATTGATGATATGAGCCAGGACCTGAATAATACTGCTCAATAACTGCGATCATGTGTGCTGTAAACGTCCAATACTCTGGCAACATAGTCGTCAAAGCCCGATCTTGCCAGCAGCAGGAAGGACTGTCCCGTACCTGATATGTCGACCTTGTATGCCTGGGTATCATCGCCGTTCATACCGTTGTACCTTTTGACCTTTACATCATCCATATTAGCTACTCCATAATCTTCAAGAATCAGAGCAACGCTTTTTTCCAAATCACCGGTGGGACATTCCAGCCTTCTTAATCTGGTGAGGGCTTCATCCATTTTGTCCATTATGATCATCCTCCTGCAGTAATAATATTGATTTATTATTACCGGGATCGCATCATTGATTCATTTTATCAATGTTTCATGTATCTGGATTATATCTGCAGTCAGTCAGATCTTTCAATTTTAAGTGGACTAAAATCGGGTGTTGCTGCAGGATACTGTAAAATGTCTATGGAGCTTCTCCTTTTATTACAAAATACAAGAAAACGCCCACCTCTAAGCTACATATCTCGTGGAAGCGAGGGCGTAGGTGGGTGATGAATTGTTCAGGGTATGTAATTGTGGCAGGCGAATATTTCCCGAAGCATTGCGGATTTCCTCTGTTTGGGATATAATAGAACATATGTTTGTATGTTCTTTGAAGGGGGTGCTGCCTTGTTAAGGGGTTATAAATATAGGATATATCCTGATAAGAAACAAATGGAAATACTCAATAAGACCTTTGGGTGTGTCAGGTATGTATTCAACCATTACCTCGAAAAGAGGATCAGGTGTTGGGAAGAGGAACACAGAAGGTTTTCATACAATGATTGTTCAAGCGATATGACAGCCTTAAAGCAGGAGCATGCGTGGCTGAAAGAAGTGGATTCCATCGCGCTGCAGCAGTCCTTGCGTGATCTGGATAAAGCATTTGATAATTTTTTCAAGGGCAGTGGCTTTCCCAGATACAAAAGCAAGCACAATCATTTTCACAGCTACCGTACACAGCCTGTCAATGGAAATATACAAATAGAGAATAACAGGATCAGGCTTCCCAGGCTGGGCTGGATAAAGTATAAAAACAGCAGAGCGGCAGAAGGCAGTATCCGTAATGTAACAGTAAGCAGGACAAACACAGGCAAGTATTACATATCAGTCTGTGTTGAAACAGAAATAGAGAAACTTCCCGAGGTCAAGTCCAGTATAGGTATAGATGTGGGACTGAAAAGTTTCTGTACGTTATCAACAGGAGAAGCGGTCGAGAACCCCAAACATATGAAAAAGCAGGAGGATAAGCTGAAAAGAGCCCAAAGGAAGCTGTCCTCCAGACAGAAGGGAAGTAATAACTACAACAAGGAAAGAGCAAAGGTAGCAAGGATTCATGAAAGGATAGCAAACCAAAGAAGTGATCATCTGCACAAGCTTTCCACCAGGCTGATTCGCGAAAACCAAGTGATATGTCTGGAGGACCTGAAGATAAAGAACATGGTAAAGAATCATAAACTGGCCGGATCGATACATGACAGCAGCTGGGGTGAATTCTTCCGGATGATAGAATACAAGAGTGAATGGTATGGAAGGACAGTGAACCATGTTGATACATTCTATCCGAGCAGCCAGATATGCAGCAACTGCGGGCAGAAGAATCCCGAAGTCAGGAACCTTGCCATAAGGGAGTGGATATGCTCTGAGTGTGGGACAAGGCATGACAGGGATATCAATGCAAGCATCAATATCTTGAGTCAAGGCAAGAAGATGAATGCTTCCTGATAGATAGTAAATATGTTAAACTAGGGCTGGGACGACCCGAAGTCAAGCTTGTGGAGACAGTAGGTTACGACCTCGATGAAGCAAGAATCCCCCAACTTCAAATCGCTCGCGATTAAGAGGGGTGGTTCAATGTGCTATGATGCATATTATGGAAGTAAAGCCCGTATCTGAGAGGTGGCTTATGGTTAATGAATTCATTAGTCTGTTGTGGCCTGGTGAAGAGGCCGGTGTTGGCATACCAAAGCCTTTAAATTAAGGGTTGTATATTGCACAGGATATAGTGCGGTCGCTGAGGTATCTTGAAACGAGGGCGTTATTCAATACACACATGCATGAGCTGGCAGCCTGCACAGATGAGATCAATCAGCAGGTCACAGGAGACAGTAAGGTGCTGAGTATCGTGACCGGAATGGAGGGCGGGAAGCGGTCATACCTGATAAAACCCGGTCCTCCGCTTGGCAAGAGCTATGCCAGGGAAATCGCGGCGAGTCACGGCATCTGTTTTGAGCAGATCACTGCAATTGTAGATGCAAGGAGAGCAGAAGGTCATCGGGTGGGCTGATTCTGTATGATCCAGGGGTACCCGAAATTTTTCCTTGGTGGTTTATCATTGCTGTTGTTGACATATAGTAAAAAGAAAATTACAATAAAAAGTAATAATAAACAGCAATAAACGACAAGGAGATTCTGTGGTGAGCTCATATATTATTGGTATAGACATCGGAACACAGGGAACGAAGGCTGCGCTGTTCAATGAGGATATGGAGCTGATAACTACTGCCTTTGAAGAATCCCGGCTGATTTCTCCAAAGCCCGGCACAGTGTGGCAGGAGCCGGATGACCTTTATATGTCCTGTGCCCGAACGATAAATGAACTGCTTTCAAAGTCGGGTATTGCTCCGGCAAATGTTGCGGGTATAGGAATAGATGGCCAGATGGCAGGTATAATGGGCGTGGATGTTAATGGCCAGGCGTCCACATGTTTTGATTCATGGCTTGATACCAGGTGCAGCGGGCAGATGGAAGAAATGCGCGCCCGTGCAGGAAAAAGGATAATAGAGCTGAGCGGCGGACCTGTGTCATATGTGCACGGCCCGAAGATCCTCTGGTGGAAGCACGAGCATCCGGAGGCATATAAAAGGACTGTGAAATTTGTACTGCCCCAGGCATATGTGGTCGGAAGGATGACTGGTTTGTCGGGCGAGGAAGCATATTTTGACTACACTCATCTGCATTTCTCCTGTCTTTCGGATAATGCAAACAAGAAGTGGTCGGACGAGCTGTTGGAAACATTTGATATCGATAAAAGCAAGATGGCACGAATAGTGTCACCCTTTGATATAATGGGCAAGGTCACGGCAGAGTTTGCTGCCATATCAGGACTGACTGAAGGAACTCCTGTCGTTGCAGGGTGCGGTGACACGGCTGCCAGTACATTCGGCTCAGGGATGTTCGAGAGGGAGATGATACTGGACTGCGCCGGCACGGCATCTGTTTTGTGCAGCGTTGTGGACAGTTATGTCCCGGATATGGAGAATGAAACGCTCACGATGATGAGGAGCCCGGTGGATGGACTGTTTCTTCCTCTGGCATATATAAACGGCGGCGGCATGTGTATACGCTGGTTCCGCGATACGCTGACCGGAAAGCCTGCGGCTGACTATAGTGAAATAGAAGCTGAAGCGGCGGTAATCGAACCTGGAAGTGAAGGGCTGATATTTATACCTCATTTCACCGGCAGAGCGCTGCCAAGCAACCCTGATCTCAAAGGTGCATGGCTGGGAATGGATTTCAAGCATACCAGGGGACACATGTACCGTTCGGTGATGGAAGCGGTGGCTTATGAGTATAAATATTACCTTTCGGTTTTACGAGGACTCTATCCCAATGACAGCTTCAGCAAGATGCTGACCATCGGCGGAGGCTCCAAATCCGCGCTCTTCAATCAGATAAAGGCGGATGTGCTGGGAGTTGATGTTACGACCTTTGAAACGGGTGAAACAGCCCTTTTAGGAAGCGCAGTGATAGCTGCCTGCGGTACAGGTATGCTGTCGGATTACAGGAAGCCCATACAAAAGGTGATGAAAAAGGGTGCGGAATTTGCTGCTGATATGTCAGGATATAATAGATACAGTTCTTATGCAGATTTGTATCTGAGGGCTATTGATCAGATGACTCCGTTTTATCGAAGCTATACATTGGTTTAAATTTATTTTTTATAGAAAATGTATAAAAGGAGAATGAGCCATGGCGAAACAGACCGGTGGTATGCTGGCACAGGTACGTCAGCAGGTTATAGCCGAGCTTGTCAACAAAAACGGTAATATTACAGTCAATGATCTGTGCGACAGATTCAATGTGTCCCCCGCGACTATCAGAAACGATCTGCGGGATCTGGAAGGACGCAGGATCATAAAGCGCACCCACGGCGGAGCGATAAGCTCCAACAAGACAGCTGCCGAACTGAGCACCATGCAGAAGGAGATATGTAATATCAATGAGAAGAGGGCGATTGCAAAGGCCGCGCTTGAATTTATTCAAGAGGGCGATGCCATAGCCCTTGATTCCGGAACTACCACATTTGAACTGGCGAGGCTCCTTGGCTCATACAAGAGCCTGACTGTGGTTACCAATGACCTTCAGATCGCATCATGGCTCGAACAGAACACATCAGTAAACATCATGCTTGCAGGAGGACTTGTCAGGCGCAATTTCCGCTGTACGACAGGGCAATCGGCTTTGGATATGCTTTCGATGCTTCATGTTGACAAGGCTTTTGTCGCCGTGAACGGGGTAAGCATAAAAAATGGTCTGACAACGCCAGGGATGGATATGGCCTGTATCAAAAAACAGATGATCGATTCTGCGGATAAGGTGATACTGCTGGCCGACAGCAGCAAGATCGAGAGGACTGCATTTGTGACATATGCTCCTGTCTCGATGGTAGATGTGCTGATTACGGATGAACAGGCGGACAGTGGTTTTGTCGACACTCTGCACGGAGCAGGTGTAAATGTTGTCGTTGCCGATATTCCTGTAATGGGATGATGCGGGCGGCGGGAACCGAAGCATTGATATGCATGGCTGCAAAAAGCGGCTATGCATTTTTTATTTTCAATAATTGTTGATTGGACCGGATAATAGTAGAAAAATATGTGAAACTGATAATAAACGATAAAAAACAATAAAAAACGATTGCACTTCAACAGGCTTAGAGTTATAATAAAGAAAAATGTAACTGACAGGAGCCAACTGAAGATGAGCAAACGTGAATTAGGTATTTGTTTGATTGGATGCGGTCGTGCAGGGATGATACATGCACGCAATTTCATGAATAAAGTCCCGGGTGCGCGTATGAGCGCGGTGGTGGATGTTGTCGAGGATGCTGCCAAAGCTGCCGCCAACGAACTGGGAATAGACAAATGGTACACGGACTACAGGCAGATGCTCAATGATGAAGCTGTCGACGCGGTAATAGTAGTTTCTCCAACAAATCTGCACAAGGATATCGTTATCGATTGTGCAAACGCTAAGAAACACATCTTTTGCGAAAAACCAATGGCTATGAATACAAGTGAATGTGATGAGATGATCGAGGCTTGCGATAGAAATAACGTGAAGCTTCAAATAGGCTTTATGCGCCGTCACGATGTGAGCTTCAGGGAAGCTAAGAAGCTTCTGGAGGAGGGAGCCATAGGAGACCTGGTGCAGATCCATTCTTGCACCCGGGGACCGAGCAAGCCGCGCCCGTGGATGTACGATCTTAAAAAATCAAACGGTATCCTGGCAGAGGTGAACAGCCATGATATTGATTCGATCCGCTGGTTCGCCGGCAGCGAGATAAAAGAAATGTATGCTGTGGCGGGCAATTTCAGGAATCCTGAAGCTAAAGCCGAGTATCCCGATTACTATGACAGTGTCTTGATGAACGGCGTATTCGAAAACGGAGTACAGTTTTCAATAGACGGCGCGGCATACGTACAGTATGGCTACGATTCCAAAATGGAGATCATCGGAACAAAGGGAGTCCTTCAGGTGGGGCGCTCAGATGCCAGCTTTGTAAAATGTACGACCGTAGAGAATGGTACTTCCACACCATTTATAAACAGCTGGATGACATTGTTTATAGATGCATATCTTTCCGAGGATATTTCTTTTGTTGAAGCAATAATAAATGATATACCGACCAAAGTGACGGGCTGGGACGGCAGACAGGCTGTGAGCATAGTTGAAGCCGGCAATCGTTCTATTGAGACTAAAAGTATCGTCAGACTGTGACAAAGAATACAAGATCATGGAGGAGGCTTATCAATGCTTAGTTTGAAACTGTACGGACCTAATGATATCAGACTTGTGGAAACAGACATTCCGGTCATAAATGATAATGAACTGCTGCTCAGGACAGATGCCGCAGCAATTTGCGGCACAGACATAAGGATGTGGCAGAATGGGCACAAGGGCGTGGATGAGGAGCATCCATTGACATTGGGCCATGAATTTGCAGGCACTATAGTCAGGGTCGGTAAAAATGTACCTTTTTATAAGGAAGGGATGCAGGTCGCCATACAGCCGAATATCGGATGCGGCATCTGTGACCGCTGTGTATCCGGCAATTTTCATCTTTGTGATGACTACAGGGCTTTTGGAATAAACATGGACGGAGCCTTTGCGGAATATGTCCGTATACCGGCCGATGCAGTGCTCCGCGGTAATCTGATGCTACTGCCAGAGGGAGTTACTCCTGCGGAAGCTGCTGTCACCGAGCCTCTGTCTTGTGCGTACAACGGTTTTACCAAGTGCTTCGTAAAGCCGGGTGAATATGCATTGGTGGTAGGCGCAGGCCCTATCGGGAACAGCCATGCGATGCTGCTGCATATGGCCGGGGCATCGGTGCTGATGAACGATTTGTCACAGGAACGACTCGATCAGTGCAAGAAGATAATGCCGTATATCGAAACTTACAGCGGCAATGACCTGGCGGGCTTTGTGAAGGAATGGACTCATGGCAGGGGCCTCGATGTTGCGATCACCGCATGTCCGGTTCCACAGGTCCAGGCAGCCATGCTTCCGCTGATGAACTACGGCGGCAGAGTCAATTTCTTTGGAGGCATCCCTGCAAACAAGCAGCCGGTCGCCATCGATACAAACATCGTACACTATAAGGAGCTGTATCTGACCGGTTCCACAAGATCAAGCATAGCGCAGTTCAGAAAGACATTGGAGTTTGTTGCCCAGGGACTGCTGAATGTAAAGGACATGATAACCGACCGATATGAGCTGAAGGATATTGCCGCAGGCTTTGAAAATGTCAGACAGGCCAGGGGCATAAAGCATGTTATACAATTTTGAAATGTTCTTTTTCACAGTTTATATTCAGTTTAGCAAATAGAAATAATATTGTTCGGGAGGTTTTTTGAATGAAAGTTCGTCTGGTTCCACTATATTTTGCAGAGGCAAACGATCGTGAAAGGCAGGAGTTTCAGGATCAGATGGCACGCCTTCGCGATTTCTACGGCGATGTGGCTGAGTTTCTTACAGAAGTCCGGGTGGGAGATCCCATACCCGAGGCTGATGCTATATTATTCCCCCAGCTTATTTTTGCGGCATTCCGTCATGACGAGGAGCTCAAAGCCTGCGGTTTGCCGATGGTGGTGCTGACATCCCGTTTCGGCACTGTGGAAATGTGGGACTGGGAGATCGTCACATACCTTCGTGACCTTGGCTGCACAGTGTTTTCACCCTACAATACGGAGATGGCAAAGACTGTGCTCAGGGCGATCGCAGTGAAGCGCTCTCTCAAAACCGGAGCTAAATTCCTCATGTTTCAGGATTCACCCGGAGAGGGCATGCAGGCAAATATTTTCAAACGCTTCTACTGGTGGGAGAAGGAAAGCACAGACAAAATGGAGGAGGTTTTCGGCTGTAAGCTGATTTACCGCAGCTGGAAGGAAGTAAGTGAGCGCGCAAGGCAGATTTCTGATGAAGAGGCGGCGAGGGTGAGCGCAGACTGGAACATTAACCAGGAGGGCGTTTGCGAAATGGCATACCTTCGCGCTGTGAAGATATATATAGCAGTAAAGGAAGTTATAGATGAAATCGGTGATGTGGCGGGTGTTGGATCAAACTGTCTTAACGAATCATTCAATTGTGATACCACACCATGTCTTGCCTGGAATATGCTGTTTGAGCGTGACAATATTATTTTCGCATGTGAGGGCGATACACTGACGCTGCTCTCAACATATATAATCAACCGTTCTCTGGACAAGCCGATAATGATGACCAATCTGTATCCGTTCCTGGTGGGGATGGCGGCCCTTGCACATGAGCGCATCGACAAGTTCCCTGATATAGAGGATCCCGACAACCATGCATTGGGAGTGCATTGCGGCTATTTCGGACTGGCGGCCAGGAGCTTCTGCACAGAGTGGACCCTTCGTCCCAAGGTTCTTGAAATAGTGAACGATGATGCGATAGTTGTTGACTGCCGTATGCCCAAAGGCAAAATAACCCTGGCAAAAATATATCCCGGCTTTAAGAGGCTAAGCATAATAGAGGCCGAGATCGAGGATTATGTGCAGTATCCGGGCTCCGACTGCAGGAACGGCGCTTTGATCCGTTACAAGGACGGCCATAAGGTAATGGATGCTCTCTGTTCACATCACTCACTCATCATAACCGGAGATGTCAGACCACAGCTAAGGCAGCTGGCCAGAGTCTTTGACTTTGAGGTCACCGAGCTGTAAAAGGTTGTAAGTTAATATGAAAATAAAGGAGATAATTCCGGTTTATACTATCGTTTAATAGCAGTTGACTGTTGGTTTTTGTTGAATGTGGTAAAAAGTCAACTAATATAATGCACAAACGTTATCGTATATTAATGAATTTTTTCGTTTATTATTGACAGGTTAAGATTCAACTGATATATTAAATTATAGAACTGATTATAACAAGTTGCGGCTCCAAATAGAACCAGAACAGATCAAAATACCAGTATTAGTGGATTTAAACCAATTTTACATTATATTAAAGGAAACGAAAACTACTGTAATAAATGGAGAAAATGTTATGATGATTGGCGCCAGCTCTTATATATGGGTATCACCCTTTACAACAGACAAAATAGATCAACTGGCTCATGCAAAGGAACTCGGCTTCGATATATATGAGATCGCTGTTGAAGACCCTGATTCCATAGATGATGCCAAAATACTGGCAGAGGCACAGCGGACAGGCATTGCTGTCCATGTGTGCGGCGCCTACGGTGAGACCAGGGATATAAGCAGCGATGTGCCGGAATACCGTGAAAACGGCATGGCCTACGGAAAGCGACTGATAGACATGGCAGCTGCCGTCAGCTCACCGTATGTAGCGGGACCGATGTATGCAGCGGTAGGCAGGACGCGTCTTGCTTCAAAGGATGAAAAACAGCGCCAGACGAAGCTGGCCTCTGAAAACATGAAAAGGCTTGCCGATTATGCAGCAGAAAAAGGCGTACGGCTGGCTGTCGAGCCCCTGAACAGATTCGAGACGGACTTTATGAATACCGTCGAACAGGGACTTTCATTTTTGGACACAGTAGGTTATGACAATGTAGGCTTCCTTCTGGATACCTTTCATATGAATATTGAAGAGAAGTCGCTGCCGAATGCCATACGTATGGCAAAGGGTAAAATATTCGATTTTCATGCTTGTGCAAATGACCGGGGCACTCCCGGCGAGGACAATCTTGACTGGGCTTCGATACGCAGCGCACTGATCGAAGCTGACTATAGTGGTCCTGTCGTTATAGAGTCATTTACACCCGAAATAAAGGAAATAGCAAAGGCAGTCTCTCTCTGGAGGCCGTTGGCAGAAAGCCCGGACAGCCTTGCCCGAAACGGTTTGAATTTTCTGCGCTCCGTATTCGGCTGAACCATTCTGACACATATGGCATATGCCGTTTGTGATATAAACCTTTCCAGATGAAGGAGGAAGAAAATGAAGAAATTATTAGTAGTTGTACTGTGTTTGGTACTCGTATTAACAGCTGTAGCATGTTCTTCACAGAAACCGGCCGATCAGAATCCGGCACAAACTCCTGCAGAAACTCCGGCAAAAACTGAAAAAGGCCTTATCGGTATTTCAGTTCCTGAAGCACCTACAGGTTGGGTCGCTGCAGTACAGTGGGCAGCTGACCAGACAGCAAAGAGACTGGGCCTGAACTACAAGCTCCTCGTCTCAGCTGATGAAAACACCCAGGCGAATCATATCGATGAATTGATCCAGCTCAAATGTGAAACTATCGTTCTGATGCCGCACAACGATACACTCGGTACTGCAGCACAGAAGATCAAAGATGCCGGCATTAAGCTGGTCAACTTTGACCGTACACTTGGCGCAACTAAGGCTGACTATTATGTAGCTGGCAACAACTATCAGATGGGCGTTTTAGGTGCTGACTACATTGCTGAGAAGATTGGCGGCAAAGGTAAGGTCGTTATAGCTAACATACCTGCATACGGTGAAATATTCAACGTACGTGTTAAAGGCTTCAGAGATACAGTAGCTGAAAAGTATCCCGGAATCGAGATCCTGCAGGAATACGGCGCAGAAAACGGCGCTCCCGAAACAGGTCTTCGTATAATGACAGATATACTGACAGCTTATCCGGATGGAATCGACGCTATCTACTCTACAGACGATGAACTTTCAATCGGACTTATCCAGGCTGTCAACGAAGCAGGACGTATAAAGGACATCAAAGCTATCACAGGCGGCGGCGGATCACAGGCTTACTTCAAGGTAATGGAACAGTATCCTGATATGGGAATATCCTCTCAGACATACGATCCTTACATGATCATCACATGCGTTGAACTGGCAGCAGGCTTGCAGGAAGGCAAGACTTATGACGCTGAAATAATCATTCCTGCCAAGACTCTTGACAGAGGCACATACAAGGCATGGCTCGATGAGAACCACATCACTCCTGACGCTCCGTACTAAGATACAAGCATAGACGTACAGATAAACTAAATCAGAATTCATGCGGGAGACGGCGGTATGCCGTCTCCTGTATGAATCAATAATGAAGTAGGGCAATTGGATCACTATTTTACCAGACAGAGTCACAGTGTCGCTGTGATTTCGAGAAATAAGCGAGGAGACTAACATGGAAAATTGCTCATTGCAGATGCAGGACATTGTTAAATCGTACAATGGAGTTACGGTTTTAAAAAGTGTCAGTCTCAATGTGCGGCAGGGCGAAATCCACGCACTGTTAGGCGAAAACGGGGCAGGCAAAACAACACTGATGAATATTCTGGGTGGAGTCATCCAAAAGGATTCGGGAGAGATCTCACTGTTCGGGAAACCGGTGAAGATCACATCGCCGGCAGAATCTCAGGCCCTTGGCATTGCATTTATCCATCAGGAGCTGAATGTGGTAAATGATCTGATGGTATATGAGAATATGTTCCTTGGGCGGGAGCTTCATAAGAAATCCGGAATACTTGATGTAAAGAGAATGTGTGAGGAAACCGTCAGGGTTTTCAATAAAATGAACGTTTCCATCGATCCCAGGAAGATGATGAGGGATCTGGAGACCTCCTATAAGCAGGTCGTGGAAATTGCCAAGGCATTGCTGATGGAAGCGAAGCTGATCATAATGGATGAGCCGACGACATCACTGACACAAACAGAGATAGACAATGTATTTGAAGTAATAAGGGGTTTGACCAAGGATCACGGAGTAACAGTAATATTCATTTCGCATAAACTCGGCGAAGTTGTAGATTTTTGTGACAGCTATACTGTATTACGGAATGGTGAAAATGTATCTGCCGGCAGTATTCTGCAGGAGTGCGGAACCAAGATTTGTCAGACTGATATAGCCAGAATGATGGTCGGAAGGGATGTACTCAGCCAGCAGGTATATGAGGAGCACAAGATAGGCGAACCGCTTCTCGAAGTAAAGGATATAAAAGTGGATACCCGTGTCAAGGGAGTAAGCTTCACTCTTAGAGAGGGTGAGATCCTTGGTATTACAGGTTTGCTGGGTGATGGAAAGGATGAGATGGTGCGTGCATTGTTCGGGGATCTGTGCTGTACCGGCACAGTATTGAAGAACGGAAAGCCGCTTAAGATACGTCATCCATCACAGGCAAAGTGCCAGGGCATAGGCTATCTGCCGCCAAACCGTAAAGAAAACGCAATTATCAAAGACTTGTCCGTTCAAGATAATATCACCATTACAGCGCTTGAAAAATGCCGCCGCGGAGTTGCGCTGAGCAAGAAAAGGGAACGTGCAGTTGCCCAGGATTTCGTGGACAAGCTGCGCATTAAGGCAGGAAATATACAGAACAAAATCACCAGCCTCTCAGGCGGTAATCAGCAGAAGGCTGTTTTATCAAAATGGCTCAATGCAAGGCCGGATATCATGATAATGTCCAATCCGACTCAGGGTGTTGATGTTGGAGCGAAAAATGAAATTTACACTGAGATAATGAAGCTTGCCAAGCAGAACATAGGAGTGATAGTGACCTCGGGTGAAGCCCAGGAGATAATCAAGCTATGTGACCGTGTCATTGTGATGTATCACGGAGAGCTGCGCGGGGAACTGTGCCGGGAGCAATTGACAGAGGAAAACATCATGATACTGTCTACCGGCGGCAGTATAAACTAATTTGTGGGGGACGGAAAAATGCAAAATACAATAACTAAGGAGAAATTCGGACTGAATTCTCTGAAAAAGCTTGTAAGTGCCAACAGCATTGTACTTGTAGTGCTTGCAATGATCTTCATTGCAACGCTGGCTGAAGGTTCACAGTTCTTTTCACTGCAGAATTTCATGAACATTTTGCGAAATCATTCTGTTATCGGCATAATCGCACTGGGCATGTCTTTTGTCATTATATCGGGCAATATAGATCTTTCTGTCGGTGCGCAGATGGTTGCTGTCGCGGCTATTACTGTTTCGTTTGTAAATAGTACCGGAAATGTTGTGGTTGGTGTAATAATCGCCATATTGTCAGGCTGTCTCATGTCCACTGCAACCGGCCTTATCGTTACAAAAGGGCGTGTACCTTCTTTTATCGTAACACTTGGCATGCAGTATATATACCGCTCTCTCAGCATGTTCTTCATGTCAGGCGGCGGTTTTTATCTTGACAAGGCAAAGGCTCCATTTTATACACAAATATCAAACTACAACCTTTTCGGAAAGATACCAATGTCGGTAGTATACTACTTCCTGATGTTTGCACTCTTCTGGTTCATATCCAGATATACAAAGCTGGGAAGACACATATACGCGGTAGGTTCAAATGAAAAAGCCACAAGGCTTTCAGGTATAAATACCGACAAGATAAAGATACTTGCATATACACTGCTCGGTTTTGCGATTTCCGTTGCAGCTATCGTGGAAAGCTCAAGGATGGGTTCAATAAATTCTACATCCTCCGGTAATGCATATGAGCTCAACGCTATAGCAATGACAGTAATCGGCGGCATCTCCATGGAAGGCGGCAAGGGCAAAATATCAGGCGCGCTTTACGGTATGCTGATACTGGGTATTATAAACAACATGATAACACTTCTCGGAGTGAATGTGTATCTGATCAACGCCTTCAAGGGATTGATCATAATCGGTGCGGTTCTTCTCCAGAGGAAGGACAGAGAGCTCTAATCCGGACTGTTAGCCGATATCCCGGCCTGTCTGAATGCCGGCTGGGATATTGGTAAAGAATAAATAAATAAACCAACAGGAGGGTTATTCACATGAAGATCGGTATTGACAGTTATTGTTTTCACAGACTTTTTGGTGAAGTCTATGATTTCCAGGAAAAGCCTGAAAAATTAAAATCAGTTGATGATTTCCTTGAGTTTGCAAAAAAACTCGATGTTGACGGGGTTTCACTTGAAACCTGCTTTTTACCAAGCCTTGACGATGGTTACCTGAAGGAGTTGGGAGCAAAGATAAAGGAATACGGTTTCGACTCTGTGTTTGCATGGGGCCATCCCAACGGACTTGAGAGAGGTCTGAATCCGGAAGCATTTGAAGAAATGAAGGCGCTTATTCCAAAGACGCGCCTGATTGGCACTGATGTCATGAGGATAACAGGCTCAGCATTTGACTGGCGCCATGAAAACCATCGTGACCATATAGCAAGGCTCATACCCATGTACAAGGAAGCCACAAAGATCGCCGAAGCTCATGGAGTAAGGCTGGCAGCTGAAAATCATCTGGACTACACATCTGATGAAATGCTGGAGATGATAGAGGCAGTGAATTCGCCAAACTTCGGCATCAACTTCGATACAGGCAACTTCCTCCGCCTTCTGGATGATCCGGTGGCCGGAATGGAAAAGCTGGCTCCTCATGTATTCTCTACTCATATTAAGGATCTTAAGCTCCATCCGACAGCAAAACCGACAGATTGGTATTTCTTCTGCGGAGTACCGGTAGGCTTCGGCATGGTGGACAACATGAAGCTGGCCGAATTGCTGAGCAATGCAGGCTACAAAGGCTTCCTGGCAGTTGAGATCGATGCTCCGGCTCCGGAATGGCTGGGTATGGAAGAAGAGGCTGTGGCCATTAGTGTCAAGAACCTTAAGAAAATTGGTGCAAGGTTTGCTTAGGATGGTATTAATAGATATACATATGTGATTCCACAAGGTATATCATAAAGCAGCAGGAGGCTTTGTATGGGAAAGAAAAAACTTAATGTCGCCATGATAGGCGGCGGATTTATGGGAAAAGCCCACAGTAACGCATGGCGCAGAGTCGGTGAATTTTTTGATACGGATTACGAGATCGTATTAAAGGTCATTGCAGGCAACAAGACGCCTCTGGAGGACTTCGCGGCACGCTGGGGCTATGAAGAAGTGACCTATGACTGGCGGACCGTGATGGAGCGGGATGACATAGATATCGTTGACATCGGTACGCCTACCTTTGAGCATAAGGAAATGGCAATTGCGGCCGCAAAAGCAGGCAAGCATATAGTGTGTGAAAAACCCTTTACGCTTACCTACAGTGATGCCAAAGAGATGGTAGATGCAGTTGAAAAAGCCGGTGTGGTCCATTATCTGAACCACAATTACAGAAAGGCGCCGGCAGTATCTTATGCGAAGCAGCTGATCGAGGAGGGCCGGATAGGGACCATATATCATTGGCGCGGCGCATACCTGCAGGACTGGATCACTGATCCAAACTTCCCGCTCTCATGGCAGCTGCAGAAGGACAAGGCAGGAGGAGGCCCGCTGTTTGACCTTTCCTCCCATGCAGTGGATCTGGCCCGCTTCCTGATTGGTGAACCGGAGGCTGTCACCGGAGTAAACAAGACATTCATTAAAAAACGTCCGCTGCCGGGAGTAGGAGCTACGGCATTTTCAGCCGGCACAGGTGCAAGTGCAAACGAGATGGGCGATGTTGAAGTGGATGATGCATCCTTTGCAATAGCCGAATTTGAGAACGGAGCCCTGGGAAGCATCGAATCCTCAAGGTTTGCGGTTGGCAGAAAGAACTATAATGATTTTGAACTCTATGGCAGCAAGGGAGCCCTGAGGTTCAATCTGGAACGCATGAACGAGCTCGAATTCTTTGACTTTACCGAACCGGGCAGGGAACAGGGCTATCGCAGGATACTTGTCACAGAGGCGGATCATCCGTATCTGTCGGCATGGTGGCCGTCGGGTCATATAATCGGCTATGAGCACACATTTGTGAATGGTTTCTATGATTTCCTTAATGCAGTAGCCGGAAAGGGCGCAGTCAAGCCCGATTTCCATGACGGCGCACAGATAATACGTATTCTTGAGGCGATTCGTAAGTCCAGTGACGAAGGACGCAGAGTTACTATAGACGAAATAAAATAATTCGCAGGATATGCAGCAAGATATGTACCAGAATATATGCCAGAACATATAGCAAAGACGCAGCAGAATATGCAGCACAAACGTACCAGGATACGCATCAGGATATACACCAGCAATTGCATAACATCACAGGACTGAATCAAATGAAGGCGCATCGATGATGCGCCTTCATTGCATTTTATATTGATTATTTTTTCATAAAAAGATATAATGTTATTACTAAGATATATTACCTGGTCATATAATAAAGTGATAATATTACATTATTACCAGGGCAGGGAAATTCCGATTCGTACCAAGTGATGGAGGTTTTTATGAAAGCAGATATCGAAATCATCAACAGGGATGGACGAAGAATAGTTAAGGGACTCGGATTTTATGAACCTAAAGTAGTCAATGACATCAGGGAACTGATCAAGGGAAGCGCTGAAGAATATGGAGACAGGACTGCCTTCAGGATCAAGGACAAAGAGGGCAGGATAACCGGTAAGACATACAGGGAACTGGATTCGGATGTGGACAGTCTTGGAACTGCACTTGTCTCCCTCGGACTCAAAGATACAAGGATGTCCATAATAGGGGAGAATCGTTATGAGTGGGGAGTGTGCTATTTTGCTATTGTCAACGGTACAGGGATCGCTGTTCCCCTTGACAGGCACCTGCCGCAGAACGAGGCCGAAAATCTGATCGACAGAGGCAAGGTCGAAGTTATTTTTTACAGTCCGACTTATCAGGGGATGATGCTTGATATAGCCGGTAAGAATCCGGAAATGAAGTACTTTATATGCATGGATAAAATCTCCGGAGGCAACGGGGACGATCCCAGGTTTATTACTTTGCCCGAGCTTATGGAGAGGGGCAGAAAGCTTTTGGCCTCGGGAGACAAATCCTTTACAGGTGCGGATATTGACAGGGATAAGATGTCAGTACTGTTGTTCACCTCTGGTACGACAAGCATGTCAAAAGGCGTTATGCTGTCCCATGCAAATCTGGCATCCAATGTGACCTCAATAACAACAATGATAAAGGTGTATCCGACAGACACACATCTTTCGCTGCTCCCATACCACCATACCTTCGAGAACACCGTCGGTTTGATGTTCATGCTGCACACCGGTGTTTGTATAGCCTACTGCGACGGAGTCAAGCATATCGTTCAGAATTTGAAGGAGTACAATGTCACTATCCTGGTTGCAGTGCCTGCTATTTTTGAAGCGATGTACAGAAAGCTTCAGGATGGTATCAAGAAATCCGGAAAGGATAAGCTGCTGAAGGCTATTATAAAGGTATCGGATATACTCAGGGCCGTTGGAATCGATCTCAGGAGAAAGCTCTTTAAGAGTGTCTTTGAGCAGTTAGGCCCCGGGCTGAGGGTGGCGGTGTCCGGTGCAGCGGCGCTTGACAGGGAAGTGGTCACAGGCTTTGATAAAATAGGCTTCAATCTGCTGCAGGGCTATGGACTGACAGAAGCAGCGCCTGTTATTTCTGCAAACAATGATTATGTCAATGTTCCCGGAACTATAGGCCATCCTATGTACGGCATTGATGTAGCAATAGATGCTCCGGATGAGAACGGGATCGGAGAAATTATAGCACGAGGCGGCAATGTTATGCTCGGGTATTACGAGGATGCTGCAGCAACTGCCGATTCCTTTACTGAGGATGGCTGGCTCAGGACCGGAGACATAGGATATATCGATGAAAAAGGACTTATCAGGATAACCGGCCGTGCGAAATCAATGATAGTGCTCAACAGCGGCAAGAAGGCGTTCCCGGAAGAATATGAGGTACAGCTCAACAACATTCCGGGAATCAAGGATTCCTTTGTGTGGGGCAATACAGCTCCTGACGGAGATATTCAGATCTGTGCGAAGCTTGTCATTGATAAGGATAATGCAGGTGACGGCAAGGGCGGCCTGCTGCCCGAAAGCGAGCTTGCAGCAAAGTTTGATGCAGCTATAAGGGAAATAAACAAAACGGTGCCTCAGTATAAGATAATCCGTTATTTTGTAATGACTGAGGAGGAACTGGTCAAGGCTAACGGTATCAAGACCAAGAGGCACATTGAGCAGGAGAAGGTCAAGAGCATGCTCGAGAAGGCAGGCGTTGATATACGAAAGATCAGCGGACGTTTCATAGAGAGACTCTGAAAACCGAAGTGAACCAGGGGGACGGGAACCAGTTATCCGTCCCTTTTTTCCGGCCTCTTGCTTCATTGACATTCGGCTGATATGACAATAAAATTAAGATAACTAATATGAAGCAAAGCAGAGGTATGGCATGATCTATACTGTTACGCTGAATCCTGCGGTCGATAAAACCGTGGAGATAAACGATTTTTCCGTGGGGACCGTCAACAGGGTCTCCTCCATAAGGCTCGACGCCGGAGGCAAAGGTATCAATGTGTCAAAGGTAATTGCAAGCCTGGGCGGCAGGAGCATCGCCATGGGTATCCTGGGAGGTGCGACAGGAAGCTTTGTTAAGGATTACCTGGATAGCCGCGGCATAGAGAATGATTTTTCATATATCAATGGGGAGACCCGAACGAATCTCAAGGTCATAGATAACAATAGAGGTACTAATACAGATATTAATGAACCCGGGCCTTTTGTGGGCGGAAAAGAGCTGGACATACTGCAGCAAAAACTGCTTGATAATGTAGGGAAAAATTCCATCGTAGTTTTTTCCGGAAGTGTACCGGATAATGTGGATAAAACTATTTACGCCCGCTGGATCGAGTCAGTAAAGCGGAAGGGCGGCAGGGCAGTTCTGGATGCCGACAGAGAGCTTTTGAAGAACGGCATCAAGGCAGGTCCTTATCTTGTGAAGCCAAACATACATGAACTGGGGCAGCTCTTTGATACTGTCATAGGGGAGGCAGAGCAGGCCGAAAGGTATGCAAGGCGGCTTGTCGAAGACTTTGGGATTGAACTGGCAGCAGTTTCGCTGGGTGAAAAAGGCGCTCTTTTTGTTGATAAGACCAGGTCGTTGCTGGCGCGTGGGCTCAAGGTGGAAGTGAAGAGCACTGTTGGGGCCGGAGATGCATTAGTGGCCGCTCTTACGTACTCCCTGGACGCCGGAGCAGGGTTTGAGGAGGCAGCCAGACTGGCGACGGCTTGCTCTGCTGCCAATGTTACGACCTCCGGTACTCAGGCTGCGGACAGGTCAGTGATCGATGAACTGCAAGGACAGGTTCTGCTTAAGTACCTGTGAGGTACTAGTGGGATGGTACTTAAAAATACATATGTCATGTGATATAATTCCATAAACAATCGCAAATATTATTCGATAGACCAAAATATAAACCCGGAGGTGCGTACAATATGAATCAGCCATATGATCTGAGTCTCGAGGAACTAAAAGTATACAAGCCTGCTTTGACGAGGGAGCCGGACTTCGAAGAATTCTGGGATATGACTAAAAAGGAATTGGCAAAGACTCCTGTCAAGTACGAATTGCAGCCATACGATTATCCATCCAGGGGAGTGAAGGTGTTCAGATTATCGTACCCGGGTTTTATGGATGCCAATATCGACGGTTGGTTTGCCATACCGGACGGTCCCGGTAAATACCCCGGGATCGTTCTGTACCACGGGTATAACTGGGCGGCGGACGGGGACATCCATGAGACGGTCGATCTTGCACTGCATGGATATGCTGTGCTGCATATGCTTGTCCGTGGACAGCAGGGTAAAAGTGTCGATAACGTTGTGACGTCCCATGGAAATACGTCAGGCTGGATGTCCAAGGGAATCCTTTCGAAAGATGAGTACTATTACCGGGCAGTATATATGGACAGCGTTAGAGCCGTTGAAATACTGGCATCTATGAGTGATGTTGACACAGATAGGATAGGTGTTATTGGAGGCAGTCAGGGAGGAGCCTTAACGCTGGCAGCAGCAGCGCTTTCCGACATACCTGCGGCCGCAGCTGCAACCTACCCATACCTGTGCCATTTTAACCGCGCCATAGATATTACACCTGCTATGCCCTATCTTGAACTGAATGAATTTTTCCGCAGATACTCTGACCCAGAAGTGGAAGTGCAGGCAAAAAGGACATTGACTTATTTTGATATCATGAACCTGGCTCCTATGATAAAATGCCCTGTGCTTGTAGCTTCAGGTCTTGTTGATAATATCACTCCGCCTTCTACGATATTTGCGGCATATAATCATATGGCCTGCCCCAAGGAAATCGCAGTATACCGATACCATGGTCATGAGTATATACCTGGTTTTGTTGAGAAGAGGCTGAGAATGCTTATGAAATATCTGCAGGAGTAAATAGTATGCAGTTTATATGCGGCAGGCAACCCTGCCGCATCTTTACTAGTCACGAGGCTATGGCTCAATCAACCGACGTCTTTAGACTATTTTCTGACTATAAGCCTTGATTGTCGCCAGATCAGATATGCTGTCTAATAATTCTCCTTTACTATTTATGATAACCAATGTCGGAGCGGTTTTGACTTTGTATTGCACTGCCAGTGCCGGGTCATTGGAAGCATCAATGATGCTGTATTCCATATTAGCCTTATCCAGTATAGCTTTTACTATTTTACAGTTTGGGCATGAAGGTGTTGTAAACAAAATAAGATTTCCGTGTTTGCTTTCTGTTTGTCCCGGCGGGCTGGAGATCCGGCCTGCGTTTTTACCTGTTGCGGTATCAGATCTGGCTAGGGTATAGACCTTTCTTGCCTTGAATTCTTCAAGCTTCCCATTATTCCAGTTTTGTACCGGCCTGTAGTATCCGGTAATTCTGCTGTATACCTCTGCAGATTTTCCGCAGATAGGGCAGATAAAGTGTTCTCCCGCAATATAGCCGTGGTCATGGCATACCGAATAGGTCGGCGATATAGTATAATATGGCAGTTTATAGTTCTCTGCAATTGTACGCACGAGCTTTGCGGTTGCCTCCCACCCGGGCAGTTTTTCTCCCAGGAAGGCATGAAAAACTGTACCTGAGGTATATAATGTCTGAAGCTCATCCTGGACATCCAATGCCTGGAAAATATCTTCAGTATAGCCAACAGGGAGGTGCGAGCTATTGGTATAATAGGGTGTATTTGTGTTTTCAGAAGCTGTAATTATATCCGGATACTGTTGAGAATCATGCTTTGCCAGCCTGTACGATGTGGATTCTGCTGGTGTTGCTTCAAGATTATAAAGATCCCCGTATTTTTCCTGATAGCTCATCAGGCGCTCACGCATATGGTTAAGCACCTCTTTTGCAAACATAATAGTATCTGGATGGCTCATGTCCTTGCCAAGCCACTTTGCATTCAACCCTGCTTCATTCATTCCGACGAGGCCGATGGTCGAGAAATGATTGTTGAAGGATTTGAGATAATGCTTGGTATAAGGATACAGCCCAGCATCAAGAAGACGTGTAATGACAGTGCGTTTGGTTTTAAGAGAGCGAGCTGCAATATCCATTAAATGATCCAGTCTTTGATAGAATTCTGTCTTGTTTTCTGAAAGGTATGCAATTCTCGGCAGATTGATCGTAACAACACCTATGGACCCTGTGCTCTCACCGCTGCCAAAATATCCCCCAGCCTTTTTCCTCAGTTCTCTTAAATCTAGCCGTAAACGGCAGCACATGCTTCGGACATCGCTAGGCTCCATTTCACTGTTAATATAGTTTGAGAAATAGGGAGTCCCATATTTGGAGGTCATTTCAAAAAGCAAGCGGTTATTCTCAGTATCTGACCAGTTAAAGTCTCGTGTAATGGAATAGGTAGGAATAGGATACTGGAATCCGCGGCCGTTTGCATCACCCTTGATCATTACTTCAATAAATGCTTTATTGACCATATCCATTTCAGGCTGGCAGTCTTTATAGCAAAAGTCCATTTCCTTTCCGCCTACGATTGCAGGCTGGTCAGCCAGGTCCTTTGGGACTATCCAGTCAAGGGTAATATTTGTGAAGGGGGCCTGGGAACCCCAGCGGCTGGGAGTATTTACACCGTAAATAAACGACTCTATACTTTTTTCGACCTGGTTGTAGGTTAAACTATCTTTTTTTACAAAGGGAGCAAGATAGGTATCAAATGACGAAAAAGCCTGTGCTCCGGCCCATTCGTTCTGCATGATGCCGAGGAAATTGACCATCTGGTTGCACAGGGTCGCCAGGTGACTGGCAGGAGATGAGGTGATTTTACCTGGGATCCCGCCAAGGCCTTCCAGTATCAGATCCTTCAGGGACCAGCCTGCACAATAGCCGGTAAGCATGGACAGATCATGGATGTGGATATCGCAGCTGCGGTGTGCATCGGCAATCTCCCTGTCATATATCTCAGACAGCCAGTAGTTTGCTGTTATTGCGCCGGAATTGCTCAGGATCAGGCCGCCTACGGAATAGGTGACCGTTGAATTTTCTTTTACGCGCCAATCGTTTGCCTTTACATAATTATCAACAAGCTCCTTATAATTGAGCATCGAGGACTTTATACTGCGCATGTTTTCATGCTGCTTGCGGTAGAGAATATATGAGCGGGCGACTTCAGTATAGCCTGCCTGTATGAGTACAGATTCGACACTATCCTGAATATCCTCCACATGGATCACGCCATTTTGTATTTTCGGCTGAAAATCTGCAGTTACCTTAAGTGCCATGAAATCAATGATATTTTCATCCCAGCTGATATTCCTTGATTTAAATGCCTTTTTCATTGCGGTCGATATCTTGTCCAGCTTAAACTCGGCAATAGAGCCATCTCTTTTTTGTACCTGATATGTATTCATAATATTTCCTCTCATAAAGTAAAAATTTTGTAAGAAAAATGATGCAGAAGAGCTTGGTATGTGTTAATTCCCTGTGATGCGCACACAAGTATTGGGTATAATGGGTAAAATGCTTTGCCGTAAAGCTTCCATCTCAGTTGCACTATAGCCGTGCAGTCCGGATCTCATTACGTTAGAGGAGTCCTGAAAGCTCTGTAGAAATAGTTTGGATGTTCCAATGTCCCAGGCATTGAATTGTAAAATATTCTCCTTATTATGCAATTCGCGGACAATTGTCGACCTGAACTCGTAAACGATGCTGCTATTTTGTATTAGAGATATGCTTTTTCTAAATAGAGAAAGATCGATCAATTCATGGCCGCATGTTTCGGCATACCGTGAATGGCAGTTTTTTATATCCATAGCAACATAGTCAATGAGCCTCAGATCCAGCAGCAGGGCCAGTTTTTCAGGGAAACCGCCATTTGTGTCAAGCTTGACTAAATAACCCAAACTTTTTACGTCCTTAATAAAATCCACTATTCCATCCTGCATCAACGGTTCTCCGCCGCTGATACAGACTCCTTCAATAACATTGTTTCTTTTTTTCAGATATGAGATGGCCTCGTCGGTACTAAAGTCTGTTGGTTCATTGGGGTTCGCGAGGGCCAGCTGTGCGTTGTGACAAAATGGGCATCGAAGCTGACAGCCTGGTGTAAAGACGGTACAAGCGAGTTTCCCGGGATAATCAAGCAGTGTTAGTTTTGTGATACCTGCTATTTGCATTGCGGTCCGTCCTCCTTTCAATAAAATAAGCCATGTTCTTCATCAAAACATGGCTCATCAGTAATATCCCGATCAACACCACTTCCTTGCGACGAAGAAGCTCCGGATGTTCAGTAGGGACAGGTAATCGGACTTGTTGCAATGCAACACACCGTAGCGGCACTGTGCAGGATTCTAACCTGACTTCCCCTGGTCCATACTATATATTGTAGTTGATTCTATCACAATACATATATATTGTAAATAGGCAAAATAGTTTACATTCTCCTGGCGGCTTCGTAAGCCAAATCGGAGCGTTCACATTCCTCGTCGGTCAATGTGAGCTGGTAGCACAGCGGACTGCCCTTCATCCTCTCCGAGGCGAAGCTGAGGCCGTTGGTCCTGATGTCCAGGAACGGGTGGTCGATCTGCTCGGGGTCGCCTATGAGAATGATCTTGGTGTTTTTGCCGGCGCGGGTGATGATGCCCTTTACCTGCTTGGGCGTGAGGTTTTGGGCCTCATCGATTATGACCCACTGCTTTACGATGGATCGGCCGCGAATGAATGCAATAGCCTCCGCGCTGATTATTTTTCTGTCAAAAAGCTCGTCTATCTTGTCCTTTAATTCCTTTTCGCTTGTGTACCGTTCACTTTCATCGGCATCCACCAGCACTTCCAAATTGTCTATGACCGGGCGCAGGAATGGTGCAATCTTTTCCTGTTCCGTGCCAGGAAGGAAGCCGATGTCCTCATCGAGCTTTACATTTGGCCGGCACACGAGTATTTTTCTGTATGGAGGATTGCGGTCGCCCAGTATCTTGTGAAGGCCTACAGCAAGAGAATAAAAGGTTTTTGCCGTGCCTGCGGGACCCTTGGCGATAACCAGGGGAGCCTTCTGCGCGTCCATCATCAGGGCTTCCTGGAAGAATTTCTGACCGGCGTTTCTTGGCGTTATTCCGAAGGGGTGCTCCTGTATGAAATTCAGCGGTACGATCTCCCTGCCGTCATAACGGGCAAGCGCTGTCTGCTTGTCGTTTGAGCTGGAGTGCAGCACCAGGAACTGATTAGTTACCAGCTCGACCGGAGCATTCTGGTTTGTAACTGTGTTGAAACAGAAAACATCCTCAGGCAGAAGCCTTGACTTGCTATAGAACTCTTCCAGCTTCTGTACGGTCGTATATACGCCGATTCGGCCCTTGTACTGCTCATCATATACCGGCGCCTGCTCATTGAAGAAATCCTGGGCTGTGATCCCGAGGACATCCGCCTTGATCCTTGCGAATACGTCCTTGGATATCAGAAATACCCTTTCTCCCTTCTCGTGCAAGCCTTTGCAAACCTTCAGGATCCGGTTGTCATTTACATTGCCGACCCAGCTTTCCGGCAGCTTGACCTCCTGATAGTTCATCTCGATCCTGAGTGTCCCGCCGTTATCTAGCGTGATGCCCTTGTTCAGATTGCCCTTCTCTCTCAGCCCGTCAATGATCCTGGCGACCTGTCTGGCATTCGCTCCCAGCTCTGAGTTGTCCTTTTTGAATTTATCGAGTTCTTCGAGTACGACTTCGGGAATGACGATGGTATTATCGTCGAAGGTGAAGAGTGCATAAGGGGTTTGCAGAAGTACATTGGTGTCCAGGACAAACGTTTTTTTCGTGTTCTTCATCAGTAATCACTCCTGTTTGCTCTTAAGTTGTGAAAAACTGCACTCGCAAAAACCTGGATGTCTGTTTGTGAATAACTGTTTTATGTATATGATAAAATTATACCATATTGGAATA
>JAEYRV010000041.1 GCA_023435305.1 Bacillota bacterium
GGCTTGAAAAATTCCTTTATTCAGTTCTTGAATAAAGGAATTTTTCAAGCCTGACCCCGATTTTTTTAAAATAATAGTAGAATTATATTGGAAAATAATGTATCATATAGTAATAAATACTACGTGAAGGTAAATAGAATGTATTCAAAGATAAAAAGCTGCGGTCTTATGGGGATAGATGGGTATATTGTCGAGGTGGAAACTGATATCAGCAGCGGGATACCCGCATTCGAAATCGTCGGACTGGGGGATACTGCTATTCGTGAAGCGCGGGAGCGTGTGCGCTCTGCTGTTAAAAATACCGGATTCGATTTCCCGATCCGAAGGGTAACGATTAATATGGCGCCGGCTAATCTGAAAAAAGAGGGATCCTCCTTCGACCTTGCTATTTCACTCGGTGTACTTGCGTCAACGGGCGTAATTGATCACAATGCACTTCAGCAATCGATGTTTATAGGGGAACTCGCTCTTGACGGAGGCATCAAGCCCGTGAAGGGTGTATTGCCTATGGCGGTATGTGCGGTGCAGAGCGGTATCAGATACCTGTTCCTGCCTGAAGCAAATGCCAGGGAAGCTTCGGTGGTCAGGGAACTGCACATTGTTCCGGTCAGAGATCTGAAGGAAACGATTGGTATAATCAGCGGAGAAACCGAAATAACACCATTTACAGATACAGACCCGGACTGTGGGGAAACAGACTGTGGTTATACAGAAGACTTTGCCGACGTGAAAGGACAGGAGAATGTCAAAAGAGCATTGGAGGTGGCGGCATCGGGAGGGCATAACTGCATAATGCTGGGATCTCCCGGGTGCGGAAAGACGATGCTGGCCAGAAGGCTTCCTGCCATTCTCCCGTCCATGACCTTTGAGGAGGCGCTGGAGGTGACTAAGATACACAGCATTGCCGGTATCCTGCCGCCCGGGCTGCCGCTTGTAAAAGCAAGGCCCTTCAGAAGCCCTCATCATACCATTTCGGATACTGGTCTTGTAGGAGGCGGTTCAATTCCGAGGCCAGGCGAGATCAGTCTGGCTCATTACGGAGTACTTTTTCTGGACGAGCTGCCTGAATTCAGCAAAAAATCCCTTGAATCACTGAGACAGCCTCTGGAAGACGGTGTAATAACCATATCCAGAGTCAATGCAAGCCTGACCTATCCTGCCAGGACGATGCTTATATGTGCTGCGAACCCATGCAGATGCGGTAAGTTCCTGGACCAGTCAGGTCAATGTACCTGTACGCCAAGTCAAATACAGCAATATCTCGGTAAAATGTCAGGCCCTCTGCTGGACAGGATGGATATCCATATAGAAGTATCGCCTGTGAAATACAGGGATCTGGACAGCAGCAGCTCCGCCGAGCCGTCCGCCGTGATAAGGGAGAGGGTCGAGGGTACCAGGCATGTTCAGCTAGAGAGGTACAAGGGAATGCGAATATATTCGAATTCTCAGCTGCAGCCTGTAATGTTCGGTAAATTCTGCAGACTGGACAGTAAATGCAGAGAAATCATGAGAAATGTGTTTGACAGGCTGGGTATGAGCGCCAGAGCTCACGGGAGGATATTGAAGGTAGCAAGGACTATAGCCGATATGGACAGGAGCGAGGAAATCCGGCCGGTACATCTGACTGAAGCGATTCAATACAGGAGTCTGGACAGAAAGATATGGAATGTATAAAGAGAGCCGTTTAAACGCATCCGGGGTGGTGAGGATATGCAAAGTGAATTGAAGTACTGGGTATGGCTGAGTATACTGGAGGGTGTTTCACCAAGGAGGAAATATATTCTGCTGGAACACTTCGGGGATCCGGCATATATATGGGAAGCCGGGGAAGCAGAGCTGAAGAGGTCGGGACTGTGTACGCCCAAAGCCATAAGCAGATTGACGGACAGGGAAGCTAAAAACAGCATATCTGTTGCAATGGAACAGATAAAGAAGTGTGATGCAGATGTCATCACACTCCATGACAGGTGTTATCCTTCTGCGCTGAAATTTACAGCAGACCCGCCTACTGTCCTTTACTGCAGGGGGAATATGATAAGTGATGAGATATGTGTTGCTGTTGTGGGGTCAAGGAGAGCAACATGGTACGGCCTGGATATGGCAAAGCGCCTGTCACGAGCGCTTGCAGGGCATGGTGTAACAGTGGTGAGCGGAATGGCCAGAGGTGTTGATTCTCAGGCACATTTGGGGGCAATTGAGGGAGGCGGCAGAACGATAGCAGTACTTGGCTGCGGTGTTGATATGACATACCCTCCCGAGAACCGGGAGCTTATGAAAAAAATAGTTGAAAATGGAGCTGTCATATCGGAATATCCTCCGGGCACTAAACCCGTACCTTACAATTTTCCGGCCAGGAACCGGATAATCAGCGGTCTTTCAAAAGGGGTCGCCATAGTTGAGGCAAGTGAAAGAAGCGGCTCTCTTATAACAGCGGATTTTGCGCTGGAACAGGGAAGGGACGTTTTCGCGGTGCCCGGCAATATCAATTCGGCATACAGCACCGGTACAAACAGGCTTATAAGGGAAGGTGCAAAAATAGTGACCGGTGTGGAGGATATAATCGACGAACTGGATTTGGGAAAAACAGCAGATACAATGATTTATACGGATAAAAAGTCCGGCCTGAAGCTCTCAGGCGATGAAAAATCAATTGCCCAGAGGTTGGTTTGCGGACCTGTCCATATCGATGTCATCGCAAGGGATTGCGGCCTTAGCATACCGATTGCTTCCTCCGTCCTGGTGATGCTTGAATTGAGCGGCTTCGTAGAACAGCTGCCAGGAAAATTCTACAAATTAGTTGAATAAAAGAAAAACATATAGTAGATTTTACTTAAAAATGTGGTAATATATGATTTGTACTTGTGAAAAAAAACTATTCCACCTGCAAGGAGGAAATAATGGCAAATAACCTTGTTATAGTAGAGTCGCCTGCGAAGGCAAATACAATTGGCAAATTTCTTGGTAAGGACTATAAGATCGTAGCTTCAGTCGGACATGTGAGAGATCTGCCAAAGAGTCAGATCGGCGTCGATGTCGAAAATGGTTTTGAGCCCAAATATATCACTATCAGGGGTAAGGGAGATGTGATAAGCAAGCTCAAGAAAGAGGCAAAGGCCGCCGGAAAGGTTTACCTTGCAACCGACCCTGACCGCGAGGGAGAAGCAATATCATGGCATTTGGCAAACCTATTGAATATAGATGAAAAAGAAAAGTGCAGGATCACCTTTAACGAGATAACAAAAAATGCAGTCAAAAACGCAATAAAGGCGCCGAGAAAGATCGATATGGATCTGGTGGACGCCCAGCAGGCAAGGCGTGTGATGGACAGGATCGTGGGATATAAGATCAGTCCCCTTCTCTGGAAAAAGGTGAGAAAGGGGCTTAGCGCCGGACGTGTCCAGTCGGTAGCAGCAAGGATCATATGCGACCGGGAGGAAGAGATATCGAGCTTTGTACAGGAGGAATACTGGACAATAACCGCCAGCCTCCACAAGAAAAAATCCGGGACCACCTTTGATGCGAAGTTTTTTGGAAGAGCGGATGAAAAGATAGAGCTGAAGAACAAGGAGCAGACAGATGCAATATTAAAGAAACTTGAGGGCAAGGACTTTATTGTAAGCAAGGTGAAGATCGGTGAAAAGAAAAAGACGCCGCCGCCGCCGTTCACTACCAGCACTATGCAGCAGGAAGCCTCAAGAAAGCTTGGCTTCCCCACTAAGAAGACGATGATAGTTGCCCAGCAGCTCTATGAAGGTATAGCGGTTAAGGGACATGGTTCGGTTGGTCTGGTGACGTACATTCGTACCGATTCAGTAAGGATTTCAGCCGAAGCGCAGCAGGAAGCCAAAAGATATATCGGAGAAAAATTCGGAGCAAAATATCTGCCTGAGGAAGCAAGGGCATATAAAAACAGATCTGCATCCCAGGACGCTCATGAGGCGATAAGACCTACTTATGCCGATATGGAGCCTGATGCGATAAAGGAATCGCTGACAAATGACCAGTATAAGCTGTACAAGCTGATCTGGTCCAGGTTTTTGTCAAGCCAGATGTCATCAGCAGTATACGACACAGTTGCTGCCGATATAATGGCGGGAGACATGCTCTTCAAGGCCAATGGCTCCAAAATCAAATTCAAGGGCTTCATTGCGATATACACTGAGGGCAGGGATGATGACTCTGAAGAGGGAGAGGTTTCCATACCTGAATTGATACAGGATGAAAAGCTGCTGCTTAAAAAGCTGGAGGATAAGCAGCATTTTACACAGCCGCCCTTAAGATATACAGAAGCGACTCTTGTCAAGGCATTGGAGGAAAAGGGAATAGGCAGACCGAGTACCTATGCACCGATTATAACTACAATACTTGCCAGAGGCTATATAGATAAGGACAAAAAATTTCTCAAGCCCACCGAGCTTGGTATAATAGTCAACGACCTGATGAAAAATAATTTCACCGATATCGTGGATGTCCAGTTCACCGCCCAGATGGAGAAAAAGCTGGACGATGTCGAGGAGGGCTCAAAGAAGTGGTCCGACCTGATGAAGGATTTCTACGGTCCGTTTGCCGAGACTCTGAAGGAGGCCGAAGCAAAAATCGGCCACATTGAAATACGCGATGAAGAGACTGATATAAAATGTGAAAAATGCGGCAGGAACATGGTCATAAAAATAGGGCGCTTCGGTAAATTCCTGGCTTGCCCCGGTTTCCCCGAATGCAGGAATGCCAGGCCGATACTTGAGGAGGCCGGCGTGAACTGCCCTGAATGCGGAAACAAGGTGCTCTTTAAGAAGACACGCAAGGGGAAAAGGTATCTTGGGTGTGAGAAGAACCCGGAATGCGGCTTTATGACATGGGACATGCCGGCAGGGGAGAACTGCCCTGAATGTGGGAACTTCCTTGTTAAAAAGTATAACGGAAGAAAGGTTTCGCTGAAATGCAGCAGCAGTAAATGTGGTTTTTCAAAAGAAGCAGCAGCGAAAGAACAGTGATCCTCAGGAGGAAGTCCGATATTGGAAAATCGATATATAAATGTGATAGGAGCCGGCCTGGCAGGAAGTGAAGCTGCCTGGCAGGCTGCCAAAAGAGGACTGAAGGTAAGACTGTATGAGATGAAGCCTCATAAAAGGTCTGCCGCTCACAGTCTAGATACATTTGCCGAACTTGTCTGCAGCAACTCACTTCGCTCAGATCGGCTGGAAAATGCTGTAGGCCTTCTAAAGGAAGAGCTTCGCCGCATGGATTCGCTCATAATGCGGTGTGCGGATGCAGTCAGGATTCCTGCGGGCGGAGCGCTGGCAGTGGATAGAGAGGGCTTTTCCGCTGCGGTCACAGAGGTTCTTTCCAATCACCCCAATATAACAGTTTATAATCAGGAGCTCTCTGAGCCTCCGGCAGAAGGTATCACCATAATTGCAACCGGGCCGCTGACATCGGATGCCCTGGCTGATTTCATCATTTCAGTTACAGGACGCGAGAGCCTGTACTTTTATGATGCGGCAGCCCCTATCGTGACATATGAATCCATTGATATGACCAAGGCCTTCAGAGCATCACGCTATGGCAAGGGCGCCGATGACTATATAAACTGTCCTATGAACAAGGATCAATACGACATATTCTATAACGAACTGATAAAGGCTGAAGCAGTACCACTTCGGACCTTCGAAAAAACGATCCTCTTCAGCGGCTGCATGCCTGTTGAAAGCATGGCTGCCAACGGATATGACACCATGCGCTTCGGACCGCTCAAGCCTGTTGGCATCGTTGACCCGGCCACAGGCAGCGAACCATACGCTGTCGTACAGCTGCGGCAGGACAATAAAGCCGGGACACTCTACAATATAGTAGGGTTTCAGACCCATCTGCGCTGGCCGGAGCAGAAAAGAGTCTTCGGATTGATACCGGGTCTTGAAAATGCTGAATTCGTACGGTATGGCGTAATGCACCGCAACACATATATAAACTCTCCCGGATTGCTGAATGCAGCCTACAGGATGACCTCAAGACCAGAGCTCTACTTCGCAGGGCAGATAACTGGTGTGGAGGGGTATGTGGAATCGGCTTCCTCCGGGCTTGTCGCAGGTATCAACGCAGCATTGCAGTGCCTGGGCAGGGAACAGCTCATCTTTCCCGATGATACTGTTATCGGTTCGCTGGCCGCATATGTATCCGGCAATTCGACAGGAAAGCTGCAGCCGATGAATGCCAGCTTCGGTCTGATCAGGACTCCTGCCCGGAAGTTTAAGAACAAGAAAGAAAAATATCAGATAATAGCCGAAATTGCTCTTAAGCATATGGATGAACTGAAAAACATTTGATAAATATCAAAAACACATTTCCGATGCACAGAGTATAATTGCATATCCTATTTTATCCTACAATATGTTGTCTTTCTACGTTTATTGCCACATTATGTTGTTGTAATTATCGACTTATTATGCTAAAATTTTATTAGCACTATGGAATATTATGTATGTATGCTCTTTTATGCCATAATTTTTATAAAGGTAAAGTGGGTATTGTGTCGAAATATATATGGTAAGCATATTTTTATAGTGTTAATAAAAGGAGACGGACAGTATGTTTGATAAAATCACGAACCATTTGCAGCTCCGTGAGAAGGCTCTTGATGCAGCATGGATACGCAATGAGGTGATTTCTCAGAATATAGCAAATGTTGATACGCCTGGTTATAAGCGTTCAACTGTAGCGTTTGAAGAGTATCTGGAAAGCGCGTCCAAAAAGAATGGATTCAGGGGAAACACGACCAGCAGCAGACATCTGCAGATCGGAAAAAACTCTGATAAGGCAAAGATAAGGATTTCAGAGGATAAAAGAAACCTGAGCACAAGGCTTGATGGAAACAATGTGGAAATAGAGACCGAGATGGCGTCTCTGGCTAAGAACGAAATACGCTATAATGCGCTTGTTCAAAGCATAAGCGGCAGCTATCAGAGAATCAAATCCGCGATCAGTGAAGGGAAGAGGTAATGTATGGGTTATTTTGGAGCACTTGATATCAGCGCATCGGCGCTAACGGCACAAAGACTTCGTATGGACACTATTTCCCAGAATATAGCTAATGCAACCACTACCAGAACAGAAAACGGGACTCCATACAGAAGACGGCTGGTTGTTTTTGAAGAGACCTCCCAGGGTATGCCGTTCTCGGAGTACTTGTCGGCAAGCAGCCGGGAAAGATATCTGTCAAAGGGAGTGAAGGTATCGAGGATCGTTGAGGATACAAGCCCGTTTAAGCGCGTGTACGATCCCGGACACCCTGACGCCGATAATGAAGGGTATGTGGAAATGCCCAATGTGGATGTCGTAACGGAGATGGTCAATATGATATCGGCAACAAGGGCTTATGAAGCAAATGTGACTACTATAAACACGACGAAAAACCTGGCTATGAAAGCTCTTGAAATAGGCAAATAGTATTTTTGCAGACAGATGATAAAGGATGGTGTACAATATGGCGATTGACAAGATCGGTACGATAGGTTCACTGGCGCCGACACGCTCCATATTTGAGACCAAAGAGAACGGTGAAGCGGCGGGAAGTGTATCGATTCCATTTTCCGATTATTTTAAAAAGGCTCTCGACGAAACAAACAATCTTCTGGTCGGCGCTCAGAATCTTGCTGATGATTTTGCAGCAGGCCGGACAGACAATATACAGCAGGTGTTCCTGGCTGCTGAAAAAGCAGATATAGCGCTCCAGTTTACCATGCAGATAAGAAACAAGGTCATGGATGCATACAATGAGATAATGAGGATGCAGATTTAGTATTATTTGCAGGCTTACAAATGATGAATACAGTAACAGGGTGGTGAAGCCATGCCGGATTTCATAAAAAAGTATCTTGATCAATTAAAGGAATTCTGGGGCAGTCTTGAAAAATCTCAAAAGACACGCCTTTATATCACTTCTGCAATAGTTGTGGCAGCAATAAGCATTTCTATATTTCTGCTGACACGGCCACAGCGCGTCATTCTTTTCACAAATTCCGACCAGAAGCAGATCGGAGAAATGATAAGCATTCTTAATGAAAACGGTATCTGGAATTCTGCAGAGAACAATGGCACCAGTATCGTCATCGATCAAAAGGACAACAACAATGCCCAGATCATACTGGCTCAGGCGGGTTATCCCAAAGAGGGGTTTACATTCGAAGATGCCATATCAAGCATCGGACTGACTACTACACAGCAGGACAAAGAGCATATCTGGAAGCATCAGGAGGTTTCTGATCTGGAATCAAAGCTGGAAATGCTGGACAACATAGATGAAGCAGCAGTAAAGCTGGCTACTCCGCCAACCTCGATTTTCCTCAATGCAAACTCTGAAGCGCCAAGGCCGACTGCATATGTAATGGTCAGACCGAACAAAACACTGACTCCGGCACAGGTCCAGGGCATAGTGATGCTTGTATCCAGAAGTGTGGAAAATCTGGATCCAAATGATGTAACTGTAGTTGACAATAACAGCAATATACTCAACGTCACGTCGGGGGAAGATTCCATAAGTGCTGCAAACAGCCAGGAGGAACTCAGAAAAAAGAGGGAAAACGAGCTGGAGCAAAAAGTACTCGACTATTTCAGCGGCGGGCAGTTCGACAATTTTGACACGCTCAGAGTCGTTGCCAACGTCACGCTGGATTTTGACAAGGAAAAATCTCAGATCAAATCCATAACCAATCCCCAGGGTATGGAAGGCGGAGCCATAATAAGCAGCAGCACCAGTGAAGAGACCGTAAAGAACGGGACCGACGGGGGAGAGCCGGGCCTTGGCACAAACCCGGGCGAGACGAATGCACCTGGATACCAGATCGGAAACGGTTCGACCTCCGATTATTCAAATAAGCAGGAAGATATAAACTATGGATACGATGAGAAATTAAGCGAACATGTTAAGGCTACAGGCAAGCTTATACCAACCGAGTCGGGCCTTGCCATATCACTGTGGTACGGCAATAAGGTACCTGATGACTCGAGGATGGGAGAAGAGTTCATAACGGAGATAAAAGCGGCTGCCAGTACTGCTACAGGAATACCTGTAAAAAATATTTCTGTAAACAAGCTGAAGCTGGCGCCTCCGGAAGTCGTTGAGGAAAGCGCTGCAGACAGGCTGAGAGAGCTGGTTAGCGATTATGGCTTCTTTGCCCTGATGCTGCTTCTGATAGTGGGCATGCTGATATTCGGAATACCCCGCAGGAAGGAGAATGGGCAGGAGACTGTTGCAGTGCCTGTCGCGGGAGGACCCAAATTCATGGTGCCCGATCACGATGAACCCATACCGGAAATAGAACTCGAAGAAAGGTCCGAGATCAAGAAGCAAATCGATAAGTTTGTTAAACAAAAGCCCGACTCTGTGGCGCAGCTTTTGAGAAACTGGCTGTCTGACGATTGGGACAGTTAATGCCGTTGATTGGAGAGTAACCGTATGGCAAGGTCAGCTGTAGGAAAATCGGATAGATCCGGCCGGGAGAAGGCCGCAATGCTGTTGATATCACTCGGTCCAGAAAAATCCGCAGAGATTTTCAAGCATCTGAAGGAAGAGGAGATCGAACAGCTCACCCTTGAAATAGCAAATATAAGAACCGTGTCCCCGGAAGAAAAAGAGAGGGTCATGGAAGAATTTTATCAGATATGTCTTGCCCAGGAGTATATAGCCGAGGGTGGTATCGGCTATGCCAAGGAGATACTTGAGAAAGCCCTTGGCACACAGAAGGCGCTTGACGTGATCAACAAGCTGACCGTATCTCTCCAGGTGAGGCCTTTCGAATTCGTAAGAAAGGCCGATCCGGCACAGCTCCTGAACTTCATACAGAAGGAGCACCCACAGACCATAGCGCTGATACTGGCATATCTGAAGCCACAGCAGGCTTCCGTGGTACTGGCGGCACTTCCCCAGGACAAACAGGCTGATGTTGCAAGGCGTATCGCTGTCATGGACAGGACATCTCCTGAAGTCATCAAGGAAGTCGAAAGGATACTTGAAAAAAACCTTTCCTCACTGGTTACAGAAGATTTCACTGCAGCGGGCGGCGTGCAGGCTATCGTCAATATACTCAACACAGTGGACAGAGGAACAGAGAAATATATAATGGAAACTCTGGAAATAGAGGATACGGATCTGGCAGAGGAAATAAGAAAGAGAATGTTCGTATTCGAGGATATACTCTCACTGGACAACCGTTCCATACAGAGATTCCTGAGAGATGTGGAAAACAACCAGCTTGCCATAGCGCTCAAGGGAGCGACAGAGGAAGTCCAGAAGGTGATCTACTCCAATATGTCCAAGAGGCTGTCGGAAATGATCAGGGAGGATATCGAATTTATGGGCCCTGTAAGGCTCAAGGATGTTGAGGAAGCCCAGCAGAAGATAGTCAATATCATCAGAAAGCTTGAGGACGCAGGTGAGATCGTCATTTCCAGGGGCGGAGGAGATGAAATAATTGTATAACAAGGTTTTCAAAAATAACCAGGTGACTTATGGGAGACCGTATCCGATAAAGGTACCGGTCATTTCACATGAGTTTGCCGAAATGGATGAAGATACGGATAATAATGAAAATGATCAATATGAATCTGCTGATCCTGAAGAAATACTGGAAAAGGCGAGACAGAAATGTGATGCCATCATAAAAGAGGCCGAACTCGAAGCTGAACGGCTGCTTGACGAGGCAAGGCTGAAGGCGGAAAAGGAAGCTGAAGCCATGGCCGAGGAGGCGTGGCAGAGAGGGTACGCAGAAGGAATGGAGGCTGCGGCTGAACAAAACAGGTCCATTCTCGAGGAAGCCAAAGGGATCAGAGAGAGTGCCGCAGAGGAATACGACAGTATATTGGCAGGCATGGAAGCCGATATAGTGGAGCTTGTCATAAAGGCGGCAAGAAAAGCGGTAGCCGGCGAGCTGGCTACCAACAGGGACGTGATCCTTCAGCTGGTTGCAAGCGCCATTTCAGAATGCTCAAACAAAAACGGAGCCATAGTAAAGGCTTCACCGACCGACAGTGAATATCTGGAAGAGAACAGAGAAAAGCTCGCAACAATGGTCGAAGGAGCCGATGGGTTGGAGATTAAACCGGACAGCATGCTAAAACCGGGTGACTGTATAGTAGAGACGCCTCTTGGGAGCATCGATGCAGGAGCAGGAACAAGGCTGGACAAAATGGAAGAGGCAATCAAAGAGGAATACGAAGGCATATGATTCCGGGGAGGTTTTGGCACAGTGCAGATAAGCCTTCAAAAATATCATGATATATTGGACAAATCTGATTTTCTCAAATACTTCGGCAGGGTATCCAAGGTGGTCGGTCTCACTATAGAATCCGACGGACCCGAGGTCGATGTCGGCGAGCTATGCAAGATCCATGCTTCAAAGGGAAAAAGAATAATACAGTCAGAGGTCGTAGGTTTTAAGGACAACAAGGTGCTGCTGATGCCTTTGGGCGAAATGACGGGTATTGGGCCGGGCAATCTGGTAGTGGCCTCTGATTCGGTATTGAAGGTCGGTGTGGGCAAAAGCCTGACAGGGCGTGTGCTGGACGGCCTTGGATTTCCCATTGACTCAAAGGAGCCCTTCAGAGCGGAGCAGTATTATCCCATTAATAACAGTCCGCCACATCCTCTGAACAGAAAACGTATCACAGAGCCCCTGACATTGGGGATCAAATCCATCGACGGACTGCTGACGGTAGGCAAGGGTCAGCGTATCGGAATCTTTGCCGGCAGCGGCGTGGGCAAGAGTACACTCATGGGTATGATAGCCAGAAACACCAAAGCGGATGTGAATGTCATCGCTCTTATTGGAGAGCGCGGCAGAGAGGTGCGGGAGTTCCTTGAAAAGGATCTTAAAGAGGAAGGCTTGTCACGCTCTGTCGTAGTAGTGGCTACATCTGATCAGCCTGCCCTTGTCAGACTGAAAGGGGCATATGTTGCCACAGCCATCGCAGAGTATTTCAGGGATCAGGGCAGGGATGTGCTGCTGCTCATGGACTCTCTGACACGTTTTGCAATGGCACAGAGAGAAGTAGGTCTGTCCATAGGCGAACCGCCTGTATCAAGAGGGTATACGCCCTCAGTCTTCGGAGCCATGCCCAAGCTGCTGGAACGGGCAGGCAACTCTGAAAAGGGCTCTATCACAGGGTTGTATACAGTCCTTGTAGATGGAGACGACATGACAGAGCCAGTCACAGATACAGCAAGGGGCATACTTGACGGTCATATAGTACTGTCACGCTCTCTGGCAAACAGAAATCAGTATCCTGCCATCGATGTGCTGGCCAGTGTCAGCCGTGTCATGTCTGATATTATTTCAAAGGAACACAAATACGCAGCAGCCGAGGTGAAAAAAGCTCTGGCCATCTACAGGGATGCGGAGGATCTGATAAATATAGGCGCTTATGTCAAGGGCAGCAATGAGAAGATAGATCATGCGCTGAGCCTTATAGACGGAATACTTGGTTTTATTCAGCAATCAACGGAAGACAGGTTCACCTTTGATGAGGTACTTGACCTGCTCGAAGGAATTCTCCGTTAGTGTCAGGGGTGGATAAATGGCAAAATTCCTGTTCAAGCTCCAGCCGGTCCTGAATTTGAAACAGCAGCAGGAAGAGAACAAAAAAAATGAGCTGGGAAAAGCCGTACAGATGCTGGAGGCTGAAAAACACAGGCTGGCTGAGTTGGAAAACTCACTGGCTGCTGCAGTCGAAGAGTTTAATGAAAAAACAAGAAAAACAACAGTTCATAAACTTATAGAGTTCAATGATTACCTTTCTGTGCTCAATTCCAAAATCAAGTCTCAAAAAGAAAATGTAAACAATGCCGCTTCGTATGTCGATAAAGTAAGAGAAGAGTTATTGACAGCAGTAAAGGAACGGAAGATACTGGAAAAGCTCAAAGAAAAAAAACATGATGAATACCTGATCGAGCAGAAAAAGCTCGAGCAGAAAACAAATGATGAAATCGTCAGCTACAACCATAATGAGAGTAGTGCGGGAGATTGATGATGCCAGGTAAATCGGAAGCGAAAAAAGGCGAAAAGAAAAAGAGAAGCAAACTCTTTACCATATTTATGATCCTTTTGGATGTTGTTATCATAGCCGCAGCATTTGGCGCCGTTTTCTATTTTATTTTTTACAATAACATAGGAGGGGTCACTGAAAGGTATTACTCGACAGTAAAGAGCATACCATTGCTGAATCTTGCCCTTCCGGAGGCGCCGGACCCGCTGAGCCCCAAGTATATGACCCAGGGTGAAATAGTAGAAAAGTATACGGAATACAAGGCTGAAGTTGAGCAGCTGAAGAAGCAGCTGGAAGAGGCTGATAAAAAAACAGGTGAGCTGCAGGTATTCAAGGATGATTATGACAAGCTTATATATGAGGCCCAGACACTGCTTCAGTCCTTGGAAATGAGGGAGACGGCCATCACTGCAAAAGAACAGCAGCTGGCAGATCAAAGGGCAGAGCTGGACGAAGCAATTGCAAACAGTGACAGGGAAGCTTTTATGGAATACTTCGAGACTATGGACCCGGATAATGCCGCAGTGCTTTATGAAAGGGCAGTCATTCAGCAGCAGGTCGATGCAGAGGTCAAGAAATTCGCTCAGATATATGCCGAGATGGATCCGGCCTCCGCAGCAGCTATATTTGAACAGCTTGGTGCATCAAAGCTGGATATGATAACCGAAACGCTAAAGGCAATGAGCAAGAAAAATTCTTCAGAGATACTTGAGGCCATGACGCCGGAATTCGCGGCGAGGGTCACTGAAAGGCTCAATGCACTCTATAGGGGTGATTGATAAATAGTAAATCGAGAGGAGGTGAAAAAGTGAATTTTAGTGAACTTATGATGGGCAGCATCACAGCGGACCAAACGACTGCCATATTCAAGAATGAGACCAGACAGACCGGCCCCGGCAAAAGCAGCGGGAATTCATTCGCACAGATAATGGACTCGAGGATGAACGGAACGTCAGTCAAAACCGAAAATATAGCCGTACAGTCATCATCAAAGGGATTCGTTGAACAAGGCGAGCCATTGTACAAATCCTACAGGCAGCTCAGAGAAAGCATTCAAAAAACAGGATCGAAGGATGGGCAAACTGTGGGGAAAGCATCATCGGAGGATAAGATCGAGTGGCAGGATGATGGCAAAAGTAAAAAGTCCAAAGGAACAGAAAAGACCACTTCAAACAATGTGATGCAGATATTGGCACAGCTGCTTGGAGTGGATCAAGCGGTTTTAAGCAAGCTGCTTACTGAAAACGGAGTGTCTCCCGAGACACTGAACAGCCTTGAGAGCGCAGAAGATCCCGCATTGATTTTATCCGATGCTCTTGGACTGGAGCCGGTACAGGAGGGAACCCTAAGGACGCTGCTTGAAATGATCAATGGTACTGCAGCCACAGACTCACAAAGTGAGGAAATCCCGGTGATGATACCATTCGATTCCCAAAGTCAGCTGTCACATGAGGCTTCAGAGATCGATGACTCAGCAGACGCCAAGGCTGAAATGCCAAAGACTGATATGGATCCGGTCATTGAACAGCTTTTGGCAAAGATTTCGGACAAGCTGGATGAATTTGCGGAAAGGCTGTTATCGGAGCAGGATACAGTTAAGGATGAAATCGGGAAACTACTGGCGCCAATGCTTAAAGAATCCGAAAACATAAAACAGAATGTGGTTGAGGAAGGAAAAACACTGGATTTGGGCAGCGATCCAATCGAAGGCATAAAGGACACCGACGGAAAAAGCGTAAGGGAAACGAAATCCAAAGGTGAAGATACCGATGAAAAGAATGATCTTCAAATGAAGGATGGAAACCAGGAGCAAGGGATTGCACCAAAGCCGGTACAACAAGGTGATGAAAGTATACAGTACATGTTGGCGAACACAGCCTCCGACAGCGCCGGAACAGAAGCCACAGGACGTATTGCTTCACAAAAGCAGACGGTGCCGGCAAGAGAGATCATTGGACAGATAGTGGAAAAGGCAGGTACTGTGATCACCCAGGACAAAGCTGAAATGGTTATGGAGCTCAAGCCAGAAAGTCTGGGCAGGATATCTCTTAAGGTGATCACCGAAAACGGCATCGTAATGGCCAAGTTCGTAGCAGAAAGCAGACAGGTCCAGCAGGTACTGGAGACCAACATGCAGATGCTGAAGGATTCGCTGGAAAGACAAGGCATCAATGTACAGAGTCTCAGCGTATCTGTCAGACAGGACGGGCGGCAGCAGGAGGAAAACAACAGGCAGCAGTACGGTAATACACAGCGTATCGGCAACAGAAGGTCCATGACAGGAGCGAAAGCAGTCGAGGGCATTGCAGCAGGATATGTTGAAGCAGAAACCGTGAAAAACCCGTATATGTGGGAAAGCAGTACAATAAATCTTACAGCATAGGAGGTGAATTAATGAGCGTATCAGCAGCAAATAATCAAAAAACAATACAACAGATAATCGATGACAATGCATCAAGAATTGGCAACAGAGATACGGGAGACCTTGGCAAGGACGATTTTTTGAATCTTCTGGTAACACAGCTAAGATATCAGGATCCGCTGAATCCTACAGACGACAAGGAATTTATAGGTCAAATGGCACAGTTCAGCTCACTGGAGCAGATGCAGAACCTCAATACCAGCTTTTCGGCCAGCAAAGCATACAGCCTGATAGGAAAGAGCGTTCTTGCAAACGTAGTCGATCCGACAACTAAAGAGATAACCGAAGTAGCAGGAGATGTTTCAAGTGTCAGCTTCAGCGGCGGCAAGTATTACGTGGTGGTAAGGGGCACAGAGGTAGCGGTGGATGACATCGTTGAAGTAACCGAAGGTACATATGCTTCACAGAGTAATCTTTCCCAGTTCACGAACCTCATAGGCTACAAGGTCAACGGTATAGTTTACAATCCTAAAGACGGTGATATGATCAAGGTGACAGGAACAGTTCAATCTCTGCAAAAGGGTGTATATGAGGATTACGCAGTGATGGACGGAGTGAGTGTTGAAATAGCCGGACTGGATACCGCAGTAAAGACAACTGATACAGAGTATATCAAGAACACTTTGACAACTGCTTATCAAAACGGTGAAGAGATCAATCTGATCATCAAGGACAGCAGTACCGGAAGGCGAGTACCCGTATCAGCAACTATCGCTGAACTGAATATTTCAAACAGCGGTAAGATCACAGCAGTGCTCAATGGCGTGCATGTTCCTCTCGAAAGTATAACCAATATCACTAAACAGTCTCAGGGAACGCAAGGCAGTACTGAAACAACTGGCGATGTTGAACAGGCAGGTGATGACGATGGTAATTGATAATATTGGAAACAGCATCAACAGACCAGTCATAACCGGTAAACCGCAAATATCCGGAACAAGACCGGCGGTCACTCAGCAGAGGCAGCATAATACAGCAGCAGTAAGCTTCGAAAGCATACTGAGACAGCAGCAGACCGGAAGTGAAGAAATCAAGTTTTCCAAGCATGCAGAGTTCAGGCTCCAGTCAAGAAACATAAGCCTGACACAGGCTCAGAAGGATAAAATGAAGGAGGCTGTGGCAAAGGCGGAATCAAAGGGAGTCAGGGATTCACTGGTACTGATGGACGATCTGGCATTCGTGGTAAACATCAGGAACAGGACGGTCATCACAGCGGCAAACAGCAGTGAACTGAAGGAAAACGTTTTTACGAATATCGACGGAGCAGTAATAGTATAACAGCCGGACCCTTTCGGGAGGCTGAACATCCCTGAATGACGGAGGGGATGGAAAAAGGATGCGGACATCCGGAGCAGGATAAACTGCCGGGAATGATGCCGCTTAAACGACGAAGGAGGTCGAACAGACGATATGATGAGATCAATGTTCTCCGGTGTGTCGGGTCTCAGGGCACACCAGACAAGAATGGACGTAATAGGCAACAACGTAGCAAACGTAAATACAGTAGGCTTTAAATCAGGCAGGGTCACATTCCAGGAAATATTCAGCCAGACCCTGAAGGGAGCCAGCTCCCCGGACTCAGGAACAGGCAGGGGCGGTACGAACCCGATGCAGATAGGCCTTGGACTTGGAGTAGGAGCTGTGGATACCATCACGACAAGAGGCAGCCTGCAGAGGACCGACAATCCGACTGACATGTCTATCGAAGGCGACGGATTTTTTATCTGCAAGGGCGGTGCCAATGATACTTTCAAATTTACAAGAGCAGGTAATTTCGGAATAGACAAGCTGGGCAACCTGGTAACAGGCAGCGGACTTAATGTATATGGATGGCAGGCACTGAAGACTGACGGCAGCGGTGAATTCGACACTGAAAGGCCGATAGAGCCCATAAACCTGTACACCGATGCATATAGGAACAAGAGAATAATCTCAGCAAAAGCGACTTCAGCTGCACAACTCTCAGGCAATCTGGATGTTTCCATGGCAATAGCGGCTGATACTGCTAATCCGACTTCAGATGAGATTTTTTCTGTTCCGATGACGGTATACGACAGCTTAGGTAATGATTATAAAATCAATATTGAGTTTTGGAAAACAGATGCACCGGCTGCGGGCTCGGAATGGAGCTGGAGGATAAATACCGGGTCAGGATTAGGTGCAACAGCAACTGCTGACATTACCTTCGATCCTAACGGAATTATAAATGGCGGCGCAGGCCCTGTTGATGTTCAGTTTACGCCGGATGCTGCCACTTCTGGTACGGGACCATTTACAGTTGCGTTTGATTTCAGCAAGATTACGGCATTTGCAGCAGACAACTCGGTCAAGCCGCAAAGCATAGACGGTTATCCGTCAGGCAGCCTGGTATCCTTCAGCGTAGGCTCGGACGGTATCCTGACCGGTATTTACGACAACGGTCAGCAGCAGTCACTGGGTCTGATGGCCATATCCGGCTTTGAAAATCCGGCCGGTCTGCAGAAGGTGGGGGACAACATGTATGTGCCCACTACCAACTCAGGTGATTACAAGGCCGTAAAGGCAGGCTCCAACGGTGTCGGGACACTGAACCCCGGAACTCTTGAAATGTCCAATGTGGATCTTTCAAAGGAATTCACCGAGATGATAGTTACACAGAGAGGCTTCCAGGCAAACAGCCGTATCATAACGACATCCGATGAAATGCTGCAGGAGCTCGTCAGCCTTAAGAGATAAGCATAACGATATTTCCTGAAGCTGGTGCTGCGGCATCTTGGATTGAACTCACAGGTGCCGCAGCATAGCAATATAGAAGAAGGGAATCAGATTATTTGATAGAAATTTCAAAGAATATACATAATTCGTCAACTAATTGAAATTATCTATTGAGTTTTTGAGGTAAAAATATTATGATTAAACTGACCAGGCTTAACGGCTCGGTTTATGTCCTGAACAGTGATTTGATCGAGACTGTGGAAGCGACCCCCGATACGGTCATATCCACCGTCGAAGCTAAAAAATACGTCTGCAAGGAATCTGTGGAAGAAGTGATCAGCAGGATCATAGAATTCCGCGGCAGTATACAGATATATGCAGACACACACAAATGATAGAGGGGGCATAAGAGTTGGAGTCTAAGAGTACATTCTTCATACTGATCGTCATAGTTGCGGTGATGGCGCTGTCATTGGCGGCACTGGCGGGCTACCTGGTGATACAGGGCGGCTCTGCCGGGAAGGAAAATAGCGGAACGGTAACAGCCGACGGCGAAGGCGAGCAGAAAGTCATAATTCCCAAGGAAGAGGATTTGGTAAAGATACCTCTTACTAGTGATGCCACATATTTCAACCTCAAAAAAACAGATGCTAAAAAAACTTCTATCATACAGCTGAGGGTGACTTTGAAATGTCACAAAACATTGAAAAGAGATAAGAAGGCTGTAGTTGAAGAAATAGTAGCGGCACGATCGGAAGAGATACAGGAACTGGTTGTCAGATTTTTCATGAACCTGACTGCTGATGAAGTACAAAATACTACAATGCTCGACAAGGCCAAGGAAGACCTTGCCAAGCAGATCAACGAGCTTATGAACGAGGGTGAAGATAAACCTGAAGATATAGTCTATAAGGTTGTCTTCTCCGAATGGCTGTTCCAGTAGAATACTTTGTATCTTTCTGCTGATATGCTTTTTGCAGCAGGATGCAGAGACTATGGACAGGAGGTGGTTTTTAAATGGGCGATATACTGTCGCAGAATGAAATAGATGATCTTTTGAAGGCGCTGAGTACGGGCGAGATCGATGCACACGAGATCCAGACCAACACACAGGAGAAAAAGGTTAAAAACCACGATTTCCGCAGGGCTAGCAAATTCGCAAAGGATCATATTAAAACACTGAATATCATATATGACAATTATGCACGTCTGGTGACAAACTTTTTGACAGGTTATCTCAGAACACTGGTGCAGGTTGATGTTGTTACTGTAGAGGCGCTTCCGTACAGCGATTTCAGCAATTCGGTATCAAATCCGGTCATACTGGCTATTATCGATTTCGCTCCTCTGACAGGCTCGATAATATTCGAGATAGAACCCCATGTGGCATATGCCCTGGTGGACAGGATACTGGGCGGCAAAGGCTCAACCATGGAAAGAGTAAGGGAATTCACGGAAATTGAGCTGGCGATCATTGAAAGGATAACTATCCAGATACTCAACCTGATGCGTGAGCCCTGGGAGAATGTTATTTCTATCAGACCGAGGCTGGATAAGATCGAGACTAATGCACAGTTCGCACAGATAGTGGCACAGAATGAGACGGTAGCGCTTATAACTTTGAGCGCACGTATCGGTGATGTGGATGGAATGATAAATATCTGTATACCGCACATGGTTGTTGAGCCCATAGTATCCAAGCTGAGTACGAAATTTTGGTTCTCGACTGTTGAAAAGGAAGCTACACCGGATATGAGGCAAAGCATCGAAGGCAAAGTACAGAGCACAAAAGTACCGGTCAAGGCTCTTCTGGGCAAGACTACAATTACTGTAAGCGATTTTCTCGAGCTGCAGCCGGGTGATGTACTTGCACTGGATACGGGTGTGAATGAAGAACTTGAAGTGAATGTAGGAGAAATGCTGAAATTTTATGCGATCCCTGGTGTCAAGAAGAACAAGGTCGCTATAAAGGTTTCAAAGGTTGTGAAAAAGGAGGAAGAGTAATGGGAGATATGTTATCACAGGCTGAAATAGATGCTTTACTAAACGGAGTTCCTGCAGACATGTCATCAGATGCCGGTGATCTTGACCCACAGGAGATAGATGCACTTGGAGAGATAGGCAATATCAGCATGGGGACATCGGCTACGACACTGTTTACTCTGCTGGGCCAGAAGGTCACGATTACTACTCCCACTGTAACGATCAGTTCCTGGAGTGATATATCAAGTGAGTACTCCAATTCGTATGTGGGTGTAAGGGTCGAGTATACTAACGGACTTATAGGAACGAACCTCTTGATAATGAAGGAGGCGGATGTCAAGGTCATTACGGACCTGATGATGGGCGGAGACGGATCAAATACCTCCGGAAACCTGTCTGAACTCCACCTCAGTGCAATAAGCGAAGCTATGAACCAGATGGTCGGATCTTCATCGACATCCATGTCATCGATGTTTGACAAGAGGATCGATATTTCTCCGCCCCGGGCATTCATCTTCGATGCGGACAATTTCAGGCAGAATATGGGCATCGACGAAGGTGAAAGGGTCGTCAAGGTAGCCTTTAAAATGATCATAGGCGATCTTATAGACAGTGAGATAATGCAGATACTTCCGCTTTCCTTTGCCAAAAAGATGGTTGAGAACCTTTTAAACATGGAGGTCGACAGCGGTACATACAACGTTCCGGAGGATAACTTCAAGAAGCCGTCTCAGCCTGCCGCTCAAAACAGCTATGCTGCTCCCGAGCCGCAGCAGTCTGCTCCGCAGATGTACAGCCAGCCTCAGCCTTATCCGCAGCAGATGCCGGAGCCTCAGGGCTATCAGCCGGATTACGGATATCAGGCGCCTGACAACAGAGTGCTCAGAGAGCCCGTGAACGTTTCGCCTGCCCATTTTCAGAATTTTGAAGACAGCCGTATAATGCTGGATAAAAAGAACATCAACCTGATCATGGATGTGCCGCTTCAGGTAACTGTGGAGCTGGGCCGTACCGAGAAGCTCATAAAGGATATACTGGAATTCAGCCCCGGTTCGATAATAGAGCTGGACAAGCTGGCCGGCGAGCCTGTTGACATCCTTGTAAACGGAAAAGCCATTGCAAAGGGAGAGGTCGTAGTTATTGACGAAAGCTTCGGAGTAAGGATCACAGACATCATACATCCCAGTAAGAGATTGTAGACGAAAATTGTAACTTGATTATATGGCTATGAAATGTTAACATAAATTATACGGCTCAATACTCACACAATAAGGGGAGAGGATTATGGGAAAAAAGATCTTGATTGTTGATGATGCAGCATTTATGAGAATGATGATCAAAGACATTTTGACCAAAAACGGCTACGAAGTCGTTGGCGAAGCCGAGCATGGAGGGCGTGCCATCGAGAAATACAAGGAACTGACGCCTGATCTGGTGATAATGGATATAACCATGCCGGAAGTAGATGGTATACAGGCAGTCAAGGAGATCCGCAAGCTGAATTCCGATTCCCAGGTGATAATGTGTTCGGCAATGGGGCAGCAAGCCATGGTTATTGAGTCGATACAGGCAGGAGCAAGGGATTTCATAGTAAAACCTTTCCAGGCAGAGAGAGTAATAGAAGCTGTCAAGAAGGTGTTGGGCTAGGAGAGCTTTCATTGTACCGGGTCGGTCGGTATGGCCCCGGGTGGATAAAAACGGGGGAACATAATGGAGTTAAAAATAGCACTATCTCTGATCGGTTTTTTCGCTTTACTGTTTCTGACATATGTCACTACCAGATACATTGGGCAGAGACAGCTGAAGTCGATGAAAAGTAAAAATATCAGCGTGGTGGAGACCATTATACTTGGCACCGATAAAAGACTGCACCTTGTCAAAGCCGGAAACAGTTATGTGCTGATAGCATCCACATCCAAATCGGTGGAATTCCTGACAACGGTCGATTTGGATGAAGGCGAGATAAATGAAGAAACCGCCGCTGTTACAGATAACCGATTTGATTTCAGAGCAATTCTCGAGAAATACAGCGGGATGTACAGGGCGAAAAAAGATAAGCCGGCCGTGCCGGGAGACGCACAAGCCCCTGCAGAGCAGGAGCAGGCCGGATTCAGAACAAATCTGAGCAGGCTGAAAGCGATAATAAATAAAAATCAATATATCGAGGTCAAAAAAGACGGGGTTGAAGTTACTAATGATAAGTAGGCTGAGAGGTTTAAAGATCGCAGTTGTATTATCTATAATGACTTTTATGAGTACAGATGCGTTTGCTGAAACCACCTTCCCATTCAAGTTCGGTTTCAATGTAGAGCCTGCTGCCAATCCGCAGGAGGTTTCCTCCAGCATTCAGATACTTCTTTTGCTTACTGTTTTGTCTCTGGCGCCTTCCATCATCATTATGATGACCTCCTTTACAAGAATAATAATCGTTCTGTCATTTCTGAGAAATGCACTGGGAACACAGCAAATGCCGCCTAATCAGGTTCTGATAGGGCTTGCTTTGTTTTTGTCCCTTTTTATCATGACGCCTGTTATAGGCGACATAAATACACAGGCCTACGAGCCCTTCAACAAGGGGGAGATAACCCAGGAACAGGCTCTTGACAATTCCTCGAGGGCAATTAAGGGCTTTATGCTCAAGCAGTTTGGTGATAATGAAAAGGATCTTGCGTTTTTTGTAAACCTTGCTAAGATAGAGACTCCTGTCAAGGATCCTATGGATCTGCCTTTGACAGTTGTTATACCGGCATTCATAATAAATGAACTGACAATTGCGTTTAAAATAGGGTTCCTGATATTCATACCCTTTCTCATAATTGATATGGTCGTTTCAAGTACACTTATGTCAATGGGCATGATGATGCTTCCGCCGGTCATGATATCGCTGCCGTTTAAAATTTTGCTGTTTGTTATGGTCGACGGGTGGAATCTGATTTCAAAGACTTTGGTCATGTCGTTCATAACCTAGGCAGGTGTGGGAGGTAATTCATGGATCAGGATGCAGTTATAACTATTGCACAGAATGCACTGTTGACATTAATATATGTTTCGGCTCCGCTGCTTTTGGTCAGTCTCATCGTCGGCCTTGCCGTGAGTGTGTTCCAGGCTACGACTCAGATACAGGAGGCGACTTTGTCATTTATTCCAAAGGTATTGGCTGTGATCCTGACAATTGCGGTAGCTGGCTCATGGATGCTGAGTATGCTGACGGATTATACCCAGAACCTGTATGATAGCATACTGAAGCTTATACGGTAGGGCCTTATTTTATTTACGGGGGGGTTGATTTGTGCAAATACCGGCAGGTCTTGTCATAAACGGGTTTGAAATATTTCTGCTGGTCTTTGTCCGAATGACTGGCCTTTTTGTTATAGCACCGATTTTCGGCAGGAGGAATATCCCGGCATACTTCAAGATCGGTTTTGCTTTTTTTATATCATTGATCCTTGTAAACACAACAGTTTTACAGACTGTGCAATATGATGAAAGCATTCTCGGATATGCTCTTCTGATAATGAAGGAATTCCTTATCGGTCTCTCAATGGGATATGTCGCTTATCTAACGTTTACTGCGATCTATATCGCCGGTGAGATCATCGATATGCAGATCGGTTTTGGTGTAGTGAATGTAATGGATCCGATAAGCAATATACAGGTGCCTATTACATCAAATGTTTATTTCATTATAAGCATGCTGCTTTTCCTTACGATGAACGGGCACCATATGCTTATCAAAGCGCTTTTTGACAGCTTTGCATTCCTGCCGCCGGGAAAGGCAGTGCTCAGCACCGGTATTAACGACATTGTGCAGGGTATATTCAGTTCGGTGCTTGCAACTGGTGTCAAAATTGCCGCGCCTATCGTGGCAACGGTGTTGATCCTTGACGTGGCGCTGGGGACCATTTCGAGAATGGTTCCCCAAATGAATATTTTTGTAATAGGCATGCCGCTTAAGATCCTTATCGGACTCATAATCATCACAATTACCATACCGCTGTTCATATCAGTCATGCAGGACATTTTTAAACTGATGGATACCGGTGTGGCCGATTATTTAAAGGAGCTAAATCCGGGATGATTAACAGGATCAATCTCCAGTTATTTGCCGGCGGAGCCGGGGGCGGAGAAAAGACAGAGAAGGCAACGCCTAAAAAGAGACGTGAGGCGCGCAAAAAGGGCCAGGTTTTTCAAAGCAGGGAAATATCCACGACCCTGGTTCTTTTATTTGTTTTTATATCGCTGCGGCTGTTCGGAAGCAATATTTACACGCAGCTGTCAGAGTTCATGACCAAGGTTTTTACCGAGTACCCGAAGATAGAAGACCTCTATATGCCGGATATATTGATCAGAGTATTCATCGACGGTCTGTTGGTTTTTTTTAAGGCAGTAGGCCCCATATTGATAACAGGGCTTGTTACAGGATTGATAGTAAGCTATGCACAGGTAGGCTTCCTGTTTACTCTTGAAACGCTTAAACCCAATTTCAGCAGGATCAGTCCCATCTCGGGCATGAAGAGACTATTCTCCATGAAGGGGATCGTGGAACTGGTAAAGGCAGTGCTGAAGGTAGTAGTGATAGGATACGTGACCTATTCGTTCCTCAACAGTAAGGTCCAGGCGGTGATAAGCCTTATGGATACGGATATCCTGGGCGCCGCGGCATTTATAGGTATTACGTCCATTGATCTGGCAATCAGGATATGCATGGTGCTGGTAGTTATAGGAGGCTTCGATTTTCTATATCAGTGGTGGCAATACGAAAAAGACATGAAAATGACAAAGCAGGAAGTAAAGGAAGAATATAAGCAAATTGAGGGAAATCCTGAAATCAAGGCAAAGATAAAGCAGAAGCAGCGGCAGATGTCGATGCGCAGGATGATGCAGGAGATACCAAAGGCGGATGTTGTTATTACGAACCCTACACACTTTGCATGCGCATTGAAATATGACCAGGAGAAGGCGGCAGCGCCTGTGCTGCTGGCAAAGGGGCAGGATTATACGGCTCAGCGCATGAAAGAGATCGCCAGGGAGAACAGGGTGGAGATAGTTGAGAACAAGCCGCTGGCAAGAATGATATACGATACAGTGGAAATCGGACAGGCCATACCTCCTGAGCTTTATCAGGCAGTGGCAGAAGTGCTGGCATTTGTATACAGCCTGAAGGGGAAATCAATGGCCAGGTGATGTTAACAATTAGGAAATTGACAGAAAGGGGGCATCTGAGGGTTGAGGTTAAGGGATACTACAGTTCCTATAATTGTATTAGCCGTAGTTCTGGCATTCATAATACCATTGCCGGGGTTTTTCATTGATATACTGCTGGCGATCAATATTATGATATCGGTCATTATTCTACTAAATACGGTCTATATGAAGGAAGCCCTTCAGATGTCTATTTTTCCTACGCTGCTGGTAATTACGACCATGTTCAGACTGGCGCTGAACGTCAGCACTACAAGGCTGATAATAGGCCAGGGTGATGCAGGCGACGTCATTGCCGGTTTTGGAAGATTTGTGGGAGGAAATGACCTTATTGTCGGCTTTATCATTTTCATTGTGATCACTCTCGTGAATTTTCTGGTTATCACCAGAGGAGCAGAGAGAGTTGCTGAAGTTGCAGCCAGATTTACACTCGATGCTATGCCCGGAAAGCAGATGGCGATCGATGCGGATCTGAACTCCGGTCTGATAAATGAAAGCGAGGCAAAGGAAAGACGAAAGAAGATACAGCGGGAAGCTGATTTTTATGGTGCGATGGACGGCGCCAGCAAGTTTGTAAAGAGCGATGCCATTATGGGCATAATCATAACGATCCTCAATCTGATCGGGGGCTTGATAATGGGAATGGTCTCAAGGGGCGAATCCATCCAGGATGCCCTTTCAACATATGCGATCCTGACAATAGGAGACGGTCTTGTTAGCCAGATACCGGCACTGATGATATCTGTAGCCACCAGCTTTATTGTCACAAGGGCGGCATCCGAATCCGACATGAGTTCGGATTTCATAAAGCAGATATTCAGTAACCCTAAGGTGCTTTATCTGGCTGCTGCACTCAGTGTCATACTATCCCTTTTCCTTCCTACGATCCCCTTCCTATTTCTGGCTGCAGTACTGGTGTTCATCGGTTATACCTTGTCCAGACAGCAAATTGCAGATCAGAAGCAGCAGGAGAATATTGTAGAGGAATCTGAAGTCGAGGAAATCAGGAAACCTGAAAATGTGGTCACATTGCTTCAGATAGATCCCATCGAGCTTGAGTTCGGTTACGGGGTCATTCCTCTGGCGGATGTGAACCAGGGGGGCGACCTCCTTGACAGGGTCGTAATGATCAGAAGACAGCTTGCGCTGGAGCTGGGCATGATCGTGCCTATCATAAGGCTCCGGGATAATATCCAGCTGGCGCCGAATGAATATCAGATCAAGATAAAAGGTGTAGAGGTTGCCAGAGGAGAGCTCATACTCGATAATTACCTTGCAATGAACCCGGGCCTTGTTGAAGAGGAGATAGACGGCATTAAAACGACTGAACCGGCCTTCGGGCTGCCGGCCATCTGGATCACCGAGCAGCAGAGAGACAGAGCGGAGATGTTGGGCTATACCGTCGTGGATTCTCCATCGATAATCGCCACTCACCTGACCGAGATAGTCAAAAAGCATGCGCATGAGCTGACAGGACGGCAGGAAGTCCAGGTGCTGCTGGACAATGTAAAGCAAAACTATCCCGTCATTATCGAAGAGCTCATACCAAAGCTGATGACAGTGGGAGAGGTACAAAAGGTATTGGCCAACCTTCTGAAGGAAGGCGTTTCAATAAGGGATATGGTAACGATACTGGAAACACTGGCAGATTATGCGCCTGTGACCCATGATCCGGATATGCTGACGGAGTATGTACGGCAGGCATTGGGAAGAGCAATATCCAAGAAATTCTTTACGGACAGCAGGTCGAGTGTCATAACTCTGGATCCCAAGCTGGAGCAGCTATTGCTTGATTCACTGCAGAAAACAGAAACCGGGACATATCTTTCTCTGGACCCCGGCACTACCAATGCAATACTGGGAAGTCTGTCAAGACAGGTCCAGAAGCTGGTTCAGCTGGGTCAGCAGCCCATCGTACTGGCATCGCCCGTCGTAAGGCTCTATTTCAAAAAGCTGGCTGATCAGTCGATCCCGGGACTTGTAGTGTTATCGTACAATGAACTGGACCCGGAACTGGAGATACAATCCGTTGGAGTTGTAAGTGTTTAACATATGTCGTTTTTTATACTTAAATAGCAAAATATATTGATATATGTTAAAATAAATAAAAGACAATTTATATGATATGAGCGAGGGAACTATGAAAATCCGCCGCTACATGGCAAAAAACACACAAGAAGCAATATTGAAGGTAAAGATGGATCTCGGGAGCGAAGCCCTTATCCTCAATACGAAAAAGGTCAAGAAAAAAGGGCTTTTAGGACTGTTTTCAAAACCTATGATAGAAGTGCTGGCAGCTGTAGATGAATATAGAGAAGAAAAACAGGAAAAACAATCAAATAATATCATAAATAGTAAAACTAATTTCGACGAAAAGGAGGAAAAAATAGCTAATCTGGAGAATAAAATAACGAATATCGAGGAAATGCTGCAAAAGCTTTATTCTCATGTAAAAACTGATGATAAGACCCCTGCGAAAACTGCTGTTAATAAAAGTGCAGAAGTGAATGACAATCAGGGCTCCAGAACAGCTGAAATTTTTTATAACAACCTCCTGAAAAACGAAGTGGACGCTGATATAGCAAAAAAGCTGACTGATGCGGCAAGCTCCAGAGCCGGCGGGAATGCGGGAGTGAACGATATGGCGGCTCAGCTCTCAGGCGTCATATCAGGCCTGTTGGGAAGACCCGATACCATAAAGCCAGGAACGGCAGGGAAGCCGACAGTTGTGATGTTCGTCGGACCGACAGGAGTTGGGAAGACTACTACTCTGGCTAAAATTGCAGCCAATTATCTTCTGAACCAGAAAAAGACTATTGGGCTGATTACTGCGGATACTTACCGCATTGCTGCTGTAGAACAGCTGAAGACCTATGCTGAAATACTTGGCATACCGGTTTCAGTGGCATATACACCGGCAGAAATAAAGGAAGCTGTAAACCTGCATTCCGACAAGGAAATAGTGCTGATAGACACAGCCGGCAGGAGCCACAGGAACAAGACACAGTTTGAAGAGCTGAAGGCGTTGATTTCGGCGTCCGGGGCAGACGAAGTATACCTGGTTTTAAGCGCCACCACCAGCTTTCGGAACTGTCGGGAGATATTGGCCAGCTACAGCTTCTTAAAGGATTACAAGCTTATATTCACAAAGACGGACGAAGCTCCTGTGCTCGGGATCATACTCAATGTAAGATACCTGACAGGAAAGAGTCTTTCTTATATTACTACCGGACAAAGCGTGCCTGATGATATTGAGACAGCTAATATAGAAAAGATAACCAAGAATCTTATAGGGAGTTACACCAGATGACGGATCAGGCAGAAAAACTAAGGCAGGTCATCGATAACCTGAAACTCAAGCAAGCTGTGAACAGAGTGCTTGTGCCTGCAGTGCCTGTGAAACGAAATGCGAGGGTCATCACTGTTACAAGCGGCAAAGGCGGGGTCGGCAAGACCAATATCACGATCAACCTTGCAATAGCGCTCAGTGAACAGGGTCAAAGAGTAATAATACTTGATGCCGATTTTGGGCTTGCCAATATAGATGTTCTTTTTGGGATCGTACCGCAGTATACGCTGCTGGATGTCATAAGAAACAAGAAAAGCATACTGGAGGTACTGACGGAAGGACCGAAGAATACCAAATTCATATCCGGAGGATCGGGAGTTGAAGATCTGGTCAAGCTGGACAGACAACAGCTTGCAAGGTTCGTTGAAAATATGGCTATGCTTGACAAGCTGGCAGACATAATCATAGTCGATACCGGCGCGGGACTGTCAGAAAATGTTATGAGCTTTGTGACAGCTGCCGATGAGGTACTACTGGTGACAACTCCGGAGCCGACATCCATTACTGATGCTTATGCGCTTATCAAGATGGTGTCCAACAGGGACAGGACAAAAGTGATCCGTGTCATCGTAAACAGATCAGAAAGCAGCAGCGAGGCAAATGATGTACTCAACAAGCTGGTGCTGGTGGCGGATAAGTTTCTGGGGATCAGGCTGGAGCCTGCCGGATACATACTCCATGACGAGTCGGTAGTGAAGGCTGTTAAGCAGCAGAAGCCGTTTATGCTGTTATATCCTAAAAGTCAGGCCGGCAGAAACATAAGGGAAATCTCGAATATGCTCATACAAAACGGAAACATGACGCAAACGCACCAGAACAGCGGGGTAAGAGGTTTCCTGAGCAAGCTGGTCGGCTTTATGAAAGTATGAACGCACGCAGTGAGGGAATAAGAGAATGGAATTGTCGGATATCGAGATCGGAACAAAACTGGAACTGGAAGTAAATACGGACGACAATGACAGGTATGTATTCGCAAGCCAGTTTGAATGGCACGAGCAGGAGAACAGGGCTGTCATCGCCGCTCCTATATACGAGGGCAATGTTGTTCCACTTGAAACGGGAACATTGATAGACATATATTTTTTAAACAGAAAAGGCAAGCTGATCGATTTGAATAAATTCCGTGCAGCGATCAACGGGAGGAGTATATCGGACAATCTCCATATACTGATGATCGAAAAGCTCGGAAAGATCGTCAGGATACAAAGACGGAACTTTTTCAGGCTCGAAGTACTGCTGGAAGTCCGGTACAGGATCGTTCCATACTCTGATCCCGTAGATGAGTATAATGATGATATACCATATATAAGGACGTTTGCAACCGATTTGAGCGGAGGCGGGATCAGCCTGATCCTCAAGGAAAAGCTTGAAAGGGGCAGTATCATAGAGGGGGAAATATTCAGCGGACAGCCTGAAAAAGTCAGATTCAAAGGAAAAACCAGAAGATGTGAAAGAATTATGAAAGACAGCAGCTATAGATATATTGCCGGGATAGAGTTCGTAGATATAAGCGATGCCAATAGAGAAAAAGTGATAAGGTATATTTTTGATGAGCAGCGCAAATTAATCAATAAAGGAATGATCTAGTCAATGGCAAAAACCATAGAAGTCCTGGTAGTGGATGATTCAGCTTTTATGCGCAAGATGTTGACCGATATCCTTCACTCAACAGGTGATATAAGAGTATCGGGCACTGCCAGGAACGGACTTGAGGCCCTTAAAAAAGTCAGGGAAATAAAACCTGATGTAATAACTCTTGATGTGCATATGCCGGCTATGGATGGACTGAGCTGCTTAAGGGAGATCCAGAAGATAACGGAATCACCGGTCATCATGCTCAGCAGCATGACTGTCGATGGGGGTAAGGCAACAATTGAAGCGCTGGAATCCGGAGCCATCGACTTTATCACCAAACCTGCAGGCTTGTTTGAGATATCAGGTGAAGATAAGAAAGCGGAAATAATCGAGAAAGTCAGAATGGCCTATGGCGTCATGAAAAGAAAGCATGGCAGACATGGGACAAAGCCTGAAGCTTCGGTTGAGGATAAAAAGGACAGGAATGAAAAAGTAAAGGCATTGATCGTCATCGGAACATCCACGGGAGGGCCGAAAGCTTTGCAGGAGGTAATACCATACATACCCGAGGATATTCCGGCAGCGATACTCATTGTACAGCATATGCCGCCAGGCTTTACAAAGTCTTTGGCTGACAGACTCAATACTCTCAGCGGAGTCAATGTCAAGGAAGGCGAGGATGAGGAGAGGATCAAACCGGGATTCGCATATATAGCGCCGGGAGATTTTCATATGGAGGTCCAGACCACGAAGGATGGGATCATGAAGCTCCGGCTGACCAAGGATAATCCCATGGGAGGCCACAGGCCGGCTGTGAATGCGTTGATGAAGTCAATAGCAAAGACCGGTTTCCCGAATGTTATCGGGGTCATAATGACAGGCATGGGCAATGACGGCAAGGAAGGCATCGTAAGCATCAAGGAATCGAACAATGCAGTAATAATATGCCAGGACGAGATGTCGTGCGTCGTTTATGGAATGCCCAAGTCGGCAATAAGTACAGGCGTGGTGGATGCAATAGTTCCGCTTAAAGAAATAGCAGGTGTCATAGTTAAATATATGGGGGTGGAGCAATAATGGATATGAGTCAATATCTGGAAATTTTTATTGAAGAGACCAAGGAGCACTTACAAATTTTAAATCAGTGTTTGCTTCAAATGGAAAAGAACCCTGATGATACCTCAATGCTGAATGAAATATTCAGGGTTGCCCATACACTCAAGGGAATGTCCGGTACAATGGGGTTTACCCGGATGTCCAGATTGACGCATGACATGGAGGATGTACTGCATGCTCTCAGAAATAATGAAATCAAAGTGACCCCCAAGCTCATAGATCTGCTGTTCAAATGTCTGGATGCACTGGAGGGGTATAATGCAAGGGTTGTGGAAACCAGTACAGAGGGCACGGATGAAAATTCGGAGCTTATAAACGCACTGGCAGAGCTCCTGAAGAGCAGGGGAACTGAAAGCAGTCAGAGCCCGGCACAGGCACAGCCACAGGCACCAGAAGTGGAAAAAGCCGGTGTTGAGTCTGCAGATCTTTTCCTTGATCAATATGATATAAATATCATTAACAAAGCTGCCGATCTCGGCAGCAGCGCACTTCAGATAACAGTCAAGCTGAACAAGGGCTGTGTGCTGAAATCTGCGCGGTCATTCATAATATTCAAGACACTGGAAAGACACTCGGAAATAATCAAATCAGAACCCAAAGTGCAGGACATCGAAGATGAAAAATTCGATTTTGAGTTTACCGTGATAGTACTGACGAAGGATGATCCTGAAGTGCTTAGGAAGGATCTGAACTCGATCGCAGAAGTTGACGAGGTTATCATAAAGCTGATAAAGGAAAGGAACAAGACAGTCATCCAGGCAGTCGATGAAGTATCAATTGCTGTTGAACAGAACCAGAACCATGAAGCAGATAAAGCTGTAGCTGCAGCACAGGAAAAGAACGATGCGGCAGGCAAGAAGACAAAGACAGGAAAAACGGTCAGAGTCGATATTGACAGGCTCGATGTTCTTCTTAACCTCGTCAGTGAGCTGATCATACAAAAAACAAGGCTTGAAGGTCTGGAGGGCATCGAAAGGTCGCAGCAGTACAATGAGGCCATCGAGTATCTTGAAAGGATCACGACAAATCTCCACGACGCAGTTATGAAAGTAAGAATGGTTCCTGTCGAGACAGTTTTCAACCGTTTCCCGAGAATGATCCGTGACATTTCAAAGGAACTGGGCAAGGAAGTCGAGCTGATAATGTCCGGTGAGGAAACCGAGCTTGACAGGACGGTCATAGATGAGATAGGCGACCCCCTGATACATCTGCTGAGAAATTCCTGTGACCATGGTATTGAATCCATAGATGACAGAAAGAAACTGGGCAAGCCTGAGAGCGGAAGGATAGAGCTGAAGGCTTATCAGGACGGGAACAATGTCGTTATAGAGGTTGGCGACGACGGTCAGGGAATAAATGTGGAAAAGGTCAAGCAGAAGGCTATCGAAAGGGGTCTGGTCAGCAAGGAAATGGCTGCCAACCTTACGAAAAAGGATATTATCGATTTCCTGTTCAAGCCGAGCTTTAGTACGGCAGACCACATAACCGATCTTTCAGGAAGAGGAGTAGGGCTTGACGTTGTCAAGACAAAAATAGAAGCTCTCGGGGGCCTGGTCGAGGTGGAGACTGAGCTTGGAAGCGGAAGCAGGTTCTTTATAAGACTGCCTCTTACACTCGCGATCATTCAGGCGCTGCTGGTAATGGTCGGAGATGAGAAGTATGCGATCCAGCTGAGTTCGGTACACAAGATTACAAATATACTGCCCTCTGATATAAAAACTGTGCAAAAGCAAGAGGTAGTGATGTACAGAAATACTGTCATACCGGTAGTACGGCTCGATGAGGTCCTGGAGGTAGTGAGAGAAAATCCGGCAGATCAGAAGACACTTACTCTGGTAATCGTAAAGAAGGGCGAGAGATTGACCGGATTTGTTGTAGACAGGATAATCGGACAGCAGGAGATAGTTCAGAAGTCTCTTGGCAAGTTCCTTTCAGGAATAAAGGTAATAACCAGCGCGACTATACTGGGCGATGGAAATGTTGCACTTATACTTGATGCAAATGCACTGGCAAATTAATATTGAAGGAATGAGAAGGGGGTAAGGACATGGCAGACCAGAATGTATCCGAAGCAAAAAAACATCTTGTTTTCATGCTGGACAACAATGAATTCGGTATAGACATAAACAAAATCACCACGATCATAGAAAAAGATATGAATATTGCCAGAGTGCCAAAGCTGCCGGCATTTCTAAAGGGCGTAATCAACCTCAGGGGCGAGATCATACCGGTGATAAGCCTCAGGATCAGGTTCGGACTGACAGATGATGTTTATAATGAAGACACGAGGATAATCATAATAAAGCTTGACGAGTTTTCTGCCGGTATAATCGTTGATTCTGTCGCCGAGGTTGTAGAACTCAATGAAGAAACAACAGAAAATATTGCGAATATAACCGGCGAGCATTCCCTTGATTATATCACCGGCGTGGGCAAGGTCAATGACAGGATCATAACACTTTTAAACCTTGAGAAGCTAATATCACTGGAAGAATCTTAACAGCAGGCAGTAATTGTTTAACAGGAGAGTATGAGATGGGTACGGATTTCAATAATCTTAACAATATGCATCTGGATGTGCTGAGGGAGATAGGCAATATTGGAGCCGGTAACGCTGCAACAGCACTGGCGAAGCTCCTGAACAGGAAAATAGATATGGATGTTCCCAGGGCCAAGATACTTGAATTTAAAGAGGTCAATGAGATGCTGGGCGGAGCTGAATTGCCCGTAGTGGGAATATTGCTGAAGGTCACCGGAGATCTCACAGGCAACATAATGTTCATCCTGCAGCAGCAGGCAGCTGCCCTGCTTATCAATATGCTCATGGGCAGACCGCTCGACACCGTGCTGTCGGAATTTTCAGAGATTGAGATTTCAGCATTGAAGGAAATAGGCAACATACTTGCAGGATCGTATTTGTCTTCACTTTCTGCGCTGACTAATCTTAAAATAATATGCTCAGTGCCGGATCTTGCCATTGATATGGCCGGAGCAATATTGAGCGTTCCCGCAATTGAGTTCGGAAAGGTCGGAGACACAGTTCTTTATATAGAAACAGAATTTTCAGAGGGCTGTGCGAGGGTCGTGGGAGATTTCTTCCTGGTGCCTGATTATGATACTTATGATGTACTGCTTAAAGCTTTAGGAGTTAACTGCTGATGTGCAAAATGATTAAGGTAGGAATGGCTGATTTACAGTCTTCTCTGCATCCCTGCGTAATTACAACACTCGGATTGGGTTCATGTGTAGGCATTGCCCTTTACGATCCGACCAGGAAGATTGCAGGATTGGCTCATATCATGCTCCCTTCGAGCCAGCAGGCTCGAAACAACACAAATACAGCAAAATTTGCCGACACTGCCATCGTCAAGCTGATAGATGACATGGTCGCAATGGGCGCAGCCAGAAATAAACTGATTGCCAAGCTGGCGGGCGGAGCCCAGATGTTTTCCTTTAATGACGCTTCAGAAATGCTCAGGATCGGGGCAAGAAATGTAGCTGCATCAAAGGAAGTGCTGAACATGCTAAAAATTCCTATTATCGCTGAAGATACAGGAGGTAACTACGGAAGGACCATAGAGATACATTCGGAAAACGGAAAGCTCCTGATAAAGACAATTGGCCACGGTGTAAAGGAGATATAGGTATGGAGCGCTTTCGCAGACTTCCTTTCGTATCCGGTTGTATGGCAGCGGTCCTGGCCGGCATCATCAGCTATATTGCAGGAGCTGACAGCCAGACGATCTACATCAGGATGGCAGTGATGATGCTCGTATTTTTTGTTTTGGGAGTATATGTAAGGAATACTGTATATTCAATTAAAAGACAGAATGCTATAAGGGAAATGGAAAAAGAGCTGGAAGAAGAGCAGAGACAGAAAAAACTCAAGGAAGAAAAAATAGCAGAGGCGATGGCGGCCAAAAAGAATGCCGCAAATATGGCCAGAGCGGCACAAACAATAGATATGACAGCTGGAGATACTGATCAGGAAGGTTTTGAACCGCTTGGCATCGCACAGGCTATCAGAACGAAGACAAAAGAGTAAACAGATATTACGGGGGATGTAGATGCCGAACAATGTTAACAATCAGAAGGAGCTTTGGAACAAGTACCAGGAATCAAGGGATCCTGCTATACGGGAAGCTCTTATACTTGAGTATTCACATCTGATCAAGTTTATCGCAGGCAGACTCAACATCTATTTCGGATCCAATGTTGAGTATGACGATTTGGTCAGCTTCGGCGTTTTTGGCTTGATAGACGCTATCGACAAGTTCGATATAAATAAGGGCGTAAAATTTGAAACGTATGCCTCATTGAGGATAAGAGGCTCGATCATAGACAGCATAAGAGAAATGGACTGGGTCCCCAGATCCCTCAGACAGAAAAACAAGGAACTGGAAAAGGCTTATTGGGAGGTCGAGAATGAACTCGGTCATTCCGCATCCGACAAGGAGATAGCAGATAAACTGAATATATCCATCGATGAGTTTTATAAGCTGATCAATGAAGTGAATGTTTCGTCAATGGTCTCACTGGAGGATTTCCTTGAACAGAATTACGAGATCGGGATGGATATATCCAGCACCAGTAAGAAGGACAGGCCTGAGTATGAAGCAGAGCTCAATGAACTGGGCGAAATACTCGGAGATGCCATAGACAAGCTCCCGGAAAAGGAGAAAATGGTACTGACCTTGTATTATTATGAAGAATTGACACTCAAAGAGATTAGTGCGATAATGAAGGTGTCCGAATCCAGGATATCGCAGCTTCACACTAAAGCGATCATGCGCCTTAGAGGGAAATTGGCCAGGCAGAAATCACTGCTTGACGATTAGTTACCATATAATAGATAGATGTAAACGGGGGCATACCATATGGGCCGCAATTATATCGGGAATAACATAAATGATGGTTTTTATGAAATACTGTTCCAAAGCGACGGTGTGTTTCTTTGCGTCTATCCTCCCGAAGCAAATGGGAAAAGACTTGAGACGAAGGATGTTATAGAGCGTCTCAACAACAAGAAGATCAAAAATTTCGACAGCGATATAGTCGATCTGGCTGTAAAAAGGGCTGAAAAGACCCCGGTCAGGATAGCCGGACCTCAAGAGGAGATAAAGATCGACGCATCAGTGAATGTAATGGTCTCTCCGGATAAAATGAAGGCGTATATTTCATTCAATCCTCCGGATAACGGAAGGATGCTGACATTTGCGGAGGTCCTTGACGTCCTTTCAAAAAACGGGGTCATTTACGGGATCAACAAGACAAACCTGGAGACTATTGTAAAATATCCAGTGTTTAATGAAATGATCTGTGCGGCCGAAGGAGTTCCGCCTGTTAATGGACATAATGGAAAGGTAGAGTTCCATTTTGACACCAACAGGGAGAGCAAGCCGATGATTCTTGAAGACGGACGTGTTGACTTCAGAGAACTGAACCTGATCCAAAGCGCTGGAAAGGATCAGGTGCTGTGCACTCTCATTGCTCCTGTGCCGGGAACTCCAGGTAAGACGGTATATGGAACTGACCTTGCGGCGCTGAACGGTAAACCCGTTGCAATGCCAAAGGGAAAGAATGTATATGTTTCTGAGGATGGCAACAGTCTATTGGCCGGCATCAGCGGACAGATAAGCTATATTGACGGCAAGGTCAGCGTTTTTGCCACATACGAGGTTCAGGCCGATGTTGACAACTCAACGGGAAACATCAATTTTATCGGAAATGTTTCTATCAGAGGAAATGTTCTTTCGGGATTTGTCGTGGAAGCAGGCGGCAGTGTCGAGGTTTTAGGCGTAGTTGAAGGTGCGATAATAAAAGCCGGGGGAGATATCATCCTCAGAAGGGGAATGCAGGGGATGGGCAAGGGAGTCCTTGTCAGCGGCGGCGATATTATCGCAAGATATATAGAAAACAGTAGTGTTGAAGCCAGAAACGATATCAAGGCGGAAGCGATCATGCACAGCAATGTGAAATGCGGCAACAAGCTGGAGCTTTCAGGAAGAAAGGGACTGCTTGTCGGAGGCAGCTGCAAGGTAGGAAAGGAAATAATCGCCAAGGTGATCGGTTCCCATCTGGCAACCGTCACTGATATCGAAGTCGGTGTCGATCCAACCATCAGAGAAAGGTACAAGGCTGTAAAGGAAGAAATAATCCAGCTTGAGACTGATCTCAGAAAGGCGGAGCAGGCAATAACCATCCTCAGAAAGCTGGAAATGGCCAATGCACTGACACCTGAAAAAAAGGAAATACTGGCAAAGAGCGTCAGGACCAGGGTCTTCTTTACAAACAGACTCCAGGAGTTGAAGGATGAAATAAATATTCTTGATGCAAAGCTTCAACAGGAAGCATTCGGGAAAATAAGGAGCTACAATTTTATATATCCGGGCACCAAGGTCGCTATTGGATCGTGCATGATGTATGTCAAGGAGAATCTGCAGTATTGCACATTATACAGGGATGGGGCAGATATAAGGGTTGGCGCTATAGACAGGTAAACGCTGTTTGTTTTGGCGCCTGACAAGGATGTGAATAAGGATGTCTATAAAACCGGTCGATTTCCAGGTGATGATACCAAGAACCGTGGATGCCGCCAAGATGCGAAGCGACGAGCTTCAAAAAAATCTCGCACATGCGCAGCAACATGCTGCTGCAGTGCAGGATAAGGCTGACGAGTCCCTGAAACAGGTTTATTCAAGGTCCCAGGCCCAGGAAGCAAGGATAAACGACAAGCAGAGGGAAGAAGCCCGCCAGCAGAATGAAAAAAAGAAAAAGGGCGGAAGTGAAGGGCAGACATCCGACGAAAAGGATGACAGAAAGCCGGAAAGCGGCATAAGGACAACAACCATAGATATTAAGATATAACGGATCGCGTACACAAGAAAAAATAGCTGGAAGCCTATGGCATCAAAAGCTAATGAGAGGTGCACCAAATGAGTGGTTTTTATGTAAGTCTGATTTTTATCGGAATATTGTTGTCGATTATTTCTCTCGTATTGATCCTTATCGATAAAAAGAATATCTTTGTGTTCCGCAAGACCTTCGACGATAAAAAACAGGAACTCGTCGAGATCATAAATGATGCTGAACAGATGATAGACGAGCTCAATCGTTTTTCAGACTATATCGTCAGCCAGATCGATGTAAAAAATGAAGAGCTGAATGCCAGCATCAAAGCTGCGGAGCAAAGGATCAGGTCCTTTGAAGAAAAGGCCGGAGCCGTTGTCGCCGCTGTGGAAACTGCTGAAGTGAAAATCGAGGGCATAATGCCCCAGGCCGCCGTGAACTCAACAGGAGCGGCTGCTGCAGCATACATCAGGAACGATATTGTAAACTCTACGACTTCCAGTTCGACTTCCGGCAAGAAGAAGGAGAAGGTTATCCCATTCAGCAACAGGTACTCGGAGGTCCTGCGGCTTTCGAGTGAGGGCATGGAGGATACTGAGATAGCAAAAAGCCTTAAAATGGGCAAGGGAGAAGTCGAACTGATCATCGGACTCAAAAAATGAGGGATATATAATGGGACGTTTTCATATCAGAAGCTTGCTCCTGGGGATAGGAATAGGGATCATCATAACATCCATCATAAGCATGATCTATCTGGCAGGACGGGATCCCTTCGAGGGCCTGACGGAGGAGCAGATAATCGCAAGAGCCGAAAAATATGGAATGGAGAGGAAGTAGCTTGACAATGGGCGGAGGTCTGTTGTATAATTCATTTTGCAGCGTCTGAGGGGTATGCCGAAGTGATGGAATTGGCAGACGTAGTGGACTCAAAATCCACCGGTAGCGATACCGTGCCGGTTCGAGTCCGGCCTTCGGCACCACAAATAAAAGCGTCGGTATATAACCGGCGCTTTTACT
>JAEYRV010000007.1 GCA_023435305.1 Bacillota bacterium
GGCTTGAAAAATTCCTTTATTCATTTTATGAATAAAGGAATTTTTCAAGCCTGACCCCGATCAAATTATGCAAACCAAAATCTCGGGCCGGGACATGAAGCGCAGCGGAACTACTCCGTTGCCCAGGCCTCTGTTGAGATATACTTTAATGTCGTTCACGCGCTTCAGGCCTCTCTTGAGGCCCATCCTGCACAGCTGGTCATCGCGCAGCAGGATGAATTCAAGGTTGCAGGGCATCCATATCTGGCCGCCGTGGAAGTGCCCGGCGAACATGTAATCGACCGTTTTGCTGCGCATACTCAGCACTATGTCGGGATTGTGGGTTATGGATATCCTCGGTGCGCCTTTGACGCAGCCCTCCAGTGCTTTATCAATATCAGGGCTGCCGCGCCGCAGATCATCTATTCCCACAATATTATATTTTTTACCGTCCTTCTCTACGATAACTGTTCTGTTTATCAGCACTTCCGTCTGTTGTGCCTCTATATCGCGTATAAAACGTTCAAGAGCTGCTTTGTCAGAGCCGAATGAGCGGTAGTCGTGGTTCCCCAGGCAAATTATCGTTCTGTAGCCGCTGCAGGCTGTTTGAAGATATCTGAGAAAGGCCGGCGCATGTGAGGCCTTGTTTATGTAATCGCCGGTGATGAGAATGACATCAGGGTTCTCGGCCTTGATTTCCTTCCTTATACGTTCGGCGGATATTCTTGTCATATATATGTGTAGATCTGTCATATGCATGATTTTCAGGCCTGTTCCGTCTTTTGAGAAATCGAGCCTCTCGACCTTCAGCCATGTTGTTTCAAAAACCATGTATACGTACATCAATGTAATGAACAGTATTATATATACTAAAACCATAGTCCGTTCCCCCGGTGTATCAGTTCTTTATTGCATTATTGTTAGGCTTATGAATGTCCTCTGCCTCATCAAATATGCTTCCATATATAAGTAAATAATATCAAATTGCCGGCGGCCGGGGCAACTGATATTTTAAGTGTATATTTGACTAAAACAGGTTTTGAAAATATAATTAAATTATTGGCTTAGATTAATATTTTATACAAGGCAAATGAGGGTATATAATGAAGGATGAGTGCTGCGACAGCTGCGAAGAGCTGAAAACAAACCCGGAACGAATATGCAAGGTTAAATCCTGCCTGATCAGCGATGATAATGCGGCAATGCTTGCAGAGGTTTTCAAGGTCCTGGGCGACCCGACCAGAATAAAGATCATATTTGCTCTGTCCTGCTTTGAGCTGTGCGTCTGCGATATCGCTGAGACAGTCGGGATGACGCAGTCTGCCGTATCACATCAACTTAGGCTGATGAGGAACATGAAGCTGGTAAAATACAGGAAGGAAGGCAAGTCTGTATATTACTCGCTGGATGACGACCATATACTGCAGCTTTTCAACCAGGGCATGGAGCACATAAAGCATGCGTAACTGTGTATCTGAACCATTCATGGAAGGCGCTGTGCTGCCTGAATTATTAATGGATAACATGGTCTCAGCTGTCAGGAAATATAAATACGAGACCCATATGCATACAAAAGAAGCCAGCGCCTGCGCAGGAAGCACCGGAGCTGAAATGGTGCGGGCGCATTACCGGGCTGGCTATTCGGGCATGATCGTTACCGATCACTTTTTTAACGGAAATTCCGGCATACCCTCTCATCTGCCGTGGGCGGAGAGGGTAGAGCTGTTTTGCAGGGGATATGAAAACGCGCTGCAGGAAGCGAAAAGACTGGATTTTCAGGTGTTCTTCGGATGGGAGTATGCAGACAACGGAGCTGAATTTCTGACCTATGGCCTGGACAAGGATTTTCTGTTGGCTTATCCCGATATGCTTTCATGGCCGATAGAAAAATACCTCAGGGTAGTGAGGGAGCATGGAGGCTTTGTTTCTCAGGCGCATCCATACAGAAAGGCATGGTACATAAAGTCGATCCGCATATTTCCCGAGCATGTCGATGCCGCCGAGGTACGCAATGCAAGTCATAATGATCCGCTTTTTGATGAACTGGCACTGGAAATGGCAAATAAGTATTCACTGTTCCAGACGGGAGGGTCTGATACACACTTTGCTGAAATCCTCAATGGAGGCGGCATGGAGTTCGATCATGAGCTCACATCCATCAGTGATTTCATCAGGTCTGTGAAGGATGGCAGCGGAAGTGTTATCTAAAAAACGAACATATGCTGATATATATGTATAGATAACATGCTGTATGAGGGGAGGGCATCATGATAAGCATACCCCTGGTTTTCTCAATAGTATTCAGCTTCATTTGCATTATTGGCAGCTTTTTGGGGTTGTATACTCTTTACTCCAACCCGAAATCGGAGACAAACCGTATTTTTTTTGTATTGACGATTTCTCTTTTTATCTGGTCCTTTGGATTTGCAATGGCCATATCGGCGACTGATATATCCAATGCTCTGTTTTGGAGAAGATTTTCAGCCTTCGGATGGGGAACATTTTACTGTATCCTCCTGCATTTCCTTATTTCTCTGACAGGAAGGAATTCGCTGCTGAATAAGTGGTGGAAATACATATTGCTGTATATCCCGGCATTTTTATGTATTTTGGTATTCACATATATCCCGGGTATCAATCCAAAACAATTCAACCTGGTGCTTACTGCATTTGGCTGGGTAAACATATCCATAAAAAACTTCTGGGACTGGTATTTCATTTTATACTACTTTAGTTATACTACGACTGGTTTGGTCCTTGTTTGGAAATGGATGAGATCGAGAAGCAGCAGAAATGCAAAAAAACAATCGCAGATCATCCTTACTTCATTCATCATAACTCTTGTTCTGGGAGGGTTTCTGGAGACCATTGTCAATAATGTGTTTTCTATCAAGATACCTCAGGTGGCCCCGATCATTATGATACTCCCAGTAATCACAATAAACTATGCCATGCAAAGATACGGCCTGCTTGATATGAAAAGGAATACGACCGAAACAGTGCTGTTTGACGAACAGATCCGGATGAAAGTCATCCATTACCTTGCAAACTCACTTTTTGCTGCCAGTATATTGAATATTATCACTATGTACTTCATGATAGAGAATAAAAACGTCGTCTCCACATTCCTGTTCAGCGGTCTTCTTGTGTTGCTCGGTCTGATGTTCGAGGCGATCCAGAGAATGAATAAAAGCACGAGATTCAAAGACTTTCTTTATGCTGGTGCATTTTTTATTCTGATACCCGTTTTGACTCTGAGTTTTATAAGATTTGCAGGTGTTACTGTCTGGGCGCTGGCTTTCATCTTTCTTATCATTTCGATAGCGATGGTCAACAGGATCATCCAAATCGCAGTTGCTGTATCGATCGTACTGACTCAGCTGGTGGTTTTTATCGTAAGACCGGTGGTAATATTGTACAAGATCGATGCTGTCGACCATGTCGGAAGATTAGGCATCAGTATACTGGCGATATGGATAGCGCTGTTCGTTATGAATATATTTAAGTCAAAATTAAGTGAAAACGCATACCAGATCAGCTTTCAGAAGCTGGTCGCAGACATATCCCAGTATTATGTCAGTGCGAGCAGCAACAGCTTTGATGATATAACAAATGATGCATTGGGCAGGATAGGTGAGTTTCTAAAGCCCGGCGGTATCTGCGTATGTCTGCTGAATAATGAAAAAGATACAATAGTATGTTCGTATTCATGGCTCGGTCAGGGCAACCTGGCAGATGATAAATACAAGGATGTCAAGCTGAGCGAGTATCCGCATGTCGCCAATTCTCTCTTGGCAGGAAGTATATTTGAGATATTTGATACAAACGATCTGTCACCGGATGAGCACAGTGAGATCGAACAGATCGCCGGTGGAAACATAAAGTCGATGCTGATAATGCCCATCGAAAATGATAATAATATCTGTGGATATCTGATGCTGAAGTCATATACAGAAAATAAAATCTGGAGCGCCATAGATAAAAACAATCTTAAGATAATAACAAATATCATTGCGGAAACAATTGAGAGGATCCGTCAGGAGAAGCAGATAAACTACATGGCATATTATGATGCGCTGACCAGTCTGCCCAACCGCACATTGTTCAAGGAACGTCTGACACAGACTGTTCTTCACGCAAAACGGTATAATGGGATGTTTGCCGTGATATTCATCGATTTTGACTCCTTTAAGTATGTCAATGACACAATAGGCCATGAAGGCGGAGATGAGCTTATCCTGAAGGTGTCTCAGAAATTGTCCGAATCGCTGCGGAAATCGGATTCTGTCTCACGCTTCGGGGGCGATGAGTTTTTGCTTATGTTTTACAATGTTACAAGTACTGACAATGTATGCAGGATCGCAGACAAGATAATCAATATCTTCAAGGATCCTTTCAACGTGAGGGATCAGGAAATATATATATCGATCAGCGCTGGCGTTGCTGTTTATCCATATGACGGTGAGGATGCCGATACCCTGATAAGGAATGCCGACATAGCGATGTACCAGGCCAAGGCAAAGGGGAAGAGCCAGTATTGCCTGTGTACAGAGGATATGAAGGAGGAAGTCAGGTTAAAGCATGAGCTTTCAAACAAACTATACAGGGCAATAGAAAATAATGAACTTGTATTGCATTACCAGCCTCTGGTTTCGGCAATGACCGGCGAAATACTTTGTGTTGAGGCATTGGTGCGCTGGGATCAGCCGGAGCACGGGATCATTAATCCGGGAGTGTTTATTCCGCTGGCTGAGCAGAGCGGTTTGATAGGTACCGTTGGTGAATGGGTCCTGAAAACAGCGTGCGGCCATCTAAAGCAGTGGATCGATATGGGGTTCGAAAATTTACGTATTGCTGTAAATGTATCTGTACTGCAGCTGCGAAGCTCTAAGTTTGTTAAGACCGTTAAGAGCATTATGGAGGAGACCGGCCTGGAGCCCTGGCGCCTTGACATTGAAATCACAGAGAGCACCACTGTAAAGGAATCCGAAAGTATAATCAAGGTCCTTGCGGAGCTGAGGGAGTTTGGCATCGGTATATCGATAGATGACTTTGGTACCGAGTATTCCTCATTGAGCAGGCTCAATCACATGCCCGCCAACAGGATCAAGATAGATATGAGCTTTATAAAGAACCTGTTCAAAAGTGATAAAGACCGTGCGATAGTAAACGGTATGATCCATCTTTCCCACACACTGGGTATGAAGACTGTGGCCGAAGGCGTCGAGCATGAATCCCAGCTGGAATTCCTAAGGCATAACGGCTGTGATGAGATACAGGGCTACTACGTATACCGTCCGGCTCCTGTTGAGGACATGCCCCGCCTTCTTGAGGAAAACGCCAACCGCGGCAGATGAATGAGAAGATGCGCCGGAGCTGCTGATGAACTTGAGGTGGATCAGCCTTCGTTGCTGTAAGGTAATGTTTGCATGAGCAAAAAGAAGTGCTCAGGCTCACCGGTGCGAAAATATTCATACCAGGATTCCAATGTGTTTAATTGAAAAACGCCTAAATGCTCAATTATTTGTTTTGCCCACAACAAAGCTCCGGTAGAACTTGCAGTAATAAGGTTGTTATCCGCTACAGAGGGCTTGTCAATGTAAAAGCTTTGCCCTTTATAACCCGGAGAAACCATTTCAAGAAATCCCGGCCCATTACTGGTATGTGGACGATTGTCCAATAGCCCAAAGTTGGCAAGCGCGGCGGTAGCACCACAGATGGCACATACCGTAGCTCCTGAAGAGAGAAGCTCGTTTGCTTTTTCAATGATAACGCCATGCTTTGGGTCGTTCCATGTATTTGCGCCCGGCAATAGTAAAATACTTGTTTCACCCATATGAATATCACCAATTAAGCAATCGGGAACTATTGTCAGTCCGCCCATTGTCGTGATCGGCTCGTTGGAGTAACTAACAGTTTTGAGTGATACCCGCGGCGCATCCTTTTTGAAGAATCGGCCGGAATTAAGCTCCGAAATAGCATATCCCAGTTCCCAGTCAGCTAAAGTATCAAGTACATAAACATAGATTGTAAACATATATTTCCTCCATTTCATTGATAATTGATAGGCAGATTGATTTGCTTGCTTCTATATTGTAACTAGTAATTGTTGACAACACTATGGCAACAATCTATAATGATAAAATAAATTTTGGAAGAAGGCTGCCAGATGAAAGTTGACAGGCTTGTCAGCATTATAATGATACTCCTTGACAAAGAGCGTATAGGCGCACAGGAGTTAGCAGATATGTTTGAGGTTTCGCCCCGCACGATCTACCGCGACATAGACACTATCAACATGGCGGGTATTCCTGTCTGCTCAACATCAGGAGTGGGCGGAGGCTTTGAAATCATGCAGAAATACAAGATTGACAGGAAGGTTTTTTCGACTGCTGACCTTTCCGCTATCTTGATGGGCCTTTCCGGTCTTTCCAATATGATACGGGGTGATGAGCTGGTAAATGCCCTTGCGAAAGTCAAGAGCTTTATCCCCGCCGACAGAGCGAAAGACATTGAATTAAAAGCAAATCAAATATATATAGATTTAAGTCCGTGGATGGGCAACAGGAATATACAACCGTATTTAGAAATCATTAAGAAAGCCTTACAGGAAAGCAAGCTGCTTTCTTTTGAATATGCAGACCGCTACGGAAATAAAACCGAACGAACAGCCGAGCCGTATCAGCTTGTATTGAAGGGCAGTCATTGGTATTTGCAGGGGTATTGTCTCTATAGAAATGATTATCGCTTATTCAAACTATCTCGTATATCAAACCTGCAAATGCAAGATGAGACTTTCACACCACGGGATTATCAAAAAAACGACCTTGGATTTTTTGGATATTTTAGACACTATGCATACGAAAATCAAAATCCGTATTCATAAATCTGTGATGGACAGGGCACTTGATTTTTGCTCTTATGAGGACATTTCTCCAGACGGTGATGAGCATTACATTGTTAGTTTTCTCTTCATAGAGAACGACTACTACTATAATATCCTCCTCGGTTTCGGAGATAAATGCGAGTGCCTGGAGCCATTACATATCCGCTCGGAAATGAAGCGCAGAATACATGATATAGCTGCCCTATATGATAGCACGAACAAGGAGCCCGGCGATTCCTGACCGGGAGGCGGTGTTCCGCGAGGGTTAAGGCGGTGTACCGCGAGGGTTAAGCACGAGGCGGGCAGAACAATCATACCATAGAAGTACATAACATGCCTTGTCTGCAGGCTTTACCGGCATAAAACAAGAACGCTGATGTTGACACTCACCGTATCAATATCAGCGTTCTTATTTGGTGCGGATGACAGGACTTGAACCTGCACGGTCGCCCACTGGAACCTAAATCCAGCGCGTCTGCCAATTCCGCCACATCCGCACGTCATTTTCATGCCTTATTCTAAGACATTTCGGGCTTGATGTCAATGCCGGTTTCACATATGGATAGCGTCAACCAACCGGTTTCTTGTGGTATCTGCATCACTGCCGGGTTTAACATATATGTAACCTTTTACTATAATGTTTAGCTTTCTTCAATTGCTTAAATTACCGTTCAGGCCGAAATCTACTACCATTCAGGCAAAAAACGGTTTTCGGGCGTTTTTTCTGTTATTCTATCGATAAATACAACAAGAGAGGTGTGACGCGTGTGCCAACTTTAATCGCTTGCTTTATTGCGGGTATCTGTATGGTGGGATTTGTGACGATCTGGTTTACGACCGCCAATAAGGAGCTGTCGTCAAAGCGAGACAGCCGTGCCGCTCTTGAGGAATAGCTGCGTCTGCATGAGGGACTGTACGCTCAGGCGAGGGATGGCCCCGACGCACAGCACTCCGTCAAAATGCTGTAAACAAGCCGGATGCTCTACCGTGAGGCGGCCAAAAGCTATAACCGCATCCTACGCAAGCCCATGAACCGCTTCCCGGCTGTGTTGATGGGCTTTCGGACGGCGGAGGAAAACAGACAAATTTATAAGGAGATACAATAAAAAAGAGGAGAAATCATGACATGAAAAAACGGTTATTGAGTTTTCTATTGACCTTTGCCTGGTGTTGACCCTGCTGCCGGTGACGGCGCTGGCGACGACTGGCGACACTTTGGAAGTCGGCGGCAGCAGTACATATGCTCTGACCCAAGAAGGACTGAACGCAGCTATTTCTGCGGCCAGCACCGGCGACACGATCAAGTTCATATCGGGCGGCACAATCACCTTGGCGGCAGATATTTCAATTAGCAAATCGATTACGTTGGATCTGAACGGACAAACGATCGGTTTCAATTCTTCCGCAGGTTTTAAATATCTAACTATCCCCGATGAGTTTTCGGTAATAGTGAAGGGACCTGGCACTATCACAACCAACACATGCATCTGGGTAACAAACTCCGCAGCGCTAACTGTGGAGGGTGGCGCTGTCATTGAAGGGACGGGAGTTTGGCAGCCGATGATAAATTATGGCACCGTCTCTATGACGGACGGTGCTCTTCGGCAGACGAACGGGTATTATGTTCTTCAAAATTACGGGGCTGCAACTTTTAATAATGTGACAATTGAGACGAGTTGTGGAAGCGGATCGGTGATATGGGCGGCTAATGGTACAGTCACGCTCAACAACTGTACAACAAGAAACAACTTTTCGGGCACAATGACAGGCACAAACCCCAGCGTCATCTTGTTGTCTAATTCTGCTGCGCTGACGATTGACGGCGGTTCTGTTACAGCGCCTGCGGGTTCGACGTTGCCTGCGATTGAAGCGAGCAGCGGCGCCACGTTTACCAACAACGGCGCCACAATCACCAATGGTTATGTAAACTTCACCGGCAAAATCTCCGTCACCACCGGCAATACGACTACATCTTATGCCAATCACGCCGATGGCTGGAACGTCGCGGTAAATGCCGGCAGTGCCACCGTCAAGCTGTTGGCTGACTGGATGGCGAAGGTTGATGGAGATAGCACCAGCTTTGGCACGGGGACAGGCTTTGGCACAGGTACCCTTAGCGACAAAGGCGCAATTATCGTTCCCTCCGGCAAAACCATCATTCTCGACCTCAACGGCAAAACCATAGACCGTGCCCTTACGCAAAGCGCGGAATATGGAAATGTCATAACTGTTCAAGGTGGACTGACCATAATGGACAGCAGCAGTGCGGCTGTCGCTTCACAGGGTACAATCACCGGAGGTTACAACAAGACATCGAGTGACAAAAGCGGCGGCGGTATCCTGCTGCTCGGCGCGGGCAGTGCCCTGACACTTGAGAGTGGCAACATCGTTGGCAACAAATCTATAGGCTGGGGCGGCGGTGTGAAAAACGAAAGCGGTACCTTTACCATGACCGGCGGCAAAATCAGCGGGAATGTAGCAAACTATAGCGGTGACTCAACGAGCGGATTTAACAACTGCGGCGGCGGTGTGTATGTCGGAGGGTACTTTACCATGACCGGTGGCGAAATCAGCGGCAACTTTGTCTGCGGCAGCGGAGACTTCCGTAAGGGCGGCGGCGTGTTCTTTTATGGAACTGTGACCGTGGGCGGCAATGCGGTAATTCAAAATAACAAGTCGGGCTGCACCTACTCCGCAACTGATGGTACTGTCTCCGGCGGTATAACAGACAATGTGTATCTGAAAAGCGGCGGTCTCAGCGACGATCTCATTGTCTGCTCTACCGTTTCACTTCTTGCTCCCGGAGCATCCATCGGCGTGACCACACAAACCGACCCCGGCATCTATCCGGTTACCATCACCGACGAAAGCGGCGAAGGTCAAACGAATTATTTCCACAGCGACTCTGGTTATGGAGTAATAACCAAGGCCGGCACAGGGCTTCAGCTCAGTGTTACCATTCCCGGCGCGCCGACCATCGGCACGGCTACAGCGGGCGACGGCCAGGCGACGGTCAGCTTTACGCCGCCGGCCTCGAACGGCGGCGCGGCTATTATAGACTACACTGTCACCTCCAGCCCGGGAGGGCTTACCGCCAAAGGTTCCGGAAGCCCCATTACGGTTACCGGGCTGACAAACGGGGTAGCCTATACCTTCACGGTGACCGCGACCAATGCTGCCGGCACCAGCCCGGCCTCGGCGGCTTCGAACAGCGTAGCACCAGGGGTACCTGCGATGACGGTATCCGCGCTGACTGCGTTCATATCACAGATAGCCGGTTACGCGTCTGCGCCGGCGGCGCAGACGGTGACCATCACGAACACCGGCAATCAGGCCATTACCCTGACGCAGCCGACGGCGACGAATTACGAGATCGGCGCGCTTTCAACGACCGATCTTGCTGTAGGCGGTACGGCAACCTTTACCGTTCGGCCCAAAATAGGCTTGGCAGTCGGCACATATAATGAGACGATCAATATAATGGGCTTAAGCAGCGCTTCGACGAGTGTTTCGGTGAGCGTATCGGCACAGTTCACAGTGACCGCCGCGCCTCCCGCGTCCTCCTCCGGAGGCGGGAGCACCCGGCCGACTCCGGTAACTAAAATTGACAACGGTGGAAGCACGACAAGTTCTAACATCGGACAACTTGTTTCTGGCGGGAAAACTCTGACGGTGGAGGGTACCAATGGCGCGAAGCTGGTGTTTCATCCCGAAGCCCTCAAGGGCATTGACGGTCAGATCTCCGGCGGCATTAAGGTTGAGATAAAGGATGTTTCCCCCGCGCATCAGGAGAATCTCCCCGGCAAGCAGGTGTTCTCCCTGTCAGTTTCCTCCGGCGGAAGCAACATTTCAAACTTTGGCGGCGCAGTTACCGTCAGCTTGCCCTATGAGTTAAAGAATGGAGAGACCGCCGATAAAGTCTCCGCCTGGTATCTTGCCAATGGCGGCATCATGACCGAAATCCCCTGCAACTACGACCCGGTGACGAAGCTCGCCACCTTTACGGTCACCCACTTCTCGCTCTATGTGGTTGGCGTGGGCATACCTTGGGTCAATCCCTTTACCGATGTTAAAGAAAGTGACTGGTTCTACAGCGCAGTAGAGTTTGCTAACCGCAACGGGCTCTTTGCAGGCACCGGCACCGGCACCTTTTCTCCTATCAGGCCCATGACCCGCGCAATGCTCTGGACGGTGCTGGGCCGTTTGGACGGGCAGAGCCTCTCCGGCAGCGGTGCATTTGATGCCGCGCGCAGCTGGGCCATGGGTGCCGGCATCACGGACGGCACCAACCCGGACGGATGCATCACCTGGGAGCAGATGGTAACCATCTTGTGGCGGTACGCCGGGTCTCCCAAGACCGGTGGCGATCTGAGCAAGTTTTACGACGCGGGCAGCGTGGCAAGCTATGCTGTGGACGCCATGGCCTGGGCGGTGGAAAACGGCATGATTGCAGGCGCGAACGGTGCTCTGATGCCGCAGGGCAACGCCACCCGCGCACAGGTAGCAGCCGTTTTGCAAAGTTTTATCGAAGCAACAGCGAAGTAAATCCTGTCGAAACGCAAAGCAGAGGGAAGGACAAGCGTCCGCCCTCTGCTTTTTGTGTGACAGTTTAACATACTTATTTGCCAGATGAAAGCCCAACGTAAGCGTCAAAGCTAAGGACGGATGGAAGCAACACATACTCTGTGAGAAAATGGTGGCGGACATTCTCGGGAATTCTCGAGGATATCCGCCACTACAATTGCGGATATAGCCTGAGATGATATATTCAGCTTCTGGGCAAGCTCCTCCTGCGTAAATCCTCTAAGTTTCCGATACTTAGAAATGTTTTGCATTAGCATGGTATTCATGAGCAACCCTCCTGACTTGATAATAATAGAGTTCAGCATATATATCAATAACCGGCAGAGTGATATTGCTCAGTAATCCAACCATCAGTGGAGTTTATATAAATTTGAATATATCCCAAAGATCGTCAGTATTAACAGCATAGGTTGCTCTTTTTTTTACCGCTTCTCGTGCGTTTATTGCTATAGATCTTCCACAGTATTCAAAAACAGGAATATCAGTAGACCCATCGCCAACAGCCATACATTCAAAGGAATCAAGTCCAGCCCTATCACAGAAATCCTTTAAACAATCTACTTCAAATGCCGACCGTTTCACCTGCGGCAGGATATACATCATGCTGCCGGACACTATCGCCAGACACTATGGCATTGCTCTTCTAATGCTACTCTGCTATAATTTTCTATATTGCTGCATACTTGAAATAATTAGTCAGATTTATGTCAGCTTTGTACCGTTCTATTGAGTTGGGGTGAAAATGAATGAAAAAGAGCATTGCTTTGGTAATTATGATATTGGTGAGTATCATCTTTTTATGTGCGTGTGACAGAACCTATAAAAATGTTGACAAACTGGAGCCTACACGGATCGAGACTGTCAATGGCCTTGAAAGCATTACTATGAGTATTAAAGAGGGGACGGTTTCTCCCACAGGACTATCAGTGATCCTTGAAAATCATTCTGACAGGGAATTTGTCTATGTTCCTCTTATTAGCCTGGAGGTACAGATAGATGAGATCTGGTATCAGGTACCGGTTCTTAACTATGTCACCTATGATATGGGGTTGTCAAGCTTGGACCCGGGTGACGAGAAAGAACTGGATTTTAACTGGGAGTATGAGTACGGGAAGTTGGGCAAGGGGAAATACCGGGCCATTTTAAGCGAACAATCACACACAGTACCTGAAGAATCCGATCAGTTTTTTCTCGCAGCAGAGTTTGAAATTGAATAGTGATTGGAACTTTCACCAATGTTTGCATGTATGCTGGCATTCGGCCTGGAAGTATACTTGGTTGTAATATGGAATGGATAGAAGTGTACAAAGCCGCCAAGAGCAGATTTGTACACTTTTTTCGCTGCGAAAACAGTTTGTCTTTGTGAGGATATCTTTCTGCAGCCAGGATAGTTTTGTATTGACATTACGCACTGTGTAATGTTATATTTAGTGTAACGTCTATGCTTGGAGGAATGTATGAAAAAAATCGTACTTGCAACAAAAAATGAATTGGGTATTTATATGAATCCGGTTAGGCAGGAACTATTGCACATCTTAAATATCAGCAAAACCACTATGACGCCAAAAATGCTGGCTGACAGATTACACATTTCTGCTTCGGGAGTTCAGCACCATATTAATAAATTGTTATCCCTTGGGTTGGTCGAATTGGATCACACCGAAGTCATTAACGGGATCACAGCCAAATTTTATAAGGCATCATTAGTGACAGTGCAGATTGGACTGCAATACGAGGATGAACTGGCATCCCAAAGACAGGTGCTGGCTCAGGAGTCTATAGCACGAATCTACGATAGGTTCCGGTCACGTATGGAGGGGATGAGGAAGCGAATCGGAGCGACCGACGCAGCTTCTGCTGCACAATGGGGAGATGTGCTGACGGGTGTCATGCATCTTGGAAAAGAAGAGTCCAGCGAACTGATGAAAATAATCAATGATTATATCGAAAAGCATTCTGCCCCCGACACTGACAAGACAGCCTGGGAATATGCACTTGTTTTATACAACACTGGCGACTGGAATGAGAGAGATGAGTAAGCTTTTTCAAACGATAATCTTCATAAACCATTTTTCTTTGGGATTGGTTGTCCCTGTTCTGAATCTGATTCTTCTGGATTGCGGAGCCACACTGCAGACGCTGCCTCTGATTTACATGGTCATGGCCGTAACGGTGTTGTGCTTTGAGCTCCCCAGCGGGATATGTGCGGATCTGCTTGGCCGTAAGAAGGTATTTCTGATATCCTGTGTATTCAACTTCCTATCGTTCTTCATCCTTATTTTTGTTAAACAAAGCTTGCCTTTGTTGATCCTCGTAGGCATGTTGTACGGTATTGGGCGCGCTTTTTCCTCCGGGAGCATTGAGGCCCTGATCATAGACCAGATGATTGATCGTCAAGGGAATGATTATCTGCCAAAAATTACGTCCAGGCTTTCTATAATCGAAGGAGCAGGGCTTTCGACGGGGAGCATTGCCGGGGGTATCCTTGCGCAGGTGAGTACAGACCGTGTTTATAACCTGATGGGCCGGATCACATTGATTCTGGTTGTCATGGCGCTGTGTCAGATATTTATTAAAGAAGATGTCATGAAGAAGAAAGAACACAACTCCCTGAAATACCATGTCAAGCAGGGTGCAATGGCAGTTCTGACAAATCGCAGATTTGCTTTAGTAGTTGCAGGAGGATTTTTTGTCGGCTTGTTTCTATCTGCGATTGAAACCTATTGGCAGCCTGCATTTGTTGATATCACAAATGATCAAAACAAAGAATGGCTCCTTGGTATAATACCCTTCCTCGGTTTTTTGGCTGTAACAGTGGGGAACATCCTTTCACAGAAGCTTCTGGGCAAATATAAAGCCGGACAAATGGAGATTTATCTTTTTAGCCGCGGGATCCACGCAATACTGTTGATCGTTTTTGCGTTACAAACAAGCAGTACCGGTTTTATTGCGGGATATGCAGGCCTATATTTGATGCTGGGTGCAGGCAATATCGCTGAGAGCACCATTATTAATCTGTATGCGCCAAATCACATGAGGGCCAGCATATTATCGCTGTTTTCATTTGTCACCCAAATCGGGTTGATGTGCGCGTCGCTCATATCCAGTATAGCAATAAACAAGCTGCATTTTTCCGGAGTCTGGATCATTATGGCCTGTCTCATGGGGGCATTTGCTTTATTTGCTGTTATTGCTGAGAACAGGATCAGGGAAAAGGCATAACAGGATCGCAGGAACACAGGAGCGCAGTATCGCAGGATTGCGGGATCGCGGGATTGCGGGATCGCGGGATCGCGGGATCGTGGGATCGTGGGATCGCGAGATCGTGGGATCGCGAGATCGTGGGATCGCAGGATCACAGTATCGCAGGATCGCAGGACCGCAGGATTGCGGGACCGCAGAACCGCGGGATTGCAGTATCACAGGTTCGTAGGACCGCAAGGTCATAGGACCGTAAGATTGCAGTATCGAAAGATCGCAGTATCGCAGTATCGCAAGATGTAGCTATGGCTTTTCCTCTAATCGTGAAATTCATGCTCGAATCGTCAAGAAAAGTACATGAAATGGAATTATAATGTAAAAATAGCAACGTTGTTAATCGGTGACGTCATATAATGTTTTATCAAGGACTCGGAGGAAGCGATGAAGAATTTTATGATTCTGACCTAATCGATAAACTATATTGAGAGTAACCTTTGTGAACCTATCACAAGGGCGGATATAGCAAAGCATTGCCATGTTTCCCTTTCCATACTCGAAAAGCTGTTCCGGTTTGCTCTGGGCTTAAGTATCAAAACCTACATATCAAAGCGGCGAATGACTCAAGCCGCAAAAGATATCGCAAATGAGAGCTCATGCATTACCGATATTGCAATAAAATATCAGTATGACTCTGTCGAAGTTTTTCAAGAGCCTTTAAGCGGGTCTGGAATGTGAAACCCTCTGAATTCAAAGAAAAATGGAGATTCACAGGCATTTTTCCAAAAATCAATTACGATTCAAAAGAAGGAGATGATATTTATATGGCTCGTAAAAGAGTATATATGAGTGAGGCGTATGATTATTTCAGAGAACAGAAGGGCAGCTATGTATTGTGCTTCGACATCCAGAATTTGACCGCATTCAATAACATTTCAAAACGGGCTGGTGATCTTGCAATATTGGAGATGGCATCCCGGATAGACAATGCAGCCGATGAGATCATGCTGCTCTTACGTATAGGCGGCGATGAGTTTGCGTTGGTGACAGGATTGTACGATCATGAGAGGGCAAGGGCATTATCTGAGAGGGTACTGGGCAGAAACGGCGAAACAATTGCTTTTGAAGAAAATGAGCTGCCGCTGTCACTATGGTGCGGCATCACCCGGATACCAGAATCACTCAGGTACAGTGAGTTTTTCACTGATCTGTACAATACCATTTCCGAGAGCAAAATCTGATATTCATCCAATGGAAGAAGCGCGGTGTGCAAAAACATGGGGTTCTGGGCGCCAGGTGTAGCTGATTTTGCCTGGAGAGGCTCAATAATGTGCCTGAGACCCGGATTATGTAACATCATAACCCCTCACAGGGCTAATTTTTCTGGAACTATTGCCCAAATGTCGGGGTTTTTGCACACCGCGGTATACGAAGGCCGTGAAAAGGCAGAAGTGACTGAAAATATCTACGAATGAAGGCATCTCGCGAGCGAAACATCCTCAAAACATCCAAAGTCCGTCCAATGGAAGAAGCGCGGTGTGCAAAAACTTGGAGTTCTGGGCGCCAGGTGTAGCTGATTTTGCCTGGAGAGGTTCAATAATGTGCCTGAGACCCGGATTATGTAACATCATAACACCTCACAGGGCATATATTTCTAGAACCATTGCCCAGAAGTCGGGGTTTTTGCACACCGCGGTATACGAAGGCCGTGAAAAGGCAGAAGTGACTGAAAATATCTACGAATGATGGCATCACGCGAGTGAAACATCCTCAAAACGTCCAAAGTCCGTCCAATGAAAGAAGCGCGGTGTGCAAAAACATGGGGTTCTGGGCGCCAGGTGCAGCTGATTTTGCGTGAAGAGGGTCAATAATGCGCCTAAGACCCGGATTATGTAACATCAACGCACCTCCAGTGAGGGTGGATGGGCATTTTTTTCGAAATTATTACCCAAATGTCACACTTTTTGCACACTGCGGTGTAAAATAATTGCATGGATGGTTATATAAGTAATTTATCGGCAGCTAAAATGTGGAATATTCCTTGTATTGAGACTGTTATCGGACACGAAATATCGGGGACTGAGGATGCCGATATTACTGTTACCGATTATAATGCGCGTTTTTGTGTAAATGGCAAGAAGGTCCATGCATCGGAATTTGCACTTCCGCCTGGCGCAATAACAACCAAAGACGGCAGATCGATTGCGTCGCCGGAGTTGTTGTTCTTAGAACTTGCAATGAGACTGAGCATTCACAGACTCATTCTATTAGGGTTGCAGCTATGTTCGCATCAGAACGGATCCCAATCGGCAACAATCACAACAAAGCAAAAGCTTGAAGAATTCCTTTCAAAAACTAAAGGGCACAGGGGGCGAGACAAAGCTATAAAGGCATTGAAATATGTGCAAGATGGCTCTGCCTCGATCATGGAATCACTGGCATATATGATCCTCGGACTACCTCATATATTGGGCGGCTATGGACTTCATGGTGCAGTATTCAATCATGAGATAAATCTGAAGGGTAAAGAGAAACTGAGTCTTGGACAAGACCGCTGTTTTGTGGATATTTATTATACAAGTGCAAAGTTGGGGGTCGAATATCAGAGTGTTACTCACCACAGCAGCCCGGCAGAACAAGGTAAAGATGCGAAGCGAGCAGTTATCCTTAAAAGAAAAGGTATATATGTACTGTTTTTAAATACCATTCAGTTGTATGAAAAGGAATCCTGCAGGGATTTTGCGTACACTCTTGCTACCTGCCTCGGGAGACGTATACAAATACGTACAAAAAAGTTCGACGAAATGCATACCCTCTTGAGAGAATTGTTGCCTGGCTAGGCTATTGACATTTTGGTTTAATAGCGTTAAACTAAACGTATGGTTTAACGTTATTAAACTAAGGAGCGAAAATTGTGACAGAATATAAGCTGGGAGCCATGGAAACAAGGTTTGCCGAATTGATCTGGGATAATGAGCCAATATCCTCCGGGGAATTGGTAAAGCTATGCGAAAAGGAACTGGACTGGAAAAAGTCAACGACCTATACAATGCTGCGCCGGCTGTGTGAGCGCGGAATTTTTCAAAATTTGGGCAGTGCGGTCACTTCATTAATGAGCAGGCAGGAGTTCAATGCACTGCAAAGCGAGAAGTTTGTGGAAGAAACCTTTGATGGGTCGCTGCCACAGTTTCTGGCAGCATTCACTATGCGAAAAAAACTCTCCCCAAAGGAAATCGATGAACTGCAGAAGCTAATCGATGAGAAGAGGGGTGAATCCTGATGTGGATGTACACTCTGCTGCCCAAAGTCATCAATATGAGCCTGACTGCGGTAATCATCATAGTGTGTGTACTGCTGGCTCGAATACCGCTGAAAAAGGCACCCAAGGTTTTTTCCTATGCGTTATGGGCGGTTGTACTTTTCCGACTTGTCTGCCCTGTATCATTTTCTTCTGAGTTTTCTCTGATGGGGTTGTTGCAAACGCCTGCTGCCACAAATGGCACAATAGCTTATATTCCCGCTGACATAGTACATACCGAATATCCGCAGGTCGATTTGCCTGTACCGGGGCTTAGCGAGGTTATTAATGAAAACCTACCACTAGGAGAGGAACAGCTGGCGGCAGATCCGCTGGAATGGATGGTGGCTGCGGCCACGTTGCTCTGGGTGTGCGGCATTGCTGTGATGCTAGTATACAGTGCAGTATCACTTTTGCAGCTGCGTCGAAAGCTTGTTGGAGCTGTTAGTTTACAAAACTCTGTGTTGAGCTCTTCTACCAGCAGCAGGGCTTGCAATGGATTGATTAATACATTACCGCATGAGAACATCTATCTTGCTGACCATATCGCTACTCCATTTGTCATTGGCTTGATACATCCCAAAATCTATCTTCCGTCAACATTGACAGAGCAGGAAATGAGCTATGTTATCCTTCATGAACAGACACATATCCGGCGGCTTGACCATATCGTTAAAATGATCGCCTTTCTTGCGCTTGCAGTGCATTGGTTCAATCCGCTTGTATGGGTGGCGTTTTTGACATGCGTGAAGGATATGGAGATGTCCTGTGATGAACATGTCTTAAAGGAGATGGGTGATGGGATCAAAGCGGAGTACTCAGCTTCCCTTCTTTCCCTGGCAACAGGACGGCGTCTCATCAACGGCAGCCCGCTTGCGTTCGGCGAGGGGAATATAAAAGGGCGCATCAAAAATGTGTTGAACTTTAGGAAGCCTTCAGCATGGGTTATCGTAGTGGCAGTTGCACTTGTGCTTACTTTGACTGTTGGGTTTGCGGCTAATAAGGCTGATGAGCACGCAGGAGAGCAGAACGGAGAACAGGTGGGAGGACTGACAGGAGGGCAGTCAGGAGGACAGACAGTAGAGCAGAACGGAGAACATGCAGGAGGACAGGCCGAAGGGCAATCCGGAGAACATGCAGAAGGACAGGCAGCAGGGCAAACGGGCGAGCAAGCAGAAGTATTGGATGAGACACAGTCTGGGTCGGCTACAGCAGATGTAACGTCAATAGTACTGTCTACCCCAAAATTATCCCCGGAGCAGATTATAGGTGCAGATATGGCGGAGCTCGATTATGCCTCGGATGATATTGTTATTTTTCATAGTTATTTCGGACTGTTCGTATATGACCTCAATTCAGGGAGAATTGTCCAAAGCCTTGACCTAAAGCCGATCGGATGTAGCGCCACCCAGGGTGATGATTACTGTGATGTGACTGTCAGTACTGACGGTAAAACAGTGCAGCTTCACACTATGAGCAGCAAAAACATGTACGTTTATTCGGTAAATGACACTGCTTTGAAGAGAACGGCTTATAAGCCAATGGAGAATCGATTTACCAATTTCGTTGATATAGTTGATATAGTAGGGCTGGAAAAAGCGGGAGGATGCAGCCATAGTGCAATAAAGTTTGCTGCAGGCGAATATGGCTACCTTCAAACCTCTGACTGGACACTGGATACCCTCATATATGTGAGGGACGGTGTTGTGCACAAATTATTCGACTTCAACGCATTATCATCGGGTGATGTCTCTTCTTTGTCTGCAAATGATCCGGAACAGGGCATATCGAACGATATAGAACAGAGTATATCTAATGCGATACTTAATTATTATGCTGTTGACAAAAATGGCCTGAGACATGAAACAACCGGTGAGGGCCATATCACATTTGAAATCGAAGAGAAGGACGGGCTGACCTATGCTTATATCTGGGAAAGATATGCAAGGCTTGCTATTGAAAATGGCATTCTGACAGATGTCAGCGGGCATGCTAATCCGGCAGTGATCGTGTTTGAAAAAGGCAACAAGGGCAACTATACATTCAAGGAATTGATTCGCCCGAATGATGGAAAAGGCTACCGTCAATCACTCGAAAAAATATTCTCGGCTTCTGCTCTCGAAAAACTGGACAGAGCTGATTCGGAAAAAATCCGTGAATCTATGGATGCCCAAATAGAGACTTACGCCAGGGCATACCTTATGAAGCTCGGTCGAGATGCAGATATCCAAATTAGGATTAGCAGCTCTGCTAACTAAATGTGCCCTTATTCACGCGAGTGTGTAGGTGCAAGTGAGGGCCGCAGCATAAGTGAGGGCATTGGTGTAAGTGCGAGCTGCAGTGTAAGTGAGAGCTTTAATGTAAGTGAGGGCTCACCACTTTGGCATGTTTACTCAAATTTCTTAGTTTTGGCCAGGTTCAGTCGGCCGATTACTCAAATATATGAGTTTTGGGCAGATAAAGCCAGCTATCTTTGTTATTTCACTCAGGTGTTTGGCTAAATAGTTTACATAATAGTGGAATCCATTTACTTATGAGTTATAACCAGGTGGGAATCTATAATATTTATGAAAATATTGCCCAAAACTACAAAAATTGAGTAATAGGTTATATTATAAATACATGAAAGAGTATTTGAATTATATCACAGATGTAACAATATGGAATATACCATACATTGAGGCAGTTATCGGTAATAGAAAAACAGAAATGGATTTGGCTGATGTTACTGTTTTCGATCATAAAAATCGATTTCGCATAAATGGAGAGAAGGTCCATTCATGTGGACTTGATTTTCCAGAGGGCGCAATAGTTGTTAAAAACGGCAGAATGGTTGCGTCACCGGAATTGCTGTTTCTCAAGCTTGCATCTGAACTGAGCATTCATCGGCTTATTCTGTTGGGCCTGCAGCTGTGTTCATATCCCCCGGGACACCCATCCAAGGCAATCACGACAAAGGAAAAGCTTGATACTTTCCTTTCGAAAGCTAAGGGGCACCGGGGACAACCCAAAGCAATACGTGCTGTGAAGTATGTGGAAAATGGTTCTGCATCGATTATGGAATCGTTAGTCTATATGATCCTGGCATTGCCACACACTCTTGGGGGCTATGGGCTTGATGGAGCAGTATTCAATTATGAGATAGGTTTTAGAAATAAATACAGGAAGCGGCTTGGAAAGAATCGGTGCTTTGCAGATCTGTATTACAAAGAAAATAAACTGGCAGTCGAATACGATAGCTTCACTTATCACAACAGCCCGGCGGAACAGGGCAAAGATGGTGTTCGGTCAGCAACTATGGAAAGACAGGGCATAAGGGTGATGCATTTGAACACTATACAGATATATGATAGCGATGCTTGTAGCGATTTCGCCTTTAATCTCGCAGCTCGCCTTGAAAAACGTATGCAAATACGAGCAAAAAAGTTCGATGAAATGCATACTCTCTTAAGAGAATTGTTGCCTGGTAAGTGCTAGTGAGGGTTTCACTGATAAGAGAATTGCTACCAGGCAGACTGCAGCCGTAAATAAATAGCTGCAGCAAATAAAGCGACTAGACCCTCTGCGGCAGGGAACGCCAGCCATACGCCAGTTATGCCAAATAGTGCTGACAATATAAATGTCATAGGGACGATGATGATCAGGCCACGGGATAAAGATATTATGTGTGCTGGTATTGCCTTTGCTGTTGATGTAAAAAACGCAGAGATGATGATATTGAAGCCTACGAAAAGAACAGCCGTAAAGTAAAGCTTCAGCCCGATAACCGCGATCTCGTGCAGTTGCAGATTGTTTTCGCTGTTAAATATTCTGGTGATAGGGTCAGCAAAGAAGAACATGGAGGAATATATCAAACACGAAATAGTGGCTATGGTTATCATCGCATACCTCAGTATTCGCTTTGCATTAACCATATCGCCTTGCCCATAGGCTTTGCTGATCAGCGGCTGAATACCCTGCGCAATGCCTGTATATATCGCGGCCACTACGAGCGACAGGTTTGCAACCACTCCATACGCAGCGACTCCCACATTTCCTTGAAGCCGCAGTATTATTATATTGAACAGGATTATCACGATGCCCGAGGAGACCTCTGAGACGAGGGAAGGAAAGCCTAATGATAATGTGTCCTGTGACATTTTCAGGTCAGGCTTTATTTTTACCAGCCTTAGTTCGCCTTTCTTTTTCGTCCAATGCAGCATTAAAATGAGCAGGCTGATGACAGGCGCCAGGCCTGTTGCAAATACTGCCCCGAAAATGCCCATCTGCAGCGGGAAAATAAAAATGTAATCTAGGATTATGTTTGAAAAACTGCCGCCCAGCATAGCGAGCATAGATAATTTCGGATTGCCGTCATTCCTTACAAAGCAGATTATGACAGCGTTCATTATGAATGCAGGTGCGAACAGCAAAATTACCTTCAGATAGGTGTTTGTCATATCAAAAACTTCGGCATCAGCGCCTAAAGCATGCGTTAGCGGCTCAGAGAGGAAGATGCCTGTCAGTACAAATAGAATCGAAAAAGCCGCAGCCATGAATAAGGTGTTTGTAAAGAAGGAATTTGGAGCATTGTGCTCTTGCTGGCTTTTACAGATCGAATAGTTGGTCCCGCCGCCCATTCCAAGCATCAGGCCGGTTCCATGAACAAAGCTGTATATTGGTATAGCAAGATTGAGGGCAGTCAGGCCATTTGCGCCCAGGCCTCTGGAAACAAAAAATGTATCGGCCAGGATGTAGCATGAAAGACCCAGCATGCCAAGTACATTCAGTGTGGAGTAAATTGCAAAATCTTTAATGTGATGAGTGGTTTTCATATCTGCTCCTTTAACTAAAATAAAAAACGCCAGGAGTTCCTATCTTCTAAGACCTAACGATAGGAGACCTGACGCTTGACTACATTACCCGGTGGCAATGCAGTATCGTTTGTTATATTTTATTTTGCCGATTTACAATAACATAATAATTCGGATAAATCAACCTGGATCGGCGGAAATTATTTGGAATCAACCAGCCTCGGATCGTCGGCGAATACTATATGGCATAGGTGATCGTTTTTAAATCCAAAGCCATCCTTTGAATTAATTCCTGACATGTGTTATCCTATGATTTGTTGCCGAAATATGGAGCAGGAAAGGGTGTATTTTGATTTGGCGCAGGTTCCCTTTAAAGGCAGGCTTTTGGTATGTGATATGGATGGTACGCTGCTCAACAGCAGCAGCAAAATAAGCGAAGGTAATATAAAGGCGCTGGAGAGATTCGTTGCGGGCGGCGGTATGTTTACTGTTGCCACTGGGAGGATGGAGAGGTCAGTCGTGCCATATCTGGATGTGCTGCCGGTCAATGTTCCCGCAATAGTATATAATGGTGCGGCGATATATGATTTTAAAACTGAAAATATACTCTGGCAGGCTGATCTGGACACGGCAGTTGCCAAGGCTGTAGGAGATGCAATGGCAAGGTTTCCTGAGATCAGTGTCCAGGTGTATCACGGCGGCAGGACATACTTTGTTTGTGAAAACGAGCATTCAGAAGCTCACAGGATAAGGGAGCATTTGGAGCCAGTCAGGACAGACCTGGATGGAGTACCGGCGCCGTGGTTTAAAATCATAATTGCATGGGATCCTCCGAAGCTAAAGGAAGTTGAGGAGTTCCTGAGAGGGTACGAACTGGGAGGCGGCGGTGTGGCAGGTAAAGGCAGCGGCGCAGCAACCAAAGGCTGCGATACGGCGATAAGCGGCAGGGCGGCCTTCAGACAGGTATACTCCGAGCCTCAGTTTCTCGAGCTGCTGAATCCGTCTGCAACCAAGGGCAGCGCGCTGAAGGTGCTGACCGGCATTCTTGGGATAGACAGGACATGTGTTGTTTCAATGGGTGATAACCTCAATGACATGGAGCTCATTCAGGAAGCGGGGACAGGCATAGCTGTAGCAAATGCCCATAACACCCTCAAAGCCGCGGCATCCATGTGTTGTACGGATCATGACAACGATGCGGTTTCGGAAGTTATTTGCTGGTTGGAAAATGGTAGAATTTTGTTGTGATTTGCAGGAAAATTACGAATCATTATTGAATTTGTATATATCGTTCATACAGAGCAGAATAAATCTGCCGGGTGCGTCAGTTAGGGGGAAAATTGTCTATCAGACGCGGCTGGCACCACAGAGGTTGATTTTTCATGGATAGAAAAATGGTCAAATGGATAGCAATAATAACTGTATTGGTATTTTTAGTGTCAACTTTTAGTTTCATTGGGTATCTGCTGTTCAGATGACGGGATATCTGTCGTTGTCAGACAAGAGCAGAAAGGATGTGGGCAAATGGGTATTATCAAAAAGGCATTCATCTCTCCACACCCGCCGATAGTTGTTCCTGAGGTCGGGAGGGGCGAAGAGACAAAAGCCGGCGCCACTGTACAGGCGCTTATTAAAACGGCAGAGGAGAACGGCAGGATAAAGCCCTCCACCATAATCGTCACCACGCCCCACGGTCCGGTTTTCAAGGATTTCGTCCATATAAGTATAAAGGAAACACTGGCGGGGGATCTCAGAAAGTTTGGCGCTCCGGGAGTCAGTCTGAAGTATAAGAATGATCTTATTTTGGCAGGCGAGATCGCCAGGCTTTCCAACGGCCAGGGCATACCCTGTGGAGCACTTGATAAGCCCCTCGTAACAAAATACGGCATATCGGAAGAGCTGGATCATGGAGTTATGGTTCCGCTGTATTATATAAGCAAGGTGTACAATGACTTCAAGCTGGTGCATATTTCTGTGGCAGGCCTGCCGTTCAAAGAACTGTACAAATTTGGCAGCTGCATTGCAAAAGCAGTCGAGCAATCCGAAGGCGATGTCGTATTCCTGGCCAGCGGAGACCTGTCCCACAGGCTTTCGCCGGATGGCCCTTACGGCTTCAATGATTGCGGACCGGAGTTTGACGGCAGGCTCATTGATTGTTTGAAGGTTCCGGACCCCGAAGGCCTGCTGGAATTTGACGAGGGCTTCCTGGAAGAGGCAGGAGAATGCGGCCTTCGCTCATTCATAATGATGTTTGGCGCACTGGATGGTCTGAAGCTCAGTTCACAGGTCTATTCGTATGAAGGCCCGTTTGGGATAGGCTATGCTGTGGCTGAATTCACGCCGGTCGGAAAGGCGGACGGCGAAACCCTGCTGGATAGAATGGACAGGCAGGATATAGAAAAACTCAGTGAAGTGCGAAATAATGAAGATCCATATACCGCTCTTGCAAGAAAGACTCTCGAAATGTATGTAACAAGCGGTATTATGATTGACGTACCGGATGTACTGCCGGCTGAGATGGCCGACAGAAGGGCAGGGGTATTCGTCTCGATAAAGAAGCATGGCAAGCTGAGAGGCTGCATAGGAACTATAATGCCGACCCGCGAGAACATTGCCGCAGAGATCATAAACAACGCTATCAGCGCCGGTACAGGCGATCCCAGATTTGATCCTGTGGAAGAGGATGAACTGGACAGTCTGGTTTACTCCGTGGACGTTCTTGGCGAGGCTGAACCTGTCAGCTCCATTGATGAACTGGATGTCAAGAGATATGGGGTCATAGTCAGGGCCGGCAGACGTTCGGGCTTGCTGCTGCCTGACCTGGAGGGTGTGGACACGCCGCTGGAGCAGGTAGGCATCGCGCTGCAGAAGGCAGGTATAAAGCCGGACGAGAAATATTCCATGGAGCGTTTTGAGGTAATACGGCACAAGTAGCTAGACATGTTTGACATGATAAACATTATACGGGCCGGGCACACATGGCTGCTAAAGCAGGCTTGGTGGATGGATGACCGCGTACACTGCCATATGCATGGGGTATGGCGTGGTAAAATGGTGTGTGCAGGTATGACGAGTGGATGACTGTGTACACACTCGTGGCGGAACAATGATTGAGGCAGGTTGTGTCATGAAGGAAGCGTTGTTCTATGAAAAACTCGATAGCTGCAGGGTGCGATGTCTGCTCTGCCCGCATGAGTGCGTGCTGCCACCTGACGGCACGGGTGCTTGCCGGGCGCGAAGGAACACAGACGGCAGCCTGTATTCGCTCAATTACTCCTGCGTGACCTCCGTTGCGCTGGATCCAATAGAGAAAAAGCCGCTTTACCACTTCCGCCCCGGCAGCATGATATTGTCTGCGGGCACCTTTGGCTGCAACTTCAAATGCAGTTGGTGCCAGAATTGGACGATCGCTCATAAAAACCCGGGTACAAAGGAGCTGACGCCTGAGGGCCTGGCAAGGCTGGCGGTGGAATATGCTTCCCGCGGGAGCATTGGTGTGGCATATACATATAACGAACCTTCGATATGGTATGAATTCATATATGATGCTGCAAGGCTGGTCAAAGAGCATGGACTGGCAAATGTCCTGGTGACCAATGGTTTCATTAATCCCGGACCGCTGGAACAGCTGCTGCCATACATCGATGCCATGAACATAGACGTAAAAGCATTCACTGAAGAATTCTACAACAAATACTGCAAAGGAACTCTCAACAGTGTGATGAGAACAGTGGAAAAGGCTTCCCGCAGTTGTCACGTCGAGATCACAACACTGGTGATCCCAGGATTGAACGACTCCCCTGCGGAGATAGGAAGACTTGCAGCATGGCTTGCGTCAATCAGTCCCGATATCGTACTTCACCTGTCAAGATTTTTTCCCAATTACCAAATGAACGACATAATGCCCACACCCAGAGAGTCACTTGAAAATGCAAGAAACAGTGCGCTCGGATACCTCAGACACGTATACCTTGGAAACATTTAAGCGAAGAAATGCTCAATATGTGAAAAATGCACAAATAATCCAGCAATTATTTTTATATAAAGTGAAAAAATCGCTTAACAAATGTGTTAAAAAGAAGGTATAATTCTATTATGTAGGCATTTCGTCAATACGAGCAGGGGTGTGAGTTTATTTGGATCTGTTTGACAGTATAAATCTGCGTGACATGTTTAATAATTTTGCCGGATATATGGGCCTGAATGATCCGCTGTATACAATCAAGGCCATTATTGACGTGGGCATAGTCGCGTGGGTCATATACAAGCTCATCGTCCTTGTGAGGGAAACCAGGGCATGGCAGCTGATAAAGGGTATACTGCTGATACTCGTGGCAACTGAGATGAGCGGTTTTCTGGGATTCAAGACCATCAACTACATGCTGCAGTCCATGCTTTCGGTCTTGGCAATAGGCGCCATCGTGCTTTTCCAGCCTGAACTGCGAAGAGCGCTGGAGAAGATAGGCCGGAGCAGATTCAAGGATCTGTTGAATTTCGACGACACGGTCAACATCAGAGTTCAGACTACAGCGGTTATCGAGGAGATCGTCAAAGCCTGCCAGGATATGGCGTCGAGGTATGTCGGTGCCCTCATCGTGATAGAGCGTGATGTTAAGATCGGAGAGATAATAAATACCGGGACGCAGCTCGATTCGCATGTTTCAAGCGAGCTGATCATCAACCTGTTTGTTCCTGACACACCGTTGCATGATGGAGCAGTGGTCATACGTGACAACAAGGTGAAGGCGGCTGCCTGTTTCCTGCCGCTGACAGATAACCCCAACCTGAGCAAGGAGCTCGGCACCAGGCACAGAGCCGCACTAGGCATAACCGAGGTGTCGGACAGCATCGCTGTAGTAGTATCCGAGGAGTCGGGGAAAATTTCATTTGCACTCAACGGAGGACTTACGAGGAATCTCACGCCGGATACACTCAGAAAGGCGTTGAACAAGAATCTGGTGGAGCGTGAGACCACTCCGAAAAAACTAATGCTGTGGAGGGGCAAAACCAAGTGAAAATAGGCGATTGGTTCAAGAAGGATCTGAAAACAAAAATAATAGCACTGTTTCTCGCACTGCTTTTCTGGCTGTATGTCTCCAACATTACAAACCCATTTAAGTCAGTGATCATATATAATGTGCCAGTAACCGTTATCAATGAAGAGTTTCTCGATCAAAACGACTACACACTGAAAAATACTTTGAGGACTTATATTGACGTGACCATAAGAGGACGCCAGGATGTTGTCGACAAGGTCAGATCCACGGATTTTATCACAACATTGGATCTGTCGGAGATAACATCGGTGAACGACAGGAAGCTCAAGCTGTCCGAGCCCGAGTGCCTGTTGAAGGAGGTCACGGTGGAATCCTACAATCCGCCGGAGATCGACATACAGCTGGCCAGGAACAAGACCGGCACCTTTGAGGTCGAGCTTGTGCCAAGTATAAAGATGAAGCCTGGCTATGTGCTGCTCAATACTACGGTATCACCCGAGAAAATACAGATAATGAACGAAGAAGCCACCATTGACAGCATCGGCTCCATAAAAGCGTTCCTGGAACTGGCCGATTTGGACAGAGACACCGTGAAACAGGTGCAGTGCAAGGTTTATAACAAGGCCGGCAGGGAGATCAGCAGCCTTAGCAGAGATCTTAATGTCAAGGTTACAATGGAGGTTGCCAAGGAGGTGCCGGTTTCGCTGGTGACAAGAGGAAGGCTGGCCACCAACTATATCGAGACACAGAGGGTAATAGAACCTACAAAGGTATTGGTAACAGGCTCTGCGGATATTCTGGATAATCTTAAGGATATTAAGACAGAGCAGGTCGATATAGACAAGATCAGCGGCAATTTCACCGCCACAGTTCCTCTTGTCGTACCGGAAGGCACAAAGATAGTAAATTCACCAAATGAAATAAATGTCCGGATAGATGTGGAGAAGCTGGTCGTCAGGAACTTCCAGTTCAGGAAGGATGATATTTCGATCCTGAACGCCAGAAATGACGGCACCCTTGTATACGAGATCGTTTCGGAGAGCGCGCTGGTACAGTTCCGCGGAAGAGAGGCCGATCTGGATGAGATAAATGAAAACTCGCTCAAGCCTGCGGTCGATGTTTCAAACCTGGGAGAAGGTGTACACAGGCTTCAGCTGAACATCACAATGCCCAGCAAGGGAACTCTGGTGCAGCGGGCCAATGTGGAAGTGAAGATATCAAAGACGCCGCCGCCGGAGCCCGAAGATGAGATACCTGTCACCAACCCCAGCCAGCCGTGATGCGATACTGGCCTCTGACCTCGGCCAGCCGTGATATTGAAGGCGCAGGTGTGAAATACTATCAGTAATATCAACATGAGGATGTAATAGATGAAGCTTATCATAAATGAACTCAGGCTGCCGCTGGATGCGGACAGCAGCGAACTCAGGAGGATGACGGCCCGAAGACTCGGGATCGGCGCCTCGGATATTCTCAATTTCAAAATAACAAAAGAGGCTATAGATGCCAGAAGAAAACCCGACGTGAGCCGGGTTTATTCTGTTTTTGCTGAGATAAGCGATTCCCGGTCATGGAAAAAAGGCAATGGGGTGAGAGAAGTCACGGAGGAACCCGATGAGCAAATAGTTCCGGGTGCCATCAGGCTGGATGGAAGACCGGTTGTAGTAGGAAGCGGCCCGGCGGGAATTCTTGCCGCGCTGACGCTTGCCGAGGCGGGCTACAGGCCGCTGGTGCTGGAGCGGGGAGAATGCGTTGAGAAACGCGCTGTCGCCGTAGATACATATTGGGAGTCAGGTAAGCTTGATCCGGAAAGCAATGTCCAGTTTGGAGAAGGCGGAGCCGGTACGTTTTCAGATGGCAAGCTGACCACACGCATCAACGACAGGCGTTGTGAAAAAGTGTTGCAGATATACCATAGTGCAGGTGCACCGGAAGAAATACTTTACAAGTCCAAACCGCATATCGGATCGGATGTGCTGCGGACTGTCGTTTCAAACATGAGAAGAAGGCTCATTGAATTGGGCGGAGAAATACGTTTCGGGGCCAAGGTGACTTCTGTGATGCTCCATGGTGGACGTGCTATTGGTGTAACGGTGAATGGGAATGAGGATATAAAGGCGGGAGCCGTAGTACTTGCCCCAGGCCACAGCGCAAGAGATACATTTGCTGAGTTGCTGGGAAGCGGCGTCCGCATGGTACAAAAGCCGTTTTCCATCGGCGTGCGAATAGAGCATCCACAAGAAATAGTTAACCTGGCGCAGTATGGAAGCGCCAAAATCAGTCAGTCACTTGGACCTGCGGATTATCAATTGTTCTATAAAACAGGCGGAAGAACGGCATATTCCTTCTGTATGTGCCCTGGAGGCGTCGTTGTTGCTGCAGCTTCCGAGCCGGACACAATAGTTACCAATGGAATGAGTTACTTTGCCCGTGATAAAGAGAACGCCAACAGCGCATTTGTCGTATCAGTGGAACCAGGAGATTTCGGCAGCAGTGACCCGCTGGCCGGAGTTGTATTCCAGCGCCGATGGGAGCATGCTGCGTTCATGGCGGGCGGCGGAAGAGGAGCTGCTCCTGTGCAGCTCCTTGGTGATTTTTTGGAGGGCAGGCCGTCCCGGCGACTTGGCTCAGTGAGACCCAGCTATCCGGGCAATGTCGAATCAAGGGGTACCGCTAAGATTGAACCAAGTAGTACCGGCAACAGCGACCCAAGTAGTACCGGTAACAGCATGCCCTGTGGCACCGGTAACAGCATGCCCAGTATCACTGGAAGGGTCGAACCAAGCTATGCCGCCAGGATCGAACCAAGCGATATAAACTTGTGCCTTCCCGGTTTTGTTACTGCGTCAATGAAGGAGGCTGTTACATATTTTGACCGCAGGCTGAAAGGCTTTGCAATGGCGGAGGCTGTCATGACTGGCGTCGAGACAAGGACATCATCGCCTGTCAGGATAGTGCGCACTGAAACCTATGAAGCCGAAGGTATCGGCGGATTATATCCGTGTGGCGAGGGTGCAGGTTATGCAGGCGGTATCATAAGCGCAGCTGTTGACGGTATACGTGTTGCCGAGCAGATTATTCGAACGTATTCAGTGCCACGGGAACAGTAATTGAGTAAAAATGACGCACTAATATTGAATTAAATACTTGTTATGTAAAAAATTTAAAGTTATAATTACTTTGTTGAAAAACGATGCTGTATCGATAAACAGAGGATATGATTTTCTTGCGATTGGAATAAGTTAAGAACCGATGCGATAAAAACAGGAGGTCAAATTTATGGCAAGACTTTTTGGTACAGATGGAGTAAGGGGTGTAGCGAATACAGAGTTGACGGCTGATTTGGCATATAAGCTGGGTCAGGCCGGAGCTTACGTGCTGACGTCGGAGACTAAACATACTGCAAAGATATTGGTAGGTATGGATACAAGGATATCGGGACATATGCTGGAAGCCGCACTGGTGGCGGGTATATGCTCGGTGGGTGCCGAGGCTGTCTGCCTGGGAGTATTGCCCACACCTGCTATCGCGTATTTGACAAGGCTGTACAAGGCAGATGCCGGAGTTGTGATATCGGCGTCCCACAACCCATTCGAATTCAATGGTATCAAATTCTTTGATTCAAAGGGCTACAAGCTGCCCGATGCAACAGAAGACAAAATCGAGGAGCTTATAAAGAACGGCCTCGGAGACATTTCACTTCCAACCGGCGCAGGAGTAGGGAAGAAAAGTGAAGGAAAAGATGCGCTGAGAGACTATGTGGATTTCCTCAAGAGCACTGTCAACTGTGACCTGAAGGGATTGAAGATCGCTATTGACTGCGCAAACGGCGCTTCGTATTTACCGGCTCCCATACTGTTCAAGGAACTGGGTGCCGAGGTGTTCACTATCAACAATGAACCCGATGGATTAAACATTAACCGCGATTGTGGTTCGACACATATGTCGCAGCTCAAGAAATATGTCGTTGAAAAAGGCGCTGATATTGGATTTGCCTTTGATGGTGACGCTGACAGAGTGCTTACAGTGGACGAAAACGGTCAGTTGGTGGACGGCGACCAGACAATGGCTGTAATAGGTCTGGAATTGAAAAAAGCAGGAAACCTTCCCAATGACACTGTAGTCGTTACAGTAATGAGCAATCTGGGCTTTGATATAATGGCACAGAAAAACGGTCTGAAGCTTGCAAAAACTAAAGTAGGTGACAGATACGTGCTGGAAGAAATGCTTGACAAAGGTTATGTACTGGGAGGAGAACAATCCGGCCACGTAATATTCCTCAAGCACAATACCACCGGTGACGGTCTGTTGACAGCGCTCCAGCTGCTTTGTGTCTTAAGGGGCACAGGCAAAAAGCTTTCTGAGCTGGCCAGTATCATGCAGATTCTTCCGCAGGTATTGAAGAATGCAAAAGTAAAGAATGAGAACAAATACAGCTACATGGAAGATGAGCTTGTTGCAAAGCTTTGCCGCGAGCTGGAAGATGAATTTAATGGCGAAGGCAGGGTGCTGATTAGGCCCTCCGGAACCGAGCCGCTGGTTCGTGTCATGATCGAGGGCAAGGATCAGGAATACATCACGAAACGCGCCGCCGAGCTGGCCTCCATCATTGAGCAGAGGCTTGGCTGAGACAGGGTGCAGCATGAAATGTGCCGCTGAGCTGGCAGCTGCTATAGTGTGGATATTTGAATGAGATAAGGAACATAAATAATAAAGCCATAAAAGGGGTGTTGAACCTCTCTTATGGCTTTTATTTTACATAAACGGTTTCAAATCTCCCTGCGAGCTACACTCTCGGAACAATGGATCCGTTGTTCTTGAGTATATGACAGTTAGGCACATAACCTCGGACGGGAGTCAGCGGGTATACGATGCTGTTTTTGCCGATGACCGTACCCGGGTTCAGTACAGAGTTGCAGCCTACTTCAGAGTTATCGCCCACCATAGCGCCGAATTTCCTCAAGCCTGTTTCAATTGTCTCAATTCCATCGGTTACCTTTACCTTGTTTCCGTTTGACTTCAGGTTCGAGCAGATCACACCCGCACCGGTGTGGGCCTTGTATCCGAGGATCGAGTCACCGATATAATTAAAATGAGGTACCTGCACCTTGTTGAACAATAGCGCATTCTTTAGCTCTGTTGAGTTGCCGATGACACATTCGTTGCCTATGATAACATTGTCCCTGATAAACGCGCACTGCCTGAGTTCGCAGTTATAGCCTATGATGGCGGGTCCTTTTATCAGCACTGTTTTTTCGATAGTGGTGCCCTTTCCGACCCAGACAAATTCGCTGATCTGCTCAAAATCAGAAGGCAGCGTTTTGGCGAATTCCAACAGGAAGCCTTTTATCCTCGACAGTGCCTCCCATGGATACTCCAAACCGTTGAAGATGTCCCTTTCAAAGCATTCATTCAGATCGAACAGGTCAGTTATTCTCACATCCATACATGTATCCTCTCTTTACAAAGTCTAGATTGTTATTTTACATTTAATGTAATTTGTATACACCAAAAATAATACACTATTTTCAAATAAATTAACAGCATCATTTTTCACCATTTCTTCATACGGTAAAATTCTTGCTGAGACACTTACAGCAGGTCCGAGATATCAATTTCTGTACCTCTTGCGGCAGGTCTGCGACCTCAATTACTGTATCCCTTGCAGCAACCCATACGGCAGCTCTTATGGCTGTATCAATTCCTTCAGCATTTTATCCTTATTGTTGATGAACGTCTTCATTATCAAATAATGCTCGGTCTCCTCGTACCTGACTTTCCTGATATCGTCTCCTATTTCGTAGATATATGAATCCGGGTAAGCCATAATGATAGGTGAGTGAGTTGCGATAATGAACTGGGAACCCTTCCCTATCAGATCATGCATCCTGGTGATGAAGGACATCTGCCTCGTCGGAGACAGAGCGGCCTCGGGCTCATCGAGAATATACAGGCCGTTGCCCCTCAGCCTTTTTTGGAAGAGCGCGAAAAATGATTCGCCATGGGACTGCTCATGGAGCGATTTTCCCCCGAAGGCAGCCTTGATTGGAGGCCCGAAGCTTTGTTCGAGGTCGATCGCATCAATATATGAAGCTACATTGTAGTAACTCTCTGCCCGCAGAAAGAAACCGTCCCGCGGCCTTTTGACGCCCTTGACCAGCCTTATATAATTATAGAGGCCGGAATGAGAGTCGGTTGTTGAAAACAAGAAGTTCCTGGACCCGCCCTCAGGATTAAAGCCGAATGCCGTTGCTACTGATTCCAGGATCGTAGACTTGCCCGTACCGTTTTCTCCGACAATATAGGTTACCTTTGGATGCAGTTCCAGACTGTCAAGACGCTTTATTGCAGGCAGGCAGAACGGATATTCATCGAATGATCCGATCAGGTCCCTCTTCAATTCTATACTTTTTACGAACTGATTAGTCATAACAGTATTCTAACATAATTTGTATATTCATACACTACCAAATCCACATCCACTCTCCAATGCTCTTAAGCGAGAGGTGAAACCGACTATGATACATATTGTGTCATGCTTTGTCTGCTTGTTAACCAAATTTTAATTGACAATACAGTGACTGTATGAATATACTAAAGTAAGGAATTTGAAAAGGATTGATTACCCGGAAAGGCAGGGGAGAAGCAGTTTGGAAAGGGTAACAGAAAAGGCGCCAGGACACGGCTGATCCATCAGCGTGTTGACGAGGGGGAGGAGGTCACAGCCTCAGCGGGAACCACAAATGCTGTAAGTACAGCAAGACCGCTATTGTTGTGAGTTATCGAAAGATTCGGCGGAAACCTCCCGGTTGGCCACGATCGCAGGGCTTAACAAAAACTGCAGGCAACTGCAGAACAGAAAAAAGCTCAGGTGGCAGTCCTATCATAGATTCAAATTCTCCATTAAGAAAACTGAATATCCTTGTAAGAAGCTGTACTGTCAGTAATTCGGTGCGCACATTTGGCGAACAAATCAGCAGATATGCAGATTTGGTAGGTGGGTCAGGCAGTCGAATCAGGCATAGTAAAATGCGGGTCATGCGGATTAGGCAACCAGGTTAGCATGCGAATCAACTGGATTAGTGTGTATTAACCGTCTGATTTCACAGACTGGTTATGCGTTCTATACCATTCGGCTATTCGGCTATTTGGCTACTCGGCTATTCGACTACTCGGCTATTGGGCGAAAAATGTTGGCGCATTGTGCATATGCTAATGATCCCGATACCTTGCTTTGCCTTATTCAGCTGATTGCAGGGGTATTTCAGCCATTGATTTCAATGTTTCTAAACTATGAAATGTAGAGGAGAGTATTTATGTGTGGGATAGTCGGTTATATAGGACAAAAAAGGGCAGTGCCCGTTTTGGTGAACGGACTTAGAAAGCTGGAATACAGGGGTTATGATTCGGCGGGTGTTGCACTGCTTGACTGCGGCAGACTTTCAGTTGTAAAATGCAAGGGCAGGCTTTCAGCCCTTGAAGAGAAGCTGAATGCCATAAACTGCGGCTGTGATCTAAGGGGCAGCAGCCCGGAAAGCACAAAAGGAATGGATAGTTGTATCGGCATCGGACATACCAGGTGGGCCACCCATGGCGAGCCGAACGACATCAATTCCCATCCACATCTGAGCAATTCCGGCAAAATAGCTGTAGTTCACAACGGTATAATAGAAAACTACATGAAGCTCAAGAAATTCCTGATCTCGCAAGGCTGCAATTTCCTGTCAGATACCGATACAGAGGTTGTTGCGCACCTCGTGGAGCATTATTATGAACAGTGCGATGACCTGGTAACAGCTGTCATGGAGACAGTTGATCAGCTCGAGGGTTCATATGCCCTGGGCGTTATATGCAACGATTACCCGGATACATTGGTGGCGGCCAGAAAGGACAGCCCACTGATCGTCGGGATCGGCAGCGGAGAGAACTATATTGCCTCTGACATACCTGCCATATTGGAGCATACCCGTGATATTTATATCCTTGAGGACAAGGATGTCGCTGTATTAACCAGGGAAAACATAATGATTTACGACAACTATGGCGCTCTGGTCCAGAAAGAGGTTTTCCATGTGGATTGGGACGTGGAAGCAGCAGAGAAATCCGGTTACGAGCACTTCATGATGAAGGAGATGTGCGAGGAGCCAAGAGTTATCAAGGAAACCTTCGGTTCAAGGTTGAAGGGCGGGCAAATTGTTCTGGATAGTATTAGCATAACTCCGGAATACCTTAATAATATCGACAAGATATTCATAGTAGCCTGTGGCACAGCATACCATGCAGGTATGGTCGGAAAGCGCCTTATCGAGAACCTTGCACGCATACCTGTGGAGGCTGATGTTGCATCGGAATTCAGATACAGGGATCCGATCATCAACGACAGAAACCTTGTGATAATTATCAGTCAGTCCGGTGAGACGATAGACACACTGTTTGCACTGAGGGAAGCAAAAAAGAGAGGCGCAAGGGTATTGTCGATTGTCAATGTCATAGGCAGCTCCATCGCCAGGGAATCGGACGATGTGCTCTATACCTGGGCAGGACCGGAAATCGCAGTAGCATCCACTAAAGCGTACAATACACAGCTGGCGGCACTGACACTTGTCGCACTGGATTTTGCCTATAAAAGAGGTAATCTGGACAAGGAAAGGCTGAGCAGTATTATAGAAGGGCTGATAACCGTACCCGAATCAATAGAGCAAATTCTTATCCACAGGGAAGATATTCAGAAGTTTGCGGCAGAGCATTATAATGCAAAGAGCATTTTCTTTATCGGCCGAGGCCTGGATTATGCGCTTTCGATGGAAGGCTCGCTGAAGCTCAAGGAAATTTCATATATCCACTCCGAGGCATACGCCGGCGGCGAAATGAAGCACGGCACGATAGCGCTGATCGAAAGCGGCACACTGGTGGTTTGTTCAATGACTCAGGAAGGCCTCTTTGAGAAGATGATCAGCAACATTCGCGAAGTAAAAGCCAGAGGCGCCGTTGTTATGGCAATAACACAACAAAAGCACGCCGAAGACGCAGCCAAGGTGGCTGACATGGTCGTCGCCATCCCCGACATCGACCCGCTGCTTGCTCCTATTACTGCTGTCACACCGATGCAGCTATTCGCATACTACATGGCCGTACTCAAAGGCTGCGACGTTGACAAGCCCAGGAACCTGGCAAAGAGTGTTACTGTGGAATAAAGAATCAATTCAAGGGCAGGGGAGAACCGGATTCAAATCCGAAGACCCCCTGCCTTTTCAATAGAGAATATTGATCAGAACAAATTCGATAAAGCCATAAATAATAGTTGCAAATTGCAACTATTACATGTTACAATAATTGCAGGAGGTAATTACCTATGAGTTATACAGAAGATTCAAAACAGTTAAGGGAAAATATCAGAATACTCGAAAGGAAACTCGGAGTATTGCAGGATACTGAGTATTCATGCTGTGAGATATCTATGGCACAGTGTCATGCTTTGGTTGAGATCGGACGCGCAGAGAGCATTTCCCTAAATGAGCTGGCTGAGCTGTTGAATCTTGAAAACAGCACCATGAGCCGTACCGTTAATAATCTTGTCAATAGTGGGTTAGTGGAGCGCGAACTCGATCCAAAAGACAGACGGTATGTGTCGATAAAGCTTACAGAAAGCGGAATCAAAGTTTTTGAGGGTATAGAGAAGAACATGGACCTCTATTTCCAGAAAGTCCTGGAGTCTATTCCATCCAATAAGCAGAAACAAGTTATAGAAAGTCTGCAAATCCTACTAGAGGCTGTAAGCAAGAATGAGCAATATAAAACACAGAAGGAGTGATATAAATGGAATGTGATGTGAATATGTGCAAACCAGATTGTGCTGTAGAGTGCTTTAATAATGGGTTTAATTGTGCCCAGGCGGTTTTCTCAACTTACTGTGAGCAGTTAGGACTGGATAAAACAACCGCCTTGAAGGTTGCTGGAGGTTTCGGCGGCGGCATGGGTTATATCGGTGAAACATGCGGAGCTGTGACGGGAGCAATAATGCTTATTGGATCGAAACACGGAAAAATCAGCAGTGATGATAATGACGCAAAAGAACGGACTTATGCATTAGTAAAAGAGTTCACGAAGCAATTCAAGGATATAAATGGTTCTGTAAAATGTACTGAATTGCTGGGGTACGATATTAGTACTGCCGAGGGACTTAATGCTGCGAGGGAAGCAAATCTGTGGAGCACAGTATGTGCAAAGCTTGTAAGAGATTCTGCGCAAATTGTTGAAGGGTTACTAGATTTATAATGGTTGCTCCTTGCCGGGGTGAAAGAGTTTTCTATCGATTGCGCCGGCGAGGACTGCTGATAAGTGCAGCATCAGCTTGCGGATGCGGAGATGCCAATATCAGCATTTTGTGGCATCAGGGGTAAAGTAGGATCTACATGATTTTTATAAGGGGGATTTCAAATGGCCTGTGAACGAACAGACAACCTGGGAAACGAGAATAAATGCAAATGTACATTCACTCATTGTGATAATTGGGGCAAATGCTGTTCATGCGTGCTGTTTCACCGCACCAAAGGCGGTATACCAGGCTGCTTTTTCACTGAAGAGGCGGAGAAGACCGGTAACCGTGATGTAGATTATTTTATAGAGAATATAGGCGTACCTTTGAAAGAAGGCCATTAGGCAAAAACGCATTGACAGGGTTTCAGTGTTCGATTAGTATAGAACTATGAATAATTTAGATATGGTGAAAATTTTCAAAGCTCTGTCATGTGAACAGAGATTAAACCTTTTTAAAATGCTATATGACTGGTATAAGTCAAACGATGCCGCAGACGGGGAGTACAGCTTTTGCGACGACGGCCTGGAAAAATGCTTTACCAGAGCCTGCTGTTCCTTCAACTTGTCACGGTCGACCATATCCCACCACTTCAAGGAATTGCAGAACGCTGGCCTTATTTCCTATACGCGCAATGGGCAATGCTTTGTATGTAAGGTCAATATGGATGCAGTACAGGCAATTCAGGATTTCTTGAAATAATCTATATTACTCATGGTCGTTACTGCTGAAGAATCGACTTAAGAGACACATTAGATTAAGAAGGGAAGTATTTTTTTACTCATAAAGTTCGATGGTTATGAAACAATAGTACAAACAAGCATACAGAATGGAGGTTTTATTATGGAATGGGATTTTGAAAAAGCAGCCGGTTTGTTTACAGACGAAAACAGTCAACTGCTGCTCGATGGCCTGTATGGAATCGAAAGAGAAGCGCAGAGAGTTGATTCTACAGGGAAGTTGGCCATGACACCACACCCTGCTGCCTTTGGAAATAAACTCGAAAATGCCTTGGTTACAGTAGATTTTTCCGAAAGCCAGATTGAACTGATTACACCGCCCTTTGAGTCCGTAGAAAAAACACATGAATTCCTGAAGGAATTACATCTCATTGTCGACAAGGAGTTGGGGCCTGAGTATCTGTGGCCTCTCAGCATGCCTCCCAGGCTTCCTGAAGAGAATCTGATCCCGATAGCAAAATTTGATGATTCCCCTGGGGGCAGAGAGAAGGAACTATACAGGATGGGCTTGGCGACTCGGTATGGACGGAAAATGCAAATGATATCCGGTATACATTACAATTTTTCCTTCGGAGACAGCCTTGTGGATTATCTTTATCAAAAGCTGGGCAACGGTGCGGATAAGCGTACATTTAAAGATGAAATGTATTTTTCGATGGCCAGGAATTTCTTGAGATATCGATGGTTGCTGATATATCTGTTTGGCGCTTCACCCAGTGCTGATCAGACCTATTATCCGGTCATTGGGAATGAAATGAAGATGGTAAGAAAATGTTGTCCCGAATGCTGCAGCCCCCAGCATAGCTATAAGCGAAATGCCGTTTCTCTGAGAGTAAGCCGGTTCGGATATTCGGACTCCGTTCAGGGTAAATACAGCGTCTCATATAACGGCTTGAAGGATTACACGACTGGTATACGCAGACTTCTGGCTGCTAAGAGCAGAAAGTTCGCGAAGATCGGCTTGTATCAGAGCGGCAGACAAATCCAGCTAAACGGGAATGTCCTTCAAAAAGAGAGTGAGTTCTATTCATCCATTCGTCTCAAGCAGAATATGAAAAATGGAGAAACCCAGTTGGATGCACTTGAGGACAGGGGCGTCAAATATGCGGAGGTCAGGATCATTGATCTCAATCCATTTGATAAAACCGGGATCAGCCTGGAACAGCTGCGATTTTTGCAGGTGTTCATGCTCTTTTGTTTATTTGAGGATAGTCCTCTGATAGTGGACGAAGAGCTAGAGAGGATCAATAAAAATCATCATCTGGTCGCACTTTCGGGAAGGAAGAATAATCTTAAGCTCTTTAGTAATGATGGACAGATAGGGCTTGCTGAATGGAGCAGGAATATATTCAGCAAATTAAGCGCTATCGCTTCACTGATTGATCTGGCGAATACAGACAACAGATACCTGAAATGTGTTCAGAGTGAATATGAAAAAATAACGGATCCATCTCTGCTTCCTTCGTCAATGATCGAAAGGGAAGTTAGTCGGGAGGGATACCTGGAATTCGGCACTCGAAAAGCTAAAGAACATAAGATGCCGGGAAATGCTGGTGCTCATATATGCTGTGCGTTCTATCCGTATGAATTGATTAATAGTAAAACAAGGGGGGCAGTCAGATGATTGATAAAAGGTTTGAAGCATTGGAGCTTTCCACGCAGATAATAATGAAAGATGCACCTGAAAGAAACATTGTGGTCGAGGTACTTGATTACGATGATAACTTTATCAGACTGAAAAGCGGTAGTAAGACAGAGATTATTAAGCAGGCCACAAGGACTTCGCTTGACTCCTATATTTCTCCGCTGATCATGGAGAATAAGGAGGTTACAAAAATAATCCTAAGAGAAAACGGTATCAATGTTCCGGACGGCATTTCTGCCAAATCTTTTGATGAAGCTATTGATTATTTTCAAATGTTTAGCGATAAGAATATTGTAGTGAAGCCGAAATCAACCAATTTCGGGAAGGGTGTAGTGATACTTAAGCAGCCTTATGGCATCGACGATTATAAGAGTGCAATAGAATATGCATTTTCCTATGATAATTCAATATTGGTCGAGGAATTTGCATCCGGGAAGGAGTACAGGTTCCTTGTTATCGGAGATGAAGTGGCGGCGATACTTCACCGTGTGCCTGCAAATGTGACCGGCGACGGGATTCACACAATCGAGGAGCTTGTTCAGGAAAAAAACAAGGATCCGCTGAGGGGAACGGGATATGTAACGCCGCTTGAAAGAATACGCCTTGGTGAAGTCGAAAAGGAGTACCTCGGATTTTCCGGTAAAAGCTTTGGATATATCCCTCAGAAAGACGAAACGGTATATCTGAGAGAGAACTCTAATATCAGCACCGGCGGCGACAGTATTGATTATACAGACGATGTTATTGACGAATATAAAAGCATTGCAGTAAAGGCAGCAAAGGCCGTTGGCGCAAGGATCTGCGGAGCGGACATCATCATCCGGGATATCAGGGAAAAGCCTGATGAACGGAACTACAGTGTAATTGAGCTTAATTTCAACCCGGCACTTCATATTCACAACTATCCGTATAAGGGCATGAACCGGCAGGTCGGGAAAAAAGTTCTTGATCTTTTGGGGTTTTAAAGAAGCGGAGGAGGAGTATGAAAGTAGCCATTTTAATCTGGCTTCTTAAGGGCAGGGAAGAATCAGACGCAAATCTGATGACCCCCTGCTTTTCAATATGAGTTTAGGCTGGCGAATGTGGGTCGGATGCTCAAAAAATGCAAGTCTAGGCTGGCGAATGCGGGTCGGTTGCTCAAAAAATGCAAGTCTAGGGGTAGATAATGTGTAAATAATCCATGAATAAATGTGATTTTATTGGCTATTTTCCATATCTAGAGCAAATAAGCCGCTAAACAACACCTAATATTTCCCATCAATTGAAAATTTGAGTAACGTGGTATATTATATATACATGAAAGGTTATTTGAGTCATTTATCAGCTGCCAAGGCATGGAATATACCATACATAGAAGCTGTCCTCGGTAATGAGGTCAAAGAAAACAGCATGGATGATATTACCGTCTTCGAGCAAAATTCTCGATTCTACATTAATGGTAAAAAGGTCCATTCGTGCAAGATTGCTCTTCCTGCCGGTGCAGTGACAGTCAGAAACGGCATGACGGTAGCTTCGCCAGAACTTTTGTTTCTAGAGCTTGCGAATAAATTGAGCATTCACCGGCTTATACTGCTCGGCTTGCAACTGTGTTCGCATCCTACGGGAAAACCGTCAATGGCAATCACAACGAAGCAAAAGCTCACTGCGTTTCTTACAAAAACTACCGGATTCTGGGGACATCGAAAAGCCGAGCGCGCATTGAAGTATGTGGAAAACGGTTCGGCATCAATCATGGAATCGATTGCCTTTATGATCCTGGGCCTGCCCCATACTTTGGGAGGCTACGGGCTTAATGGTGCAGTTTTCAGTTATGAGGTAAAGTTAAAAGATCAAGCAAAGGATCATCTTGGACAAAATCGCTGTATTGTTGATATATATTACAAGAAAGCGAGATTGGCAGTTGAGTATGAAAGTTTTGCTTACCACAATAGCCCGTCAGAACAGGGCAAAGATCTTGTGCGGGCAGAAGTCCTTAAAAGGCAAGGCATAGAGGTGCTGCATCTGAGTACAATACAGCTGTACAACAAAGATGCCTGTCGTAATTTTGCCTGCAACCTCGCAACTCGTCTTGGGGAGCGTATGCAGATTCGTGCAAAGAAGTTTGATGAGATGCATGCTTTGTTAAGAGCTTTGCTGCCGAATCCCAAACTCATATTCCAAAAATGAAGGAAAATTTATTCTTTTATGATGAGTAATATAATCTGTTCTGAGTGCAAAAATCATAAAATAGAGTGAAAAAGTCATTGAAATAATCGTCAACAATAAAATTCATCATCTATCTGATATACTTAATATGCTTGTACGAAATGTAATATTATGAAGATATTTACCTTTTATTGATACCTTTAGAGGAATCAAAAAGGGTGATTCTATAACCTGTTCATTTCACACTTATATTGCTAATGCTAATGTTTAACTTTGTTCTTGAAAGGAGCAGAATAATGAAACGATTCGTTAAAAAAATGGTTTCATTCATTATTGCATTATGTGTTGTCTCAAGCATGTTCACAACAGTAAATGCTGACGAGGTGAATGAGCTTAAAGGCCACTGGGCTGGAGAAACACTCACTGAGTGGGTGAAGCTTGGCCTGCTGAAGGGTGACAGTAACGGCAGTTATAACGTTGATAAAATAATTACACGTGCCGAATTTATGGCTCTTGTAAATCGTGTAATGAACTATACGGCAAAAAGCGACAGTATCCGGATGTTTACCGATGTCTCCCCAGGCAAGTGGTACTATGATGATGCATCAAAAGCCCTTGCTGCAGGATATATCACTGGAACCTCTGCAAATACTCTATCACCGGAGGCTGCGATCACAAGAGAACAGACTATTGCTATAATATCTCGAATAAAGGGTATTGATCCGAACAGTGATACCGGTATCCTGTCCTTGGCAGCTGATTCTCCCATAATAGCAGACTGGGCGAGAGGACCTGTAGCGGGAGCGATTCAAGAGGGTCTTTTAACAGGAAGCAATGGAAGGATAAACCCCAAGTCAAATACTACCCGAAGTGAAGCAATCGTGCTTCTTGATCGTGTACGCACCGATATTAGGATATACTGTTTTGCCGGTACATACGGGCCTGAAAAAGGTTCAGCCACAGTCGGAAATGTAGTCATCGCCTCGCCGGGAATAAGGCTGCGGAATCTGATCGTGACAGGTTACATTGAGATAACAGACGCGGTTGGCGAGGGAGAGGCCACCCTGGATAATGTTGTTGTCCACGGGAAAATAGTTGCAAAAGGCGGCAAGCCCAAAATAATCGCTGCCAATACCGACGCCGGTGGTGACCATGGCAACGGCGGAACAGGCAGCGGGATTCCAGCTGGGGGCGGGACACCGGGTGGTGGTGGAAATCTAGCCGGTGGCGGAATCCCGGGCGGTGGTGGAATCCCGGGCGGTGGTGGAATCCCAGGCGGTGGAGGAATCCCAGGGGGTGGTGGAATCCCAGGCGGCGGCGAAAGTGGTGGCGGCAACAATAGTGGAGGAAACAGTTCTGATGGCTCAGGCGAAGGCAGCAACCCAAGCGGTGGCGGAAGTGGCAGCAATGACAGCAACCCGAGTAGTGGCGGCTCAGGTGTAGGCGGCAGCAACCCGGGTGGCAGTAACCCGGTCGGTGGACATACATTGGCGGTCAGTGCCGTCAATGGCTATGTTACGGTTTATCCTAAAAAAGCAGCCTATCAGCCGGGCGAAACAGTCGAGCTGTTTACCCGTCCGGCACCGGGATATAGTTTTAAATCATGGTCAGGAGATCTTTCCGGAAACTGCCTGCGCGAAACGATCGTCATGGACGGCAATAAATCGGTAACAGCGGTATTTGATACCTGGACACCTCCAATAGGGATACCTGCTCCGGAATTCGGAGTACTCGAAACATACCGGATGTATGATGCTCCTGCAAAGCGCAATCCGGAGCTGACATATCATCAGAATGCCGAAGGCGGGTATTATACGCACTATGTAGATAATAAGCATCCCAACGCAACAGATAAGAATAATACATATGGAACTGCTGATAAGCCACGATTGACCCTGCCCAGCGCAGCAAGCGTTTTACCCGGCTCTGTTGTTGAATTTCACGGGGGACCCTATACGCTGAATTACACGATCTATCGTGTTGATGGTACCGCAGAGTTACCCATATTCATCAGAGGGTTTTCACAAACCGAGCGTGTGGCGCTGAATGGGGGCGATCTATACTTAAATAGTTCCTATCTGATATTTGAAAACTTCAGCAGGACTGATGACGGGATATGTGTGCGTTCATTTACAGACAGGCAGGCTCATAATATATGCATACGCAATTGCGATACTGCCGGGTTGTCGGCTCTTTCATGGGATGGCGGTGAATCCCGGGATATCGTGTTCTATGGCAACTATAACAATTCCAATTCCTTCGACCCGAATGCAGGGGCGTTCAATGAAAGAGACGGGGGCGGGATCGGCATCAATCTGGGATCCAACAGGATATGGATCATTGACAACCATATCACGCTTGCAGGGGGCGACGCTTCCGGCGCCGGACATGCAGCCGGATATACGGCACAGAATTACTACATTGGCCGCAATATCATGCATACATGCGGTGAGAACGCGATAGATGTCAAGGAAGTTGATACTGTGATTATTTCGCAGAATATCATGTATGATTTCCAGGGGTGGTCGTCAGGTTCTGACGGAACTGCCATCGTACTTCATTACGGTCCGACATATTCACCCAAGAACGTATGGCTTCTTCATAATGAAATATTCGGTTGCAGGAATACCGCGATCCAGGTTGGCGGCGATCAGCAGTATCCGGTCTACATCATCGGAAATGTAATCTATGACATAAAAAATGGTGCCGGTACCGGTAAAGCATTCACTACATGGAACTGTAATGAGGTCTATCTCTCAAATAATGTAATGTACAATACAGATAATGGAGTGGATTGGGGAGTTCCGCTGGCGAGTGCCAAGTTATTCTTCAACAATAATATCATTTCAAATATCTCGGATGAAGGATATGCATTGAGAGTCGAGGCAACAAACCAGAGGCAGAGTGCCGAGATCGGTGCCAATCTGTTCTATCAGCCGGGCGGATCTGTCAAAATTTTATGGGGCAGTGCAAATTACACAATAGCCCAGCTCCAGCAGATAACGGGCAAGGGCGCAGACAGTATTGAGGCCGATCCTATTTTTGTATCTCCGCAAAAATGCGATTTCCGCTTGCAGACAGGTTCACCTGCTATCGACAAGGGTCAGGACGATGAAATTTATCAGGTATTTCAAGACCGTTTTGGTATCGATATCCGAAAGGATTCATACGGTAATCTGCGGCCTCATGGTTCAGGTTGGGATATAGGAGCGTTCGAGCATGCCGGAAGCAGCAACAACGGCGGAGACAGCGGCAGTGGTGGAGACAGCGGAGGCGATAACGGCAATAACAGCGGCGGTGATGACAGCGGAGGCAATAACGGCAATAACAGCGGCGGTGATGACAGTGGTGGCAGTGACAATGGCGGCGGTACACCAGGCTCACCAGGCTCCCCGGAATCACCCCAGCAGAAAACCTATTACATCAGGCAGAGGGCATCAGGAGCCAACAATGGGTCAGACTGGACCAACGCCTGGACCAAGCTGCCGGATGTTCTGGAAAGGGGCGCAACCTACTATATCGCTTCCGGAACTTATCCGGTCTATCGCTTTGATGATCCGGAGTTGGGGAATGCATATATTACTATTAAAAAGGCAACAGATAATGATCATGGTACAGGTGACGGCTGGAATAAAGGTTATGGGCCGGGAACAGCATTATTTACAGGTGAGAAAGGCCCCATTTTCGAGTTTACTACAGGCTATTATATAATTGACGGACAGACAGGGCAGGCAGATTCAGGACACGGCATAAAGCTGTATAATCCAATGAATATAGAACCGCTTAAGGGTGGGACGTGTATGCTGATCCAGCATCAACATGAGGTTCGGCATCTGACATTAAGGCATATTGAAATGCAAGATGCGGGATGGGCAGGTACAGCGAAGGACGATGCATACATAACACGGACGGTGCTAGCCTCTGGAACCACTTCGCATATTGAATTTCAATATTGTTATATTCATGATTCAGGCCAGGAATGGATGTTATTTGCCAAACCTGATTCTGATTTTCTTATCGAGCACTGCTATTTCAAAAATGGCGGTTCCGGATCTTCCGCTTATCATTCAGTCGGAATATGGCATCGCGGAGAAAAGGAAAACATGAATATACATATCCGGTATAATACATTTGAAAATTTCGCTAAGGGCGGGGGGACCGGATACATTAGTTTGGGCTATCGCGGGGATCCCGATATTCCTACATATAGCAGCGGCTATTATATCTACGGGAACATATTCAAGGAAACGAGTCCGTTGGCAGGCCCCAGCCGGGCCATCGGGAGCAATGGAGCAAACGGAGGACCATTCCTGTCCGATGTGAAAATAGTCAATAACACTTTTTACAGAATGAAAAACAATTCGACGAATATTACTTTAGCAAATAAGGCGGATAACAACCTGGCTGCAAATAATATCTGGTACGAGAGTGACAGGGTGCCGGCATTTTCAAATATTGACGAAATGAATAACATTAAAAATAACTTGACATATGATCCGTTCATAGATGCAGAAAATGGCAATTTCTGGCTCTCGCGTGAACTGGCGGGAGGCGTGGTATTGGATGAGCCCTTTAATAAGGATATGGAAGGAGCGGTCAGAGGAGCGGACAGTGTATGGGATATTGGTGCATTCGAGTATGTGAAAGCGAAAGAGGCGCGTCCGAGGATCGAGAATAATACGCTGGTTGCACCGGACGGTTCCCGGCTTCGCGGCGGCACATTCTGGATTTATGGATGGCCGGCATTATCATACAAGACAGATTGGGCACTCAGCGATGCTCCCTGGAATGCAATCTGTGAGAATAAGCTGAATGCGGTGCGTGTTGCCTGCGGGTATCGGCCGGAAAGGGAAGAGAATTATTCACTTGATCAGTACGAAGACATTTTGGAGCAGATCATTGACCAGGCAGAAAGAGCGGGTGTAACGGTGGTTATCGATTATCATCCGGAGCCCGGAAAATATTACAGCAGCGATCCCGAAACCTATCAAAACAACAAGGAGCTTGCCCGTGCGTTCTGGACCCGCATTGCATCTTGCTTCAAAGACCGTACGAATGTCGTGTTCGAGCTGGTGAACGAACCGGTTTTCGACGGCCCAAACGATTACAAGGCTGATCTGCTGGAGGATTTCTCCGAGTTGTGGCAGTTGTGTCACGAGACCGTTCCTGATGTACCGATCATAGTTTTGAGCTTCTGCCAGGTGGGCGGTCATGCAAGCGACATAAGAGACTGGCCTGCGGAAAGGGCCGGCTTACTTGAAGACATCGACTGGAGGAAAACGGCTGTAGGGTTCCACAGTTACTGGCGTGATTCCAGCGAGCGCATAGTTGATTTGAAGAGCAAGTACCCATGTATCAATACAGAATTTATGACATATCAGGATGGTGATGGGCTGAAGGTCATGGATGGGTACGAACGTCACGGGACGCTCATGGAGACATTGGGCATAAGCTGGCTGCAGTGGGACATCATCGACCGCAGCGAGTCGTTGGACAAGCTGGATGTAGTAATACAGGATCTCAAGGACAAGGGATTGTACTGGGGTGGCGACGAGTGAACTACATCGCCATTGAAATGGCGAGCTTCTGATTCAAGACGAAACCTTTGTTTGAGTTCCATCTGTACAAACCAGGCAGATTTGGGGGTCTGTAACTTTTTCATGAACTCTATTGACATTTTTACTCTAATGGGTTAGACTCAGTTTATACTCTACTACATTAGAGAAAGGGTCAGTATAATATGGAAACACCGAAAGTCTTTGAGAGCGAATATCGCTTTTGCCTTATTCTGTGGGAGCATGAGCCTATTGGAAGCGGCGAGCTAGTAAAGCTGTGTAAAGAGCAGCTTGGCTGGAAGCCCACCACAACATATACAGTCATCAAACGCCTATCCGACAGAGGCGTTCTGAAAAATGAAAACTCAATCGTATCTTCACTGGTTTCAAAGGGCGAGGTGCAGGCTGCAGAGATCGAAGAGCTTGTAGAAAAGAAATTCGAGGGTTCGCTGCCGGCTTTTATCACTGCGTTTACAAAGCACCAGCAGATTTCAGATAAGGAGATAGATGAAGTACAGAAATTGATCGACCGAATCAGGAAGGGTGGGCGCAATGACTGAGATATTTTTGAAAATCATCAATATGAGCATTTGCGCAAGCTGGCTTGTTCTTGTTGTGGTCATTCTAAGGCTTTTGCTGAAAAAGGCTCCAAAATGGCTGAATCCCGTGCTATGGGGAATCGTCAGTCTGCGTCTCATTCTGCCGTTTTCCATCGAAAGTATCTTGAGTCTGATCCCCAGTGCGGAAACAATCAGCCCAAAGATCATGTATTCCCAGGAGCCGATAATCCATAGTGGTTTTCCGGCGCTAAATAGCGTAGTCAATCCTATCATTACGGAATCTTTTGCAGCTGATCCTGCGGCCAGTGCAAATCCACTACAAATATGGATTCCAATAGCTACTATTGTTTGGATTGCCGGTATCGCCGTCATGCTTACTTATACGGTAATCAGTTACTTGAATCTGAACAGGCGGTTAATGACTGCCGTGCTGTTCCGGGATAATATCTATCAGAGTGAAAATGCTGCATCACCCTTTGTGCTCGGCATACTGCGTCCTCGTATATATCTGCCGTTTAATATTGACGAAAAAGACATAGCTAATGTGATTCTCCACGAACAAGCCCACATAAAGCGGCGCGACCACTGGATCAAGCCATTTGGCTTTTTGCTGCTTGCTTTGCACTGGTTCAATCCTGTGCTGTGGGTGGCATACATGCTACTCTGTCGTGATATTGAGCTTGCCTGTGATGAGAGAGTGATCAAAGGATTGCCTGTGGATCAGCGGGCGGATTACTCAGATGCTTTGCTGTCATGCAGTGTGCCTCGACGGGTGATTGCTGCCTGTCCGCTGGCTTTCGGAGAGGTTGGTGTGAAAGAAAGGGTGCAAAACGTGCTGAATTATAGAAAGCCTGCGTTCTGGCTTATTGCCGTTGCTGTTGTTATCTGCATCATCGTATCTGTATGCTTCCTGACAAATCCCAAGAAGGCTCCTGTCTCGTTCGGAAATATTCGGATAATGTGGGCAGATGTATTGGATATGAGAACTAACGAGCCAACATCGTTCAAATTGAATGACGCTGATCTCGGTGAGCTAAAAGACCGTTTGCGGGATTTGGAGATTGGTCAGAAAAATAATGATTATGGTGGTTTTACGCCCCTGTATTCGCTGTCAATAAAAGCACAGGACATGGACCGATTCGTGATCGCAGGCTACAATTATGACGGCACTCATGTAGGTTTGATGTATCAGGGCGAGTATTACCGCATTGAGAATGAGGATTTTTCAAGATACCTCAGCAGCATCTGTGCCGGGAGCAACAGAGCCGAAGCTACTGGATTACCCGAATCACCCGAATCACCCGGTAATAAGGGCAGGCTGTCCCTCAATGATGTGATCATACTTTCTCAAAAAGGAGAAGCTCTCTCATGGGAAGATTTTGAGCAATTTTCTTATGTGGAAACTGGCTCTGGCCTCTATATCCGTGTTTATGAGATCAATCCATTGTTTTCGCTTTGGATAGGCGGAGGTAATCCCAACAATGAGCCAATGTATATCAGATTGCGCACCAATACGGAGCCGGAGGATGCTATTGACATTCGAACAGAGGATGTAACAGCTTTTATCAGCAAGCATAAAGATGGTCTACTGGAGGCATCCATAACTGCTGCTGTTTTGGAGCATTACATGAGCGACCGCTCAGCCGCACTCATCTGCGTGGAGAGTCATGTCATTATAGCACTGAGCAGTACACCTGCAGATAGTAGCAATGAACATAAAAGTACTATGACGGTCTATGCTCTGGTCTATTATGCAGGATATCAGCGAGACAGCACGCTTGGACAAGGACTTGAAACCGCAGAAGGCAGTTATATCCCGGTGGCGCTTACCTTCGATGTGGATGCAAACGGAATTTACACGCTGACTGAATATTGGGAGCCCAGGGACGGCAGCTATTATGCTCCGGATATCAAAGGAAAGTTCCCGAAGGAAGCTGCAGGTGAGGCGTTGAATCAACAGGCTTATGTGGCCGAACTGTCGCAGGAATGCGAGAAAAAGGCGTTGGCGATCATGAAGGAAAGAGGCAGCATCTACGACGAAATCTCCCGCCTGCTTTATACGATCAACTCATCTCCGCGTTTTTCATCGGCACCCGGTGACTATATCAAAGAGCATCGATCCGAGTATGACACGATGGTGAGTTATGGCGAGTATACCCTGCGCTATTGTTTCACGGAATTCTTGAAGGGGAAGCAGACGGATCTGCGAGGTCATATCATGGCTATTGCCTGTCAGGATATAATGGAAGGCTGGGGCGAAACGCTTACAATCGATAAAACCGCTAATACCGGGCAGGATTGGTTTGATCTGTTCCGAAGCAATGCAGAAAGTACACAAACGAAATATTCACCTGAGGAACTTGAAAAATACTATCCGGCTGCAGGGATACTCCTGCAAATGCAGTGAGCGGGTACACTTGTATACAGATTCAACTACACTCATTCTCTCGGGCGCCGGTGAAAATAAGGCGGCTATCCAACTGCAATAGCCGCCTCTTGAAAGTGTATTCACTCATTTGGTCCGTACGATTTTTCCGAATCCTCACTCCTGCATTTTCTCCACAATACGGACGCTCATGGCCAGGGCCTGTTCTCTGGAGGTATTGGCGTAGCCTATGGCCCTTTGTGCATCGGAAATCGCCCTGGGCATAAACATGCCGTTAGTGCCTTTTATAATGCCGATCTTGGATATGTACAGGCAGTCTTCAAGGGCCCAGTTTGAAATATCCTTCTGGTCGGTGAAGACAGGTGCTCCGGCCGTTGAGTAGTCGGCATTGGGGGCGATCAGTTTTATCGTGCGGGTGAGCATTGCAGCCACCTGCTCGCGGTTTATAAACATATCGGGTTGAAACTCTGTGGCGCTCATTCCCTTTACAATACCCAGCTTGAATGCCTGAAGCACCCGTGGGTTTGCAGTATCTACAAAGGGATTAGGCGAATAGGGAGGAGTATCGGTAATGCCGGAGGCTTTCTGGTACATCAGCAGCGCTACTTCGGCAAATTCTTCACGGGTAATGTTCTTGGTCAGATCGGCGCCGCTGAGGATATCGGGAATGAGTCTGTATTCGTCTGCTTTTTTGAGCTCAGCGGTTGCCCAGACGGAAGCGGCGCTCCAGGCGGGCATGCCATAGGATAGGGTATTGGAGTAAGGACTGTACAGCCAGTTCTGAGAGGTCGCGCCTGATTGCTTGTATGCCCGCTCATCCACCTTGTACCGCACTTTGACTTCATAAGCCGCCGCGAAAAAATCAGTGACGTTGGTGCCTTTATAATAGGAACTGACGTCCAGCCGGATGGCTTCATTGCTAAAAAAGCCGTCACCAACCAGTTTGAACTCTTTATCGCCTTCCTTGCGCATCCATATTTCAGTCCTAAAGCTGTTACCGGTAGCGGCATTTAATTTCTGAGTCTCGTCCGGGTGCTGACTCAGATCCAGCCAGATATAAGGCTTCTTGTCTTTAGAGTCCTGCTCGAGTCTGGAGGAAACCAGAGTGGGGGCGTAAGTGTTAATAATCTTTTTATAATCCATTTTGACTTTGTCGGACAAAACATATTCGGGAGACCAATCGGAAAAGACGAGGTTCTTATTACCAAAATCAATTGCAAAACGTGCTCTGAAGGCTATAGAGTGGCTTTTATACCATTCCCAGCTTTTAAAGCCGTCACGGGGAGGCGCGCTTTTTTCATCCGGGAACATACTTGAAAATGTGATCCCGTTATGACCGAGATATTGCTTCCATGTCCCGCCCTGAATCCCATTATAGTAATCAAGCGCATATTTTCTGTAAGTAGAGGAATCATCCCAGGCAGTTGTATAGTGCCAGTCCCCGCTGTCGATTTTAAAATCGATCTGGGCGCGAAGAGTCATATGGTAACCGCGCTCTTGTTCAGGAGTATCAAGTATTAGCCGCAGGTCGTCGGGTGCGCTGATGGTGCATGTTACTCCACCTCCCATGTAATCGGACACTCCAAAATTCTCAGGTGCGGAGATGGTCTGCGGCGGAGTTCCGGCGGCCAAGACACTCACGGGCAGCAAAGTCGAAATCATCAAAGCCGATAATAGGATCAATAATACCCTTTTTTTCATTTTCGCATACTCCTCTCAAAATCGGTTTACAATTTAATTCAAAATACGTGTGTTTCCAACCTGAGGTTACAAAACGCAACCTTCAGAACCATTTTATACCAAGGATATGAAGATATCAATAATCAATATTCAATAATAATATCAATAGATGAACAGTAAAAATCTAACGCTGGAGCAGTACAAAAAATCAGGGCAGAAGAGTGAACAAATATAAGCTTTGCTTACCACAAAATAATTGATATCATATATTCAGAACAGATCCCTATTTTTCACTATGATGGTTAGGATTATGCTATATTACAGAGGGATGAGCATAATTACTGTTTTTAAGAGATAAACCCTTGAAATAAATGGTATTTGGCAAGAATGAACATTGAAAACTCAATCCAAAAAGAAAAAATGAGCAGAACAATAAGGCTGCAGGCATA
>JAEYRV010000013.1 GCA_023435305.1 Bacillota bacterium
TATGCCTGCAGCCTTATTGTTCTGCTCATTTTTTCTTTTTGGATTGAGTTTTCAATGTTCATTCTTGCCAAATACCATTTATTTCAAGGGTTTATCTCTTAAAAACAGTAATTATGCTCATCCCTCTCTTTTATTATAATTATAGCCAAGGCATGTTTCATTTTCAATTTTCTTTTATGTTATTTATATCTTGTTCATTTTTTACTGATATAATATTTTATTAAGAAGCCTGTGGAGTTTTTCCTGATGTACTGTTTAAAACACATGCATAAGGATAAGGAGAACGCAATGAATAAGAATGTTAGTTTTCTTGATTCAAATGGAGACATTGAAGCACCGTTGATCGTTTTTAAAGGTGCAGATATAATTACGGTAACACAGGTGTTAAGGGGATATGTTCTTGGGTCGGAGGATGGTAAATTTACTTTACTTGAGCCCGAGGAGCAGTTTGAAGAGAGGTCTGATCTGAAGGATGTCAGGGTAATAGATGCAAGAGGGCTGATCATTGCCCCGGGTCTTATCGATGTACACATACATGGCAGCGGCGGCAGGGATACCATGGAAGGTACGATTGATGCGCTGAACACGATCAGCAGCACCATCGTAAAAAATGGAGTAACATCATTTCTGGCAACAACCATGACGATGGAGCGTGAGATGGTAGATGCAGCCCTTACACAAATAAGGGAAGCAGTCAAACGCGGGATGCGCGGCGCTCAGCTGTTGGGAGCCCATATGGAAGGACCCTTTATCAATCCGAAATATAAAGGGGCACAAGCCGCCGACAATATCAAGCTGCCAAGCTGGGAATGGATCGAACCATTCAAGGACGTGATAAAGCTGGTCACCATTGCACCGGAGCAGCCTGGTGCAAAGGAGCTGGCCGGCCGGTTGAAGGAGAATAACATAGTTGCATCTATGGGTCATACGGCTGCTACCTATGAAGAGGCAATGGAGGGGATAAAGGCCGGTATTTCCCATACCACACATTTATTCAATGCCATGTCCGGTGTTCATCACAGAAACCCGGGCACAGTGGTTGCTGCACTGGCAAGTGATGTATATTGCGAGCTGATCGCAGACACGATCCATGTTCACCCTGGACTTTTTGAGACGGTCAGGAAAGCCAAGGGAGCAGACAGGATAACACTGATCACAGACTGTATGGAAGCAGGCGGAATGCCTGATGGAAACTACACCCTGGGCGGCCAGCCTGTGATAGTCAATGGAAATGAGGCAAGGCTGACGGACGGAACTCTTGCCGGAAGCGTTCTTCGATTAAACAGGGGATTGTACAACTTCTATAAAAACACCGGCGCAGAGCTTCATGAGGTATTCAATATGGCCTCTATCAATCCCGCAAAGGAGCTTAGGATAAATAACAGAAAAGGTTCGATCAAGTTGGGCAAGGATGCAGATTTCATCCTGATCGACGAAAACTTTGATGTCAAAGCCACATATATACGCGGCGCTTGCGTTTATAGATAATTGACGGGGTCAGGCTTGAAAAATTCCTTAACTAACGGGGTCAGGCTTGAAAAATTCCCTTATTATTATTACACTAATAATAAGGGAATTTTTCAAGCCTGACCCCGATAATAAAGGAATTTTTCAAGCCTGACCCCGATTCATTGAGAGGAGATCATATTGTGATTGGATGGACAGAGGGGATCCAATGTGCAGTTGAGTACATTGAGAATAACCTGACAGAGGAGCTGGATATCCGGGAGATTGCTGAAAAAGCATGCGTTTCAGCGTTTCATTTCCAGAGAATATTCAATGTGCTATGCGGTTTCACAGTAGGGGAGTACATCAGAAGCCGCAGGCTCAGTATTGCGGCACAGGAGCTTTCCAAGGCAGACGTCAGGGTAATTGATGTCGCAATAAAGTATGGTTATGATTCTCCCGACAGCTTTACCCGAGCGTTCACAAAATTTCATGGTATTTCTCCTTCTGCAGCTAAACTAATGGGTGCGAATCTAAAATCATTTGCGCCGGTCAAATTAAAATTGGTATTGGAGGGTGGAACGATGCTGGAGTATAAAATCGTTGAAAAGGCCCAGTTTACTGTTTTGGGCAAAATAAGAAGCTTTAATTCAGATACTGCTTACAATGAGATCCCGAAGTTTTGGCAGGAACATAACCAGAGCGGGGATAAAAACATATGTGGAATGTATGGGATCTGTATGCTCAGTGAAGGTACGGAATTTGATTATCTGATCGCAGACAATTACCTGCCATGGAATGAGATCCCCGATGGGTATGAGACCAGGGTGATCCCCGGCGGAACATGGGCAGTATTTCCCTGCAGAGGCGCATTGCCGAAATCACTGCAGGATGTCAACACAAGGATCTGGAGCGAATGGATGCCAGCCTGCAAGGATTATAAGCTTGCAGGGAACTATAATATAGAAATGTATTCACCGCCACAAGGGAACCCGGATGAGTATTATTGTGAGATATGGGTGCCTATACTGAAAGTCTGATATTGTGTTACTGCATAATAGCGTTTTTTGAGAAAATATCCGAAAAAATATCGGCAATGTGCGGGTCAAACTGGGTACCCGCATTTTGCCTGATCCTTTCCAGCGCTGTTTCATGTTCCAGCGCCTTTCTATACGGTCTGTCATTTGTCATCGCGTCATATGCATCAACAACGGAGACTATGCGGGAAATCAGCGGGATGCATTCGCCGCCCAATCCCTGGGGATACCCTCTGCCGTCCCACCATTCATGATGACATAATATCCCCTCGGCAACCGGAGCAAGCTCAGGTGATGTCTTTGCAATACGATAACCGATCTCGGGATGCCTTTTCATCTCCGCCCATTCTATTTCATTCAGCTTATCAGGCTTTGTCAAAATATCATCCCGTATACCCACCTTGCCGATATCATGCAGGGATGCAAGCAATTCCAGCTTGTCAAGCTCTGCCTGTGACAGGCCAAGGGCCATTCCCACAGCCTTTGATAACGAAACCAGCCTTTGTGCATGCTCCTCTGTCTCATGGCTTTTTTCGAACATTGTTGCCTTTATCGAAGAGACAATAGCGCTGTGAGTGCTGGTATGCTCAAGCAGCTTGCGCTGATACATATAGCCTTCTGCGATTTTTACGATTTCCTTTATATCTTCATCAGTTGATTCCTTTGTGGCGCATCCCAGTGATAAACTATGCTGATAAACTTCGTTTGTGTTTATCACATCAAATTCTTCCAGTGCGAACTGGATTTTGCGCAAAACTTCGGATGCAGCGTCATTATTGGTTTTGGGCATGATAATCGAGAACTCATCACCACCGGTCCTGGCCAGGACATCGCCCTCTCTGCAGCAATCATTAAGAATATTTACTATCTCTACTATATGCTTATCCCCTGCAGCATGTCCGAATGCATCATTGATAAACTTGACCCCATTGATATCTCCGATAATGATCGACAGAGGCAGCAGGTTCTCGTCATCCATGCGTTTGAGCTCGTTCTCAAAGAACCTTCGGTTATATATACCGGTAAGAAAGTCGAGCTTACTCAGGTTAATAAGGTCTTCCTCAGCCTGTTTTCTGTCCGTGATATCAATTGAGAACCCAAGGAACCGCTTGTCGGAAATTCTTACCGCATCCACCGTCCACCATCTGATCGAACTGTCTTTATGTATATATTTCAGTTCTGCACTCATTTTGCCCGTTTCCAGCAGTGCTTCAAAATAACGGACAGCTTCATCCATCGATTCATCAGCGGTGATATCCTTTATATTCATAGTCAGCAGTTCTTCTCTGGTGTAGCCTGATATAATGGAAGCCGCTTTATTGCTGTCAATATAGTTTCCGCACTCATCAACAACAATAACGGCGTATGGTGAATTTTCGATATAACTGCTGTATTTTTTTTCACTATCTTTCAGTGCTTGCTCTGCTATAACGAGAGCTGTTACATCGATACCAAGGTAACCAAACAGTTTTTCGTTTGAGTTACTTGTGTCGATAGAGAACAGTCTGCTTTCAAAGTATCTTTTTTCTCCTTCCAGCTCAAATATATCAGTACTTTCAATGATCTGGCATGCTGTTGTCGGATTATCTGAGAGATACAGGGCCTTCTTCAAAATATCCGACAACCCCAGCTGCTCCATATCTCTGACAAGCATTTCTTCCCGCGATAAGCCCATTATTATTTCTGCAGCGGCAGATATATCGGCAATGATTCCCTTATCATCGAAAATGATCATCGGACTGTTGCTGTTGTCAAGAAGTCCCCTCAGTCTTGCCAAAGTCATGGATAATTTCTCTTCTGCCTTGATCCGCGATGTATCATCTGAAAAAGTACAGACAAACTGCATGGGTGCAGGCTGATATGCCATGACACGGAAATGCTTGTCCGTGGCCGCCGCATAGTTTCTGAACTTCACCGATTCTCCGGTCAGGGCCACCTTTCCGTATGTTTCGATCCAATAGGTCTCTGTATCAGGCATTATCTCCAGAACGGTCTTTCCAACGATCTCAGATGCCTTTTTTTCAACGATTTGCTCAAATGCCGGATTAACAGCAAGAAATCTGTAGTCTATGGGATTTCCATGCTGGTCGCATATGATCTCGTGAAGTGCAAATCCATCCACCATTGAATTGAAAAGCAGATGGTAATCGTGCTCAGCTTTTTTCTCGGCAGTAATATCCTGAATGATCGTATACACCTGTGACAATGTGCCATCTGATTCCAGTATTGGAGCGGCATTCACAGAAAGCCAGATATGAGCGCCGAGTTTTGGCTGAAACACGCCCATTACTATCGGGCCGTAAGGTTTACCTGTCCGCAGGGCGATCATTGACGGGTGCTCCGAGCCCGGCATCTCTGCCCCGCCTTCATAGACCGTCCTCCAGTTCGGATCATGTGATGTCCTTCCTGTCATCTGATCGAGGGTCAATCCTAAAATCCTTTCAGCCTCGGGATTCGCTGAGATTATTGTTCCATCCGCTGCCTGGCACACTATGCCCTGTGTCATTTTTTCAAAAAGCTTGCTGTACTTGAGTTCGCTTTGGCGCAGCTCAGTTTCAGCTTTTTTCTGTTCGTTGTATAACAGCCTGAATTTCTCTTCCGACTTCTTAAGCTCGTCTCTTATGTGCCAGAATGCCTCCTGCTTGGTAAGCAAGAGATAAAGAGCCACTGTTGCGGCAGGATATATGATCAATACAGGCAGAGTTATCTCCCGGACTACGTTTATACTGTTGGGATAGGGTAAAAGGAACATACATGCTATCATTGTGATATGGACTGTCAAGCCCATAACATATGTATTTAACCAGTGCAGCTTTTTTGTCTTTAAATGCAGCCACCGTCTCCATATCGAACCGATAATTGCGCTGGTTAAAATAACAGTGATTCCTGGCAGAACTCCGATACCACCCTGTAATATTCTGAAGATAATGGCCGGGATTATTGTAATGATTGTAGGTAGAGGGCCAAGTACTAATGCCGTAACACTGATGAGGATGGATCTTGTATCAAATACGACTCCAGGGATGAGCTTAAAGGGCATCAACATAATTGCAATACATGTTAAGGCCGATAATATGCCGCTTGCTACTTGATTTTTATAAGGTTGAATAAACATATGATGGGTAAGCTCATATATTATTGACAAAATCACAAGTAAGGCGGCGTTGTTCAATAGTGTAATAATTGCCGCTTGCTGCATTTTCTACCTCCCTGTTTGGCAGATCCGTTTTGCTTATCATCACTTATCAGTGATTCAACCTGACTATTTTGGATAGAACCAATGCCGCGCAAAAATAATCTGGTAGACATATTTTTACTATATTATACATTATATTGCTTCATTTGTCACGATTAAAACATATATCACCCTCATTATCCTTAACAGGAAGAAAAAAGGATGATAAAAAACCGGTAATATTTTGCTTGAAAAAAACTGATGATTACTGATATAGTAGATGTAGTAAAAACTGTCTGCTTATTTGAACAATATTTTGAACAGCCAGGAGATTTTATGGAAACATCCGTAGTTTTATTAGTAGCATCACTTGGATCTATTGCAGTCCTGCTTATGCTGTATGTTTATATTTTCACGTTTGAACGCAGATATTTTCTGATGCTGTGGTTTGCCGGCTGGTTTATAATTGCATTGAACTATTCTCTGGATGCGTTTTTCTCATATCTGCTAAGGGAGAATCAGCTGATTTTCTTAATAAGCCTTTGTACCTATTTCTATGCAAATCTCATCATATCATGGGGCACTCTGCTGTTCCTGAAAACCAAAGTCAAAACAGTTCAGCTCTTTGGGATCGGGATGACATGGCTGATCCTGTTCGTTGTATTTGCGCTGATGGGGCTGCCGGCTTTGTATATGATCCAATACATGTATTTATCTGTGTTTGCTCTTTTCACACTGACAGGGATCATTATGATCAGATCGGTAAAAAAGTACGGCAGGATGACTCTGGTATTAGGCTGGCTCAATTTAGCCTGGGTCGCCAATAACCTGATTTTTTCGTATGTTTTGAAAATGCCCTATATGGCTCCCTACATCGTTTCACAACTCCTGCTGCTTTTAAATGCCATTGGTCTGATCCAGCTCTGTTTTAAAGAGCAAAAGGAAGCGATCCGGGAAGGACTGGACCACATATCCTATCTCACGTTATATGACGGATTGACCGGATTGTATAATAAAACATATTTTGATGACAGACTTCAGGAGATGGAAGAGAAAGAAGAATATCTGCCGATTTCTCTTATCATTGGTGATATGAACGGGCTGAAATTTGTTAACGATGTTTTTGGCCATCATGAAGGTGATAACAGGCTGAAAAAAGTTGCGCGCATTATACAGGACTCCTGCCGCCCAAATGATATTGTCGCAAGATGGGGCGGTGATGAATTCGCTGTCATTCTCCCAAATACAGACATGGAAACGGCCATTACAATTCGGGATAAGATCACTGCAGCCTGCAGCAGCTATCAGGAGAGTGAGCTTCTTTTGGGTATATCTCTGGGGGTGTCAACAAAAACTGATTCCGGAACCAGCCTTTCAACGGTTTTAAAGGAAGCAGAGGACCTGATGTATCATGTTAAGCTGATCGAGGGCAGGAGAGACAAGGGAGCGATTGCCCAGACCCTGGGGAAGGTGCTTCAGGCAAATGATTATGAAATGAAAGGGCATATCGAAAGACTCCAAATACTCGCAAAGGACTTTGCGGCAGTACTTGGCCTATCCGAGGAAAATCTGCATACCCTGATCCAGGCTGCGACGCTTCATGATATCGGCAAAATAGGAATATCCAAAGATATTATCATGAAGAAGAAGTCCTCCCTTGATGAAGAAGAATGGATCGCCATGAAAAAGCATGTGGAAATTGGTTACAGGATCGCACAGGCTTCCGGAGATTTTGCCCATCTTGCAGACATAATACTATATCACCATGAATGGTGGAATGGAGAGGGATATCCCCAGGGTATCAAGGGGGAGGAGATCCCTCTCTTATCACGCATTATAACCATATTGGACGCGTTTGATGTCATGACCCACCGGAAATGGGACAAGCCGGTCATGACCGGGGAAGAGGCTTTGCTGGAACTGGACCGCAAGGCGGGCAGCCAGTTTGATCCAACTCTTGTTCAGCATTTTATCCGGATGATGAATGATAAGCCTAAAGCCCAAGGTTAAATTACTTTATTTCCTCGTCGAATACGATGGCTACCTTTCCGCATTTGCCTTCTGCCATAAGACTATAAGCCTCTGCTGCATTGTTGAGAGTAAAACGGTGTGTTACCAGGTCTTCGGGATGGATGCCCCATCGTACCAGCCTTTCAGTGAGCTCCTCCATCTTCCAGATGCTCGTTACCCATGAACCGTATATTGTTTTTTGATCGTGAATAATATCCGGACTGGGATTGAATTCAACTGTTCCGCCTTCACCTACGAATGCGATGCGGCCCCATTTGCGTGTTGCGCGGATGGCAAGCTGTCTGCCGGAGGTATGACCCGAACAGTCGATGGCTCGTTCTACTCCGTTTCCTCCGGTCAGGCTGCGAATTTTATCCAGCGTGTCAGGAGCATTGGTGAATACATGATCTGCCAGCTTCTTGTCCACTGCGAGCTTGCAGCGTTCTTCTGCGATATCCACTCCGATGAGTGTCTGTGCGCCCATTGCTTTGGCAAGCATCAGTGTTGCCAGACCGACTGGACCCAGACCTACGACCAGCACTGCATCGTTTCCGGAAATACCGATTTTTTCGAGGCCTTCATAGACCGTACCAAAACCGCATGCGATCTGGGCTCCGTCTGTATATGTCAGCTCATCGGGGAGAAGGACAAGATCCCTTTCTTCAGCAAGTATATAAGGCGCCATACCGCCGTCTCTCTGCCAGCCATATGCGGCACGAAGAGGACTGGTACAGCTTATCATATATCCCCTGCGGCAGTCGTTGCACAAACCGCAGCCTGAAATATGATACACAACTACCCGGTCACCTTCCTTGAATCTTCTCATTCCAGGTCCGCATTTCACGATCTGTCCTGCCGGTTCATGTCCGGCGATCTTGTTCTGGTAGCCCTCCGGACCTTTCCCCAGATGTTCATGGTAGATCGCCCGGATATCGCTGCCGCAGATGGTTGAGGATTTTGTACGGATCAATACCTGGCCGTGTCCCGGCTCCGGAATTTCCACATCTTTGAGCACCACTGTGCTGTCGCCCGGCAAATATGCGCCCTTCATCAAATTATCCATAATTACCCTCCATTATATTAATGCTCTTGTCATATTCCCTTGATCACTCCGTCCATATCCCAAAGATCGGTCCAGTCCTTAGCGCCTTCCCACAGGAAGACCTGTCCCTTTATCAGACGGCAGTTGCGGTCTGCTTTTTCAATATCGCGCATTTCATCTTCGGTAAGCGGCTCTGTAACAGTGCAAAGCAGATTGCTGAGCAGATGGCTTCTTGATGTCGAGAAGGGAATAGGGATCTGCCCTCTTTGTACAGCCCACTTGAGGCAAACGATGGCGGGATGTACATTGAGACGTTCGGCGATCCTGATGATCACCGGATCCTCCGTGTCAGCCGTATCATCGGCAGTCCTGTCACGCTCAGGCCGTTTCGGCGAGCCCACCGGACAGTAGCCTATGGATACTATTTTCTGCCCGAGACAATACCGGAAGAGTTCGGGCTGCTGAAAATGAGGATGCAGCTCCATTTCATTGACGGCAGGCCGTATCCTGGCATCCCTGAGGAGCAGCTCCAGTTTGGGAACAGTCATGTTGGATGTACCTATGTGCCTGACCAGTCCGGCATCCACCAGACGTTCCATCTGATGCCAGACCTTCATATAATTTTCATGTATATACGGGACTGCATTCGGATCCCTTGAGTCGCCTCCGACTCCGGGAGCGTGGTAATTGGGGAAGGGCCAGTGGATCAGGTAAAGATCCAGATATTCCAGTCTCAGATCCTTAAGTGACCTGGCACAGGAAATAAGTACATCTCCGTCGCCGTGCATATCGTTCCAGAGCTTTGATGTAATGAATAGTTCTTCTCTTTTTATACCGTTATCCATGGCTTCTTGCAAAGATTCACCGATCAGGTGCTCATTGCCATATACAGCTGCGCAGTCGATATGACGGTAACCCATTTCGATGGCCTCTTTGACTGCAAATGCGATATCTTCACTGCTATAGCAGTCTGAACCAAAGGTGCCGAGACCGATGCCGGGTATTTTTGCACCTGTATACAGGACTTTTTGCGGGACCAGATTCGGATCGATGCCATCATCGGCGATTTTGAACTGTCTTTTACCCATAAGACAACCTTTCTGACCTGCATAGTCTGTTCAGATTTAGAATAGTTATGATACTATTCTAGCAAATATGGACGCAATGTCAATGCAGGTCATCTCCCGGGTACGATCCGGCAGGCTGCTATATTGGCCGGGGTTTTATCATTTCACATAGTGTATCTTTGCCTCATCAAATCTGTTTGAGGGTTCAGGACTTTCTGCCGGGTAACCGACAGCGATCAGTGAAAATGGCTTGAGATTCACAGGCAGCTTTATGATGCTCCTTATCATATCAGAATCCGAGCCGCCCCTTGGATTGATGCCCTGCCAGACAGCGCCAAGCCCAATTGCAGCTGCAGCAAGCAGTATATTTTGTGTGGCAGCCGAACAATCCTGCTCCCAATAAAACTCCAGCTTTGCTGCTTCAGGCTCTCCGCACACAAGTATTGCAAGCGGTGCGCCCCTAAGATTATGAAAACCCGAATGGATTTCTGCCAGTTCACTTAATTTTTGATCCTTAAGAACAAATTTTGAAGCAAATTCCTGTTTGCAGAAGTAAATTTGAGACCATTCATGGACAGCAAGTGTTGCATATATGACCAAATCATACAGCTCTGATGAGGCGGCGGGAACAACAACCAGCGGTATTGGTGTCGTTAGTACAGCTTAGACGAGGCGATGGGAACAACAACCGATGGCAGTGGTGTTGTCAGTAGTGCATCTTGAAATGTGGACGGCGGCTGGCTTTTGCTTTCATTGAAGAGAGTGATTCTGTCTGAGCTGTTTGGAGGACAGTTCGCGAATCAGCCTGCGAATCAGTCCGAATGTAAATCAGACATCATTCTGTCATCATCTGCTTTACTATAAAATCCACTTGGATGAATTTTCAATTAGGGGCAGCAATTTGGTTCAGTAATGTTGACATAATGCTGAATAACTCGAATTATGTATTCTAAATGTGGAATAAATTCAATAAAATAGACGATAATCCTGCCCCTAATTGAAAAATCATCCAAGTAGACAGAGGAGAGCTGCCTCTAATTGAAAATTCATCCAAGTAGACAGAGGAGAGCTGCCCCTAATTGAAAATTCATCCAGACGGCAAGAATTTTTCAGGTTATCCCCCTGTCTTTATATGGATTTCGGAGAAAATATAGTATACTATTATTTAAAAAATGCTGACACAGCAATTGCGGGATCTGGAGTCAAACGGACTGATACAAAGGAAGGTTTATCCCCAGGTGCCTCCGAAAGTAGAGTACTCACTCACTGAGATCGGAAGCAGCCTGGTGCCGGTTTTACATGAAATGAATAAATGGGGCACTGACTTTGTATACAAAAATTGTGAATGTGAATGAAAGAGGTAAAAGTGATGAATAAGACTGCAAAGATAATCAGCAATACTATTTATGTCATAGGCGTTATCATTACTGTCACCCTTGGCGGTATCTCACTTTTCGGTTCAACCCAAATAGTAAACCCCGAAGCTATGCTGCCCTTTACATGGAAAGAGCAGGCATTCATATGGCTTGCTTTTGGGGCAATACCCATGATGTTGGCGTGTATGGCTGTTTATAAGTTCAATGAGATAAAAAGCAGCGCCAACAAAAAACGAAATTTCGTTCTTATCTTCCTGCCGGGCCTTATCTGCTGTGCTTGTGCGCTTTTTGTCATCGGTGTGCTGAGTGTCGGAATGGTGAACAGCTTCCTGATTCATTGATTGTTATATGGTGTGCAGATGATTTCATTTACACGAAGGCTTTGGATATTTCTGGTAGTTAAAGCCTGCATCAAAAGTGCTGTATTGGCATTTGCTCCTGTCCCTGCGATTGCGAGCACAGATTCGCCTGTATTTACGAGACCCCCATCAGCAGCCATCAGTGTTATTTCATAGCATACCTTCACTCCCTCGCTGAAGCAGCGAAGAAAGTCTTATCGGTAACTTGATCTGCAGTTGGCAGGTTATATAGAGGGAGAGTAAATAAGTGCTTTGGCAAAAAGCTATGATGGAGAACTCTGTGTGCGAATTCTAAGGAATTGTACAAAATAATGTAGAAATATGTTATAATAAGTAAAAGTTTAGCGAATAAATCAGAACATATTTTCAGTTCATGAATCGGATCCTCCAGGCTGACCAACAGATATCTCTTTTAGCGGCCGATGGTTCCTTTATGTAAGATAGAAGAAGCCTGTATATGTATTTGTCTTGTGCACAGATCTGGTTGTGGGGAGGTTATCCAATGCTGAACAAACTATTGTCGACTCTGTTGATACTGACTCTTTTTCTGGGCTTGATGCCCGTTGAAAGTACTGCCGCCATGGGCGGCAGTGCTTTATTTTTTGACGTGCCTGACAACTGGTCCACTGAGGCTTTGGAGAGTGCAGCGGCAAATGGCCTTCTTACAGGCTACGAGGGAAGGATAATGCCGGACAGTCCTCTGACAAGAGCCCAAATGGCAGCCATCATAACACGGGCCTTTGGTGCCATAGAGGAAGGTGACATCTCCTCCTATACGGATGTCAAAAGCACGGACTGGTTTGCCGGCAGCATGGCAAAGGCATATAAAATGGGCGTGATGCAGGGCAACGCCGGAAAAATGGATCCCAACAGCAACATGACCCGCGAGCAGTTCTTTGCGGTGCTGGCAAGAGCGCTCAGGCTTGAACCAGCTGCGGCTCTCAATGGAACATTTTCGGACGAAGGTGAAATATCCAGCTGGGCCAGAGGTGATGTATATACTCTGGTAAATGCCGGTTACATAAAGGGTTCGAATGGTAAACTGAACCCCCGGGCAAATATCAGCAGGGCCGAATTTGCGCAAATCATGCACAATATCATCAAACAGTACATAAGCAGAGCCAGTGAGTACACAAATGCAGCCGACGGGAACATCATGGTAAATGTACCCGGTGTGACTTTGAAAAATATCATGGTAAATGGTGATCTGATCGTTGGTGATGGTGTCGGTGAAGGGAACCTGAAACTGGATAATGTCACAGTCAAGGGAAAACTGCTTGTCCGCGGCGGAGGTAAGAACTCAGTTATCATTAATGGCGGCGGAGTGGAGGAAAATGTGATCGTTGCCAAAGTAGACGGAAATATCCGGATTTCCGTCGATGGCGGCGCTGAGATTGATGTGATCGTTATAGAAGATGGAAAGGATGAGGTGATCATCGAAGGTGATGTCGGCACTATCATAGTGAATGTGCCGAATGTCCGGCTGATCATCCGAAATGCCGCAGTCAACAGGCTCGATGTCGATTGTAATGGCGCGTCCTATATTACGGTTGCCGAAAGCGGAAGAATATCAAATGTGGTGATAGGAAGCGAAGCCAAAGGAACAACTATAAATGTCAGCGGACATGCGGCAAATATCGAGACATCGGCGCCGGATTCGACGATATCAGGAGATGGATCAGTCGGCAAGGTAACCGTCAATGCAGGTGCGAACAATACTTCGGTCACCACTCCGGAGACTGCAATTACCAACAAAGGCGCTTCCGGTGTGGCAGCGGGCGGTGACAAACCAGTGCCGCAATATGGCAGTGCGACGAATAACAATGATGGGTCGGATATCCAGACCGATTCTCCTGCGGGTTCAGGAGGCAGTGGGCCATCGAACGGCGGAGGACCATCAGACACTGGCGGGCCATCCTATGTGACAGTAAGTGCAGTTAGTGTGGGAGGTATGGCTATAGCCGGAGAAACACTGACAGCAAATGCTATCCCATTAGGAGCTTCGTTAATTTACCAATGGCAGCTGAACGACAGCGCAGACGGCACATATGCCGATATCAGCGGAGCAACAGGCAACACTTATGTACTTGCTGCCGAAGATGCGGGCAATTGGATCAGGGTAAAGGCAACAGGAACGGGCAACTATATCGGAACAGTTACCAGTGCGGCATTCGGCCCGATAAAGTCGCCGCATGAAACAGCTTTAACCATGAGTGCAGCCGATGTGGGAGTAACTGAAGGTGAGCAGTTCACCATGGCGCTGACAGTCCGGGGCAATGTAGCGTATGAAGACAGGAACAACATGGTACGGTTCTATGGGGTGATACCTGACATTACCGGCAGTGCCATCGAGTTTAGGACAATACCGGACGGAGACAACCCGGAAATCGTTACAGATGAGACTGAGCGGGGTTATATAGGCGCCGATGCAGATGATTTGGTCCTGGCCTGGGGTTCCGCGGAGGGAACACCGCTAAGTGAAATTGATATCAGCAATACATCTCCAGCAGCATTAAGTTTTACGGCAGTGATCAACGAGACAGGCAACTACAGAGTGACCTTTGTGTCATATGATATTACCGGCCGTAAGCAGCTGAACAGTGTAAACGAAACAGTTTCAATAACCGTAGCTGATATGCAGGGATTAGCCATCGAAGGAAGCGTTGAGGTTGGAGGAGAACTTACCGCGGCAGGTATTATACCTGCTTATGCTCCTGTAACTTACCAATGGCTTAGGAATGGAGTGCCTATTGAAGGAGCTGCAGGCAAAACCTACACGATAACAGTTGCTGATGTAGGCAGATACATAAGTGTGATAGCGTCATACGGTGCAGAAAGCAAGACCAGTGAGCCGACAATAATGGTCACAATAGGTGACGGCTCAGCAGAAAATCCTTATGCCGTAGCCACAGCAGAGCAGCTTGACGGATATGTAAGAGCAAACCCAAACAAACACTATGTGCAAATCGGTGAAATCGATTTGAACAGTTACAGCAATTGGGATCCACTTCCTTTATTCAGCGGAGTATTCGATGGGAATGGCTATACGATCAGCAATTTAAAAATAGATCGTTCGGAAATAGATAATGTAGGTCTGTTTTCAAGCTTGAATGGCGGAGAATTGAGCAATATCAAGCTGGAAGATGTGGATGTAAAAGGCAGGCATAATGTCGGCGGTCTGGCGGGAAGTAAATATAACGGCAGTACAATCAGAGACTCTTATGTCAGCGGCAGCGTGACCGGCAGCAATTATGTCGGCGGCATAAGCGGTGTGTCGGGGACGATAGATTATTCCGGCGGTACAATCAATAACTCTTATGCTAACTGCAGCGTGACCGGCTACGATTATGTCGGCGGAATTGTTGGGAGTAGTGAAGATCCCATTAATAATTCCTGCGCCAGCGGCAGTGTGACCGGCAACAGTCATGTAGGTGGTTTGACGGGGTATCTGCGTGATATCATTAAGAACTCATATGTTACTTGCAGTGTGTCTGGTGATAACACGGTCGGCGGTCTTGTAGGGTGGTATCAAAATGGAGGAATACTTTACAGCTATGCCGTCGGAAGAGTCACAGGCAGCTCGGAAACAGGCGGCTTAGTGGGAGACAGTCCTTTTGCTTGTTATACAGGGTACTGCTATTATGACTCGGAAACCGTCGGACAAACCGACATAGGGAAAGGAGAACCGCGAACCTCCACGCAGATGAAAGAGGGAATAGCTGGCAGCGTAATAGGCGGAGTCAGTATCTATACTGAATGGAATACTGATATTTGGGACTTTGGAAACGGTGATGAATATCCTGTTTTGAAAGACGTGTATGGACAGGGAGGAAATACTTCGGGAGTGATCATATCAGGCAAAGCAGTGTTTGGGGAAACGCTTTCTGTCATTGGTTCAATACCTGCCGGGCCTGCAGTGACTTACCAGTGGCTGAGAAACGGAGCATCCATAGAAGGCGCTACCGGGAAAACTTACACGTTGCGAAATAACGATATAGGCAGACATATAAGTGTGAGGGTATCATCAGTTACTGAAACTAAGACCAGCAACCGGACAAAAATGGTTTCAAAGGGCGACGGATCAGCCGGAAATCCATATGCCGTAGCTACAGCGGAGCAGCTTAATACCTTCGTAAGAGAGAACGGGTATGAATGTTATGAGCAAATAGAAGATATTGATCTGTCCGGTTATGACAACTGGGAGCCCCTTCATGAGTTCAGTGGAGAATATGACGGAAAAGGTCATGCAATAAGCCATTTGAAAATAAACCGACCAAATGAAGTATATGTGGGTTTGTTTTGGATGATGAGTCAAGGTGAATTAAGAAACATTAGTCTGGAAGGTGTGGATGTAACAGGTAACAGTATTGCCGGTGGCCTGGTTGGAGGTATTCATAGCTATGTCTTTGGGGTGGTCAATATCAAGAACTCGTGTGTCAGTGGCAGTGTGTCCGGTAACTGTGTCGGAGGATTGGTGGGGTATATTGAAGCAAATTCTGAAAGAGGTACTATCAGTAACTCTTATGCCTATTGTGAAGTATCCGGCAATGAACGTGTCGGCGGTCTGGTGGGGAGTAACAGTGGGTATACTATTGAGAACTCATATGCCGGCGGTAATGTGTCCGGCAACAAATATGTCGGAGGTCTGATGGGATATAGCGACACAGGTGCTGCCATCTATAACTGTTATGCTACCGGAGAGGTTACAGGTACTTCGAATACGGGAGGATTGATTGGTGGGTATTCTGGCAGCATTACGGCCAGTTACTATGATTCCACAACTACCAAACAAACCGACACCGGCAAAGGAGAACCACGCACCACCGGGCAGATGGTGAAAGGAACGGCTGACAGTGAGGTCGATGGAGTTCAGATCTATACAGGCTGGAGCACTGATATTTGGGACTTCGGAGATGATGATGACTATCCTGTCCTCAAGTTTGATTGATATCAGACAGAAACCTGAAGATATTATCAGATAACATCAGAATCCCTTTTTTGATAATATCAGGTTCCAGATGGCCGTATCCAATCAGCAGCTTGCTTTGGTGCCGGCCTTTTTCTATGCAATGGTTTTCAACAGGATTAATATATAGTCCATTTTGCCGGCACCTTTCTTTAAAGGCTTTGTCGAATCTCATTCCGGGGAAATCGATGGCGACATGCAGACCGGCTGAATCTCCATAAGCGGTCCACTCACTGCCAAAGGCTTCTTTCAATGACTCCAGCAGCACCTGCCGGCGCTGGCTGTAAATTTTGCGCATTTTCCTGACATGCCTGTCAAGCTTCCGGGTCCTTAAAAATTCGGCCAGTGCAGCCTGTTCGAAGGAAGGATTTTGTACATCCGTATGGGTACGCAGATCGCGCCAGCGTTCCTGGAGCGGATAGGGCAGAATCACATAGCCTATCCTCAACGCCGGAAAAACTGCCTTACTGAAGGTGCCCACATATATCACACGATTCGGATCCATGGTGTGAAGCGGAGCAACGGGCTCGCCGCTATATCGGAATTCGCTGTCATAATCGTCTTCAATGATATAAAGATTATTTTCCCTGGCAAAGCGAATCAGCTCGGCACGGCGTGATGCGGGAAGAATTCCTCCCAATGGAAACTGGTGAGATGGAGTGACATATATGGGGCCTACGTTTTGGCTCTTTAACAGGTAATCTGTTTTCATTCCGTCTGCATCGACCGGTATGGGAACAATGGAGCAGCCTTTGTTTATGAATGTACCCAGCATTCCGATATGACAGGGGTCCTCCATTAATATTTGCTTGCTTTCGCTGCACAGGATGTCAGCTATCAGATGCAGTCCGTGAGTTGCGCCTGCGGTTATGAAGATATCATCCGGTGAAACCTTGAGACCTCGGATCCTGAACAGCCATGCAGTAATTTCTACTCGAAGACTATACAGACCCTGCGGTCCTGTATAACCATATGCATCAAGAGTTAGTTCTTCGGATACCTTATGCATAAGCTGCTGCCAAAGGTATCTGGGAAATAGCCCTAAGTCAGGCCTGCCCGTCCGAAAGCTCACTGAGATTGGCAGAGGAGTTTGGCTTTCTATTTTTGGAGATACCGGTGGTTCAGCCGGAATAATACATAAGCCGTCAGCAACCCTTGTGGGAGCTCCCTGCCGGCTTATGACGTAACCTTCCGCAATCAGCAGGTCATAAGCCCCGCAAACTGTATTGCGGGAAACACCCAGCTCTTTTGCCAACTCCCGTGTAGAAGGCAGTACCTCCCCGGCCTTTAGCTGTCCGGACAACATCATTTCCTTCAGGGACTGGTAAATCTGGCGCCACAACTGCAATTCGCTTTTATGGTCCAATTCGACTCCCAACATAACTCCTCCAACTGGCACTATGAAATATGCGTTTATCTGGCTCTTAAAAGATCCAGTGGTTTGAGTAAAATTATACCATCATGCACTAAATATGCAACGGATTTTGGAGAGAAGATCCTATGGAACAATTTAAGGGGAAATTATGCTTGGCCGGTGCTTTTTCACTGGCTGGAACCAGCGTCATATCGGCCAGATTTGTTACGGTAAAGCTTGGAACATTTACTATCACGGCAGTCAGCTTGTTCTTCGCTCTTGTATTTCTGGTTCCCCTATGCAGAAAACAGCTTGTCAGATACATTCGGCTTATGTCGCTGCAGAATATTCTTTTTTTGTCACTTCAGGCCTTATTCGGTATATTTCTGTTCCGTCTGTTTTTATTAAGCGGCCTTCATTATACCAGTACGGGAGAAGCTGGTATACTTACCGGAGCCACCCCAGCCATAACAGCGCTTCTTGCCATGGCTGTACTAAAGGAGCAGATCAGCGGTAAAAAGCTTGCCGGGATCCTATGTACCATGGGAGGAATTCTGATAATTCAGGGAGTTCTTGAGCCGGGGAACAGTTTATCCCTGGAACATATCGGAGGGAATATGTTGGTGCTGTGTGCGGCGGTTTGTGAGTCAATCTTTAACACAATGTCACGTGTCGCAGCCGTAAAATCTGCTGCGGATCAACAAGAACCTTCGAGCCCTATTGTCCAAACAACCATCGTATCGGCAATTACTTTGATTCTGTGTCTGGTTCCTGCGGTGTTTGAGAATCCCATTAATAGGCTTGCAGGAATCGGTCCGGCGGGGTGGATGGCCCTCATTTGGTACGGTGTGTTTGTTACCGCTTTGGCATTTATCTGCTGGTATGCGGGAATAAAGAGGTGTGGCGCGTTCACCGCTGCAGCTTTCTCAGGTATGATGCCGTTTGCCTCCATGCTTCTATCAACTGTGATACTAGGCGAAGGCGCCGATTACCGGCAGTGGCTGGGTGGTTTTCTTGTAATCGCCGGCATGGTTCTTATAGGGGCTGAAAGTTCAGATGCTGCTTCTGCCGTCAAGTCTTCTGCAAAGTCCGGATGTGTAAATTGACATAGCTGGAAAGTAACAGTACAATTCAATATGAGCACTGGAATCACGATTGACGCTGAATCCAGGTCGGGCAAATACGTGCAAGGGATAATTTGAGCTATGAGAAGATTAAGAGATGTTTTCTACATAAATGCGAATTTCAATGAGAATTATTTCATTTATTATGGAATGGAATTCCGGGAATTTGCCAGGTATAACCCGATAGGCCTGGATAATATCCTGGTAACCGATGGGAGCTATATCACTAATAATTTCAACAGGAGTTGGTTTCTGGAGACTGCCAATGGCAAGGAAGAAATCATTGAGCTATCAAAAGAAGATATTTACGGTCTGGGTAACTTTCATTGGATAGATTACGAAAATGAAGCAGATCTGAATGATTGTACTCCTGAAGAGCAGGCTGAAGTACTATATTTGTCTCATTTTGGCAAGCCTTTGAAATCACCGTTTTTTGATCGGATCAATAATAGTTTCGTCTATCTCGCTCATGATGATGGATGGTTTTGCAAGCTCTATTGCAGGGACATGTCCGTATTTAAAGAAATAATGGCTAATAAGATCATAGACAGTTTTTCGACTAATAAAAGAAGAAAAATACACCCCATGGATGAGGATACAAAAAATCAGCTGCTTGAATTGACCGGTAAAGGGTTGTTGATAGATTTTTCAAAAATCTTCAGGGCCAATAGAAGCATAAGTCTGAATTTCTATGTGATAGGGCCTTATACTGATATGGACGAAATGTACAATAATCTTGAGAGAAACAAGCATAGAGCAAGCATCAAGGGGTACATAGAACATAAAAACAAGTCATGGAAAATCTGTACCTGGTAAGCAGATATTTGAACTTTGGCCAGATGTAAGTACGTCTATACAAAAAACGATCAGAGGATCCACAAAGGAGAAACGTTAATGAAACGGGCAATGTTGTTCATCGCACTTGTGCTGATACTTACCACAGGTTGTCAGAGCCAGGAAGCTCCGCTTACTGGTGGTGTTGAGGGCGAAAATGAAACTGCAGCCGTCTCAAATACTATAGCGGATTCTGATTTCACAGTTCCTTCTAATGCCATTCCAGTTGAAACCGGTGTGGATACAAACACAGATGCAAGCGTGGATACAGCCGCCGATACAGATTCTAATATCAATATAAGCACAGCCGCAGAAGAAAACCTGATTAATAGTCTGGATGACCTATATAAATCCATGCATACATTAAAGATCCAAAAGAGTGGTGAAAGTACTGTCTATGATGCTGCAAGACCGCTTGTACTCATATTTGGTGATATGCTCTCAAAAGTTGAGGAAGTGTACACGGATACACCGGAAGGCAATGAAAGAATAAAGGATTTGGATTATGATCATTTTGATTACCGGCTGAAATTCGATGGAGCAAAGGACATACTGTTTACCAGGGAGGGAAATACACTCTGCTTCGAGGGGGAGAAAAAGGTTTATTATCTATGGGGCTCTGCCGACTCCCTGTGGGACAGCCTCATTTTTAATAACGGTAATAAAACCGTTGACATTGACCGGGAAATAGTACAGCTAATGAGCAATGCTTACAGTGCAGATGTGGATGGTGACGGGAAAGCCGAAAGAATCGAGCTTGTCTATGAAAGAGGCAAAACCGAAGACTTCAGAGGCAATCTGATCATCAGGGTCAATGGCAGCGAATCTGTTGTAATTGAAGGTGATGAGTGGTATACCAAGCCTTACCGTACAATTGGACAGATGCCTGAACTAGAGTTTCTTCAGGACAAAAACGGAAAATCCAAGGCATTGCTGGTGATCTATTCATGGGCGACTAATGGGATCGGGTCTACAGGAATCATAAATGCATACAGGTATGCCAATGGGAGTATCAGCGAGGTCAAGGTAAAGGATGCAGAGGGAATCATAAAATACGAAGGGAACAATACTGTAAGTATTGATTTCCCGGCACTTAATAAGAATATGGAATTTATGATCGATATAGAAGAGTTAGTGAAGGTTTTTGGTGATGAGGATTCGGTTAAGCAGGAATTGGAAGCGGATCATATTCGTAAACCACATCCGTTCTTTTATGGTAGGCGATTATAATGGTGATGGACATCAAGACCTGTTCTGTGAATCGATTATTCGAATACATCCATTTACATTGTTCAAGCTGTATAGCTTCTACAGCTATGAGGGTGGGGAGATCAGACCTGTTCAGGTATTTATAAACCCATGCAGCACTGATGATGAGAGGAAATCTTATCTAAAGGAATTCATTTTCGATGTTATCACTCTACGAGGATCCTTGACCATTGGCAACAATGGTATCATCGAAGAGGAAATCCGGCCTTTGTATGACTACACAGCCGATGAAATAGACATGATGCTGGAAGAACTCCAAAGGGAGAGGATACTGAAACCCAAGGGTGACAGGCTGTATGTTGATTTCTAGTGATGCGGAATAGTATCCATAAGGAGATAATATCTATCGTCTCCATTCAGTAATAAAAGCTATCATTCACAATTCAGGCAAAAAAACCTACAATTCGCGCAACTTACCTCTTTTTTCGACATTCATATCTTAGAATAGAGTATGGATTATTAGTTGGTATACTGGACGCAGCATATGTAAATTGCAACTATAAAACTATAAAAAGAGGTAGAGAAGAATGAAGAGGAGAATAATAAGTCTGCTGCTGGTCATTTGCACGTTGGTCACTCTGATCCCCGTGCAGGCTTTTGCCGATCAGCAGACCAATTCCAAGAGCCCGTTTGCCGACGTAGGTATCAAAGATTGGTTTTATGATGCGGTTCAATACGTTTATGAAAATAATATCTTCAAAGGAACGTCCGGTACGAAATTCACACCTAACGGCACCATGACCAGGGGTATGTTCGTGACGGTGCTTGGCCGTATGGCTGGTGTGGATATAGAGGAGTATACCGGAGAATCATCCTTCACCGATGTGGGCCCATCCGCTTATTATGCTCCCTATGTCGCCTGGGCAGCAAAACATGGTATCACCAGCGGCACCGGCGGCGGAAAGTTCTCACCTGATGCATTGATCAACAGGGAACAGATGGCGACCTTCTTTGTGCGATATTTTGAGATCTTCAACGTAGATTTCGATACAGGTGTAGAGATCGAGACAGTCCCTGCCGATATCGACCAGGTATCCAACTACGCAAAAGAAGCGGTTATGAAATTGTGGAGAGCCGGACTTCTGAATGGTGACGGCGTAACCTTCAATCCCAGGGCTAATGCTTCCCGCGCTCAGGCTGCCACGCTGTGCATGCGTACGGATGAAGCAGTTGATGTTTGGTACAGGGAGCCCGGTGTCCCCTCCGACCGTGACAGAAAAGAAACGAACGCGGATAATAGTGAGTCCGGGCAAACAGGCTCCGGCACAGTATATTACACCTTCAAGTTTGTCACCAATAGCGGCTCCAGTATATCTGACAGAAGCATCCGCAGCGGTACAAAGCTTGACAATCTGCCAGCACCCTACAGGGAAAATGCCCTTTTTGTCGGATGGTGCTATGACAGTGAACTGACACAACTGGTGTCCAACACCGATATTGCTGAAAAGAGCACCATCCTCTATGCAAAATATGAGGATCTCCCACCGCTGAATGAAGAATTCCTGACTCCGGTGGCCAGCGCTATCGATACAAACAAGTACTTTTCTGTAAGTGTCTCCGCACCCGCCGATATGGCTATTGAAGAGTTCAGGGAAGCGGTTTCGCTGAAAAATCTCAGCTCCAACGAAAACAAGGACTGGTTCAGTATCACCGGCGATAAGGGGACATTCACCATTTCAGGTGTGAACTATCTGGGAGAGCAGGGTGCTCAGCAGCCCGGCTTTGTGGAGGGCTCTGCATACAAGATCACGCTGGAGGACAACAGACTTTTCTTCAGAGGGCAGGATGAAAGTGCCCGGGAATATGTGTTCACGATCAAGCGTGAGGAAATCATCAACGTATCATTGAATGCCGGCATGAAGCAGATTTCCCTTGCCGATATCTCCGAGCTGACTGTTAATGGAGCGAGATCCTCCACGATATCCATACCTGTTATCACAGTGGGCACTGACGGTGCGCCTGCAGAGAACGGTATTACAAAAGGCAGCTTTACCTTCAGCAAGGGTACCCTTGCCGTGGGCGATACCATTATGATATATGAGGGGGAAACACCTCCTGCAATGGATGCGGTCAACAGTGATGAAAGCACCGCTTTTGTGGAGATCACGGACAAAATCGACAATCTGTATACATACAAGACAGCCTCCGCTGAGAACGTCCTTTTCACTCCGGATATTTTACCGGTAAGTGTAGAGGCTGACACCGACGGTGATCCGGGCAATAACTCAATGACCGTCCCTGCTTCAGCGATGACTTACACCGATGATCACTTTGCACTGGCCGGTCTGGACTCCCTGACGACCATTGACCCAGGTGACTTTATCTCATTCTATTCAGGCACACTGATGGACGATGGCATCCTCTCAGAGGGCGGTGTATTGTGCGGGTATGCCAGGATCACTTCGGTCGATGAAGCGGAGGGAACATATATCATCGCATACCAGCCTGTTTCCCTGTCCGATGTGCAGGAGTCCATGGCAGCATATAAAAAGGAAAGCATAGAAAGCGGAGATCTGCTTGAAGGCGTTGATAAAGAAGCCATCGAAAAAGGCGTTGAGAAGCAGGCACGGGAAAGCGGCTTTGCGGAGGAAGCAGGTATGTATCTGGCAGCCCTTGCGTTGGAGACAGACTCCTTTACCCAGCTCAGCGACGATTTTGAACTAACTGCCATAGAAATGACCATGAACGGCCAGCCCATCACCCAGGAGACACTGCAAAGCATGGGCGGCGTCAAAGCTGATGTTGAGCTGAGTAAGCTGCAGGCTAAACTGAGTAATAAACTGGTCCACTTTAGTGGCCTCAAAGGATTACGTCTGACTTTGGAAGTGGGCGTTAAAGTGTCCATCGAATGTAATGACGATGTCACCATAGAGATCGAGATCGTAGGTTCCTTTGAGCAGGAAGTCCGTGTCGACATCGGCGTTGATGGCGATGCGGTCTGGAAATGGTGGGGCATCTTCCCATACATCGCCGAATATGAGGTCACTGCCTTTGTTGAGCTTTATGAATACACCGGTATAGGTGTCGAGGCCACCATTGCTACTGTAGAGACCGATGAAGATGGCTTTGATACAAAAAATGAGACTGCAGAAAAGATTGGAAAACAGATCAAGGAGCTGATGGACGAGAAGGATAAATATCTCGGCGATGGCTTGAAGACCGTTGGTGACAGCCTGGAGGAAAAGTATTCCGACATGCTGGAAAATGAGACCGATTGGGTGACGCTTTTTGAAAAAGCATTGATCGATCAGGACTTTAATGTCCTTTTGGTAATTGCCATAAACGTTGAAGTCAAGTTTGTTGTTTCGGCTAACCTGAACATCTCCCTCGGCATGGACTTCTGGTATGAGAATGCCAAGCGTTATGTCTACACCATCCAGGTCTTTTCCAATAAGGTTAAAAGTGATGTCATAGACCTGGTGGAGGAGCACTGGGAGTTTGAGTTCTATGTCATGGGTACAATGGGCCTGCGTGCCGGTATCCGTGCCGGTATAAGCGTAGGTCTATTATCCACAAAGCTTGCCAGTGTAGGCTTTGCCGCAGAGGCAGGGGCATACGTCCGTGTGTGGGGTTATTTCTACTACCAGCTGAAATATACTGCCTCTTCGGGAAGAAGCAGTTCCTATTCCGGTGCCATCTATCTGGAGTTCGGCATCTATCTTGAAGTTACCTTTGAGGCGCAGGCAATAGGCGGCAAGTTCAGTTATGAAAAAAGTCTATTTGACAAAGAGTGGCCGCTGCTCAAGGCAGGAGATAAGGACAATGTGCGTGACTTTGCATACACGCAGAAGGCTGTACCGGACATAAAGCTAAAGAGCTATATCACTTCAGCCCGGCTGCCGGACAGTGTCTTCAACATGGCCTATCTGGATCTGAAGGAGGGTATGGACAAGGATGATAAAGGCAACAGGGTGATGTTCGTTGCCAACTATGATGCCCCTCTGGAAAATGTCAAATCGGATGTCAGCAAGGATAAGCTGGACGATGAGAAGAATTTCATTATCCAGATGACCAATACCGCATTTTCATATGATCCTGCCACCAACACTGTCAGTGTCACCCCCGGAAGTGAGGTCAAGCATGAGGGTGAAATGATCATCACATGGAAAAGCAGGCCCATGGAATTCAGTTCCGTGCCCATCCGACGCACCATATCGCTTTACTGGGATAACCTGAAGGACGGTTATATCATTGCACCTTTTACAAATGGCGGCAGCTTTGTGCCATTCATTATAAGGAAGTTTGAGGAAATGGTGACTTCTCCCGAAGATCCGGACAAGCCGGGATATTTATTTGCCGGCTGGTACAGCGATGAAGGTTTGACCACGCCATATACCTTTCCGAAAACAATGCCCAATGTGGACACCAGTGTTTTTGCCGCCTGGGAGCCTGCCACCGACACTCCTTACACCGTGGAGCATTACCGTCAGAAGCTTGGCTCCAGCGAGTATGAGCTGGCCGAACGTGAGACCTTTACAGGAACTACCGACAGTACTGTCACGCCTCTGACCAAGTCCTACACCGGCTTCAGGACCCCGGAGGCACAAGCGCTGGTCATAAAGGCGGACGGTTCATCCATCCTGCGTTATTACTATGACCGTCAGACATATACCGTTACTTTTGAACCCGGTGAAGCAGGCGGCGACCCTGTGGTGATCCGTTTGAAATACGGTTCGTCCATCGCTGCACCCCAGTTTAGTGTAAAGGGTTATATTTTCAAGGGTTGGGACAAGGCTGTCAGCACTTATATGGAAGATCAGGATCAGACCTATACAGCGCTCTGGGATAAGGACCTGACTACGGAATATCGCGTTGAATACTATGTACAGCAGCCCGATGGCAGATACATGCTCAAGGGTGTGGCATACCGCACAGGTACGACAGGAGACACCATTGAGGCAGACAGCCTGCGTATGGATAATGCGTATGCATTTGAAGGTGAGACATCCTTCCAGAATGTAACGGTGAACGGTGAGAACAGGAATAGCGTTACTATTGAAGGCGGCGATAAGACCGTCGTCAAGGTCAATTATAAACGCTCACAGTATACTGTAACTTTTGAGCCCGAAAACGGTGATGCGGATATCATATACACATTGTATTCCGGCGCTGTGATCACACCTCCCGAAGTGAGTGCTCCGGGCTTCTTCTTCGACATCTGGTCACCGGAGGTCCCAGCAACTGTGGGTACGGCCAATCTGACCTTCTCTGCTGTGTGGGACGGTATCGACGGCGTCGGATACAGAGTGAAGCACATCCGTCAGGCTTTGGACGGTTCTTATCCTGAGGGCGGCGAGCTTGTCGAATATACTGACGGGGATGGTAAGGCCGGCGTTGATACCGCCGCAGAAGCACTGACCTATGAAGGCTTTACGGCTGAGAGCTTCAGTCAGAAGAAGATCAGGTACGACGGCACCACCGTGGTGGAGATACGCTACAAGAGAAACAGCTATAAGGTCCACTGGAAAGCGGATGATAAGACCGAAACGGTCCAGGTCAAATATGGTGCGTTTATCACAAAGCCTGAAGACACAAGGAAGGACGGGTATGTACTCGACTACTGGAAAGGGTTTGCAGAGCAGACCATCATGACTGCCGCCGAAAAGGAATATACTGCGGTCTGGAGACCTGCAACAGATACACCGTATACAGTAAGGCACATCGGTCCCGATGAGGAAGAGTTGGATTCCGAAACCAGGCATGGCATCACTGATACATTGACCGCTGCAACTGCGAAAAATATACCCGGATTTACTGTAAAGAGCGTGGAACAGGTTAAAATCGAGGCTGACGGCAATGCGGCTGCAACGGTCCGCTATGATAGAAAGTCATATAATGTCACCTGGGTAGCTGATAATGTAGTATATGATACAACGTCGGTGAACTACTGCGATGACATAATTACACCTGTTGATATCTCCATCCCCGCAAAGGTTGGCTACTCCTTTGAGCAGTGGAAGGACATTCCTGCGAAAATGCCGGCAAAGGATATCAGCATCGTGGCGGAGTATACTCCTGAAGTGTACACGGTCACATTTGAAGATGGCGGTAACCCGGTAAAGACCATTGAAGTGACATATGGCAGCGCCTATGATGTAAATGAAGAGTTTCCTGAAATCGAGAGTACTTCCGGTGCCGGCATTAGATTTGAACGATGGAAGGATCCTTATGACAGGACTGTCACTGCAGAGACCATAGTAAATTTTGCAGAGGATCATACAATTTCAGCTGTTTGGGCTGATGAAGAAACAGTGGCCTACACGGTTAAGCATATGCTGCAGGATGTTTCGGGTGAAGGATATTATCTTGATATAGCTGAGACCCGATATGGCCAGGTCGGTGTGTATACCGCTGTCGAGGCAAACTACTACAAAGGTTTCACTGTGGATGAAATTGAACAGGCTGAGATCGACAGTAACGGATATGCAGTGGTGGAGATAAAATATGCCCGTAATAGCCATACCGTCACATGGAATATCAATGGCGCTGAAATTGTGGAAACCTATTGCTTCGGTCAGGCCATCACCGCTCCTGAACCCACACGTGCCGGCTATGAATTCAAAGGCTGGGGAACGATCATTCCGGCTGCTATGCCTGACATGGACCTGAATTACACAGCCCAATGGGATGAAGGGACATACATTGTCAGTTTTGACGGCGGCAATGGCGGTACTAATCCCGGGCCCGTGACTGTAACCCATGGCGGCCTGTATCCCGCACTGGCAGAGAGCAGCCGTATCGGTTATACCTTTGACGGCTGGTATACGCAATCGCAGGGTGGTGATAAGGTTGAAGAAGGTAATAGGGTGGAGATCACCAATGACATCACTCTCTACGCGCACTGGACACAAAACGAATATATTGTCAGCTTTGATCTCAATGGTTTGGATGGCGAGACTCCTGCTGACATCACCGTGAAATATGACAGTACGTACGGCATTCTGCCTGAGGTGACCGGAACCAGGACCGGCTATTACTTCGGCGGCTGGTATACAGCGCCTGTAGGAGGCGAACAGATCAGCGCCGGTACGAACGTAAAAATCACTGGCAACACTACTTTGTATGCTCAGATGATTCCCATTACCTACACGGTGAGGTTTGTTGCCAATGGCAGCAGCGGTGTTATGGACGATCAGATACATACCTACGATAAGGTCCTTGCTTTGGCGGATCTTGGGTTCACCAATCCCGGCCATAAATTCACAGGCTGGAGCACCGAGGCAGATGGAAGCGGCACCAATACTTACAGGAACAGAGAGAGACTGATGAATCTGACCGATTCTCAGGATGATGTGATAACACTCTATGCTCAGTGGAACATCAACAGCTATACTGTCACCTTTAACAGTGGCGGCGGCACATCTGTTGAGGCCATAACAGGAGTATATGATACCGTTGTAGAGAAGCCTGATGATCCGACGAGGTACGGCTATTCCTTCGTGGGATGGATGAATGGCAAAGATCTGGTCACATTCCCTGTCACACTGTCCGACAACCTTAACCTGACCGCAAAGTGGGAGGCGGTGCAATACGCCATCACATATGTTGGTATGGAAAGCGTTGAAAACAGCAATCCACAGATGTACACCGTCGAGAACGGTTCCATTATACTGGCCAATCCCGGCCCAAGGACCGGTTACACCTTTATGGGCTGGTACACTAATGAAGACCTCTCCGACAGCAGCAGGGTCGTCGGCATCGCCATCGCCTCACGCAGTACGGGGATAAGGACCTTCTATGCAAAATGGAAGGCAAATGTTTACGGTGTCAACTTTGATGACGGAACCGAGTCCAATAACGCAGGCACAGGCGGCAGTATGTCAGCCCAAACCTTCACATATGATGTGGCGCAGCCGCTGAAGAACAATGAATTCACAAATCCCGGCTACAGCTTTGAAGGATGGGCGCTTGCTCCCAACAGTCTGCTCAGGTACACCGATGGCGAGAGTGTCAAGAATCTGGCTCCTTCTGGCAGCATCACCCTGTATGCGCAGTGGAAAGCCATTCCTTACACTATTTCGTATACACTGGGCTCAGGTGCTTCTGGTGCGAATAATCCGACAACCTATACCATCGAGACACCCGATATTACACTGAAGGCTCCATCCGGCATCAAAGCCGGTTACAGGTTCCTCGGCTGGTACAGCGGTGAAACCAGGGTGACCTCGATTCCCAAGGGAGGCACAGGCAATGTATCGCTGACTGCCAAATGGGAACACGGCGGTACATTCAAGCTGGCTAAAACCGGGGAAAAAGCAAACGGCTCAGCCAAGGACATAACCTTCACCGTGACGCGCACATTCCCTGCCGATGCGGTTCCAACAGCGGATATCCAGTATGTCTATTACCGTACGGTCAACGGCACGGCCATTGGTGGAACGGCAGCACCCATCCACTTCAGCCACGTGGGAGGAGAGGATATATTCCTGACCTTCGGTCCGAAGGACACCAGCAAGACATTTGAGGTGAAGAGTGAAAGGTATCTGACCGGCAATGATGATATTGTCAACAGCTTCACAAATGGTGTGGACCGTTATTATGATGTTGAACTGTACAAGGTCAGCAGCGCGTCCCAGATCTGCACGGGTACACTGGGCAGCACCTCCAGTGTCCGTCGTACGCTGACACAGGGTGCGAGTTACATGCTGAGCAGTTCCATCTACTCAAGCCAATATAACAAGGTTCTGGTCAGCACTGCCACTAAGGTCACTGACGCCGGTTTTGATAAAAACAAGACTATCAGCCTTACACCCAGCGTTTATAAGTCGATACTCGGTTTCCAGGATCAGCTCCAGCAATATATGATGTCTTCCGGAGGCCAATATGGCATCGGCTTGAACATGGAAGTCAGGGAAGTGAATGATGGATATCAGTATGCACGTGTAGTCAGTAATTCAAACAGTTCAAACGCTGTTGAATGGAAGTTTGAAATCGACGAAGGAAGAAAAAATACAAACTGGCATACTCTCGACCTGCCCATGTTCGAAGATCGGGGAGAGATCCACTACAATGACTATAGCAACAGTGGTATTTCGGTTGTCTACTCATACACGAACAAAAGCGGGTATATCAAATACGGGCCGAATGAATCATTTACATTGAAGTTTGATGCGTCAGGAAGTGGTGATGACGACTGGGAGTATAAAAACCTCAAGGCCATAATGAGGGTAGTAGACAGCGCAGAACCCGTCGTCAAACGCATTGCACCTATGGCATACGGTGCATACAAGAAAGGGGACATCGTTACCATTGCCGTTGAGTGCAACGAGATCATTGGCAGTGCATCCGGTGTGACAATGAGCAGTATCGGTTCAATCCCCGTAAGTAACTGGAATTATGAGAGCGGCGCGGGTACTAATGTGCTGGTGTTCAAGGGTGTACTGACCGGTGACTTCAAGGTCGATCCCAATATGAACATGACGCTGACTGGCACTAAACCCACTGTTGGCGGCACGATCAAGGATCTTGCCAACTGATGATACAAAGATTTGACTGGAGCGAGCGGGGCGCTGTTTTTAATAGTGCCCGGATCCCGGAGGATGATGTCATGAAGCGAATCCTATGTACTTTTATATGTTTACTGCTTCTTACTGCACAAGTGTTTCCGGTCGGAGCGGCTGAGAAACAGCAGCCGATACGGGTGGCTATGATCGACAGCGGTATTTCTCCTGTGATCATTGCCTCCGCGAACATAGGTGAGGGCAGAAACTATGTGCTGCCCGACCGTGACACTGCTGATGTTCTGGGTCATGGAACAGCTCTGGCCGGATTGATCCTGGACACAGCCCCTGATGCCGTACTGGTGCCCCTGGTTTACAGCAGCAGGGCTGCCGGCGGCAAGGCTGTTCAGTGCAGTGTGAAGACCGTCGCAAGGATTATACGTGATGCAGTGGATGTATATGACTGCCAGGTCATCAATATCAGCGCCGGGGTCTCACAGGACGTCCCCGCGCTCTGGGAGGCGATTGCATATGCCGAGGATCAGGGTGTGGTGGTTGTAGCCTCTGTAGGAAACACCAACCGCACTACACCTGAGCTTAGCTACTATCCTGCTTCCTATGACACTGTCATCGGGGTGGGAGCACTTCGAAAGGATGGCAGGGTCGCTTCGTTTTCACAGCGTTATGGAGTATCGCTGGCTGCACCCGGCGATGGTTTGAAGGTCCTTGGTCTTAAGGGGCAGTCCACTACTGTATCTGGCACATCCTATGCCGCGGCCCAGGTCACAGGTGCTGTGGCTGCGCTCCTGACCAAGTCTCCTGAACTGACCCCAGCCCAGGTACGTGAGCTTCTTTATGACAGTGCCCGGGATATTGGTGTGGTTGGATTTGATGAGGACAGCGGCTATGGAGCTCTGCAGCTGCCATAAAGGCTCTTTTCCAAACAGCAGTTGATCTGGCGATAGTACATAAAACGACTTCACCCCTCGATATGTATTTGCAATAACAGATCGAGGGTAGTTTTTTGTCGAAATTTATTCTGAAATTTAGAGGGGGTTGGTTGAATATGACATGCTGTTGTCATAAAAACATGGTAAAATATTCATATCAGCGACTAACAACGCACAAGAGAGAAGTCAGGAGGACAAATATATGTGTCAGTATTATGTACAGGTGATTGCAGCCAACTATCTGAAAAACGTAGTTGATCAGCCCACACGAATGAGCGTATGCAAATCTTTTTTAGGTGGCTTGGAGGAGGATGAATTTCAAAGTGGATTTTGTGAGCTTCTGTCGACAGTCAGAATGATGTACACAGATATTGTTTCCAATCCGGAGGAATTCGACATGCTTTTGAAGCAAAACACTGTTCCGGATGCTAAAAATGCCGACTATATACAGAGTCATGCCAGCTTTTTAAGAGTGCCGAACCTATTGTTTTTGATAGGTTATCTTGGAGAATTGCAATCGGACCTGACTGTTATCGTTGACGGAAGCAAGCTGTTGAGCGGAGCGAAGGAATTAAAGATAACCAAGGTCCAGGCTTTGCTTGAAAAACTGGCGGATTATGGTCTTGAAACAGAAGGCATGTCAAAAAAACTGCAGTCTGATGACAGAATATCCTTTGGTTTTCCGCAGAATCGATTTATGATACCGGCATTACAATCAATGTCTGCAGCAATGGCGGCCATCAACAATAACGTTCTAAAGAAAGAGAAAAGCTTCTTTTATATGATGGATCACCGGATATTGGAGAATGCAAACCCGAAAGCGCCAAAGCTTACGGTAGATCATATATATCATGCGCTGGATGCTGACAGGAGGAGAGTTGCTGAAATATTTAACGATTTTATCGTAAAATATGCAAAGACCACTGTGAGAATGGGGGGATTCAGCCGAAACGACTGGTCCTGTGTATACAATCTCAGCACCAGTAAAAAGGTTATTATGTCATTAAATATCACACAGGATAATCTTTCGGTGAAGTTGAATCTGGCAAATATAAATCAATACGCCGACAGTCTGACCCAATACCCTGAAAAAATAAGGGAAGCGATCAAGACAAGCGGATGGGATTGCGGGCGCTGCCATAGTAGTTGTGCCGGCCCATTTTCATTCAATTACGAAGGCAGGGAATACAACAAGTGCCGCTGCGGTTCATTTGTGTTCGATAACATCGATGATGAAACGATCCGCTGCTGTATAGACCTATTGGAGAAGGAGCTCCAGGCTGACAGAGCTGGCAGTGTGTAGAAGGAGACAATTGGACAAGGTAACAATTGGACAAGGTAACATAAAGCTTTGAATGTGTGAACCTTGGTAGAGGTGCGGGCAATGTGCATCGCAGCAGATTTCATACATTGCCCTGAATTAAAGCCTTTGAGGGAAGTTTTTCTATAAAGCGATATGAATTTTCAGGGATCTTGCGAGAGGGATTACTAAATATTATTATGTCATTACGTACTTATATCCTGACAGGTATTTTTATTCTTTTAGTTGGTTTCTGACTGTTTCTGGCAGGCGAAAACTGATAAAAAAAGTCTTCGTAAAGAGAGCGGTAAATGTAATCACTATAATCGCTCTTGTGCTTATAGCATTTTTGGTTGTGCTTTTTCCTGATCTGAACAGTCTGTTTCCGGGGTGGGGGGGGGTTTAAAAAA
>JAEYRV010000016.1 GCA_023435305.1 Bacillota bacterium
CAAGGAGACCATTATACTCAAAAAGTATCACCCCGCCTGCTTTTTCTGTGATAATGCAACGGATCTCGTTAACTTCCAGGGCAAGAGCATTTGTCAGGAATGTATGGATAAAATCAAAGCCATATCAGAGTAAACCGCAACAACAAAAAGCCTCGCCCTCATGTGAGCAGTCATAAAGACAACTTGTGAACAGAGAATAAAGGCAAACTGCAAACGAAACAAGAATGCTATAAAAGACGAACAGGCAGCGGGTAATACAGCTCGCCTGTTCGTTTTAAATATAGTGTCTGATTGCAGGCTTTTTCTGAATGATTTAGAGATGCAGTCTATTGCCGCACTTTGCGCAAAAATGTGCGCCGGGAACGACTGGAGCGCCGCATTTGGGGCAGAACCGTATCTGCGTGGCAGCTTGGTAAGTCAGCGGCAAATCCTCATTCGGTGCGGTGTCCGATACAAACAGCCAGTCAATATCCTCTCCATCCTCGCATAAGCCGATAGCTCCGGCAGGCGATACCACATAAAAGCTGTCCTCATCGAGGGGGTCTTCACTATCGCTTGTTTCGGCAAGCACCAGCAAGCCTTTTACATCGTATCTATCATTGGAAGTGGCAAAGCTCCAGCTTGTGCAGCGTGTTGCCGAAAACTTCGCAGCATCCAACAGCGTGTCAAATCTCTCCATTATAAAATCCTCCTTATTTGAATAACAAGTTATTACACCGCTTGCAGCGGTCATTTTGTATGGGGTTCATCATAGAGCAGACGTTGCAGTATATGATGCGGTCTTTGGATTTATCGTATTTTTCGTATGTACCGAATTTGGGATGAAACCGCACCCTGTCGCCAACGGAGAGATAGTCGTACATATGCCGCCCGCTGTCCTTTTCCACGATGGTCTTTTTCTTACCCGCATCGGTGTTGATGATTGTGGTGTATTCCGTATAAGTTCTGTAATTATCGTCCTCGCCGCCCCTATGCTCGCTTTTTTCCTTGCTGTACTTATTGACGACCACGCCCTCCCACATGGGCTGCCTGGTCTTTCGCAAAGCCAGCAGATTAACGACCAGCATGACAAGCGCAATGCCAACACCGATGACAAGGGACTCTCCAAACGGGAAATCGTCCATCAGCAGACCGGCGACGGGAAAGCCGATAAGCGGCACAAAAAACAATATCCACATACAGCCAATGGAGAATTTTTTGTTTTTTTGCGCGGCGGCCAGTATCTCCGGCGAATTACACCTGTCGGAAAAGCCGACCAGCCCCGCGTCGCCCTGTGAGGGAGCGGAAGATGCCGCTTGGCTTGCCTCCATCGGCTCCGGCATTCTCAAATTCACCGCCTTGCCGCAGCCGATGCAAAATTCAGCGCCTTCTGGCAGCATTGCGCCGCAGGCCGTACACACGCCGGGGGCACTGACTTGTATTTTTGCGCCGCAGGCCGAACAGAAAGCTGAACCCTCCGTCAGTTTATTTCCACAGTTAGGACAAAACATATCCGTATCACTCCTTTGCTCGATAGTTTGAGATGCGGCGGGCTTCCTCGCCGTTGGTTTCTTCTTTTTCCCCCGTCTGGCTGTGCGAATGACAAGCAGCAGCAAAAGTAGATAACCGATAGGAGCGAGGATGTGGTAAATAATTGCCACTTCGCCCATCTCATCAAATTCGCACAGCATGGCAGGCTTGTTGACATAGGGGAAAACATCAAGGTAACGGATGCGCTCGGAGCGCGTTTCGCCCTCGTCCAAGGATGGCCACGCCTCGTCGCTGCTATATATCACATAACCCCGGTATTCCTTGCCGTTTGCCATGAACCAATAGCCCTTTGAAACGGTGCGGGAGCGGTTTTCCTGCGCAGTCGTATCATCTCGGCGGCTGTCATAGCTGTCCACCGTACCCATGACGCTATCTCCCCATATTGCCAGCACCAGCGTGGAGAGGCTCAAATACATGGCAAACAGCAGGACAGCGCAGATCAGGATAAGGATGGGCAGGGGGATGTTTTTGTTCGTTTTCTTCTTTGCCATAAACCCGCCTCCTTATGTTTATTTCACGACCCACTCATATTCGTAAGCGGTCTCTACAGAATAGTTTCCTCCGCCCATACCAATAACAATATATACTTTATCTCCATTTGCAGAACCGCTCGGCATTTCACCGCCGACCGTGGCGCTTTCACCCCAATAGCCCGTATTTGTATCGTTCTTACCTGTCATTATATAGCTTCTGGTAATCTTTTCAGATACATCATATAGGCTCGTATCATAACTGACAAAAGGATCGTCGACGTTTACAGATGTTATGCTCGCTCCCAGCGTAGCGCCGAGATGAAAGCAAATGTTTGATGAGGTTGAAGCTTCGATTTTCAAGTGGATTTCCACACGTTCACCGCCCATATACTTATCTTTCGGATGGCTCGCCGTGCCTTTATTCTCGACAAATTCGCCTCGACAGTTATCATGCGTGCTACCGGAGTAGTTGTAATCGAATGTAGTCTGACAGCGATAGGTGTAGCTTCCGCCGCCACCGCCCCATGTTTCTGAATAAGAATCACTTGATACGCTTGGTTCATATTTGTTCTCAAACGAGCGCACCAGTTTCCAATAACCGACAGTCTCCTTCGGGCTTGCAAGATATCCTTTCTCGCGCATCCAGTCGTAAAACTTACCCCTGTCCTTACCGCATTCCAGCCACTTATAAATAGCTTCTGCCAAATTGCCTTCAATTACTTCATCACTTGAGCCAAACACCGAGCGGTCGTCACCCACAATATCAAGTATATTCCCGCGTATCTTCATCAGCGAATCTATCCTTGTTGCAAGCTCCATCTCATACGGAAAACTGAGCAGCTTACTCCATGACAATAGACCGTATTGGTCAAAGGTTGTAAGCATTTCTTTTATGCGAGCTTTTTCCGAGGCAATCTCGCTCGTATTTGTATACCTTTTCATGAAGCTGCTTTTGATTTCATTCATTACCCGATTATTAAGCCTGTCACGAAGCTCTGTGTCCTTGTCGAGCTCTTTCAGCGTTTTACCGTTTGCGTTAGCGTATGCTGTGCGGTAGTCACGCTGCATATAGTCAAGACCACTGCCCATATTGAAGAAAATAGTCTCCCAGCTATCAGCGGAAATATTGCCATCAGATGAGATATTTTGCTTTAGATATACATTGTATGCGCTCTCAAAGGAATAATCCTGCCACATCTGCGATCCGGCTTTAGTCGCCTCAACAGCAGCCTTGGCGAACTTCGCCGTAGGAATGACGTCCATTGCAGCATAGACGAACTCCTTGTAAGCGTCCATACCGCTGCCGCCGTCATATAAACTCAATGCCGCCGCGACAGCGCCCGAAGTTGCGCCTCCTGCGTATGATTGCATTTTCTTGACAAATGCTTCATCATGTGCTGATTTCAGAAGTGCTCCCGCAATAAGCTCCGCACCCTGTCCTGCAATATCACTGACATCTCCGTTTTTCGCATTGGTAATAAATTCGGAGGAGCCATGCAGCTCCTTTGCGATTTTTTGCATAATAATGCCCTGCACAATCTCGTTCGTGAAGCCCATTTTATCAAGGGCTTCGGTGAAGCAGTCGGTAAGTTCCTGGCTCGGCTTCGAACCCGTAACATTCTGTGTCGCAAGCGTTTCTGCGTATTTGTCGAGAGCCTTTTCCTTATCGAGCTTCAATGCAGCATAACGGGAAAAATGTGGCGTTCCGAACTGTAAATATCCATTTTGAAGTGCCTCGGCATCGGGAAGTATGTACTCCCAGCTATCGTCGTTATAGTACGCACCCATTATTGTGAGATAATCGTCCCCACTAACCGAATCGGGCAGCTTAATTTTTACCGTTACTGTTTCGCCGAGCGTATGCTCACCGCCGTCAGAGACAAGCTCTATCGGAGAGAAAAGATAACTCGCACCGTCCTCGGTCATTATCTCTTTTTCGTCGGCTATACCGATGCTCACATTTACGGCTTTTTCAAATGTGCCGGTGGGAATTACCAACTCGACGCCGTTTTTCTCGGTATTTCCGATGATTTCCTCGGAATCAGGTTTTACTTTTCCTGAAATCGAACCATCGCCAGATGAGCAGCCCGCAAATCCCATCATAACCGACAGCAGCATTACGACAGTCAGAATAGATGATAGTAATCTTCGTTTCATTGTGAAATTCCTCCTTAAAACTTATTCAACCGCATATCTGAACCGCAAATCCGGAGCAACGTTGACAAAGCCAACGTAATAATGCATGGTAACGGAAAGTCCGTTTGACTCGGCCGCCTCGCCGATACCGTAATACCTGTTTTCATCCGCTCTCGCCTCGTCGGAGGGAGTCTTGCTACCGTCACCCCCGCCGCAGGCGGCGAGGGAGAGTATCAGCACTAATGATAAGAAAATAATCAATGCTTTTTTCATGATATATCCTCCTTCTTCCTGGCGTTACCAATCACTGATTTCCGCTCGTACGCCTGTTTCATGCCACAACATTTGTGCGGCCTCCACAACCGTCTGTTTGTGAAGCATTCCGTGCAGCAACTCTACCCGCATGGTCTGGGTCGCGTCGCCAAAGGTCAGGTACATCCGTTCCTGATCAATATGGGCGGTGTGCAGTCGCACGCCATGTACCCCATCGAGACCCCACCGGTAAATTTCACTGCCGATGAGGATACCAAAGGTAGATACTACAGTTTCCTCGGTGTCTTTTTTCATTTGGCGGCCCGACATGGAGATGAGAGCAGATGGCACCGCAAGGATGCGATTATCCCTAATGAGTGTTGCATCATAGAGCAGACGACTCTGCCTCAGCAATAATAGGAGAGAGATAAGGCTGATCGCTCCAAAGGTGAAAACCGCTTCTAACATAAATGTTGCGCCGAGCCACACCGCCAAACAAATACTGGCTGCGAATAATAAGACATATCCATTGCGTCGTTTGCGGATAAATTTCATTTGCATCATACCTCCCTCCAGAATAAATTTTAGGGAAGGATGCCTCAAAAAGCATCGTTCGAAAGGATGAATTTGCATAAAAAAACCCTCATACCTTAGTATGAGAGGCCAGTAAAACCCTGTATTTATGTGGTTTTATGTATCATTCAACCCTTTGATTCTTCAGCAGGGTGCTTATGAGTTCTGCCCGACTACCTACATCATATTTTGAAAAAATGTTCCTTGCATGTGTTTTTACAGTACTCTCACTGATAAACAAAGCCCCGGCAATTTCCCGGTTGGATTTGCCTGAAAGGATTAGCTGCAATACCTCCTGCTCCCGGACAGTCAGCGGATCAAGAGTTTTAATCTGACGAACAATGTCCGTTTGCTGTGACTGGCTCATATTGTCATAAGCAGCAAGATAAGCATGGCTTTTCAGCAGTAAAACAAGCTGGTTGTTCAGTGGCGGCAGCATAACCAGTGTAACGCACACCACTGTCAGGGCAATCACCGCCACCTCCGCACCGGGAAGCCCCATAGATGTCACAGCCATCCCCAAGACTCCTCCGCAAAGGACACCGAATACATTGGCTGAAAGCCCAATGCCAAAGGTTTGTGTGGGGTTGTCGCTATAATCCAGCATTTCTCCAAGGATGCTCCACCAAAACAGATCAAAAATACCGCAAGCACCGAGCATCAGTGTATCCACAATCAGATAGCCAGAAGTCTTTCGCCCTAACAACATAAAGCTGATGAACGCTCCTATAATCATTGCCATTCCAATATACAAAAATCTGGAACGCTTTGCTTTCATAGGTAAGTTGCGCATAATAACAAGCGCTACGATATAAGGCACGGCCCAATACCAGCTCACTAATCCCGTCAGATGCTCAAATGCAGGATTGATTACCTGATACATCAGTCCTGAATTAATTGTGATGATAAAGACAAAAAAACACAGCAATATCAGTTGGTTTTTAATGCCGCCATGCGTCTTGTTTTTAAATTTTTTGTTCTGCTCATTCTCCTGCCCCAATGGCAGCATCCAGATGAAGGCTATACCGATTACAAGACAAAGCATCGAGAGGCTTAGCCCGATAAACGGCGACCGGTTCACGGCAAACACGTTGACTGCAATCATCAGCAGATTGGAATAAATCAGCACATCGGCGCAGGATTTAATGCGTTCGTTCTTGGGAGTAAAAGCCCTGAGAAAAAATCCCCATGCCGCCACCGCGCAGCCACTAAAGTATCCGCTGACGATCAGTCCGCCCAACCATAGAGAGGAGGGAGCAAAAAAGAAGGGAACAGAAGCGGCTAAGCATAAGCCCATGCCGCCGAGCATCACACTTTTGGCGGCCGCCTGTGATTTGACAAACAGGCCGCAGGTAAAAAGCCCTGCGAAATGCGCGATAATTGCAGTCAGTATGTAATGGTCGGCGTCTGTTCCACGCAAATCCAGCAGGCTGTACAGTACCTGCCCTTCAAACTGAAACGACAGAATGTAGGCAAATAGAAATGAAAATCCGTTAACAGAAAGCCTGCGGGCATTTACTGTTATATGGCCGTTCATGTGATAACCTCCTCTCTTGCTTTACATACCACTTCAGTGACACAGTCATTCTGCCGTTCCTGAATATTACAACTTTTTCAGTTAGACTAAGCTTACTTGAGCAGACCTTTTTACTGTCAGAACAAAACCGGGCCCAATAATCTGATACTGTTATCTCTTCAGCATCACCTTCTGTGATTTTGTTTCCGATAACAACCTCAATGTATGAGATATCTAACAAAATAACGGCTGATTAATAACTCAAACAGCCATACATGCTATTATGTTACAGTAGGGTGTTCAAAATATCAACTGTTACGGTTTATTTTGCCATGGAGGTCATGATTAACACATTATTAAGTTACATAATCTCGGATGCTATCGCATTATTTCGCGCCACCAAACTTAAAAAGTGAACAGCTTAGACTGCAACAGTTGAGATTTTGAACACCCCGGTCCTTATTGCCCAGGGAAACAATAGATCCGACCTTATCATCTGCCTAAAGAACAACTATTATCACACTTCCCAAAAACCTAAAACAATAGGCCAGCTGGTTTGATACATATGAATAGCAGCATATGTTGAAGGTTTTATATAAAGCTGTAAATTGAGAGTGTGGATCAAGCCCAACAAAAAACCACCTATCGATAAAATCTTTTTATCAATAGATGGTACTTTATCTGGCTAATCTACTATAAAATGATACAATGCACACCCCCCTGTCAAAAGTTCAACGATTTGAGGAAGAGGGTGTGCATTTTTGTTAAGGGGTGTTCATACGTGAGTTTAACAAACAAAATTGCAATATGTAATCTGTGGTCTCATATCTTCTCAAATTTGTGACATTTTCTTCAGAAAAACCAAAGACTGCATTCTTATGAATCAACTTCGTTACCAATGCATAAAACCTGTCAATATCCGTTGATATTTCCACTTGGAGCTTTGCTTCATCAAAAGCTATAGACAGGCTTTTCACTTCTTCAATGCTTTTTTTGATTAAGCTTTCTTTATTTTCTTGAATTGTATAAATGTAATCAGCCAAACATTCTATCTGATGCAACATGGTCTGTCCTTATTAAACTGGACATACAATTACGTTAGTTTACTGCCTTTTTCTCAAAATTCCTCCATCTTTCGTTATGTCTATTGTTTATTTCCGGAGTGTGCCCTTGACAACAAGCATCTCCCGTATGATTATAACAGCCAAGGCGGAGCCACAGATATTATGGGTAAGCCTTTGGGGATAAGTGGCTGCCGCCCTTAAACAGGATATCATACGGGTCCCTCTTATTGTAAAGGGAAGCTTCGCCACTCCTACTATGTCAGTTATCATGCTGCTTTCTTCTTGATTCTATAGTAGTCATTTATATATTCTCTTGGCGATTTATAGCCCAGAGATGAATGCAAACGCCTTGAGTTATAAAATCCTTCAATGTAGTTAATTATTACTCGCCGTGCTTCACTCCTTGTCCTAAAACGGTTTCCGTATATCACATCCTTCTTTAAACTTGAGAAAAATGATTCAGCGCATGCATTATCAAAACAATTACCTTTACGGCTCATACTCTGTATTATCCCATTGTCCTTTAAAAGCTGTTTATAAGCATTTGCCGCATACTGGCTACCTCTATCCGAATGAAAAATCAATCCTTCTTCCGGCACCCTCCTGCCTATTGCCATGTCCATTGCTGAAAGCGTAATATCTACCGTCATCCGGTCTGATATTTTCCAGCCGATAAGTTCCCTATTAAACAAATCTTCTACCCCTGCAAGGTATAGCCAACCTTCATCAGTCCATACATAGGTTATATCTCCTACATACTTTTCATCTGGTCTATCCGCTTCGAAGTTTTGCTTAAGCAAGGGCTACAGGATAATTGTGCTTGGAATTTGTTGTTGCCTTATACTTCTTTCTTGTCTTGCAGTATATGTTATTTTCTCTCATAAGCCTACCAACTCTTGTTTTCCCGCAAGAAACGCCTTCCTTATTAAGTTGAGCTGTTACCCTTCTCACCCCGTATGTCTCATGGCTCTCCCGGTGTATTCGTTTAATTTCCTTTATTAACTTTTTGTCTTCTTTTTCTTTGTCGCTTTCTGGCCTGTTCGCCCAGTCATAATATCCGCTTCCTGTTAGAACTAAAACCTCACACATCTTCTGCACAGAAAACTCAAAGCGGTGATCAAATACAAATTGATATCTTAGTTCCCTGGCTTTGTGAAGATGCGCATAGCTTTTTTAATATTTCATTCTCCTCTCGGAGATCAGCTATTTCCTTTTTCATCTCTCTAATTTCTGCATCTTCAGGCTTTAAATTACCATTGCCGGGGAAAGCATCTTTACCGTGATCTTTAAATCCACTTACCCATCTGTATAGCGTATTTACATGAATTCCAACATCCTCTGCTATTGCTATTGCACTCTTGCCTTCTTCGCATATCATACTTACAAGACTTTGCTTGAATTCTTTTGTATACCTCTTTCTCCTTTTTGCCAACTGTTACACGCCCTTTCTGGTATTATTATACCAACTTAACTGCGTGTCCAGCAAACCGGGTACAGGACACAGGACAGTAATATCATCACTTATTACTTAAGCTTCTCAGCCAACTTAGCACGGCGATCAATCTGAAGCTTCTCAAATACTACCCGAAGATGTGCTCGAACTGTGCTCTCAGTGATAACTAGTCTTTGTGCGATTTCGCAATTGCGAAGACCTTCTGCAGCAAGGCATGCAACCTCAAATTCTCTGGAAGTCAGGTCAGAAGGAAATTCATTGGGATTAATGGCATTATACAAAGTAGCCCAGCCACTTCCATAACGTTCTTTTATTTCTTTGAACTTTTCATAATGCATGGGATATTCCTTCTCAATCAATTCATCTGCCAAACCATTTAGTATCCATGAATAAGCTACTAAAGCAAATAACATTCCGTCAGGCAATGCTATTTCTGCAGCCTGCCTCAACTGCTTTTCTGCCATAGCGTGGTTTTCTACGAAAACATGACAAACAGCTGAGAGAATCAACAAAAAATAGTGTATGACGGGCTTGCAAACTCCAATTTTCGGAATGAGAACCTCTATTATTCCTATAAGCTTTGTTATTTCACCTTTGTTCAGCAAATAGCTTATGTACACATATATTGCATCGTTAATTATAGTTTTAGGCAGCATGCTATTTAAGAAATCGCTATTTTTAAGCCATTCTGCAATTCGTTCTTGATCTTTCAGCTCATTAAATAAAATACCTCGAACAATATCTAAAGTTGAGCGGGATACAATTGTATTCTGTGATAGATAGGAAGCAGCCCGTTCCATTGAGTTAATCGCATTCTGCCAGCCCTCGGTATCAGATTTTTGCAGTGCCATCTGTGCCAGGCTTAATGTTGCTCCCAGCTGTACTATGCCTTGTTTTTTGCTTTCTGAAAGAAACACCGCCTTATGAGCTAGTATTTCACAATCTTGTACATTGCCTCTTTGAAAAGCTAGTTGAGCTCGGAACAGGATATCTGCACCTGTTCCGTGACCGTTTGTCAGTCTTGAATATAATGAGATATATTCTTCAAAATCATCGGCCTCTCTATCTGCTTCACCAGGACTAATATGAAATGCTGTAAATGGAGCGTATTCACCAAACCACCAGGGCATTTCAGGAAGGATAATCCGGGAACAATTGCCATTAAAAAGCTCTGCAGCTTTTCTTAAGTAATCTATCATTTCTTTGAGATCAGGATAGCTCTGAAAGGAGGTTAAAAGCGTCCATTCAGCAAGTAAAAATGGAGAATTGTCTTCATTTTTTTCATCCACAATAGACTTCAGCTCTTTCATCAAAATGTCAAACTCAGTTTTCTTATCCGAAACTAACAATGCCCATGCAACCCGGAGCATAGATAGTACATTCTCCTTTTTTATATTTTCGGGGCAGTTCTGTGCAATATCCAGGGCTATCTCAGGAAACGGTTTTCTGTCTATTTTCTCCAAAAGTATAAAGGAAAAATCCAGAGACAGCATCCTCTGATAATCGGCCGCATGCAAATAATAGCCCATCGCTCTGGCAATTTTGCCTTCATCCCTGCAAACATCTCCAGCTCGCAATAGACAAACATTCTCAAATTCGGCTCCACATTCCCTGCGTTTTCGTACTAATAATTCTGATAAAATACTATGAAGCTCGTATTGACCCTGCAAAGGTTCATAACGGATAAAGGGGCCTTCCAGCAGTTCTTGGGCATATCCGGGTAGTTTGCTGTTTTCTGTTACTGCACATGCCTGCTCAATAGTAATAGCCTCAAAGGGTGACAGACGCAAAAGAAATATTCTTTGCTCTTCTGTGAGCTTATTCCAATGCAACTGCTCCATAAGAGCCATTATTCCGGCACGATCATAGAGTTTTCCAGTATCCTTAATTGCGCATAACTGCAGATATAACGCTATGATCCAACCTTCAGTATATTCAGCAATACTTTTCGCTTCTTCAGCTGTTATGTTAACGCCTGCCAGAGAATAATAGGAACGGATATCCTCAGCGCTCAATTTTAAATCTGCTGTTCTGATATGAAGCCATTCGTGTCCGATTAGATTGGCAAACTGCTCTTTTTTTAATACCTGCGTAATGAATATAATATGCAGTTCTTTGCTTCTATTCTCAAAAAGCGCCTTAAAAAATGCATCGGGTAAAGCATTATATAATAGTTGGAAGTCATCAATAACAAGATATGTTTCATGCAAACAGCTAACTGACATTAAGGCATCGGTTACATCGCCTATAGTGGCCGCATTTGGCAGCTCAATTCTCAACAGACGTTCACCTGCATCACTGTCAATTTTTTCTATATTACGACATAACCTCTTATAGGCTGAAGCAGGTAGTTCTTCAACGCTGGTAAACCAGTACAGACGGGTATCCTTCGGAAGCTGTTTAAAAAAATAATCCCGTATGGCCGTGGTCTTGCCATACCCTGATGGTGCCTCCACAATCGCTATAGAAGCACTACGAAGTCTATCCAGTTTGCACTTTAGTTTGTCCGAAAAATAATAATGTTCCATCCTGTAGCTTTTCCTTTGCTCAACAGAATTCTTTCCCACATACATTATTTTACTCAATTATACATGTTTTTTCAAATTGTTTATATTTCTTTGATGAAATGAGACCCATGCAATAGAAAAACCACCCGATATTAAATTATCGGGCGGTTTTTTATTTCAACATATCACCCATTTGGGTAATTAATCGTTGTTATTTCTGGTATTTATTATAAATATTGTAAAGAAATACTGCAGCTGACGCTCTTGTGGTCTGTCCTTTTGGATTCAGTCTCATTCCATCTCCTACTATCAGGCCCTCCTTTACACAGCTTGCCATGCTTGGCGCTGCATATCCGGCAACGCTTGATTTGTCACTGAATTTATCCAGTACAGATGTGCTTGATTCTAGCTTTAGTTCCTTAAGCATATTCAACGCTCTTGCTGTTAGAGTTACCATATCCTGCCTTGAAATATTTGCGTCCGGATCAAATTTGTTGTTTCCTATGCCTACTGTAATTCCAAGCTTCTTAGCAATCGCCAGTTCTTTATAATAGTATGCTTCCTTGCTGATATCATCAAAGGAACCATCAATCTTTGCATCTACTCCAAGAGTTCTTATAAGGGAAAAGAGGAAATCTGCCCTTGTGATGTTCGTCTCCGGAGCAAAGTTGTTAGAATCAACACCTTCTTTTTCATCAATACCCCGAAGGATATCCTTGGATGCCAGAACCTCTATCTGATTCTTAGCCCATGAGACTGCGTTCAGATCTTCAAAACTCTTTTTTACATAGGCTATGGCATAGTTGCTGAAATGTGTCGTTGTGAACGTCACATTTCCCGTTTTAGCATCATAGCGTCCGCTTGGCACTGTGACGACATTTCCGCTTCCATCTACATACCAGATAATGATATGCTCGGGATCTGCCAATTCATACGCTGTCGGCTTGTATGGAATAGTTACAGTGACTGGAGCATTGGGATTGTTCCAATCGGTCTGTTTTCCATCCAGCTTCAGCATGAGTTGGATTAATGGACGATCTCCAACGGCCTTTCTCTCTGCATCTGTAAGGCCGGATTTATCTGCAACTCCAATACTTATTTCTGCTTTGCCTGAATTGGCTCCTGTGATTTCTGTCAACATATTACCCGGAATAACTAAGTTGCCCTTTTCGGTCTCGAATGTTAACTTATGATCACCGTTTGTATAAACAAGGGTTGCAGATGGAATTTCCAGCGCATAATTGTTAACTCCGCTAATCTGCGGTACTTTTACCACAGTATTGTCACCCTTGGAAAAACTTTCTGACAGCTTTCCAAAATCAACTGTTGCTTTCCCTGATTTTGTATCCACACTGACTGGAATGCTGATTTCTTTATTCTCGCCTGTTGTAACGGTTGCCTGCTTGTCTTTCGGTGTATCACCGGCAGCCCCGCCGCTTCCGCCTCCTCCGCCACCGGAATTGCCTGCACTCTTTACTGTAACCTGAGCTATTACACTCAGAGTAGTTGCCGGATCAGTCTGTTCCACTCCGGCAGGCAGACTAAAGGTTCCCGTCGCAGAGTATGTCCCCGGGGTGTTTCTGTCATACCCGGTGATAGTCCAATTTAGATTAACTGGGTGGGTAATAGATATATTATCTGAGATATTTGTTGTGCCAGGCAGTCTTGTAATTGCATCCATTTCACTTGTTCCATATGGAACCTCAATATTTCCTACAGGCTGAATGTGATCTATCATGATGATCCGGGAAAACTCGGCAACGATGGTGTGCGGTGCCAGAACATTGCTGAAGGTATATTCAGAAACCGCACCCACACTGCTCCCGTCTACTTTCACATCTGCAAGCCTATAACCTGATTCGACTGTGATCTCAAATCTTTGATTATTACCTTGCGCTACGGCAATATTCCCGCTTGGCGTAATGCTTCCTCCCTCGCCAACAGAAGCATTGATATTAATAGGAGGCAATGTCTCCAGATAGATTTTTCCTTCATTTAGAGTTGTTGTAAAGTTTACGTTATCGGAAAAGAAATGGCCGGCATCGGACGCTGTAAGCGTATATCCGCCTTTTCCTTCCGCTGCGAGAATAGCGCTGTCCGATGTCGGGGCAGTTTTGGTGGTGATCCCAATGGGGCTGCTCGTGACTGCTCCTCCTACCAGTATTTTTGTTCCGTCATCAAGATAAACATTTTTTTCATTGCCGGTTATAGTTCCGCCATAATATTCAAAGGTGCAACTAGCCGCCTTTACATAAACACCGGTTCCATTGCCGGAAATTAGGCCATCATACATTTTTAATGTACAGTTTGCATTCTGGGAGACCGCCGTCGCTGGATTGTTCCTAAGTACAGCATCTGAAAGGAGTTTTATTTCAGAAGCCCCATTTTGATAAATTAACGCACCCGTCCCCGAGTTGCCGCCGTCCAAAATGAGATTCTTGATAGAGACACTCTCACCGCCTCCGCCCACATTGAACAAAATTCCTGAATACCCTGCTGAGCGTTTTATAACCCTGCTTCCTGTCAATGTAACCGTTCCATAAAAGGTTGCATATGAATCTGACGAATAATTGTCTTGGACAATCACCGTATACATGGTGCCATTGGGAATCTGTGATGTTACCGCCTTGAATTCGTCCCAGTTCCCACCGCCGGGAATTCCATTCACATGAACAGGAAAGCCGTCATTGGCAGCGTCGATCCTCACCCAGTCTGATGCCTTCGCGTAAGGAACTTCATTGTCGGATATCCCGGTATTCAACCCATTGAGAAGCGTTCCGTTATAGTTCAGATTTGTCTTGTCAGTGGCCACTAATTCATCATCCTTTGAAGCAAAGCTTCCGATGCTGGAAATAGTGATGTAGGTTTCACCATCAATATTAGAAATTCCATCTGTCAATCCGTCATTCACAGTATCTGAACGGAGCCAGTAGCAATCCTTTATTAGTGTATCATCATAACCTTCTCTTCCGAGGGCAGCACCTACAATTCCTCCGCTAGGGTAATAAGGATAATTGAATGATATTCCGGAGACTGTACCGGAATTATAACTGTTGCGCAATTCTGAACCATTGTCAATTAGCCCTATCAACCCTCCGCCGGGACGGTAATTGCGGTTACTCGACACAGGTCCCGAATTGTAGCAATTTCGTGCAACAGAATCTACATAAAGGCAACCGGCGATGCCACCCACATTCTTATATTTGGATGTTTCGTGGGCTTCTCCGGTTACCGCTCCGCCGTTGTAGCAGTTGACCACTTCACTAAACCATACCGCTCCCGCGATTCCTCCTATTTCATATTTATCTGCCAGTAAGTCGCCGTCACAAGCCACAGTACCGATGGAGGAGCAGTTTTCGATTTTTGGCAGTGTATCCCTCGGCGTATTTGAAAAGCCTATATACTCCGAATATCCCACGATTCCGCCGAAGCGCGCTTGCCATATACCAAGCGTATCGGTACTGCCCTCTCCTGCTACACTCCCGGAATTATGGCATCCGCTGATTAAAGAGTTCAGTCCCTCAAGCTGTCCTGCTATTCCTCCTGCTGATGCCTCGACAGAATCATTTATGTCAACCACGATTTTTACATCTCCGCTGTTGCTGCAGTTCATGATACTCCCTTGATTATTTCCCGTAACACCGCCCACATAGATTTTATCCATAATATCCGCACTTCCCCTATAATACTCTACAGAAGCACCGCCATTGCTGCAGATATCCAGCGTACCAGCATTAGCACCTACTATTCCGCCGGTTTGGCTAAGACCTTTGACGGAACCTGCATCAGCAAGATAACAGCCTTTGATGGTGCCGCTATTGTATCCTGCCACACCACCTGTATAGGTACCGGCTCCGACAATCTCACTAATACTGAGAATAAGATTTTCAATCCTGCCACCATTATTGCCGAACAGCCCAGTATAATTAGTGGTCCCAGTGATATTCAGACCGGTAATACTTTTATACTGTCCGTTGAACGTTCCCCTGAAGGGGGTTGTAGTCTCTGATCCAATCGGTGTCCATGGCTGATTGTTTAGATTGATATCATCGGTCAGAATGAAATATGTATCCTCATATTCTTCTCCGTCGTTGACCTGTTCTGCCAGATATGCAAGATGCGCTCCTGTGGATATCTGAAAGGGATCATCGGCTGACCCGCTCCCTTCATTGAACTCAGTTGCTGAACTGCCGCTCCAGGTGTCTGCACCATAAACCTTAGCCGGAAGTGCCGATACTATCAGCATAACTGCAATTATTGTCGATATCAGTCGATTTACTTTACTAATACTCATTTGTAACATTCTCCTTCTTTTCTTATTTGCAGGTATCTTTGCCATATAAAATCGTATTATTAGTTATAGATTGGCTTCCTCTAACTTAGATTATCCCATTAAAACTACCTCCATCAGTTCATTGACGGTAACAACCAGTCTTCCTCCGCCCCAGATTATGTAGTTTCCATCGGTGGTAGCCGTTTTAAAGAGACCATCCTCTGTAAGCTCCGCATATTTCATCGTATACAGCTTGTCCGAAAGATCCACAATTACTGTGCTGCCACCTTCCATTTGCATGAGCAGGCGATAATCCTTCATCGGCAGCACGTTTTTTATATAACCCATGCAGTTTCCTCCTATTAAAAAATCCCATTCTATAGAAATACTATAGAACAGGATTTTTATTTACACATCGTCCAAATGGACAATCTTTTATGAATTTTGATACGCTCCGATACTAATCTTACTGATATGCACTATTGAAAATAAAGCAATATACTTTACAAAACTGCAATATACGGTGTCTTGTTTTATTATGTTGATCTTTTCAAGCAGCCTATTTCATTTCATTTTTCTCCCTTATAAACTCTTTTGTATAGGGCATTAGGATTTATCTCTCCCGTTTTAGGTAAACCATATCAACAAGCTGTTTCCCATCTTTAATCATATCGTTTGTGTCCATGAAATAATTACTCTGCATATTGAGTTTTGTTGAAAAACTTGAAAAACTCGTGTTAGGAGTTGTGACACATGGATAAAGTTACGTACGTAAAAACCAAGTATCGTCAAGATCAATGGGAAAAGTTAATTGCTGAATGTCAAAGCAGTGGGCTCGGGCTTTAGTTCCTACCCCAGCATCGTTTATCCGACACCTTGGGGAAACAAGTGGATTGGTAATGGTCAGTATAAAGTGCAGTATGGTAAGGTTCACAGAGGGTACCTCAGGCAATACGGGTCCTTTACCCCTTCTGTTGGATCGTTTCCCGAAACACCTTGGTATAGTTCAAAGTCCTCTTGCCAGCCTGTTTTTCTCAATACTGAGCAAATCTGTGTACTTCCTATAAACGTCTGGATAGATTATTCAACTGATCTTGCAAAATCTGTGCTTTCAAGGTTTGGTGATATAACCCCTTCAACAGGTGTCATGACACCAAATGATCAATATCTGATTTATTCCAACAACAGTGCTGGTTATGTTAGGCTTGCCAAGAAAGCCATAGATGGGAAGTACAATCGAGTGGGCACATCACAGGCGGGCGGTTCAGGCAGAAATGTGTTTCAGAACAATTTCATCACAGCGGATGGAAACCACGCCGTATTGTCGGACTATCATGGGTTGGTGATCGTTTCGATAAACACGGTAAATGAAACGATAACACAAGAGGTTTACGACTCCTCCTATCAGATTGTGGTTTACGAGTATAACGGCAAAATTTATACGCTTTCTGCGGGCAATTACAAAATCTACGAATTGGTCAGCGGCGTATTTACCTTGACCTACTCCGGCACCTATGCGAATACCATGTCGCTTTACGGTGGTGGCCTAGTTGGTGAGGGTCTTTGCCTAATTAGCGATTCTAACATCGCCAATGCTAAATTCATTAAGCTACTGCCGAATGGGATAGAATACTATGCTCCGCAATCTCCACTTTCGCATTCTATCACGAGCGTTAACAATATCATCACCGATGGTAGTCCTGTATTCTATTGCGGCGTAGATCGTTCTGCTTATACCTTTTATGTGGATGATTCAGAGGTATTCGTGGTGATGGATACACCTCCCACGGATACCGACTCTGCCTTTGCTTTCCGGGTCAGCCCCACGGCATAAATATACTTCGAAACCACTGGATAGTCGGAACTGCTCAAAATCCTTTGTATAGATGATGTCGCCGTAGTTCTCATCAACTGCAAGCAATCGATCCTGGTCGAAAACAATTTCCTTCGGCATTCCGCCCATATATTCAAAACACACCTGTAATGCTTGGGTAAATTGTATTGCCGTTGGCGGCTGTGCATACCATAATCCCCACTTGTACCTGGAATGTGATAATACCGCCGCCACACAATACAGTTTTCTGTAGCTCCGCTTGTAAAAATCAAACACCCAGGCCATACCGAAATCCACCTGCATCTGCTGGCTCATCGGTGGATCTTCTATTGCTTCATATTGCCGTTCATGATTTTTTACCTTGGGGACGGAATACTTCTTTCTAAGCTTCTCTACAAAACGCCGGATTGTGCGTTCTGCCACATTCACCTGATAATGCTCTTTCAGCCAGTCCAGTACCTGGGCCGCCGACATGTCTGGATACCGTTTCAGCCAATCCGTGACGACACCTTCATACAGATCCAGATTCCGCCGCCTTTCTCTGTTCAATGTCTTCTCGTTGAATTCTTCTGGCGTCATCGACAGATATTTGCTGACCGTCCTGAAGTTGATTCCCAGCCTTTCAGCCACCTGTCTTTTGCTAAAGCCTTGGTCCTTCAATGAATGAATAGAATTGTACATATGCCACCTCTTCAACATGGCACCCCTCCCTTGAAATGAATTTGTGTTAATCGTAACACATTTCCATTTCTTCCAGAAGAGGTGCTGCATTTGGTGGCCGTTTTCGCTGCATTTTTATTGGCCGTTTTTGCTGTATTTTATTATACCGCTAACATCTGGGTTTTCAACTATTGTAATATCTCTTAGGAACTTTATTTTATCTAATTCTTCTACATCATATCTTTCCTGCTCTATCCTATCAACAGCCTTGTTTTCATCTTCTATTTCAACTAATCTAGGATTGTTCATATATTTATTACATAAATCCTCTATGTCTAATGGCATTGTAGCTGATAATAGCATAGTTACATGATCTTGTTGAAGGCTATTTATTACTGTCTCAATTTGCTCAATAAAACCCATATCAATGCTTGTGGCTTGTTATCATCCCAATCAACCAATTCACATATTGGTATAGCAAATGCAGCTGTCTTTCCACTTCCAGTTTGAGATTTTACAATAATATCTTTATTATCTAAAACACTTGGTATTACCAATTCCTGTACTCTAGTGGGATTTGCAAAATTCAGCAAATTGATTGCCTTTAATAATTCTTCACCTAATCTAAAATCTTTAAAATTTATTTTTGTCATTTATTTATCTCTTTCTCTATAGTTAATCTATATGCTCTTTTTTTCTCTTTTCATCTGCTCGTTCAAATACAGTATGCATTGCAAATGCTTAAAATTAAGGTTTACATATCCTTGTGACTTATTCCTACCACAACTCAACATGGCTCGAGTGCTCATTATTGATATCTGCGTTCTTAGTAACTAAATTTAAAAAATGCAATTGTAAGCTATCAATCTTTTCAATAATAAGTTTTGACAATTCAACCGGATGCACCGTTAATATGGTTTTCCCGTATCCGATAAAGTAATTCGCAATAAAGTCTTCTTCTCCTTGATTGTAAAATCCACTAATAAAATATTGCTCATTTACTGAATCTAATCGCATGGAAGGATAATGTTCTTTTTGGAATAGATCTACTCCTCTATTTGTCACAAAAACTTTAAACTCTGTTGCGTCAGATTCCTTATATAACATATCAGCATTCTTTTCAAAGTCATTCAATGGCTTTGCTAGATATTTGCTATTTTCATGAAGATCGATAACCTTGTCACACCTCAACACTTGAATTTTCTCTGTTTTAAAATTATAACCAGTAGCATACCATTGACCAAAGATTGCTGAAATATCATAAAATTGTATGATATAGCTTTTTTCTATCTCTTTTTTTCTATATTTCACTTCGCAAACTTTTTCATCTATGGCAAATTGTAAAATATCCTTTAAATATCTACAGTGGTTATTTTGTGAAATAGATCCCAATCGAAATACTTTTTCTGTTTTTCTAAGCAATTCAATTTTTTTAGGAGCAAGGCAATTTTCAAATTTCTGTTTCAATTTCTCCACGCTTAAATGAAATGGGGTAGTCTCATAAGCTCTCAATGTAAGCATTGAAAAATATAATGCAAATATCTCATCAACATTAAAAATAATAGGAGCCAGCAACCGATTTTGGAGGATTCCATAAAATCCATTCCTGCCTGGTTGAGAATATATTGGCATTCCTATTTCTTCTAATGATTGAATATCTCTGAGAGCAGTACTTTTTGAAATATCATATCGATGTATTATATCTTTCAAATTAAAAATATTTTTATCATTTAGATATAGCAGCATATCATTTAAACGTTCCGACTTATTTATAACAATTCACTCCTTCATAATCACTAATTGTATAAATGGTGTCACAATATGAAACCTTTTTGTAGTATACTACATTTACAAGTAAAATAAAAGGAGAATACAACTTTATGAAAAAAATATTTTTGGCATCATCATTTAAAGATGTTGCATATATCTTTGCAAATTTCGAACTAGATTTAATCGGTAAAAGAGTTACCTTTATCCCTACCGCAAGCATGGTGGAAAAGGTTGTTTTTTATGTATCTTCTGGAAGAAAGGCACTTGAAAAAATGGGACTTATTGTTGATATACTTGAAATATCTACAGCCAGCAAGGATGAAATAAAAGTCAAGTTAAAGAAAAATGATTATATCTATGTAACTGGTGGAAACACGTTTTTTCTTTTACAAGAGCTAAAAAGAACAGGGGCTGATGAAATAATTATTGAAGAAGTGAATGCAGGCAAGCTTTACATTGGTGAATCAGCTGGAGCAATGGTTGTATCACCAAATATAGAATACGCTAAAGGAATAGACAGTGTGAAAAAAGCTCCAGATTTGACGGATTATTGCGCCTTAGGATTAGTCGAGTTTTACCCAGTGCCACATTTTGAAAGTTCACCCTTTAAGAAAGTTGTGCAAACTATAATAGACACCTACTCTTCTAAACTAAATTTATCCCCAATCAGTAATCACGATGCAATTTTAGTTCAGAATAACGAAATTAAAATTGAAAAATGCTGATTGGATTCTTCATGTTTTACAACATCGTACTCGCCGAGATGATTTAGGAAGATAACATAGTAGAAGGCAGTAGTTTTGTAATAGGACTACTGCCTTTTACTTCATTCATTTAACAACAGTTCCCTAGTTTCAACCCTATCCAAAAAAAGTAGTTCCCTTGTCTCGCGGGATAAAAATCAGTTCTATAGCCTCAACCCAACAATTCTCTCAAACCCGGGCTGCTTTTGAACGATAAAAAAGACAAGGTTTCCAGCAATCGATTATTCCAACCGAAAGTCTGAAAACCTTTGATTTCAAGCCCTTTAGAGCCTAATTATTTATCTTTGCGTGATAGAGTAGAGCAGTGGGGTTGCCACCGCCCCCTCATCAAACCGTACGTGCGGTTTTCCCGCATACGGCTTTCCGATATTCTTCTTCCTTCAGCATTCAGCCGCAGATACTAGCTAGTCCTGCCTGCAAGGTCAATTCTCTGACTTTTGCCGCATTTCCTAGCCTGTACTTGCGTTGTTTCTTCCGATTGTACCACCGGGTAAATTTGTAACTGATATACTTCTCTATCTTCCACAACCATGGTCTTGTGAACCGTCTGGCATAATAATTTCTCATCCCAATAATTTTAGGGTTGAGTAGTTTCACCATTTCATCCATGCTCCACAGCAGTTTGCTCGGACTAGAAAACACCTCTTTGATGTTGGCTCTCATTTTCTTCATAGCCTTTTTAGATGGAACTTGCTGTAATGTCCAATACCACTTCCAGCTTTTATTTCTGAACCGCTGAAATCTGTTGTTGAAGCCAAGAAAATCAAAGCTATCTTTTCCAAAATACATATCAACAAGCCTTGTTTTCTCACTGTGCAATGTCAATTCCAGCTTATTCATAATCCATTTCACCGCTTTTAAAGCTTCTTCTGCCTGCGCTTTCCGCTTACACAATATCACAAAATCATCTGCATACCGTACCAGCTCGCCCAGGTGTCCAAATCTTTTGTTCCAGCATACATCGAAATAATTCAGATATATGTTGGATAAAAGCGGTGATATAACTCCACCCTGTGGTGCTCCCAGTGTACTTTCACTGTATTGTCCAGCTTCAAGCACTCCTGCTTTCAACCAGCCTTTTATAAGCTTCAGCACCTTGCGGTCAGTTATCCTCTGCTCTACCAGCAAAAGCAGTTTATCGTGGCTTATGCTGCCGAAATAATCTTTGATGTCGGCATCAATTACCCACAAAGCACCGCCTTTATCAGCCGCTTCGAATATCCTGTCCATTGCCTGTATTGCACTCCGTTTTGGTCGGAACCCATACGAACATGGCTGAAAATCAGCTTCAAATACCGGCTCGATTACTATCTTTGCCGCCATTTGTACTATCCTGTCCTTAATCGTAGGTATTCCTAAAGCTCTTTTCTTGCCATCGGCCTTTGGAATATAGGTTCGTCTGACAGGCTTGCCCCGATACTTCTCTGTCCGCAGTTCTTCCGCTATTTCGTCCAGCAGTTTTTCCTCGCCGTACGCTTTCACGTCTAAAATGCTGACTTTATCGACACCGCCTGCCCCACCATTTCGTTTTACCCGTTTCCATGCTTCCTCCAAAATATCCTTACGGTATATCTTGTCATACAACGCATAGAACTTTCTCTTTCGGTCAACTTTGGCTGTAAGGTATAGTCTGTTCTGGATGTTTCGTACTTTTTCATGGGTGTTAATAGCTTTATCGGCAATCACCAGTACCTACCTCCTCTACAGACTTGAATAAAGTTGTGCCCCTTTCCTATGTGCAGTTTTGTTGTCTGTACAATCGTAGGTACTATGGGCACTTCTGACTGCCTCTTTGCAGGACTGCAATTTCGCTTTCACTTATTTGCGTCCTCTTAACAGTTTTCTGTGCAAAGTAGGCTCTCTCCAGTTCCGACAAATACTTTCCTGGCGTGTCGCTACCTCTACACCGCAGGGTTCTTAGGTATTGCATTTAGGGTTCTTCATACCGTCTGCTGTCTTCGCTCTTGATATCTCAGCTCGACTCCCTGTTGTTCCCTTTCGGGATTGTCAATAACGGTGCGGCAGTATTCACTTTATGTTACGACCCGTCAGTTTGTCTGCTCCCTTAGGAACATTCCGTAACGCTTCAACGCATGAATTACTCCATACGCTGGTTACTGACTAAGTGGCTGCCCTACCTTTACCACTACAGGACTTTCACCTGTTAGCATTTGCCAGCTTCGCTGGACGCACACATCAATACTACCGTCTCAACATGTCCCGTATTAGGAAACATATCAAAATTCAATTATTCAACGATTCTCCCAATTGTCCAACGATTTAAAGAAAAAATGCACACCCCTTCAATTATTTAACGATTCTACCCAGTAGTTGCCGGCAAAAATCAGTCGGCATTCACCATAAAACTAAAAATCATCCAAACAGAACAGCCTGCCTCACCCGTCCCGAACCGGCAATCCCTTGGTTCAAGCCTTTCTGAGAAAAATAAAAAACCACCTATCAATAAAATCTTTTTATCAATAGATGGTAGTTTATTTGGTGGGCGTTATAGGACTCGAATTTGAATATTTGCGTTTTTTGTAACAATTTACGTCCAAAAGTAGGGCTTTTAGCTCAATTTCTATAGAATTTGGTACCAGTCAGTCCATTTGTTTTATAGAATCCAAACGTCTAAAGGGTCAAAATAAGGGTCAAATATTCAAAATTGAAAGGAGCCAATCATGGAAATCACATATTCAAAACACGGGGACTATTTTCTCCCTGATTTACTTGTGCCGGAAGAAGAATCCTATCCCCTCGGTCGGTATGGCCGGCTCAGGTTAGAATACCTTAAGCACCACCGCCATGTGCTTTATGCAACCCTCAAAACTACTTGCAAGTTAAATGAGCATCTTGCCGACGTAGACAGGCAGGTAAAGCAGATGGTTGATCTGATTACATCGCAGAAGGCAAAGGCCGAGGGAATAACTGAAAATCTCAAGGCATCAGATCAAATGGCATGGGTAGGAGCGATGAATAATATCCGCAATAGGGCTGAAGAACTTGCGCTCAAAGAAATAGTATATTGCTGATTTGCAGTGCAAATCGAGTAACTTAACGTCTATCCTTGAAAAGACTACTCAAGAATTTCCGACATACTAGTTTAAGCGCTGAAAAGCTTGCTTTTCAGCGCTTTTCTTTCTTATCGCTCCTGTTCCTCTTTGGACAGATCAGGCAGCTTGATATGAAACATCCTGCAATAGTCCTTCTGCGCCTCTATTACACATTCCGCGATCAATCGGACAAACGCTGTGTCGCTAGGGGATTTGCTCCGCTGAGCCTGCTGCAATGCTGTGATATAGTCATGCCTCAGGACCGGTGATATAGAAACGATACAGTAGCCTTTATTGACTAATATCAAGTTCATAAGCAGCCGTGCGGTGCGCCCGTTACCGTCCTGAAAAGGATGTATATCCACCAATCGACGATGGGCGTATGCCGAAAGCGCTACCGGATGCAACGTGTCCTTTTTTTCATTCAATTCGTCAAGGAGCACTTTCATCAAATCAGGGACTTCATCAGCTGTTGGTGGCACATATTCCGTACCTGTGATAAACACTTGTCCCTTTCGGTAGTAACCCGCCTTTTCAGAGTCGATGCCGTTATAAAACAGGTAATGGAGCCGCTTTATACTCTCTTCTGTAAAGATAAAATCATCACTTCGGGCAAGCTCAAGCATGAAATCATACGCCTTGGCATGTCCGGTAGCTTCATAGCAGTCCCGAATCGGTTTGCCGCCGACCGTAATTCCGTCTTCCAATAATACCTTAGTTTCAGAAAGAGTTAACGAGTTACCCTCAAGCGCGTTTGAGCTGTATGTGACTCCAATCTTGAAGTATGCGTCCAGTTGTTTTATCTCGTCCTTCGACAATGGCCGAAAACTACGGATTGCAGCGGCATAGCGGTCTATTTTCTTAAAAAGAGCTTCATTGCCCATACATGCCAACCTGCTTTCATTTATCATTAGTATAATACGCATCAACGAATCAAAGGGTATTAATGTAATACGGCGTATACGATGTCATGGAATTATATTTTTGCGTGTATTAATACTATATTATACCATCAAGGTAAATTATAATCAATCGAAAAGCGTCACACTGATCCAAAAGAAACATAGGCCTGAGAATTTGTTATCCTTCACGTGCCGCATTGCTATTTCATCTATGTTTTGCTTAAATACTATATTGACTTTGAATATTCCTCATGTTGAATGAACAACAAAAAAGTATAACGTTTCAAATAAAATTGCTTTTTCAAATATCTGCTGAGGCATCAACATTTCCTGTTTATACAATGAGCACCGGCAAAGTCTGTTAGCCTTGTCGGTGCGCATTTAAGTTTATTTAGATCAGTCCAGACTTTTGCAGCAGTCTCTGAACCATGGCGGCGACTTCTGCTCTCGTAACGCTATCCTTCGGTGACAGCGTGCTCGCGGTAGTCCCGGATACTACACCCGTCTTGATGCAGGCAGCGGCACCAGCTTTTGCGTAATCCGAAATCAAGCCTGCGTCCGTATAGCTTGCGAGCAGCGCTGACGCTTCACTGTTGGTAAGTGTGACGCTTAGCCCTGTGAGCTTCATCGCTCTTGCGAGTATTGCCATTGCCTGCTCTCGGGTTATCGTATCGTTCGGTGCAAAGCTTACGTTGTCATAGCCTGTAATCAGGCTGTACGCTGTAGCGGTATCGACATAGCCGTTGAACCAGTCCGTAAGCGCAACGTCGCCGAAGGCGCTTTCGGTGGTGCCTTTCTTAAGTCCCATGGCTCTCACGACAATCGCAGCGAACTCAGCCCTCGTAATGCTTCTCTCAGGCTCGTAAATGCCACCGCCGATTCCTGTTACGACCATTCTAGAACCCATGTCATTGATCGCATCCTTCGCCCAGTGGCTTGCAACGTCTGTAAATGTTACTGGGTTGTAGATTACCGAGTAGGTACTGTTCGTGAGGCTGTTTATCTTTGCGAAGTACTTGCCGCCAATCATGACAATGCTTGTCGGCACATGACTGAAGGTGCCATCGGAGTTGAGTACGATTCCGGTTGTTATCTTGCTCGGGTCAATTCCGTCGGGAATCGCTATCGTTCTCTCGACGTAGCCGTTGAAGCGGCTCACCTCTACCGTAGTGTCCCCACTTGTGCAGGTGATTTCGAACTCAACGGGTTTTACTACGAGCTGATAGTTGCCCTTGTTTGCCGTATTCTCAACAATCTTAACTGTGTCGGCGGGCGGCTCGGCAATCTTTACATTTACCTTGATGTCCTTAAGCTCAACCTGTGCGCCGAGCTGCGAGGAAACTGCGTCGATGTTTATCTGTGAGGCGGGCAGGGTGTAGGTTACGGTTTGGGTCTTGATTTCAAGCACCGCTTCCTTTGTCTCCATGTTCTTGACCGTCTGTCCTGTAAGCTGTCCAACCACTACGTCTGGGTTTCCGCTTGCCGGAAGCGTTACAGTGGCGTTGTTGCCCTTGCTCTCGAGTATCTTATCCAGCTTCGTGTCGTCAACCGTAATAGTGGTGGTTGTCGTTCCGCCTGTTGTCTGTGTGTTTGTCTGACCCGCGTCCTGCTTCTCTCCGTTGACCTCAACTACGGCGCTGTTTGCAGGTGTAGCAGGTGTGCTTGGGGAGTCGTAGACCGGAGCGGCGGTGACTGTTACAGTAACTGTCTTTGATGCTTCAAGTGTTCCGTCGTTCGCAGTGATTTGTACTACATAGGTGTTATTCGTGTCAGAGTCTGTCGGGGTGCCGAAAGACGGCGCAGTTCCAAACGTTACAACTCCTGCGTTTATGCTGAATTTCGCAGCATCAGCTCCGCCGGAAATTGTCCACGTAATCGGGCTTCCCTCAGGGTCACTTCCAGCAGCGGTAAAGGCTATCGTTGTGCCTTCAACAACGCTGATCGAGTCGCCCGTGGATATCACTGGTACTTCGTCAATGTTGTTTATGTTAATCGTAAATGCCTCTTCAAACCACAATCCACCTTGATCAGTCGAACGAACGCGCACAGAATAGCTGCTTTTTGCCTCATAATTAGGACTGTTCGTTATGCGCAGGTTATTGCCGTCGATATTGAACGCACCGTTGTCTGTTGAATCGGCGCCAGAAACAAGCGTATAGGTAAAGGTGTTTACCGCATCGGCATCGGTGCTCGTGAGAGCTCCTACCACGGTATTTGCTGCGACGTTTTCATTGATTGCACTTGCTGAAAGCCCTATATCGGTTGGCGCTTCGTTGACGTCGTTAATCGTAATCGTAAATGCCTCTTCAAACCACAAACCGCCCTGATCGGTGGTGCGAACGCGTACAGAATAGCTGTTTTTGGACTCATAATTTGGGCTGTTTGTTACTCTAAGATTGCTGCCGAAAATGTTGAAACTCGCGTTGTCAGCGTCTCCTGCACCTGCAGCGAGCGTATAAGTAAAGGTGTTTGTCGCATCTACGTCAGTACTAGAGAGCGCACCCACTACGGTATCTGCAACAACATTTTCGTTAACCGAGTTAGCTGACAGTGCAATGTCTGTCGGCGCTTCATTGACATCGTTTATCGTAATCGTAAAGGCCTTTTCAAACCACAAACCGCCCTGATCGGTGGTGCGAACGCGCACTGAATAGCTGCTTTTTGTCTCGAAATTCGGGCTATTCGTGATGCGCAGGTTACTGCCATCAATGTTGAAAGAAGCGTTATCTGTACTATCAACACCGGCGACAAGTGTATAGTTAAATGTATTACCCGCGTCAGCGTCGGTGCTTGAAAGGGATCCAACAGTCGTGTTACCTGCTACGTTTTCATTGACCGAAGTAGCTGAAAGAGCTATATCTGTCGGCGTATCGTTTACGCCGTTTATGGTTATTGTCAAGCTGTTACCCGCCGTGCCTGCACCATCTGTAGCTGTTATTGAGAAGACATCGGTTACGGTTGCTGTCTGTGCGTTCAGCAGCGCGTCGCTTGTCGGAACATAGACATACGCGCCAGTAGTGTCGTTAACATACAGTGTGCCATAGGTTCCGGCCTTGGAGAGGGTATAGCCGGCGTGAGTAGTGTCTGCAATTCCGCCGCTGATGCCATATCCGGTTATAGAGCCTGAGTTAGGCGTTGCCGATATATTATCGGACGAATTACCGAACGTATCGTTTGCAGCCGTATCAGTATAGCTATGGCTGACCGCGTTCACCGTGGGGCCGATTACTACGGCAACCGTAATGGTCTGTGCGTTCGTGTTTCCGGCAACATCCGTAGCGGTTACCTGCACTATATAGCTGCCTGCGACCAAACCGACTGCGTTAGCTATCTTCAAATCTGAGCCTACAACTGAGAAGTCGGCCGCATTAGCACCGCCGGTCTTAGACCATGTAAGTGCGTCAGTAAATCCGGTAATCGCTGTTGCATCAGTTGCCGTAAGCGCACATACGGTTGCGCCGTTTGTAGCCGCAGTCGTACTTATTGTCTGGTTAGCTGAAGTCGTAACAGATGGCGATACACTATCCTCAGTAATAGCAACATTTGCAGTTGTGCTTTCATTGCCAACAGTATCAGTTGCCTTAACGACTAGTGTATTTACAGCGTTCTGAGTCAGATTAACACTTATTGAATAGTTACCTCCGGCAGCAGTTCCTGTTGCTGTTGCAGAGCCGCCGGTAATAGTAATTGTTGCTCCTGCTTCAGCTGTGCCGCTAATCGTAATGCTGTCTGCATTTATAGTTTGTGTTGCAGTTGTAATAGTTGGTGCAGCAGGAGCTGTGCTGTCCTCAGTAATTGCAACGCTTGCGGTCGCGCTGTTATTCCCAGCAGCATCCGTTGCCTTAACAACCAGTGTGTTCACAGAATCCTGAGTCAGACTTACACTTATAGAATAGTTTCCTCCGGTAGCTGTTCCGGTCGCTGTTGCAGAGCCGCCGGTTATGGTAATCGTCGCTCCGGCTTCTGCCGTGCCACTAATCGTAATGCTGTCTGCATTTATAGTTTGTGTTACAGTTGTAATAGTTGGTGCAGCAGGTGCAGTGCTGTCCTCAGTAATTGCAACGCTTGCGGTTGCGCTGTTATTCCCAGCAGCATCCGTTGCCTTAACAACCAGTGTGTTCACAGAATCCTGAGTCAGACTTACACTTATAGAATAGTTGCCTCCGGCTGCTGTTCCGGTCGCTGTTGCCGCTCCTCCGGTTATGGTAATCGTCGCTCCGGCTTCAGCTGTTCCGCTTATTGTAATGCTGCCTGCATTGATAGCTTGCGGAAGTGTCGATATAATCGGTGCATCCGGCACTAAGCTGTCGAATGTTCGGCTAAGCTCCACTGCTGCTGTGTTGCCAATACCTGCCGAGTCAGCGACTCCCGCACCCACATTGACCGTAACCACGCCCTGTCCAGAAGGGGTTATATCGGCTGTGTATGTTGCTCCGGCACCGCTCAAATTACTTGCTGCGCCGTTTGTTACCGTAATATCGCCCACTTCGAAACCCGTAACACTCTCGCTGAATGTAATCGTAACTGAAAACGGAGAGCTGTTTGTCGGGTTAGCTGTCGCAGACGTTATTGTGACTTTCGGCGCTACCTTGCTGACCAAAATGCCGTTACCATTCAGGTCGGCAACAACCACATTAGAATCTGCTCCCGCCGCCCAATCTTCGGCAGCTCCCAGATTATATGTAGTTTCACCCGTTGAGCTTGTTCCGTTCTTGTTCAGGATAAAGTTGACTGCTTCTTTATCTTCTGGGCTCAGAGTAATCGTAAATGAAGTTCCGTTTGTGATTTCAACGTCGGAGGAATTAGTTAGTGTGCGGGTTGCTCCATCTTTACCGGTCAATACAAACTTGCTCACGTCTATATCGTTTGTAGCTCCGGCCAGCTTCAAAAACCCCGTGCCAGTTACCACAAGCGAACCGGTACTTGCGTCATATGTTGCGCTTGTGATTGACGGCGCAGCTACGTTGCTGACCGTAATGCCGTTCCCTGTCGTATCCGCTACAAGCACAGCAGAATCTGCTCCCGCTGCCCAATCTTCGGCAGCCGCCAAATTATAAATAGTTCCGCCTGTTGAACTTGTTCCAATCTTGTTCAGAATAAGGTTCACTGCTGATTTATCTGTTGCACTAAAAATAATAGTGAACGAAGTTCCGCTTGTAATTTCAACGTTGGGGGTATCAGTAAGGGTGTAAGTAGCTCCGCCTTCACCCGTCAAAGTAAACTTGTTTGCTACTATATCGTTGTTAGCTCCGTACAGCTTCAAGAACCCTGTACCAGTTACCGTCAGCACACCAGTACTTGCGTTGTAAGTTGCGCTCGTTATGGTCGGGGTAGCTACGTTACTGACTGTAATTCCGTTGCCTGTAGTATCCGCGACATCCACTGCAGAATCTGCACCTGCAGCCCAATCTTCGTCCGCCCTCAAATTATATGTAGATATGTCCGTTGAGCTTGTCCCGATCTTGTTCAGTATAAGGTTTACTGCTGCCTTATCTGTTGCACTCAGCGATAATGTAAACGAAGTTCCGCTTGTAATTTCAACGTTGGGGGTATCAGTAAGGGTGTAAGTAGCTCCGCCTTCACCCGTCAAAGTAAACTTGTTTGCTACTATATCGTTGTTAGCTCCACTCAGCGACAAAAGCCCCGTACCAGTTACCACCAGTGCACCGGTACTAGCGTCATATGTTGCGCTTGTGATTGTGGGCACGGCTACGTTGCTTACCGTAATGCCGTTGCCGGTAGCGTCTGATGTGTCTCCAGCAGTAACATCACTGTCCCAATCATCCGCCGCTGCTAGGTTGTAATTTGTGCCACTTGTGGAGCTCGTCCCGTTTTTATTTAAAATATGATTGACTGCTGCCTTGTCGTCATCATTCAGTGTCAACGAAAAGTCGGTTGCGCTGGTGGCATTCACATTACCAGTGGTAAGCGTATATGTACTTCCGCCCTCGCCAGTCAACGTAAGCTTACTTACATCAATCGTGTCGCCCAGTGTCATACCGCTGCCTGTAACGGCTAATACTCCCGTGCTTGCGTTGTAGGTGGCGGAGGTGATGGATGGCCCTGCTGCCGACACATTCAATACATAGTCTTCAATCTCACCGGCAAGTACATAGCATTGATAGTCTCCGGTATTATCAGTTGCATTAGGCGTATCAGCATCCAGCATTACGCGCATGTAAATATTGCCTGTAACAGCATATGAAGGCACTGTGACAGTTTTTGTAAAGGTTTTGGTTGCAGGTGATCCTGTTTCGGTACTACCATACCATTCTGCAACCTCTTCACCTGTATCAAGGCTCAAACCGGTAGTTGTACCATTATCATGGTCGCCATTCCAGTCGATATAGACTGCTAGATAAGACCAAGATAGATCTTCACCACTTATTGTTACAGATAATGTATAGGATTGTCCAATCACAATATCTCCGGGGGCTACTTGAGTTGGAGTTCTTCCGTAATCTGTGTGCCAAACACCCCCGCTGTAAGTTCCATCACTGCTGTTATCAATTTCGGCAAAGGTAACATTGGTTATGTAGTCTTTGTAATCGTGACAGTTAGCGCTTTGGTCTGTACCTGTATTAGGAGGAGTAATAAAAGCAACTTCTAATGCAGTTGGTGCAGTATATGCACTTGCCTGCATCGTCACCACCGGTAACAGGCTTATTACAAGCGCCAGCGCAAAGACTATTGATATCAGCTTTCTCTTAATTGTCATCAGCATATTTTTACCTCCGAAATTTCTTTTGTAAGGTTTATTCACTTATTATTGCTTTGCTAGATTTCTTCTTTAATCTCTTCCAAGAGCTTTGCGTATTCGCGGCACTTTATCAGCCCCCAGCGGTGCGCGAAGACTGATATTTTAAGTTGCGTGGCATTATTCCACCGGGGCAAGAACAGTTGCTGCCTTTGCAAGCAGCGTAACAGCCGGCAGAAGGCTAATCACCAGCGCAAGGGTCACGAGCATTGCCAATACTTTCTTTCTTATTTGTTTAACCATTTTGAATCCTCCTCGTATATGAACGGATTATTTTTTATCAGGCAAGTGGAAAATGCTATAATAAATATGGTAAAATAAACTGCTATTCAAAATAACAGACCGAAGTCCGTTAATAAAAATATTATATATTAAATGGTAATAAGATGCAATACGGGAGAGAAAAAATTGGAAAAAAACATTACCGGTATAAGAGAAAAGAAATCCGCCGAAACAAAAGAAAAAATATACAGAAGCGCCGAGCTTCTGTTTAGAGAATACGGCCTTGAAAATGTCAGCCTTAATTCCATCATCAGCCACGCCGGGGTATCCAAGGGGTCCTTTTATTCACACTTCGATTCAAAGGATTCTCTTGAGGCGGATTTTATAAAAGATGTTATTGGCAGGATGAATTTCAGCTATGAAACCGTTATTGCCGAAAATGCCCCGGCGGCCGATATGTTTTCTTCCTTGCTTGAAAAAGTATCGCATAACATTACAGAGGAATTGGGACACGCCCTTGTGAAAACCGCAGGTCTGATTCAAATCAGAAAAAGCATGAACTTTGAAATGCTTATGAGCTTCAACAAGGGTCTTTACGGCGCAGTGTACAAGCTTGTAAGTATGGGCATTGAACAAGGAGAATTTAAGACTTGCGACAATGCCGAAACGATAGCCGAGGATATAGTAACGACAATAAGGGGCTTTATTTTTGAGTGGATAGTGAGATACCCGGATATGGATTTAAACGCCTGCCTGCAAAAGCATTTTAAAATATACTTCGCGGGGCTATAGCGAGGGCCTAATTTTTGGAAATTGGTTAATAACTGTTCAAAAACACCTATGGTTTTTTCTTTTTCGGCACAGTAACGCTATTTTTATCTAGTTACTATATCTATATAATTAGGGTCGATATTTCCGACCTCCAGAAGTCGATATTTCCGACTCCTAGAGGTCGTTTTTTTCAACTTCTTGAAGCAACTGAACATAAATTCTGTCGGGTTTGCCTCGGCCTTGCTTATGGCGCGAAATCAGGCCGCTACGCTCCAGCTCTTGGAGCGTTTTCATAGCCTTGTCACGCCCGCAGCGCAAGAAATGACAAACTTCATCTACCGTGCAATAAACAAAGACGCGTTGCTTTTCATCTCGCCAGTTGTTTTTCTCAGACAGGCTTTCCCGCGATAATAGTATTGAATAAAGAACTATGGACTCCAAGTGCATGGAGGAATAACGGGTATTCTCAAAAAGGAGCAAGTAAAGGCAAAAGTATGGCTCAGGCTTTTTTGGGGTATCTAATGCGCTATGGTTTTTCATCTCTCCCATACACGCGATCGCATCTCCTTCTTTTTCGCTTCACGCTCTCGGTAATAACTGCCTCTTTCGTTACGCATTTGTTCCTGAAGCCGCTGTTCCTCGCGGATAGTTTCTTTCATGGACGGCACACGGTTCAGCACTGCATCTGCAAGCCAAATTTGTTTTCTTGTTGCGGATATATCCTGCGTCAAAGCATCCCGCTCCGATTTCAAAGTCTCAATGCTCTCCGGTTCATAGCAGCGGCGCAGGCGGTTGTTAATTTTATCCCTGTCTTGAATTCTTTCGGCCAACACAGTTTTCTTTCGCTCAGCATAATCGGAAACCTCGGAGGCTGTGTTCAGTTTTTCGCGCCAAAGGAACCGGCACTGCTCTGTATATCTGTCAAGCTTGCGCAATTCCTCCCTCATGTACGGAGACAGCGGCTTGTGTTTTTCTTTGGGAACTGCGCCGAGAAGGTAAAGATAGTGAAGATACACAGCCAGAAAACCGGTTATCTTTGGTGCTCGCTTGATATTGCCCCTGCAGTGATATTTCTGCGATTGCTGAGGCTGAATTTTCTGATACCTCGGCTGTTTGCTTTGTACTTCATAGCTGTTTTGTCGTATGCGTTCCTGAATACGCCCAATGGAATAATCCTCGCCCAGCTGATATAATCGGGTAGGCTTTTCGCCGCCAACAGCACAGATTGTCACGTATTTACGGTTTTCAGGAGCTCTGATTTCATAACCGTATAGCTTCAGCATCCGGGCTAAGTCTTTCGCGTCATGTGAAGCAGCTATACTCCTGTCAATGGCGTCGCGAATGAGGTTGTACTTAGTCGGCTCACCGCGCTTCTCTGCTTGGTAAATACAGCGCGGAGTTTTGTCCTTGGGGTTTTGGATAACCGACAAACCATACTCGCGGCAGAGCTGATCAGATACGCGCCTCAAGTCTAGGTGCGTGCCTTTCTTGACAATCAGCTTTTTTCCATCTACAAAGGATACGGAATTGATCACGAAATGATTATGACAGCAGTCTGTATTGAGATGCGTAGCAACAAGAACCTCATAGCGGTCGCCCCACATCTCCTGCGCAAATCTCACGCCTATTTCATGCGCTAGCTCCGGCGTCACCTCGCCGGGGGCAAAACTCTGGTAACCGTGAAACGCTACATTTGTGCCCTTGTTGGCAAAGCGGCGTTTGGTATTAATCATCTGCTCGCAGGCGGTTTCAGCAAAACAGTTTATCCCAGTGATGAAATATTTTTGTTCGGTTTTATCTTCATTCTCAGCGTAGTGCAGAACATTCTGCAAATCTCGGCAACCAGTTTTCTCAGGGTTGTTTGCGTAGTTTACCACATCAGCCAGAGAGTTCTTCACCGCCCAGATCGATGTTGTTGCCACGGAAGCTCCTCCTCTCTATGTTGAGGAACTCATCCTCCAGACTGCGAACGAAGCGCACGATTACCTCGGCATTTTCCTGAGTGCTGCTTTCTTTGAAGGCCACATATAATGACATCAGCATGTGATTAATTTGCTGGTATTCAAACGGCGGCAAGGCCTTGGGGATGTACCCCAAGGCCAACTTTCGCAGAAACTCCGAAACGGATAATCCACATCTCCGGGCGTTTTTGAAAATGATATCTCTTTCTTTTTCCGTCACCCGCAGGTTAATGTGTACGGTGCGTTCACGCATAGACGCCACCGTCAATAGAAACAGGGTACAAGGGACGGAGTCCCTGCCAAATCCCATAGATTTGGAATTGAGGCGTTACAACGCCTATGCTCGCTAAAGTCCCGGACTGCTCTTTTCTTGCCCCGTGCTTTTCTGTTTCAGGGTACTTGCTTTTTGCATTTTCTCTTGTTATACTCAAGCTGCAATTATGCATTGACGACTGTTCCCCGCCTGTTACCGCAGACGGAATTGGAGCGGTCGTTTCTTTTTTACCGGGCATTTGCTTCACCTCCCGTGTTCTTCTCAATCCATCCGATGAGCTTGTCCCGAGGTACAAGCTTCCGCTTCCCTATTTTCAGCGTCGGGAAGTCAGCCATGTTCAGAAGCTGATATGCTCTCGCTCTTGATACGCCAAGGGTTGATGCCAGCTGATCCGCATTCAGGATGTTCGGCAGGTCGCTGTAGATGTCGGTGTTTTTCATTTTTTCCTCCTAAATAAGTATTGACAGGATAGACTTACTATGCTATTATCATATGTGTGAGTCGCAAAGCACGGTAAGTATAACAATGTCGTATTTGTTTGTCAATAGTCTTATTGTTAACAAACTGTAAATATATATCTATTTGGAGGGGTATTTATGATCCCAGGAATAAAACAATCTACGCCGGTCGGCAAGATTTGGGCAAGTGCATATATGGATTCTAAAACAGAGGTCTTTGAAATACGCACTGAAGTCGCCGGGTATCCCGATGCCTTTAAGACGCTGCACCATAAGGAGTATCCGCTTGGAACAAGCCTTGCTGATTTTCTGTATGTTGATCTTAATTCATTCGATAGTCAACTTCCGGCAATCAGGAAGATTATTGCGGAAATAAATGCCGGACAAAATGTAGATAAGTGCTTCGCCAGGCTGTTTGATACAACAATTTTCTGGCTGAATCAAAGCGCGATATTTGCCCCTTTTTCCGTAGCTGTTGAGCGGCTTCACCTCGTGCACGAAAAAGGAGAACAGCTTAACACCGATGAGCTAGAGCAGCAGATGGCATACTACAAAACACTTCAGCCGCGCCTGCGCACCTTAGCCGATACCTATTATTCAGCCGATGCTTCAGATGATATGGCAGAGCGGTATTTTGCCCAGCAGCGGGAGAACGGCGAAGAGCTTTATCCGCAGCTTACATTTCATAATGGCCGTTTCGGCCCTGTATCCAAGGGCGCAAACGGCTTTTTCCCATATGATAACCTTCTCAATACAATTATGCCGGCTTCACGTGAGGATGAGAGCCGCTGCGAGCTTATAGATTTTATGGCCGAAACGCTAAGCACCAACCAGCCGGAGGATTTGGTGCATTTCACGATGTACCAGTACATTCTGCATAATTTGCGTTTTCGCAGTTGCAAGTTCTGCGAGCGCTATTTTGGCGTTACAGGCGGAGGTAATCCGGATTACTGCGAAAGGCTTATTGCCGGCTCTTCAAAAATATGCCGTGAAAGCGGCGCACTGCGCGTATATGAGAAGCGCAAGATGCAAGACCCCGCTGTGCGCGAGTACAAGCGTTCCTACAAGGCGCACAACGCCCGTATCCGTTACGGCTTGATGACCAAGGATGAATTCGCCGCATGGTCGAGGGAGGCTCGTGAAAAACGCGATAAATGCTCCCAGGGCAACCTCCCTCTGGAGGAATTTGTGGAGTGGCTAGACAGCGATAAGATGTGAAAAACAACGGACTGACTGACCGTTTTATAGATTAGAAGAAAGTGAGGTATTTAATGGCGAAAAAGACCACGCGCAACGCCCAAGGTGGCGGGAATATCCGCAAACGTTCCGACGGGCGTTGGGAATCAAGATATACCACGGGCATCGACCCCAAGACAGGCAAACAAATTCAAAAATCCGTTTACGGCAAAACGCAGAAGGAAGTCAGGCAGAAGCTGTCCAAAATCACAACAGAGATCGATAACGGTACTTATCGTGAACCCTGTAAGATGACCGTCGGTGAATGGCTGGATATCTGGCTAGCTGATTATATGAGCGGCGTCAAGAAATCCACCGCATTTCTCTATAAAAGTCAGATTGAGCTGTATATCAGGCCTGAGCTAAGCAAAATTCGCTTGGATAATCTGGACGCGCATACTATTCAGCGCGTCTACAATGCCTTGGGAAAAAAGCGAGAAGAAAAACCTCCCTTATCAGCTAAAACAATCAAAAATATCAATGGTGTATTGCACAAGGCTCTTCAACAAGCGGTTATGTTGGATTACCTGCGCTTCAACCCTACATCAGCTTGCGTTCTCCCTAAAGTCATAAAAAAAGAAATCCATCCGCTGACCGATCAACAGACCGCTCAATTTCTGAATCTCATTAAAGGTAGTATTTATGAACTAGCATTCACGATTGATTTGTTTACAGGTTTGCGGGAAGGTGAACTGCTTGGTCTGAAATGGAACTGCGTAGAGTTTGACAAGGGTACCATCTTGATTGACAAACAACTCCGCAGAAGTCAGGAAAAGGGTGGCAAGTATTACTTTTCGTCACCAAAAAACAGCAAAAATCGTACCCTGATGCCCGCTCCCTATGTAATGCGATTGCTTCAGCTTCAGCGAGAACAGCAGGAAAAGCTTAAAGAGATTGCGGGGCCTGCGTGGCAGGACAGCGGTCTAGTATTCACAAATGAGTTTGGCCGATTTATTTCTTATCGGGCGGCTTATGATTCGTTTAAGCGTATCGTTCGAAAAATGGGTTTCTCCGGAACCCGAATACACGACCTACGTCATACATACGCCGTAAACTGCATACGTGCGGGAGATGACATTAAAACCTTACAGTGCAATTTGGGCCATGCTACCGCGGCCTTCACGCTGGACGTTTATGGTCATTTTACAGATGATATGAAGCAGACAAGCTCAAAACGCATGGAAGGTTTCATTACAGAAGTTCTAAACCTCTAAAGGGTCAAAATAAGGGTCAAATCGCAAAAAGGCGATAAAAAAACCCTGTAACCGTTGAGATTACAGGGTTTCTATTGGTGGGCGTTACAGGACTCGAACCTGTGACTTTCACCACGTCAAGATGACACTCTACCAGCTGAGTTAAACGCCCGCGATTCATTTTTGGAGTAATCATATTATAAGGCCTGCCGAGGATAAAGTCAAGGGTGTTGATCAGAGAAATCCATGATATGATCAACAATTTGCAAAATATCTTCACGCCTGCCGACCGGGATTTGCTCAATACATTTTTTAAGGATAATCGCAAAACTCCCTGATTATTTTGTTGATCACCACGCCGCCGAACTCTATACGTCCATAGCTTTTTAATGAAAGGGTCCTGGTCTCAACCAGTTCAGCGGCATCCCGGCGGAATAATGTCAATCAGAACCTAAAGGTAAAATCGTTACATTTTTCAACATCATCAACAAAAAACAAAAAGTCCATGGCCTGCTATTTCAGCAAGGTTATGGACTTTTTTATTCATTTTACTGTCGAACTCCTATGCATCCATCCGGGTTTTCCGGCTTTCCGGTCTTCTGCCTCTTAGTCCCGCCAGAGCTCCATCCGTACAGTTTTACATTTCGGGCACCCGAACAGATATGCTTCATCCAGACTGCCGTCATTATCCTTGATATGGAAGGTATTGATCAGTTTTATGAAGGGCTCCTTACCGTCGCTGATCATGTTCTTGCCCTCCGGCCCTTCCTCAAGTTCGTTATATCTGTAACCGCAAACTACACATTTCATAGATTTGCCTCCCATTCATCAATAGTACGTTTTACATTATATCTCATATTTCGCTGACATGTACTTTACTGCTCAATTAATATAATTACATATATTGCTCATATTTTCAACAGTGAACTGATACCTTTCAAAAATGTATTTATGATCCATATGCTCTGCTTGCTCCAAGCTGCGTTGGAACGCAATAAAACAAGAAATTTTTTGCCTGGCAGACTATTTTTCTTCGAATAATACGTTATAATAGTTTTGAAAAGAGGTGTGAATATGAGCTGTGAAAGCTATGATGTTGCAATACTTGGCTGCGGCACCGCCGGGATATTCGCCGGCTATGAGCTGGCTGAGAGCCTTCCTTCAATGAAAATATTAATGCTTGAGCAGGGCAGTGATATTCATGAAAGGAAATGCCCGATCATTGACAAAAAGGTTCCGGGCTGTATCAATTGCGGCAACTGCGGGATAATGAACGGATTTGGAGGGGCAGGCGCATACTCTGACGGCAAGTTCAATTTCACGACGGAATTTGGAGGATGGCTTAACGAGTATTTATCTGATGAGGAATGTACACGGCTTTTTGAATATGTAGATAGTGTGAATATAAAATTTGGAGCCACAACCGAACGATACAGCACAAGGAGCGAGGAAGCAGCCGGGATCGAAAAAAAGGCTCTGGAAAATGACCTTCATCTGCTGCATGCAGTAGTAAAGCACCTTGGCACTGAAAACAACCTGCAGATCCTTAAGGACATGTTCGATTACCTGAGAGCGCGTGTCGAGATCCGCTGCAATACACAGGTCGTAAAAATAGAGCCCGCAGACGGGCAATATATTCTGCACTTTGCTAACGGCGGTTCTGTCTGCTGTACTTATTTGATTGCCGCACCCGGACGTTCCGGCGCTGAGTGGTTTTCACAGCAATGCCGCGAACTGAAGCTCAACCTGATCAACAATCAGGTCGATATTGGAGTTCGTGTTGAATTGCCGGCAAAAGTATTTGAGCATATCACCGATGTTGTTTATGAATCCAAACTGAAATACAGGACGAAGCAGTACGGCGATATAGTCAGGACTTTCTGCATGAATCCATATGGACATGTGGTCACAGAAAATGTAGAAGGCATTATAACAGTGAACGGCCATAGCTATACCGACCCTGAACTGAGAAGTGAAAACACAAATTTTGCACTTCTGGTCAGCAACAGATTCACCGAACCATTCAACGAGCCATATCAGTACGGGAAAAGGATCGCCTCACTGTCGAATATGCTTGGAGGAGGCGTGCTGGTCCAGCGTTTCGGTGATCTTGAAAAAGGCATTCGGACAAATGAGCACAGGCTGAAGCAGAGCTTCACAGTACCTACTCTGAAAGCGACGCCTGGGGATCTTAGTCTTGTTTTAACAAAGAGGCATTTGGATAATATAATTGAGATGATACACGCCCTCGATAAAATTGCACCAGGCACCGCAAATTACGACACTTTGCTCTATGGAGTGGAAGTGAAATTTTACAGTGCACGACTCGAGCTTTCCAGAGAACTTGAGACCAAGCTGCCCAATATGTTTGCGGCCGGGGACGGCGCAGGCATAACCCGCGGCCTGTCTCAGGCCGGTGCCAGCGGTGTATATGCCGCCAGGGTCATTAGCAGCAGGATCAAAGACAGATAGGAATAAAAAAGCAGGCCGGATGTCAGTTTTGCCATACTCCAGCCTGCTTTTTATCAATACATCATTGCGTATTATGCCTTCTTAACAGCGGGCAGCTTTATGAACTTCATTATCAACAAGGACAGCACTATTGTAATCACCATCTCAGGCACCAGATAATATGCATTATACGACAGCGAGTAGATCAGCGGCGCTTGCCCCGCCTCTACCGCATAACTGGCATAGAAAACAATGCCCGATATGACATGCATGATAAAGCGTCCTGCTATACCTGTCACAATACCACAAATATAGCCAACATTCGTTCTCTTAAAGAAGCCTGCAAGACCGAGCATGCCGAATGCCAGAGGATAGTCCAGGAGTATGGATAAAGGATGGGCCGGATAAAATCCGATGATCATGTCCAGTATCCCATATACCGCACCGACAAGAAGGCCTTTTTTACCGCCCCACCTGAATGCAAAAATGAATATCGGGACCATGCCTCCCAATGTAACGGAGCCGCCCATCGGCATTTCAAAAAGCTTCACAAACTCACTGAGCACAATAGCCATTGCCAGCATTACACCTGCTTCTACAAGCATTTGAGTATTATTTTTCTTCATATAGACCTCCATTTTGTATATCTGGTCCAAAAACACCTTAACTGTAAGGCAAGCATAATTAAAACCCTCACATCTGAGACAGATAGAGGGTTTATGTATCGATCAAAAACCTATACTCCCTCCGCCGGCATTATCCGTCTCAGGTTTGATGGGTCGGAACGATGCAGTTCCCTCTCAGCCGGATATCTCCAGCTCCCCAGAATTTTTTATGCGCATCGGATCAAACGAGCTTCACCTCGTCAAATCCTATGAATATAATAAGTCACCTACTCTCCTCTGTCAAGCAAAACATGGTATTTCACTTACCAAATAATCTGCTTCCCTGTTTCTCCAGGAACAAAATCAGCGGATAACCGAGTCCATAACAGGCGACCAGCTCGCCTAGCGCAACAAAACCCATAGTTACAAGCAGTGGTGCGTTGATAGATACTTTCAGTATAAATGCAACTATAACAGCATTGGCAATAACCGGCGGCAGCGGTGCAAGATACTTCACAGGCATTTTGCTTGTCAGGAACGCAGCTATAAGTGTGGCAAGGCTGCCAAATATAATATCGTATATCCCTGCTCCCACAAATAGATTTGCGGCCAAACAACCGACAAAAAGTCCCGGGATCGCAGCCGGAGTGAAGAATGCAAGCACAGTCAGCGCTTCGGAGACCCTTATCTGTATCTGCCCCGACCCTCCCGGGATCAAAATCGTCAAGGCCGCATACATTGCTGCAATTATCGCAGCCTCCACCATATACCTAATATAGGTTGTTGTCGTCTTCATATTTTTTACCATGGTAATATTCTATCCTCTCTGAGTTCTTCCATTCCCGAAAACATACTAACGGAAGGCTGCTCAGCTTGTATGCACACCGACATAAAAAAGGAGCGTTATCCGCCCCTTATAAACAAACTGTCACTGCAGAAGATATGTCCCGGGTATAGAAGGATATCCGCCACAGAGTGTTCCATAGTTTTGTTTACAGACAGGATGGTTTCGAACTGTCCTATATATTTTTTATCAGTATAACCCAATACCGGCAATAATGCAAATACCCCGGATAACTTTCTACTCGCCAAAGTCCATGACCCTTATGGCCATAGTCGGGCAGACCTTTGTGCATTCGCCGCAGTTGTCACATTTGCTGTAATCTATTTTAGCCAGAGTACCTTCCATAAAGATGGCCTGCTGCGGGCATGCCTTAACACATTTTGTACATCCGATGCAGCCCACCTGGCAGTTGCTCCTGGTCACTGCACCCTTGTCCTTGGACCTGCACATTACCGAATACTTCTTTGTTTTGTCGATTATCTCGATCAGGTTCTTCGGACAGGCAAGCACGCATTTCCCACATGCTCTGCAGCGGTCTTCAACTATCCTGGCAATACCGCCGACCATCACGATGGCATCGAACGGGCAGGCGTTCTTACAGTCGCCATGTCCCAGGCAGCCGTAGGAGCATGACTTGTGCCCTCCGAAATGCTGGGCTGCTGCCGTACAGGTATCAATACCCTGATACTCATATTTCTCCTTGCTTACGCTGCATCGTCCGTTGCACAGCACTCGGGCAGCAGTCCTTTTAATGCCCTCAGGCTCGATGCCCATTATTTCTGCGACCTTGGCAGCCACTGCATTGCCTCCTACAGGGCAGGCATTGGTTGGCGCCTGTCCCTCGACTATAGCACTGGCATAACCGTCGCAGCCCGAATAACCGCAGGCTCCGCAGTTAGCGCCGGGAAGCGCTTCACGGACCAGCGGCACCCTTTCATCGACTTCTACTGCAAAGACCTTGGACGCATAAGAAAGGCCTATACCAAAAATCAATCCAAGACCGCTTATAATCAAAACTGCTAATAATATCTCTACCATTTTTCACCCCTCCGGAAACTTTTCTCCGTACTGATAATGCTTTATAAACGCCTACACTCTATCTCTTTCTCAAATCAGGCCCTGGAACAGTCCCTGGAATCCAAGGAATGCCAGCGACACCAGAGATGCCGAGATCAATGATATCGGGAAGCCTTCCAGACACTTGGGTACCTGTGCTGTCTCAAGACGTTCCCTGATCCCTGCGAACAGTACGATCGCCACCGTAAAGCCAACTCCGGAAAAAGCCCCGTTCAAAGTTGACATCAGGAACCTGGCATTCCCCTGTATATCGAGATTCAGCAGGCATACACCCAGTACGGCGCAGTTTGTAGTTATCAGCGGCAGGTAAACACCCAGCGCTTTATAAAGAGCCTGACTGGTTTTCTGCAGTATCATTTCGACCAACTGGACCAGCGCAGCGATGACAAGAATAAATGCTATGGTCTGAAGATATTCCAGCTCCAAAGGCTTAAGCATGAATTCCTGTACCAGCCAGGTCGCCGCTGATGCAAATGTCATGACGAATACGACAGCAGCGCCCATGCCGACAGCGGTTTTGATTTTCTTGGATACGCCAAGGAATGGACATATGCCAAGGAATTTGACAACAACAAAGTTATTGATAAAAACAGCAGATACAAATGTTATAAGAATACTTGCCAGCATTATGACTGTCCCTCCTTTTCTGCCGACTGCAGACCGCATTGCCCGCCGCAGCCTCCGCATGCATCATTGGCGCCGCAGCCCGCAGCAAGGACCTGCCGATTGGTCAGGAGATTTACCAGACCTATGGCAAGGCCGAATATAAGGAATCCTCCCGGAGGCAATATCATCGCCAATGCCGGGCTTGCCGATTCACCGAACAGCTGAAGGCCGAATATACTTGCATTGCCCAATATTTCTCTCACTGCGCCTAATGCAGTGATGGCCAGCGTAAATCCAACACCCATTCCCAGTCCGTCAACAGCCGAATCAAGTACGGGATACTTCGAGGCATAGGATTCTGCCCTTGCCATTATGATACAGTTAACAACTATGAGCGGGATATAGATTCCCAGCGCTTTATCAAGAGAAGGTACATATGCCTTCAGAAGCATCTGCACGATCGTTACGAAGCCTGCAATAACTGTTACAAACGCCGGCATCCTGACCTTGCCCGGTATGAACTTCCGAAGCAGCGAGATGACTACGTTTGAACCTATAAGAACTGCAGTAGTTGCCAGCCCCATGCCTATACCGTTTATTGCCGATGTTGTGATCGCCAATGTAGGGCATGTGCCCAGAACAAGGCGGAACGTAGGATTCTCATCGATTATTCCGTTCTTGAAGATTTTAAAATACTTCATTTTGAACCGCCTCCATTCTCCAGCAGCTTGCCGCTCAGCTCAGCAGATGCCTGGACCGCGCTTGTCACTGCCTTTGTACTGATAGTTGCGCCGCTTACTGCCTGCACCTCATCATCAGCAGACACAGGGCGCTTGACTATTTTAATTTCCTTACTTATATCCTTGCCTATATACTGTTTTGTAAATTTATCATCAGCTGTCTTGCTTCCCAGGCCCGGCGTCTCCTGATTATCTCCTATCCTGACGCCGGATACGGCGCTATCACTGTCAACACCAACGGTTACGGCAATTTCTCCGCCAAAGCCCTTGGGAGCTGCTGAAAATACATAGCCCACAAATTCTTCTCCGCTGAAAGCAGCATAAACATCATTTATAATGCCGCTTTCATCCTGTGCTTCCCAGCCCTCCAGCTTTTCGAAGCTCTCCGCCTGCGGCAGCACCTGTTTTCTCTTCTCCTGTGCATCCATTTCAGTACGCTGGATAATTGGTTCCTTTGTTATATTGTTTACAAACGCCAGGCAGAAAGCCGTGACAAGGCATATTACAAACAGCGATAGTGAGGGTTTTATCATATCACGCATTTTTCACGGCACCTCCTCCAAAGCTCTTGGGTATGACGAATCTGTCGATCATCGGTACAACGAGGTTCATCAGGAGTATTGAATAGGAAACGCCCTCAGGATATCCTCCGTACAGCCTTATGACCGATGTGAGCAGTCCGCAGCCGAACCCCATTATTATCCTGCCTTTAAAGGTCACCGGGGAGGTAGTATAGTCAGTTGCCATAAAGAAGGCACCAAGCATCAATCCGCCGGCGAATATATGGTAAACAAAGTCTCCCGTGAACATTCCTTTACCGCCGAGCATCCAGGTCATGAACCCGACTGTTCCGATGAAGGCAATCGGCAGCTCCAGCGTGATTACTTTCTTATATACAAGGTAGGCGGCTCCGATCAGTATGGCAAGCGCAGATGTCTCGCCAATGGTGCCTCCTATATTGCCTATGAACATATCCCAGAACTTCGGCAGCTCCGCAGAAATCTCGCTTCCGTTCTTTATAATGCCAAGGGGCGTTGCCGAGCTGACTGCGTCCCATCCGGGCTTCTGCCAGGCTGTCATCTGCACCGGCCAGGAGGCCATCATAAACGCCCTCGCGGCAAGTGCGGGATTGATAAAGTTGTGACCCAGTCCGCCGAAGAGCTGCTTGACAATAATAATGGCAAACACGCCGCCAATAGCAGCCACCCATATCGGCACTGCCGGCGCCAGGTTCAATGCCAGCAGGAGACCTGTGACCGCAGCGCTCAGGTCGGATATCGTATTTTCCTTTTTAGTGATCTTGCACCATGCATACTCAGCTGCCACACATGCGGCAACAGTCACTATTATCAGCATGGCCGCCCTTACCTTGAAGAAGCAGACAGAAGCAATAGCTGCCGGCAGCAATGCAATAATTACGTCTCTCATTATTTTCTGCGTGTTGTTGCCACCCCTCAAATGTGGTGATGAACCCGCCAAAAGGTTGATTTCCATGCTATTTCTTCCCTCCCTGCTCCTTGGCTGCCAGTTTTCTCAGCTCTGCCTTGGCATAGCGCATTGACTGCACCAGATGCCTGGAAGCCGGACAACTGTATGAACAGCAGCCGCATTCTATACAATCGCTTACATGATACTTCTTAGTTTCTTCAAAATTGCCTCTCACAACATTTGCATTTACATAGAGAGGCAAAAGCGACATCGGGCATGCTGCCACACATTTCCCGCAGCGTATGCAAACCGATTCCTTTGGTTCGACAGCTTCCTTCTCGGTCAATGCAAGCAGTGCATTGGTTTGCTTCAAGACGGAATTGTCAAGAGAATACTGGGCTACTCCCATCATAGGTCCTCCCATGATGATCTTTCGCGGTTCTTCACTGAATCCCCCGCAGAACTCAAACACTTCCTTCAGCGGCGTGCCGATCAGAACTTCCACATTCATTGGATTTGCCGCGGCTCCGCCGTCAATGGTGACCTTCTTCTTGATCAAGGGCATCCCTGTTTTAAGATAATTTGCAATGAATGCTGCTGTCGTAACATTCTGCGCAAGCACGCCTACATCTGACGGCAGCTTTCCGACAGGTACCTTTCTTCCTGTCACGGCATATATCAGCTGTTTTTCTCCGCCCTGAGGATAACGTGCCTCCAGACGGACCACTTCAATGTTGTCCCCCTCCTCGATAAGAGAGGATAATTTTTCTATAGCCAAAGGCTTGTTTTCCTCGATAGCAATGAAAGCCCTGGTGATACCGGTTATCTCCATCACCCTTTTTGTTCCCTCAATGATGCCTGCCGGGTTTTCCATCATCTCTCTGTAATCCGATGTGATATAGGGCTCACATTCAGCGCCGTTTATCACCAGTGTGTCAAGGATTTTTCCGGGCGGCGGCGAAAGCTTCACGCTTGTCGGAAATCCAGCCCCTCCAAGCCCTACCGCTCCTGATTCCCTGATACATCTCAAAAGGCTGTCCTTATCGGTGCATACCGGAGGAACTACGCTTTCATGGATCTCCTGCAGTCCATCGGGCTTTATTTCAACTGCCATTACTTCAATGCCGGTCGAATATAATACCGGCTTCACATCAGTGACGGTGCCGGATACACTTGAATGGACCGGAGCGGCGATCATCTTTTCCGAATCACCGATCTTCTGGCCTACAAGTACTCTGTCACCCTTCTTCACCAGAGGCATGCAGGGCGCACCTATATGCTGGAGCATCGGTATGACGACCTTCGAAGGCAGCGGCATTTTGACCGTTTCCATTTCCGAGGTCTCTTTATAATGTCCCGGCCTTATACCGCCTCTAAATGACTTTAAAGCTTTAATCAATCAATCCACCTCACAATCATTAGTAAACACTCCGGTCCTTTCCGCCAAATGTGGGGGAGTGTCTTTCTATTTACAGTTTACAGCACCTACCATACTATCTTCCTTTACCAAATAATCTGCTGATTACAATTAATACAATCAGTATTGAATGCTGCAATCGCTTATCCTGATCAACAAAAAATCTGCTGACGTCATTACCGTACATATTCTATCACTTATTAATGGCGTATGCTATAGATTTTTATTAATTAAATTTTTAACAAATTGTATACAAAGTACAAGTCGATATTTTATACCCCGCTGATTCCAGCGTTTTGCGAATATATACAATGTATTTTAAAGCATTTTACAATCGATCCCGACGGACCCTCAGCCCAATACCGCCGATACAGCAGACCCGGAAAGCTCAGGATAGGTTCTTTCCATAAGGACAGCCATCTGACCGCGCCTGATGGTATCCCCGGGTCTGAACGTACCATCCGGGAAGCCTTCCAGGAACCCGCGGGCCGTCATTCTGCCGATGGCTTCATATGACCAGGTGGAAACCATAGGATCAACATCCGGAAAAACAGGCGGTGCAGGTTCACTGCCAACACTGCTCATCAGCCTGTCCAGTATCACTGCCATCTGCTCGCGCGTCAGCACCGCGTCAGGCTCGAACTTACCGCCGCCGACACCCTGCAGGATACCTGCCCCGGCAGCCGCTTCGATCTCTACGCGGGCCCAGTGCCTTGTTATATCAGAAAATGTCGTCTTGCCTCCATTTGCTGCAGTTACCCTGATATCCAGTGCCCTTACAAGGAGAGCTGCCGCCTGCGCCCTTGTCATTGAAGAATCCGGCATGAATTGAGTGCTGGAGACACCATTCATCCAGCCTTTGTCCATGGCATTTATAATTGAATCCTTTGCCCAATGCTTCTGGATGTCGCTGAAATACTTGCCATCCAGCCACAGCGAGTAATACTCCCAGGTGCTTTTGCTCTCCTGCCCAAGACTCCAGCTGCCTGTCCCCAGCAGGTCATATTTACCCACCAGCTCCAGCTTGCGCTTGATCGATGCTTCATTTTCATACCAGAAGTCATATGTCCCCTGCTCCAGCTGCTTACCGAATATCACGGGCTTTCTGTCGCCAGCCTTAATAGTGATAATGGCTTTTGGTGATTTATAGGTATTGTCAAAGATCACCTTGCCGTTAAACTCCTTTACCAGCGCCTCCACCGTATTATTGCTGACACCATAGCCGCCGTAATCTACGCCCTGCTCCCAGAGCCTTCCGTAGAATGCTATACCCAGTACAAGCTTGTTTGCGGGAACTTCCTTTAATGCCGCCTTTATGGATTCCTCAACAAAGCCATAACCGGCAACAGGCCCCGCTCCGCCGGTAGCATTCACATAGCCCTGATAATGCTGATCATATGCCATAAGCATAATATAGTCCGAGTATTGCTGCAGTACTGCCAGATCATATGATGCATGCCAGCCCGCTTCTATATTATATGGATTTGCTGCTGCCGCAACAGAAACGCTTTTACCGGAGGGGAGCTTATTTCTCAGCAAACGGACAAATTCGGTATACTTGTCCCTTTCCTGTTCACTCATGTTCTCAATGTCAACGTTTACACCGTCCAGATTATAATTTATGACAGCATCAACGATCTGAGAGGAAAGAGCCTCGGCATTGTTCAGCGCATTCACCCCTGATTCCTTGTCCCAGTGGTTGCTAAGAAAGGGAGTTACTTTAATGCCTCTATTATGCATCTCATCAATAAAGCTCCTGTCGATCGCCCCGGTGAGTTTCAGAGTACCATCCTTGTTCAGATCAAAATAGCTTGGCGCTATATGGTCCAAGGCCCCGTTGGTGTCATTGACATAGCCGGTATATGCCGCTGTATTTCCAAAGTATATATAGGTCATATTGAAGCGTTCTGAACCCGACTGCGAAAGACTGCCCGCATATGCTTCAAATCCGGACATGACAAAAAAAACAACCGCCAGTATCAGCACTGTCAATGTTTTCAGCTTTATACTCAAAGTAAACACAGATATAGACCTCCCTCTCCCCTTATAAAAAGACATTTGTGCATATAACCTTACAGGAATAGTGGCTGTAATTCAATGAACAAATTATGTAAACATCCTGCGGCACAGGGAAATCAGGCAGTCTAAGCATAGATGTTTTCGAATATATTCTATATATGAAGAGAGTTGCATTGTTCTTTGTCCGTAAAAAATGGTCAGCAGCCGCGCTATGGGACAGTCTGGCTGTTCTTCGCACCGCCCGCAGAAAAAAAGCGATCATACTCGTCGCTTTATTGATTCCGTTGATATTTCTGGTGTTCCTTTTATTCAGCCATTTAGATCCTTGACCCCAAAAACGAAATTGAAGTTGTCATCTGTATCATGAGTATTTTTGGATTAACCCGCCAAAAACGGAATTTCATCCATTTTATCCATTTTATCATGCATTTCATCAGTTTATGTTTACAAATATACTAGTATTAAATAGAATGTGTGTATAAATTGAAAATAGTACAGGATGAGCTTGATTCATTTAGCTTTGAAAAAATATTTGATACAGTAAACGAGCTTTTTAACTGATTCAAAAAAATGACTAATACTATACTGACAGTAGGAAAAAAGATCCGCCTGTTGAGCGCCCGGAGCCAAACATAGAAACTGAAGAATTGAGTGTTATTGAAGCAATAGCCAAAGATAAAAAGCATGATGGAAAAAGTATCATGTGGGATGGAAACAAGGTCACGATAATCAATGATTCACTGGATAGCGAAGAAATACTGGACGGACGCTCCGGCCCGTATCCTCATGAACGTACTGAAACAAAACTTGGTATTTTACTGGAATACCCTATCACAGGTTATAACCGGGAATTATTCGACACTGAAAAATACCCAGCAACAGATTCTGAAAATGAATATATTGCCGAAACCCCAGAACGGTATCTCTTAATACAAAAAAGCAGTCCTGAAAGCTATAGCCAGTTGGAAGATGAGCTGTCCGCAAACACAGACTTAATGGAAGTACAAGAAAAAGTCATCAGGACTCAGAGAAATTACAAGCTGTTTGCGGGCAGCATCAAAACAATCGGCGGCAAGAACATGATAGGATATATATTAATCACACCTGATATGGATCAGTCCGTATATTGCATAAAATATGCAGGTCTTGGAAACTTTTCAGATATTGAAGTTGAGAGTTTTGGAATAATGAATGATTTTTTTATTAACAATTAGTTGACAGTTCAAAAAAGCGATCAGTAATATGATCGCTTTTTATGATTTCGTAAATATTTACACTAATTATTCCATCAGCCTTCTGCCAGCATTGCTCTATTTCAGGCCAAGAATCTTTATGACCTGTTCCTTCATTTCATCCTTGTTGCAGACACTGTCATGCAGCACAGCCCTGTCGGACAGTCCGTCAAGACCCACCGGTATATCAAGCCCGCATTGCTCGGCAAGCAAGCCCAGCAGCTCGAACTCATTTTTCCCTTCAACAGCTTCGTCACCGAATATGGCCTTGGCAACACTTTCATTGAATTTGAAAGGACTTGCCGTAGAGGCTATGATGGTTTTTGTCATATCGCCGGTAGAGATGACATACTTGTCATACACATCCACACCAACTGCTGTATGTGTATCGATCACATATTCATAATCCTCGTAGACATCTCTTATTGTCTCAAGGGTCTCATGCTCAGTCGTATATGCAGCCCAATACATCTCAGACAGTTTTCTTTTAACTTCGCCGAACACCATGTATTTACCTTCATTTTTCAGCTTGGACATCCAATCCAGCACCTGTTCTCCATCGTGCTCCGTCAGTTCAAAAAGCAGTCTTTCAAGATTACTGGAAATGAGTATGTCCATAGACGGTGATATTGTCTTCATGAATTCTCTTTCACGATTGTAAAGTCCTGTATTGATGAATTCGGTCAACACGTTGTTATCATTGGAAGCGCATATCAGTTTTTTGATCGGCAGCCCCATATTATGAGCATACCAGGCGGCAAGTATGTTTCCGAAATTTCCTGTGGGCACTGTAAAATTGATCGCCTCGCCGGCTTTTATTTCTCCCGCCGCAAGTAAATCGGCATAGGCAGAGAAGTAGTAAACGATCTGAGGTACGAGCCTGCCCCAGTTGATCGAATTGGCCGATGAGAATTTAAAGCCGTTTTCCAGCATCCTGTCACCCAGCTCTTTATCCGAGAATATTGCCTTTACTCCATTCTGGGTATCGTCAAAGTTGCCCCTGACGGCTACAGAGTATACATTGCGGCCTTCCTGGGTCACCATCTGCATCTTCTGCACCTGGCTGACACCATTCTCAGGGAAGAACACTATGATCCTGGTCCCTTCGACATCCTTAAACCCTTCAAGGGCGGCCTTTCCCGTGTCGCCGGAGGTAGCGACCAGTATTACCGTCTCGGCGCTCTCCTCTGTCTTTCTGTTGGCTTTTACCAGCAGCCTGGGCAAAATCTGGAGCGCAACGTCCTTGAACGCGCATGTCGGCCCGTGCCACAGTTCGAGTATATATGCATTATCATTAAGCTTGACCACAGGAGCTACCCTGCCGTCATCGAATTTTCCGCTTCCATATGCGCCTCTAACGCACTCTGCCAGCTCTTCATCCGTATAGTCATCAAGAAAGCGCCTCAGTATAAAAACGGCTCTTTCCATATAATCCATGTCTGCAAGTGAATATATTTCCTCAGGCGTGAGCCTTACCGCAGCTTCAGGCACGAACAGCCCTCCGTCGGGCGCCAGGCCGCGTTTTATTGCCTCCGCCGATGCTATGTTCCTGATTCCTCCGCGAGTACTTTCATAATGCATTTCGTGACCTCCCCGGCAATATTGTTCCGCACACCGGCAATGCCAAGACCGATGCTCTATTAATAATAATACAAAAGCTTGTAAAATAAAAGAAATGTTTTTGTAAAATGAAAAACCGGCTGCTTAACAGCCGGTCACTTTATGTGCTTCATTTTTATGGTACCTTGGTCAGTTCATTGATCCTGACTTTGGCATTCCTGGTATACCAGCTTTCAGGGTACCCTTCCGCCAGCTCCTGGAACAATGCCAGTGCGCTCCTTGAATCCTTCTGTATCTGATGACTGCGTCCCATATAATACAATGCGGCATCCATCTTGCTGTATTGTGGATCGTACATCCGTATCTTCTCAAAGCTTTTCAGCGAATCCGTGTACTTTTTCTGGTTGTACAGCTTATATCCCATATCATATGCGGATTTTGCCGCAAGCGGCATCACCTTTTCATAAAGTGAATCGAATTTTTCCTTCTCCTCATCCTTGAATTCCACTGTCTTCATCAGCAGAAGCATATCGGCAGCGCCTTCATAATCCTTTTTGCCCACCAACGATTCGATCTCATATATCCTGACGGCTGCCTTGTAATAGTCAGCCTGCTTGATAGCGTTTTCCCTGTCCTTCTGAGACACTTCATATTTTTTCTCAAGCTCTGCGTATTTTTTTTCAAATTCTGCAATTGCTTCATTGATCTTCTCCTCGGTATTGTCCTGCCGAGGAGGCAGCTGTACCGGTTCCGGTTTGGGCAAGGAAGAGTAGATCACAAAAGACAGCAGCAATCCCGCGGCAAAACCTGCTCCGATTTTTACCGCGCTGATGATCATGTTCTTTTTTCTATTATTGTCAAACAACAATGCATTCGCAGTCTTTTCCGGTTTTTCGGGCTTCTCAGGCTTTTTGTTCCTGATTCGCTTCAATGGCTCTCCGGGTTGATCCTGCAATGGCCTCTTCTGCTGTTTTGTCTTTAATGAGGAAGGTGTTATCTCTCCGATGCCTGAGCGCTGCATGAAATTGAGCGCATAGACGCTGTTCGGCTCTGAGCTGACAACCCTGGCAAAGGTCTCTGCAGCCTTATCCTTGTCACCGATATAGCTGTAACAGATCCCCAGCAGATTCAGAGCCTCATTGAAATTCGGGTTCATTGAAACTGCTTTTTTCAGTTCAATGATGGCAATATCCTCACTGCCGTTACGAAGGCTTTCAATGGCTTTATTATACATGAATATGGAATTGCGGACATTGTCGGAGACCTTGTCTCCCTCCTGTACAATGCTCTCAAAATTTATAGGCTTGAAGTTGCTCAATTCTGCCTTTACATCCACTAAAAGCTCACCTCCCGACAATTTTACCCACCATTTTCCCTATCGGTTTTCTTACCTCTTAACTTAATTGTTTTCTGAATATCTTAAATTCTACAATCCAAAATAATCCCGTACTGCGCCGATATAGAACAGCGATCCGAAGGCACATATCACCTCATCGGCAGCAGCCGTTTCCATACTTAGCCTGATAGCATCTACAATTGTATCACTTATACTCACGTCATTACAATAGCTGCGGGCATGCTCGGCCAGCTGAGCTGCGGGCAAGGCTCTGTCCGTAAGAGTTGTGACAGCAATCAGCCTTCTTGCTCCGGGCAGCAGTGTCCGGAGCATTGTCTGATAATCCTTATCGGCTGCCACACCCATTATAAGTGTCCTGGGCTTTCCCGGGAAATACTCATCAAGGGTCTGTCTCAGTACTTCCGCCGCCGCCGGATTATGCGCGCCGTCGATTATGAGCACCGGTTCCTTCGAGAGCACCTCCAGCCTGCCGGGCCATTTTGCATTTGCCAGGCCCCGCCTGATATCGGCTTCAGAAATATGATAACCCTTCCCCCTCAAATGCAGGGCAGCATCGACTGCTAAAGCCGCATTTCTGGTCTGGTGCCTACCGAGCAGGCTGGTCTCCAGGCTGTCGAATCCTCTGTAGCTGAATACCTGTCCATCTATGTCAAAGCTGTCCGTCCTGATATCAGCAAAATCAGTCCTAAATAGTCTGGCGCCTCTCTCGGTACAGGCAGTTTCAAAAACCTGCTCCGCTTTCATGCTCTGGCTGTATACCAGGACATCCCCTCCCGGCTTTATTATGCCGGCCTTTTCAAAGGCGATGGCGGCCAGCGTATTTCCCAGCCTCTCGGTGTGATCCAGACTTATGGAAGTAATAACTGCCAGCTCCGGCACATCAATGACATTGGTTGAGTCGAACCGTCCTCCCAGACCAACCTCAAGTACAACTATTTCGCACTTCTCCCTGCAATAGTACTCCAGCGCTATCGCAGTGATTATTTCAAATTCAGTGGGATGATTCTCTCCCATTTTCACCATTTTCTCTGCATTGCACTTGACAACGGCTGTTATTTCCGCCAGTTCGGATCTGCTGATCTCTTCATTGCCTATACGGATCCTCTCTGTAAACCTCTGGATGTAGGGCGAGGTGTATATGCCCGTCCTATATCCTGCCTCAGATAGTATGCTTCCAATAAATGCAGACGTAGAGCCTTTGCCGTTTGTTCCGGCTATATGGACAAACCGCAGTTTTTTTTGCGGATCGCCCATAAGCCCGAGCAGCATTCGAATGTTTTGCAGACCAAGCTTCTTTCCGAATTTGTAGGTCCCATGTATATATTCCAGCGCTTCTTCATAGGTCATAGGATTTACCATGCTTCTTTCTCAAGATTGGTCCGCACCGCAGCATTTCTTATATTTTTTTCCGCTGCCGCAGGGACACGGGTCATTCCTGCCCACCTTCTCGCTGCTGCGGGCTGTCGGCTTTTGTGGGCCGCTGTCCCCATGGCTGGCAGCTAAAGGCTCCGCCACCTTTTCTCTCTTAGGCGTCCCCTGTTCGCGGTTGATGCGCATACGCAGTATCATTTTTGCCGAATCCTGCTGAATGTTGCGGATCATCTCCTCGAACATATCAAAGCCTTCCACCTTGTACTCGATAGCAGGGTCGCGCTGTCCGTACGCTCTCATCCCGACGCCGTATCGCAGCTGATCCATTGCATCTATATGGTCCATCCATTTTTCATCGACTACCCTGAGCAGTACTATCCGCTCAAGCTCACGCATCATCTCGGAGCCGAATTCAGCCTCCTTGGCTTCATATGCACCAGTCATCTCCTTGACAAGAGCCTCCTTGAGGTCATCCTTTGTATAATCTTCAAGGTCTTCTCTTGATATGTTGAGAAAATCAGTATTGGGCAATATGGTCATTACCTGTGCCTTAATGCCTTCCCAATCCCACATATCAGGATAGTGAGACTCCCCGCAAAAAGCCGAAACTATCGAATTCGCAGTGCCATCAAACATCTTGAGGAAGGAATCCTTTAGGTTCTCTCCATTGAGCACCTGCTTGCGCTGACCGTATATGATCTCTCTTTGTTTGTTCATTACATCGTCATATTGGAGCACGCGTTTTCTCACATCGAAGTTTTTGCCCTCGACTCTGCGCTGTGCATTCTCTATGGCGTTTGAAAGCATCCTGTGTTCTATTGGCTGGTCGTCCTCAAGCCCCAGTGTATTGACCACTGCTGTCAGTCTGTCAGAACCGAACAGCCTCATCAGGTCATCTTCCAGTGAAATATAGAAACGCGAGGAACCCGGGTCGCCCTGTCGTCCGGAACGGCCTCTCAGCTGATTGTCTATACGCCTGGATTCGTGCCGCTCGGTGCCGATTATATGAAGGCCTCCGGCCTCTATCACCTTATCCCGCTCACTGCTTATCTGCTTTTTGTACGTTTCGTACAATTCCTTGTATGCAGCCCTTACCTTTAATATCTCTTCATCGTCGGTATCATTGAAGCTGGTGGACTCGCTGATCAGTTCCTCAAGGTATCCCTGCTTCCTGAGCTCCTGCTTTGCCATGAACTCGGCGTTTCCTCCAAGCACGATGTCGGTGCCTCGGCCTGCCATGTTCGTGGCTATGGTGACTGCGCCGAATTTACCGGCCTGCGCAATGATCTCTGCTTCCTTCTCATGGAACTTCGCATTGAGGACCTGGTGGGGTATGCCTCTCTTTTTCAGCATGCTGCTCAGCAGTTCGGACTTCTCTATGGATATAGTTCCTATCAGTACCGGCTGCCCGATTTTATGTTTCTCCACGACCTCATCTATAACTGCATTGAACTTGCCAAGCTCATTTTTATATACACAATCCGGGTAATCGATCCTTATCATCGGCATATTGGTTGGTATCTCAATGACGTCGAGCTTGTAAATGGTCTGGAACTCCTGCTCCTCAGTCAGAGCGGTACCAGTCATACCGGCAAGCTTTTTATACATCCTGAAATAGTTCTGGAAGGTTATGGTCGCCAGCGTTTTGCTCTCTCTTTCGACCTTAACGTTTTCTTTTGCTTCGATAGCCTGGTGCAAACCATCGCTGTACCTTCTGCCAAACATGAGGCGGCCGGTGAATTCATCAACGATAATGACCTCTCCGTCCTTTACAACATACTCCCTGTCGCGTTTCATAAGACCATGAGCCTTAATGGCCTGGTTTATATGGTGGGACAGCGTCATGTTATCGGGATCGGAAAGGTTTTCTATCCCGAAATACTGCTCTGCCTTTGTGACACCCCGGGCGGTAAGAGCAGCCGAATGAGCTTTTTCATCAACTATATAATCCGCATCCACTTCATCATCATGCTGTTTGTCGTCAGTCTCGGTGTAGATCTTGACCTTCAGCCTTGATGCAAAGCTGTTGGCCCTCTTGTACAGATCGGTGGACTTGTCGCCGGCACCAGATATTATCAATGGAGTCCTAGCTTCGTCAACGAGTATGCTGTCCACTTCGTCAACGATGGCATAATTCAGGTCACGCTGTACCATATCTTTTTTATAGGTGACCATGTTGTCCCTGAGGTAATCAAAACCGAATTCATTGTTCGTGCCGTAGGTAATGTCACATGCGTACGCTTTCCTTCTTTCTGCATTATCCAGTCCATGTACGATAAGGCCTACACTCATTCCAAGGAAATTGTATATCTTGCCCATCCATTCGCTGTCACGCCTTGCAAGGTAATCATTGACTGTAACTACATGCACGCCCTTGCCCTCAAGTGCGTTCAGATAGACCGGCAGCGTTGCAACAAGCGTCTTACCTTCTCCGGTCTTCATTTCCGATATCCTGCCCTGATGAAGGACGATACCGCCTATGAGCTGTACTCTGAAATGTCTCTTGTCAAGCACTCTTATGGATGCTTCCCTGACCACTGCGAATGCCTCGGGCATGATATCGTCAAGGGTTTCACCGTCAGCAAGGCGCTTTTTGAATTCCGCAGTTTTAGCCTTCAGCTGCTCGTCCGATAATGCCTTCATTTCGGGCTCCAGTGCTTCCACCTTATCCACCAGCGGCATTATTCTCTTAAGTTCACGTTCACTATATGATCCTATTAATTTTTCCACTAGATTTTTAAACATATATACCTCCACATATTATACGTTGGCTTTTTTTGAAAAAACTATGCTGTTAATTGGAGATATCAACATGGAGGTGAAAGTCCTGATCTGCAGCAGTATATACCCTTGTCAGCGGGCTGTGCTGCAAGATCCTGTATGCCTTCGCCTCTCAGCAGACAAAGAGTGCCGTCTGAAGGAATGGCTATGATAAAGACTTCTCTGTTATTGTTATTAAAGGATAGTATATGTGAGTTGATAGACTCAAAGCTACTGCAGTTTATTATGCGTCTGCTGTCACTGAGGATGCTGTCACTGCGAATACTTTCACTGCTGCTGTTATCACTAAGGGTGTCTTCATTATGGATGCTTTCACAAGAAGGACTTGCAGCTTTTCCTGCACATGCTGAAACCGCACTGATAAGCTCCTTCAGTGCAGCTGCTGAAATTCTTGTACTTGCGGCGATCTGAGCCTCGGCGCCCTTTGTGGTCAGCGCCGACAGTATCAGAAAGCCTATGAAAATACTTCTGATCAAGTACTATCTCCCTTTCCTTCAAGCCTTTCAAGCACTATCCTATAGCCGTCGGCCCCGTAGTTGAGGCACCTGTTCACCCTGCTGATGGTGGCTGTGCTCGCCCCTGTTTTTTTAGCGATGTCAGTATAAGTATAACCCTCTTTGAGCATTTTAGCTACCTCGAGTCTCTGGGCCATAGCTTTTATCTCTGATACGGTGCAGATATCTTCAAAAAAATTATAGCATTCCTCTGTACTCTTTAAAAGCAATATCGCCTCAAACAATCCGTCAGTCCACTGATCCTGTATCTTCGAATTCATACAAGCACATCTCCCGATCGAATTTTTGTTGCACTTTAATGCTGTAAAACATTAAATTGCACTATGTCTTAAACATACCAGCTTTTTAAATTATAGTCAATATAATTTCATTCATGATTTTCCTCCTAATGGTGTTATAATGTAAGAAGATATTTGTTAAAGAATGTTAATGAGAAAATAAAGGAGGAGAATAGATGCAAACAGTTGTAAGGCCTGTGTCCTCGGCATCCGATCTGAAAAAATTCATCATGCTTCCGTGGAAAATATATAAGAACGACAAATGCTGGGTACCTCCCTTGATAAACGATATAAAGGCCTCCCTGGACCCGGTCAGAAACCCTGCGCTGGGAAAGATAATCCACGCCAGGTTCCTGGCAGAGCAGGACGGCAAACCCGTCGGCAGGATATATACAGGAATAGATACCAATCTCAATGCAAAGAAGAATATGAACATGGCATTTTTCTCAATGTTCGAGTGCATCGAGGACTACGATGTGGCCAAGGCATTGCTCGATACTGCGATGGACTGGGCCAGGCAGAACGGGGCGGATTTTGTAAACGGCCCCTGCGCCGTGACCGGGACCGACGGCGATGAAAACAAGGGCCTGCTTGTGGATTGCTTCGACAAGCCTCCGGTATTGATGAATTCATACAACCCCTCCTATTATAAGGATTTCATAGAACGATACGGCTTTGTCAAGGATTATGACGTTTTTGCATACAGCATGGATAAGATAACGACCTTCCAGAAGGATCCGACAAAGGTCATAGAATATGCAAAAAAGCGCTATGGCTTCAGAGTCGACCCGATAGATCTCAAAAATATAGAAGAAGAAGTAAAGTCATTGAAATATGTCATGGATAAGGCAATGCCGTCTGAATGGCCCGATCTGGTCCCGCCGACGCTGGATGAGGTCCGCGATATGGCCAAAAGGCTCGTTCCATTGGCTGATCCGGATTTAATTGCTATAGCAAGGAGCGGAGATGAACCAATAGGCTTTGGTATCGCACTGCCAAATTATAACGAGGTATTGATCCATCTCAACGGTAGGGTTACCCCGCTTGGCGCCCTAAAATATTTGTGGTACAAGCGCAGGATAAAAAGCGCGAGAATGTTCGTCATGTTTGTCATTCCGGAATTCCGCAGCAAGGGCGTATCATTTGCCATATACTACACCGTCTTCACCAATGCCATTAAAAATGGTTTTGTCGAAGGGGAAGCCTCCACCATAGGTGAGACAAACCTCAGGATGAGATCCGATATAGAAGGCACCGGCGCAGTCCACTATAAGACCTACCGAATATACAAAAAGGAACTCAAATGAGTTCCTTTTTTATTACACATTTTATTACACAGGATTGATTTCAAACCTTCATCTCATCCTCTTCAAGACTTTCCAGGCCGCCTTCCTCTACTGCTTCCTCGATGTACCCGCCCTTCTTGACGGAATACTTGATGCCTCTCCATGTAACATACGGATTGCTTATGGAGAAAATGAGATAAAATGTGGCAAACAGGTCAAAGAACAGCGGTGTTATGATATCCGTGAGCATGACCTTATTTCTTGTTAATACTCTCATGAAAAATCCCTGAATGACTCTGAGGGACATGAATACAAATGACAGGTATATCACATATGGATCAGTAAAAATAAAGCCCAGTATGAAGATGATCCAATACCAGAACACCATCAGGATAAAGCTTGGCAGCTCAACTGCGATATGAGCCTTTACGCCGACGCCGATCCTTCTGGCATAGTTGAAGGATTTCTCCTTATCGAGCTTTTGTACATGACATTCTATAAACGGCCCCAAAATAAGCTTGTAGCCCATCTTATACAGTGTATTTCCCAGGTGAAGATCCTCAAGCAGAGAGCCGCCGAACGTTTCAAGACCGCCGATCTCCATCAGCAGCTTTTTCCTCATGCCAAATGCCGCGCCGGTCGCCCCAAGATCCACACCCAGCTTTGTCATGAATGCCCAGATGAAATCCGTCTCGCTGTTCTGTGTGAATGTGAAAAACCTGGTCCAGAAGTCCGTGCCGCCTATATTGACCTGTCCGCAGGTGGTGATGCCGACTTTTTCGTTCTTCAAAGGCCTTACCATCTTAAGTATGAAGTCCTGTTTTACTCTGACATCGCTGTCTCCAAACAGGACTATGTCATATTTGGCCTGTTTCATGCCGTTGACCATATTGGAACTTTTACCGTTCAAACCCTCCATAACAGGGTTAACTATGATTTGGCAGTCTATTGAAGGATGATTTTCAATTACCGATCTCACTACCGGTATCGCAGGATCATCAGGCAGCTGAAAGCTGAAAATATGCTGTACAGGTCCGGTATAATTCTGTCTGAACCAGGATTCAAGATTCTTTTCCAGTTCAAAATCCAAATCCTTTATAGGATGTATGATGGATACACCCACGTCCTCATCCTGTTCATCCGACGGTATGATTCTGTTTGTCCAGTTCATATGTAACCTGAAAAAAATCAATTGAGCGCACCAGAACAATATAAAGAAGGCCCCCACTGCAATACATATATATAACAACAGCATATTCTTATCCCCCACATCAAAACAAAAATACCAGAGCAGCCTGTTGATTGCGCCTGGAAAATATAGTCCCTAATTATTATATAACTTATCTGCTAATAATACAACCAGTACACCTGCGGGTTTCCTGCCTGTTTTTCGCTTCCGGGCCTTTCTCCTTTATTATACGGACATAATGTCCCTGTGTTTGAAAATCAGCGAATTATTTCATAACACAATCATAAATTCGTCTACTTTACATGGCGCTCTCCCCGGTAATATACTCAAAATGTAAGTAAAATGCCATAAGTCTACATGAGACTAATCATTGAAGGAGGTCCATTATGAACGACCATTGGGTGAACCGTGTTATAAACCTGCTGATTATATTCTGCCTCCTGCTCATACCGGTTGGCTGTGCCAGTTCATCGTATGATGCAGAAGATGACCTTTCATTTATGGAGCAATATGAGGATGATCCCGCTAATGATGCCATCGCACCTGCCTCTTCAGAGCGCACTTCCATAAAACTGCTGTTCCCGGGCTATCAGCCAAGAAACTGGAACGATGTGAAGGATGAAACAGAGAAGCGCATCCGCAAAACATTGAATATATCGCTTGATTTTAAATGGAAAGAACAATTTTCATATATAAGTGAAATAAAGACGCTTCAGGCGTCAAACCAGAATTTCGATGCATTCGTCATCGCCGCTCCCGATGAAAGCAGTCCCGATTTCACAAAGCTCGCACGCAGCGGCGTACTGAAGGACATAACGGATATATTCCCCGAAAGCGCTCCCTCCCTGTATAAGAAATACAGTAATGAAGAATTGGCATATGCGACTATCGACAGTAAACTATATGCTGTCCCCTCGTTATACACGATAGCTGAAAGTCCGTCCATTATTACAATCGACTCTCTGCTAAAGAAATATAAAATAGATGATATTACGGATTTCGAGCAATACGAGGCATTTCTGAAGATGATCAGGGAGAATGAACCAACTGCAATACCTGGTATCGACACAGCCACTTTTATTGCATCCCTTCCATCTGTTCTGGGTTATGTCGTGGCAGACGAACAAGCTATGCTGGTGTATAAACGGGACGACCCTGAGATGAGACTGATGGCATGGGAGAAAACACCTGAATTTTACGATACGGTCAATATGTATATCGGATGGTTTGAAAAAGGCTACCTTAAACCCGCGAACAACGGAGAGGATTACTTCAAGGCATCATCAGTGCTGATAGGAGGTTATCTGGCCCCTCCGTCGAAAAAGGCCGAAAAGATGACAGTAAGCAGCACCCTGGGATCAACGATGGAAATAGGTCCTGTGAGGCTCTTACGTTTTTATCCTGATAAAAAGGTCCAGAAGAGCAATCCCATGGGGAATTATGGTGTCAACGGTTCATTTGCGTTCCCGAAGGAATCAAAGAATACCGAAATGGTGCTCCGCTTCCTGGAATGGGTCCAGCATGACCGGGATAATTACAATCTTGTGGTGAACGGTATCGAAAAAAAGGATTATGTAATGAACGACGGTAAGCCCGAACTGCCGCAGGGCATGAACGCACTCAGCAGCTCCTATATGTACTGGGGCGGACATTGGGCATTCAAGAACAGTGAATACGAGAACGCCGAAAGCAAAGCACGCTCAATAATGGAGTATACGCAAAGCCATTCTGAATATCCGCCTCACGGAGTCTTCTACCCGGAATACGGCATGCTGGAGCAGACGGCCGGACAAAGGGCCAAGGGTTTACTGGAGTTTTACGGCAGGCTTTCATGGGGGCAGATAAAGACTGCGGATCAAGTGGACAAATTCATCCGCGACATGGAGGCATACGGCACCAATGAGCTCATAGCCGAGGTCCAGAGCCAACTCACAGGACAATAACGGGTTCTGCTCAAAGGGCGTTCACGGAATATTTACAAATTATTCAATATTAATGTCTATAATGGTATTGGTATTGTCTGTATTATATAGGAGACCGGCAAAAGGTCTCCTATTTGCTAAATAGTTTTGAAATGGAAGTGAAGTAATGACAGATAAAGTCAGTAAAATGATCGCAGTAATAATGGCCGTCAGCCTGCTTGTTTTGACCGGCGGCTGCACCGGCGGATCCGGCGGAGATGACTCCTCCTTCATGGACAAGTACGAGACTCCCGAAAATTTGGAGCATGCATCCATCAAATTCCTTTTCCCGGGGGGCGAGCCAAAGAGCTGGAAGAATGTCAAAACAGAGATCGAAAAACAATGCCAGGACAAGTTAAATATTTCGTTGGACTTCAAGTGGGCTGAATTTGGTACGTATATCGATACAGTCAATGTACTGGATTCATCCGGCGAGGTTTATGACGCCTTTGTATTGGGCAAGCCCGATACCAACTACCCCGATTTTTCCCGGCTTGCGCGGGAAGGAAAACTCAAGGATATAACACAGGCCTTCTCATCCGGAGCTCCTTCCCTTTATTCCAAGTATACCAACGAAGAGTTGAAATTTGCTACTGTCGACGGCAAGCTTTATGCAGTTCCGTCATTATTTACACAGGCTTTTTGTACATACCTGATAGTAGACGATGCTCTGCTCAAAAAATACAATATATCGGACATAAAAACCTACGATGAATATGGTGCATACCTGAAAACTGTTAAAGAAAACGAGTCTGATATCGTACCCGGGGCTATAGCAAATATGGTCAATACTATGCAGCTTTTTGCCAGAGCCTCCGGCTATGTCATCGCCGATGAAGCAAACCGGTTGGTCTACAAATGGGACGATCCTGAAATGAAGCTGGTACCTTGGGAGAAAACATCGGAATTCTATGATACGGTATCATATATCATTGACTGGTACAAAAAAGGCTATCTGAGTTTTAATGCAGATCAGTCAAAGGTATCCTCCTTTATATACGAAGGAATGCTTTCTCCGCCATCGGATGAAACCACAAAAATGACATTCTCGGATGCTGCGGGACAACTCACTGAATCCAATCCGATGAGAGCCTTTTACCTCTATCCCGAAAAACATGTACAGAGGGACAACCCAATGGGCAGCTTTTTCTACAACGGTTCCTTCGTATTCCCTGCCGCTTCCCAGAATACCGAAAGAGCGCTGGGCTTTCTGGAATGGGTACAGCAAAGCAGAGATAACTATTTGCTTATGACATGCGGTATAGAAAACGAAGATTACGTTCTAATGGAAGGTCAGCCTGTGATGCCTCCAGATATGGATTTCTCCGATCGCTCATACATGTACTGGGATGGCAACTGGGCTTTCAAAAATCTCAAGTATGAGTATGCAGGTGCTGCTGAAGTGAATGATGAGGCACTGGAAACTCCCATTGAATTCCTTGAAAAGAATTCAAAGTATCCTCCTCATGGTGCCTTTTACCCAAACTACAGCGTAATACAGCAGTTAGCAGTCGACAGGCAGAATGCCTACAATCAATTTGAATATAAGCTCACACAGGGGCAGATACAGGACATGACCGATGTGGACGCATTTATAAAGAGCCTTGATGAGTTTGACAGCGCCGAGCTTGTCGAGGAAGCACAGAAGCAGATGACGGCCGGGAAATAAGCCGTAATGAGCTAACCCATTCAAATAGTACTTTGAGGAAGTAAACAAATGGTACACATGAAAATAAAACCGAACTGTATAAGTTATGCAAAGCTGCTGGCCGCATTAATAACGGTGGCCGGCATGCTTTTTTCGATGACCGGCTGCAGTGAAGACGACACTCCTCCCTTCATGGAGGAGTATGAGGCTCCGAAAGCGCTGGAACATACTACCATCAAATTCCTCTTTCCGGGTGGCGAGCCAAAGAATTGGGATAAAGTCAAGGCTGAGATCGAAAAACGCAGCGCGGATACTGTAAATGTATCACTGGATTTCAGATGGGAACTGCCCGTACAATACGATAATACAGTCAAAATGCTTGATGCATCAGGCGAAGTTTATGATGCGTTCATTTTCAGTAAACCGGACTCGAGAAAACCTGACTTCACCAAGGTCGCACGCGAAGGAAAATTGAAGGATATAACGAAATTGTTCCCTCGGAACGCCCCTTCCCTGTTTTCGAAGTATACCGTTGAGGAACTGGATTACGCGTCCTTAGATGGAAAAATATACGCGGTCCCGTCATTACAGACCCGGGCATTCTGCTCATACCTGATGGTCGATGATGAATTGCTCAAAAAATATAACCTGCCGGATATTACGGATTTTGATAAATTCGAAACATTTCTCAAAACAATAAAAGAAAATGAGCCTGATCTGATACCGGGAACGATAACCAATATGAGCGATACCCTCGATCTTTTTGCACGGGCTTCGGGGTATGTTATAGCAGATGAGGCAAGAAGACTGTTGTACAAATGGGAAGATCATGAAATGAAGCTTGTGCCCTGGGAAAAGACTTCTGAATTCTATGAAATTGTTGGTTATATTGTCGACTGGTATAAAAACGGCTACCTGAAATTCAATGCCTATCAGTCTAAAACAGCATCATATATACATTATGGGGATCTGGAGCCCCTTTCCCAGAGCACAGCTCAAATGTATACCATGGATGCTTCAGGAAAATTAGTGGGATCAAATCCATTGAGATGCTTTCACCTTTACCCGGAAAAACCTGTCCAGCGGGACAACCCCATGGGAACCTTCAATGGCAGCGGTTCATTTGTGTTTCCTGCTGCATCAGATAATACCGAACGCGCTCTGCGTTTTCTGGAATGGGTACAGCAAAGCAGTAAAAACAATTATCTTGTGTGCTATGGTATAGAAGGCGAAGATTATGTGTGGAGCAAAGGCTCCCCCACTCTTCCGGAGGGCATGGATTACGGCAACCGTTCTTATTTCCTATGGGACGGCTGTTTTGCTTTTTATAATATCGAGTACAATAGTATTATCAGTGATGATAGTGAAATAACTGAAACGGCTAAGGACTTCATGGATAAAAATACAAAATACCCTCCTCATGGAGCCTTTTATCCAAACTACGGAGTTCTTCAGATAACTGCTGATGAAAGACAGAAATACTTTACTGAGTTTGAAACCCGGCTTACTCAGGGATTAATACAGGATATGGCCGAAGTGGACGCATTCATAAACAAGCTTGATGAGATCGGCAGCGCCGAGCTTGTCGAAGAGGCACAGAAGCAGATGACGGTTGGGGAATAAGCCGCCCGAATAAACCACCAACTGTCTGAAAATGCGGCATTGGGACAATGACCATTAGGCAAAAAAACAAATTTTACAGCATTGACAAACGAGAATACCGACTGTATAATATGTAAGTCGGTATTCGAGACAATGCCTGCGGGTGTAGTTCAATGGTAGAACATCAGCCTTCCAAGCTGATTGCGTGGGTCCGATTCCCATCACCCGCTCCACTTGTTTTTCATGGCCAGGTCATCTGCGATCACAGCAGTGTCCCGCCTCAAAACTTAATATGTGCCTGTAGCTCAGCTGGATAGAGCAACGGACTTCTAATCCGTAGGCCGGGGGTTCGAATCCCTTCAGGCACGCCAGATAAGAAGCATCACATTCGTGGTGCTTTTTTATATGTGATTTTCAAGAAGGAATTCGAACCCGAGAGGGCACTCTTATTTACTTTTCTTCTCTGCAATGATCTCGAGCTGCTTTTGCAGTCTCTCCATGTGACTCTTCTGCAGCTCGAGCTGCTTTTTCTGGAAGTCGATTTTAGTCTGTATCTCAAATTCTTCTCTCTTCTCCCGCAAATAAACTTCCAGGGCCTCTTTAATATTGGTTGCCCTTTCATTGCGGAGATAGGAAATCAGCTTGGTTAAGGTCTCTTCATTCTGATATTCCGGTCCAACTTTGCACTCATTCTCCAGAAAGCTTTCGTTCGCTCTCATCCTGGCATCTATCAATGCTACGTCTGTGTCATATTTATCTGCGATGCTTTCTACGGCCCTTGATAAAAACTCATCCTCTGTTATCTCAACCCAATTGGACATCTCTATCTTTTTAGCATTGATTGCTTCTACCTTTCGATTTTTTTCTGCATTAAGCTCCTGCAGCTTCAATCTGCAGTTTTCCAAATTTCTATTCAGATCCTCTGCTTCCAGTATCGCTTCCGCATGACTTTTCCGCATTGACGATAGAATATGATTTTTCTTGTCGTCCAGCTCCCTGATTTCATTTTCATGATATTGGGCTTTTTCACGATAGTACATCTCATGATTTCTCAGGAATTTTCTAAAATGGTAGTACCCGACCATTTCTACCGACCACACGATCATCATAACAGGCGTCCTGATTACACTTTCACTTAAGGAGGGCATCGCTGCAGTCAATAAAAGCGCAATTGGGAACGCAATCACTGTAGCAACTAAAAATAAAAAACCGAAGTAAATGCACTTTTGCTCTATACCGGCCGGGAATACAAGGATCTTTACAATCCCTTTGCTAACTATTCCGGCTACTCGTGCAGCATTATGCTGCCGCTTCCGATACAGTTCATCAGATCTGTTCATTCGATCATTCAATTCATTGATTTCTATAAGTTTTTGGTTTAACTCATTAATCTTATTTTTGATCTTGGCAGATTCATCATTCAGGCCTTTTACATTACGCTCATACTCTATGTTAATATTTGAAATGTCATGATCTAAATTCCGCAGGACTCTTCCGGATTTTCCTGAAACACAGGCCCGCGCTTTTTCAACAGTCTTCATTGCATCATCTGACTTGTCTATCTTCTGCTGCATTAATACCTGATTTTCTGACAGCGCACTCCTGGCATCCGTTAAATTTTGTATTAATACTCTACTCTCTTCATTCATTGGAATCCCCCGTAACACAAACGCACTGTATAAAATCATTATACCAAATTGGTTCCCCATTTTCCACGCACCCTGACTATTATCATATCTATCAAGGCATAATGGCATTATTAACAGCGCTCAAGTTTGCATTATCTCATATTTAGCTGTACAATAGTTGTATTGTTTTCAGCATACAGAAGGGATGTAGTTTAATTGCGGCAATTTCTATACAAGCGAAGAAAAACAATGAGTTCTGAGGATCAATCTAATCATATTCAAATGCGTCGTGAAGTGATATCAATTACCTGGCCTGCCTTTATTGAACTTGTTTTGTCCACCTTATTTGGAATGGTAGATATGATTATGGTAGGGCAGCTCAGTCCCGCCTCTATTACGGCAGTAGGTCTGACCAACCAGCCATTCATGCTTTTGCTTGCTTTATTTGCAGCTGTAAATGTCGGAACTACAACTCTTGTGTCTTGGAACATCGGCGCAGGAAGCATACAAAAAGCCACCTCTGTTACAAGCCAGATTCTTGTTGTAAATACTGTATTAGGTATAGTAATGAGTGCAGTAGGTGTGTTTTTAGCGCGAAATGTAGTTATATTCATGGGTGCAGGACCGGACACGATACAGGATGCTACGGCATACTTCCAGATCATTTGCTCCGGACTAGTGTTTCAAGCTATTACCATGGGTGTAACGGCATCCTTAAGAGGAGCGGGCGAAACAAAGCTCCCAATGCTTTATAATATCGCAAGTAATCTTTTAAATGTATTCGGAAATTATGTCCTGATCTATGGAAAGTTTGGTTTTCCGAAATGGGGTGTTACAGGTGCGGCAGTCTCCACAACACTGTCAAGAGTTGTGGCATGTGCAATTGGATTATATATCATTTACGGTTCCAACCATACTGTACTCTCACTTCGGCACAGGACAAAATACCGATTTGATTGGAGTATTACAAAAAAAGTTTTCTCTATTGGAATACCGGCAGCATTTGAGCAGTTTGTGATACAAAGCGGTCTCATGATGTTCGCTCGTACGGTGTCAGGTCTTGGCACACTTGGCTTCGCCGCACATCAAATCGGTTTGAACATAAACGGTCTTGCATTTGCTCCCAGTATGGCCTTTGGAGTTGCAGCAACAACGCTGGTTGGACAGAGCATGGGTGCAAACGATGAGAAAAGAGCTCAGCAATACGCCAACATCGTACACCACATGGCCATTATAGTTGCCTGCTCTGTCGGCTTTCTGCTCATCTTATTTTCGCACCCTATCGCACGCTTATATACACAGGAACTAGCAGTCGCCTCTTTAGCAGGCACAGTACTTAAAATAATGTCACTATCCCAACCCGGGCAATCGACTCAGCTTTCCATCGCAGGTGCATTGAGGGGCGCAGGCGACACTATGTATCCTCTGTATGCATCAATTTTTGGCATATGGATCTTCCGGGTAGTTGTAGCATATGTTTTTGTTGATATATTCCACTGGGGCCTAATCGGAGCATGGGTCGCACTTGTTATGGATCAATACACAAGAGCCGCAGTCGTATTACTGCGATATCGTTCTGGAAAATGGAAGAAAATCAAAACCCTTTCACAGGAAAAAGAGGAAACACAGCTCTGCTCATGATAATGCTGTTTGCATTCAATCCATGTTTGAAAGCTTCTCCATGAGGTATATATCCCTCAAAGCAGTAAGTTCAAGCTTTTGCGATGGCAGCGAAATATAAACATGAAACATCGCAAAATGCCCAAGTTGGAGGGTGATCAAATGCAAATATTTTCAATTATTATGGCCGGTGGCGGCGGAACACGATTCTGGCCTCTGTCAAGGCAGTGCAAGCCGAAACAGCTTCTGAACCTTGGCGGAAACGATGTTATGATCAATGAAACTATTAAACGCAATACCGCTGTAGTTCCACTTGAAAACACATATATCGTGACTAACCAATCACAGGGAGATATATTAAAAGAAATGTTGCTGGCAGGCGTTCCACATGAAAATGTTTTACTGGAACCTGTAGGCAGAAATACCACCGCCTGCATTGCTTATGCCGCTTCAAAAATTCACAAGCTTCATGGTGACAGTATCATTTGCATATTCCCTTCCGATGCATATATCAACGAAGAAGAGGAATACCATGACGCGTTACGCCTGGCTGCTGAATATGCGTCCTCAAATGATTACTTTGTAGCATTGGGAATCCGCCCAAGCTTTGCTGCAACAGGATATGGGTATATAAGGTTCGACAAGTCTGCCGCCATAGATGGGGTACATTTTGTTGAAGAATTCATTGAAAAGCCAGGTCTGGAAAGAGCAAAGGAATACCTGAAGTCCGGCAATTACTTATGGAACAGTGGTATACTGATCTGCCGGACCGCTGTGATTCTCGATAACATCCGAAGATTCCTGCCCAAGCTCCACAAACATATCGAAGCCTTAAGCGAGTACTACGGCACCGAGCTTGAAGCAGAAAAGCTGGACGCCATTTATCCTTTACTGCAGAGCATATCCGTCGATTATGGAATTTTAGAGCGAAGTGACGATGTACGAGTCATACCGGGTGATTTCGGCTGGAACGACGTAGGTTCGTGGGATATGCTTGGCGTTGTATATCCGCCCGATGAAAACGGAAATATCATCAGGACTGAGCATGTTGGCATAGACACAAAAAACACCATCGTCTACGGAAATTCATTGATCACAACCATCGGTGTGGAAAACATGATCATCATAGAATCGGATGGTGCTCTTCTGATCTGTCCCAAATCCAGAGCCCAGGAGGTAAAGGACATCGTCGGGCTGCTGAAGGAGCAGGGTAAGCTGCAGTATTTGTGAGGCAATATTTGTGAGGCAGTATTTCTATCTTGTGTGCATACTGCCATTCTCTGCTTCCAGTCTTGCCTGCACATCTTCCACTGCCTTAGCTTCAGCCGCTGCCTTCCCCTCATCAATAGCTTTAGCTTTAGCTTCAGCCACGAGCTGACTCTTAACGTAATCAACAATAAGGATTAGTACGATGGCACTCACAATCCCAGCCAGAAAACTAATTGCTATGTTCCGAAGCGGCTTCGGGCTGTCAGGTTT
>JAEYRV010000058.1 GCA_023435305.1 Bacillota bacterium
AGCAAATATGTATAACTAGGGCTGGGATGACCCGAAGTCACGCTTGTGGAGACAGTAGGTTACGACCTCGATGAAGCAAGAATCCCCCAACTTCAAATCGCTCGCGATTAAGTGGGGGAGATTCAATGGCAGAATATACTGGAGCTGCACTGATAACCAATCTGTTTTGACATTATATAAATACATGTTATAATACATTTTGATGATTGATTTATTTTTCATGTATTGAAGAAGGAGCAGGAAAATGGGACTTTATGAACAATGGCAGCAGTTAACTGAAGCACAGATGAGCCAGGCGCAGAACAATGCATTCTGGAAGGATTATCTGGAAAAGGAAAAGGATAATTACAGCTACATATTGGAGAATCGTATCAGCAAGCTTGAGGGAAGGCTGGCTGATCTGGCGGAGACCTATAAAATGAGTCCTGCAGTGTTCGCAGGATTTCTTGATGGTATCAACACAAGCTTGAAGGAAGAGCTGGATATGGATACCCTTGAAGAAGACACAGTGCTGTCGGCTGAGATCGATTATGAAAAGCTGTATTGGAATATGCATGAGGCAAAGGCCGACTGGTTATATAATCTTGAGCAGTGGGAAGGCATACTTTCAGAGGAAAGACGTAAGGAGCTTACCAGGGAATTCAGGCAATCCAAGACAGCCGTAAGCAACAAGGTGGGCAGAAACGACCCCTGCCCATGCGGAAGCGGCAAGAAGTACAAGAAATGCTGTGGAAAGTAAGGAGTCAGAAAGGATGAGTCTTGTTATGAATGAGAAGATCAAAATGTATATGCCCATAGTTGAGATGGACGGGGATGAAATGACCAGGATCATCTGGCAGCTCATCAAGGACGAACTGCTCCTGCCATACATAGAATTGAACACTGAGTATTTCGACCTCGGTCTCAAGTACCGGGACGAGACAAATGACCAGGTCACGGTGGATGCCGCTATGGCGACGAAGAAATATGGCGTTGCCGTCAAATGCGCCACCATCACACCCAATGCCCAGAGAGTCGAGGAATACAGCCTGAAGCAGATGTGGAAGAGCCCGAATGGAACCATAAGGGCGATACTTGACGGAACCGTATTCAGGGCTCCTATACTGGTTGACAGTATAAAGCCATCGGTAAGGACATGGAAAAAGCCTATAACGATCGCGCGTCATGCGTATGGCGATGTATACAGGAATGTGGAGCATCGGGTGGATGGACCCGGCACGGCAGAGCTCGTCTTCAGAGGACAGGACGGCAAAGAGATCAGGGAGACTGTCTTTGAATTCAAGGGCCCGGGCGTCATAATGGGTATGCATAATGTGGACGAATCCATAAAGAGCTTTGCAAAGGCATGCTTCAACTATGCTCTTGATGTAAAGCAGGATCTTTGGTTTGCTACAAAGGACACCATCTCCAAAAAATATGACCACACCTTCAAGGATATTTTCCAGGAGGTATTTGACAATGAATACAAGGAGAAATTCAGTGAAGCCGGAATAGAATACTTCTACACGCTGATCGACGATGCCGTGGCAAGGGTCATCAGATCTGAGGGCGGCATGGTATGGGCATGCAAGAATTACGACGGCGACGTGATGTCCGATATGGTGGCGACAGCCTTTGGCAGCCTGGCAATGATGACGTCGGTGCTTGTTTCTCCGGAGGGCTTTTATGAGTACGAGGCCGCCCATGGGACGGTCACAAGGCACTATTACAAGCATCTCAAGGGTGAGGAGACATCGACGAACCCAATGGCGACGCTGTTCGCATGGACGGGAGCGCTCAAAAAGCGCGGCGAAATGGACGGCAATGCGTTGTTGATGGATTTTGCCGACATTCTTGAAGCCGCATCGCTCAGGACCATTGAAGAGGGAGTAATGACAAAGGATCTGTCGCAGCTCTCTGAGCTCGGGGAGAAGAAAATCGTGAATACCGCAGATTTCCTCAAGGAGGTACGCATACGACTTGACGCGATGCTCTGCGATAGGGAGTAGGAGTTGGACTGTATGCTTAAAATGGCAGGCGCTATAGCTGCAGAGATTTTTAATTCGATTTTCGTAAATTACTTTTTTGTAGTACTGTATATACTCGTGATTTTTTTCATAAAGGCGCAATATAAAAAATATTTCGAACTGCAGGCCGAAATATATGGCAGGCCGACATACGACACGCAGGAAGTAGTTAAAAGAATAATACTTACAGGACTGGCTGCCGGATTTGCATCAAGCTTTATTACCGTGGCAGCCGGTGTGACTATTGAAACAGATACGGTCAGGTATCTGTTTTATGTTATGTGCCTGCTGCTGATCATCGATCTAAGGCTTGTGAGCATTCCGTATGCCGCTGGCCTTCTGGCTGCAGTCAGCCTGATCTTCGGCGTTCCTCACATCAACCTGCCATCGCTCTTATTCCTTGTTGCAATACTGCAGCTTGCAGAAAGCATCCTTGTTTTTCTTGGGAGAAAAAAGGATTTCATACCTGTATTCATACAGCACAAGAACGAGATCACCGGAGCCTTCCTGATAAGGAGATACTGGATGATCCCTGTCGTGTTTTTTACATATTTGATGCAGCAGAGCTCAGTATCATTGGACTTTACGGCGGACTGGCCCCTGGTATTCAGCGTGCCGCCGCTGACGGGCGGAGCCTATGCTCTGGGGCTTGATTGTCTGGTAGCTGTACTGTGTCATACGGATATCGCGATTGCATCCCAGCCGGAGGAAAGATCAGCCAAAAGCTCTTTACTGCTGTTTGGGTACAGTGTTGTATTGATGGCACTTGCCTTCGTTTCCAGAAGTATGGCCTGGGCTGGGGTTTTGGGTGTCATATTCTGTATTGCTGGAAAAGAAGGGTTACACCTGCTGTCAGCAATGTATGAGAAAAGAAGAGAGCCGCTGTACAGCGCTGTAAGAAGAGGTATCAGAGTGATGGATGTACTGCCCGGAAGTCATGCGGCAGCGATGGGGATGCAGCGCGGTGATATAATCCTCAGTATAAATAAAAATGATGTTCAGACCGAAGAAGGTATCAGTGAAGCACTGAGAGAATATCCTACATACACATGGATACAGGTTATATGCCCTGATGGTACCGAAAAGACACTTGAGTACAGATGCTATCCCGGAGGCTACGATTCACTTGGGATAATAACTGTTCCCAGAGAAAAAGAAGTGACCTACACAACGGGCCATTTCGAGCGTATAAGCATACTCAGGAATATTGTCAACCGGTTCAGAGGCGTTGATAATAGAGTGTAGATGGGCATTAATGCATTTTGAGGAGGGACATAAAAAATGACTTCATGCAGACTTGAGCCAATGAGAGACAGCTGGCTGCCGGATGCAGTTTCTGTATATAATCATTATATACGGCATTCAACTGCGACATTTCATATCAATGAGATCACAGTGGAGGATATGAAAGATATACTATATAGCGGAGATCCAAGGTTCCCGTCATATGCAATATTGGAAGGGGATGAATTCTGCGGATACTGCCTGCTGACAAGGTTCAAAAAGCGTGAGGCATATGATGGTACGGCAGAGGTCACGATATATCTGAAGCCGGATTGTCAGGGAAGGGGAATCGGTTCCCATGTATTGGCAGAGCTCGAGAAAACAGCACGCAGTCATGACTTTCATACGCTGCTGGCAGTGATTAGCGGGGAGAATGCAGCAAGCATCGGGTTATTTGCCGGGATGGGATATAATAAATGTGCACATTTGAAAGAAGTCGGGCTGAAGTTTGGGCGAAAGCTCGATATAGTATATTATCAAAAGCTGCTGGGGCAGGATACTGAACAAACAGAGAAAGGGTGAGGATAAATGGACAGGTCGGAAGCTGACAGCCATTATTTAGCGGCGCGCAGGCTCGGTGTAAAGGAATACTCAAGAAGCATATCAAATGGCTTGACAGGGTATTTGCCATTTCTGGAAGGCGTTCTGAAGAATATTGAAATTGTTTATGAGCAGGACATGGGCATCGTCGAACTGCCCATGAAAAAGATAGTAGGGACCTATACCTATGGCCGCAGCAGGTCATTCGCCAGGAATTTCATGCCGCTGCTCACGCAGAGAACAGAATTTGCCGCCAAGTGGTCGAATTTATGCCATGCCCATTTAAATGAGGGTATAAGGGATCCGATAAAGGTTTATGAATATCTCAACTGGTATTATGTGGTGGAGGGGAATAAAAGGGTCAGCGTCCTGAAATATTTCGATGCCTACTCGTTTCAGGGAAGGGTCTCCAGACTGGTACCCAAGCGGGATGAAAACGATATAAATATATCTGTGTACTATGAGTTCATGGACTTTTATAAAAAAACAGGCATCAATCTGATCTGGTTTAGTAAAATAAACTCTTTCACTAAACTGATAGGCTACCTGGACAACTTTGATCCGGAGCCTGAAACGGCGGATTTCAATAAATACAAGTACTTTGCAAATTCAATATACCTGCCGTTCCGCAAAATATACCTGGAGCTTGGAGGCCAGGAACTTCCGATCACCACAGGTGATGCTTTTCTGGAGTATATCACAGTATACGGCATGCCGTGTGAAATCGATGAGCAGAAAGTAAAATCAAGGATCAGCAGCTTTTTGATCGAGCTCGACCAGATGAGCAACAACAAATCCGCCGATGTTCAGACCGTGCCGGCGGCGGACAGCGGAGAGAGCCTGATATCGACGCTCACCACATTTATGATGCCCAGGAAGACGCTGAAGGTCGCATTTGTATATGCAAAGGATGCAGGGACCTCAAGCTGGACCTATGCACAGGAAATGGGCAGGATCCATGTCAGCAAGGTATTTGGTGAAGCGGTCAGTACATCCTTCGTGGACAATGTGCCTGAAACCGCTGAGGCGTATGCGACCCTGAAGCAGCTGGCGAAGGATGGCAACGATGTTGTATTTGTAACAAGCCCGGCTTTCATAAATGCAACGCTGAAGGCAGCCCTGGATTTTCCGGGGACCAAATACCTTAACTGCTCCGAGACACATTCCTACAAGCACGTCAACACATATTTCGGAAGGATATATGAACCGAGATTTCTTGCGGGGATAGCCGCCGGAGCCGTGACCAGGACCAATACGCTGGGGTATGTGGCCAGCCAGCCCATACCGGATGTTGTTAACGGAATAAATGCTTTTGCACTCGGCGCCAGACTGGTAAATCCGGATGCGAGGATCAAGGTGGAATTCATCAACAACTGGGATGATGCCCAACAGGCCATGACCTCCAGCGAAACGCTGATACAGCAGGGGGCGGATGTAATTGCGCACCATGATACATTGTCAAACCGCAGAGTCACTGATGAATATGGTGTGTATGCCGTGACTGAAGGTCCGGAAGGGCGTGTGAACGAACATATAGCCGCACCTGTCTGGAATTGGGGAATATTCTACGAAAAAATGCTGCGCAATCTGATGAAGGGTTCGCGAAAGGCTCTAAGTGCAGATCAGAAGGTGATAAATTTCTGGTGGGGAATGGATTCCGGCATCGTTGATTTCTTCTATTCGAGGAGACTGGTGCCGCCGGAAACACAGAAGCTGCTGGACTTCATGGAAAAAATGATCATCAATGGCATGTACCACCCGTTTACAGGTCCGATTTACAGTCAGGACGGCATACTCCGTGTAAAGAAGGACGAAATCGCGACCAGGGAGCAGATAGTCGGCATGGACTGGTGTGTAAATATGGTTGACGGAGAGCTTCCGAAAATAGAAACAAATCAGGCGTAAAACTGAGCATGGCGGTCAAAACTTGCAGTCCATCAGATAATATCCAAAGGCATTGACTATTGTTGTGTCCTTATACTGATGGGTTCTTTTGATCCTTCCATAGTTAAGGTGCTGGTGGCCGTGAAAAAAGTACCTGGGGGAGTAAGTGTCCATTAACCCGATAAAGCTTTTGAAACCGATATGGGCACGGTCTTCGCCATCGCCGAGTCCAAAGGCCGGAGAATGTGCAAGAAGGATGTCGAAGCCCTTGTGCTTCCTGATCGTGCGCTTTAGCTTGCGGATCCTTTTTTCCATTTGTTCCTCCGTATACTGGAACTCCTTGTTGCTGTAATTGATACTGCCGCCAAGGCCCAGTATCCTGATGCCCTTATATACTATAATATTGTCATCGGCAGATTCGCAGCCTTCCGGAGGATTCCGGAGATATTCTCTGTTGTGGTTTCCAGGCACATATATCAGAGGCGCCTTGATCATTGTCACCAGAAATGACAGATATTCTGCTTTTACATCTCCGCAGGACAATACCAGCTCAACGTCCTCAAAGCGTTCTTTATCGAAATAGTCCCAGATATATGGCTCCTCGCGATCGGAAACCAGCAAAATTTTCATAATTCACCTTGTTTCGGCTTGTTTTTTGTTACCTTCTAAGTATTATACTTTATTAGAGTTCTTTAAACAACAAAATCAGAAATGCTTCGTTTATTTGCTTATTTCTTTATAAATAAAAAATGGTGAATAGTGGTTTATCGTGGTATAATAGTTTGAGAGATTTGGATATTATGAGAATATATTTATAGGCAAAAAAGGGAGGAAGCTTTGTGAAATACAGCATAAAGCAGTTGTACAGAGAGGCCGGAGGGCATTATGGGGAAGAGATCGAGGCTGCCGGCTGGGTAAGGACAATAAGGGATTCAAAAACCTTTGGGTTCATAGAGCTCAATGACGGATCGTTTTTTAAGAATCTTCAGATCGTATTCGAGGATGGAACAATAGATAATTTCAAGGACATAACCAAACTGCCCCAGGGCTCTTCCATCAAGGTGCGCGGACAGCTGGTGGCCACACCGGAAGCAAAACAGCCATTTGAGCTGAAGGCGGCGGAGATCGTCATCGAAGGGCTTTGTACACCGGATTACCCGCTGCAGAAAAAGCGCCATTCATTTGAATTCTTGCGGACCATCGCTCACCTCAGACCCAGAACAAATACTTTCTCAGCCGTATTCAGGCTAAGAAGCGCTGCATCATATGCTATACACAGCTTTTTTCAGGAGAGGGGCTTCGTATATGTACAGACTCCAATAATCACCGGCAGTGACTGTGAAGGCGCAGGAGAAATGTTCAAAGTCACGACCCTTGATTTTGACAACCTTCCAAGGGATGAAAAGGGGAAGGTGGATTATTCCCAGGACTTTTTCGGTAAGCAGACAAGCCTGACTGTAAGCGGCCAGCTCTCAGGAGAGGCTTACTGTATGGCGTTTGGAAAAATATACACCTTCGGACCTACATTCAGAGCTGAAAATTCAAACACGGCAAGACACGCCGCCGAATTCTGGATGATAGAGCCGGAAATAGCTTTTGCCGACCTTAAGGATGATATGGCTCTGGCGGAAGATATGATGAAGTATCTGATCAGCTACTGCCTGGAAAATGTACCGGAGGAGCTGGAGTTCTTCAACAATTTTGTTGACAATACGCTTCTTGAAAGACTTAATAATATAGTAAACTCGGAGTTCGGACATCTGACATACACCGAGGCGGTGGAGATACTTGAGAAGAATAACGACAATTTCGAGTATCGTGTACAATGGGGGACCGATCTGCAGACTGAGCACGAGAGGTACCTGACGGAACAGGTCTTCAAAAAGCCGGTATTCCTGACAGATTATCCGAAGGATATCAAGGCATTCTACATGCGTCTGAACGATGACGGCAAAACCGTTGCTGCAATGGATCTGCTTGTTCCCGGAGTCGGCGAGATCATAGGGGGCAGCCAGAGAGAGGAACGGTACGAACTGCTTGCAAAACGCATGGATGAAATGGGCCTGAAGCAGGAGGATTACGAATGGTATATGGACCTTCGCAAATATGGAGGAACAAAGCATGCCGGGTTCGGACTTGGTTTTGAAAGGGCAGTGATGTATCTGACCGGTATGTCGAATATCAGGGATGTAGTACCGTTCCCAAGAACTACCAGGTCTGCTGATTTCTAATTATTAAACAAATCTGTAAAGGAGACGTATAATATGAATGAATTGGTGAAGGATCAACAGAACAGGGAGGACAAAATACGGATCTCGGAGGAAGTCATAGCAACTATCGCCGGTATTGCCGCCTCAGGCAATGAAAATGTAGCGTCAATGGGCGGAGGCTTTGTTGACGGTATCGCCGGCATGCTTGGAAGAAAAGCGCCAAGTAAGGGAATCAAGGTCGAGTTGAAGGAGAACCAGGTCAGTCTTGATCTTGCCGTCGTGATGCAATACGGCTGCAAGATACATGAGGCAGCCCGTGACATGCAGAGCCGGGTGCGAAATGCAGTGGAAGAAATGACAGGGCTTGAGGTTCTGAATGTCAACGTGAGCGTCCTTGGTATCAATATCAACAAGGAGGCAAATAAAGTCGAGGTTATCGACGAAGTGCTGCCCCAGGCGTGATTTCCGGATATTCTGATCCTAAAGATAAAGGATGAAGAGAAAACTATTTAAATTATTCATAGTATTATCCTCGGCGATACTGCTTATTGCGCTGATTTTTTTCACGGACAGCTTTGACGAGCTTCTGCACATAGTCAGGAATGCAAAGGCATACTGGCTTGTCGCAGGCTTTGGATGCATGGTCATGTACTGGATACTTGATGCGGTGATCCTTAACAGGATCACCGTGACAATGGAAAAGGGCTATCGATTCAAAGATTCCGTAAGAGTCACCATGATTGGCCAGTTTTTTCATTCCATCACGCCGTTTGCGGGCGGAGGCGAACCTGTTCAGGCATATGTCATGGTAAAGGACGGAGTGAAGCCTGGATTTGCTGCGTCGATCTTTGTGGTCAAAACCTTTGTTCACCAGGCTCTGATCGTAGGATACGGAATCGTTGCCTATATTTTCTATGGCGGTGTTTTCGCTTCACGGATACCTGAGTTCAATTACTTCTTTTTATCCGGACTTGCAATAAATGCCGCCTTTCTTGTGTTCGTAATACTGCTGCTGTATAGAGGCCACTCTGCAAGAAAGATAATGCTCTTTTTTGCAAGGCTTTTATCAGGACTTAAGCTCGTAAAAAACATTTCCGCTCTGGAACGGAGAATTGAAACTGAGCTGGAGACCTTCCGCGGGGGAGCCATGATAATTAAGAAAGACAAGCGGCAGCTTGCCAGCTTGACGATTCTGCAGATCACTCAGTTTACATTTCTGTTTCTTATAACTTATTTTATACAATTGGCTGTCGAGTCCTTCAGGGTGTCGCCATTGGAAGTGATAGCATCACAGTCCATGATAGTCCTGCTTTCGCTTATAGTTCCAACCCCGGGAGCCACGGGCGGAGTGGAAGGCCTGAGCTATATGTTCTACGGGATGTTCTTTACAAAGAGCTTCATTATACCGGTCATTTTGATATACAGACTTCTGAGTTATTATTCTTCCGTGATTTTTGGCGGGCTTTTTGCACTGTTTGCGCCGGAGAAACCGCTCAAACATGCTGTGGAGGGCGCTGACGATCCGGAAACGGATGTGGCCGGATACAAGGATCTATGAAAAACAGGCGCTGTCAGGGGGAGCATACATGAGATTCAAGATAATTTCATGCGAGGTTTTTTCAAGGCTTATATATTCAGCTGCCGCCCAAACACCCAATATCATTGATGTTGAGTTCACCGAGCTCCGCTCGCATGTCGATCCTGACGGATTAAGAAAACAAATACAGACCATCATTGACAGGACATCTGATAAATATGATGCAATACTGCTGGGATACGGCCTCTGCGGGAACAGCACCTCCGGGCTGACGGCACGGTCCGTCCCGCTGGTGATTCCACGGGCTCATGATTGCTGTACCGTGTTTCTCGGAAGCAGGGCAGCCTTTCTGGAGCATTTCGGCCAGACGCCAAGCGCTCAATGGTCGTCGGCCTGCTATTATGAACGACTTGACGGGTGGTATCATGGCGGTGTGGCAGGAATGACCACCAGTGAGCATGAAGCTTATTACACGGAGCTTGTGGAAAAATACGGCCAGGAGAACGCCGATTATATAATCGATATGATGAAAGTAAAAAATGAGATCGATTTTCTCACATTTATAGAGCTTGACGGTTTTGATGCTCCTGAGACAATTGAAGCTTTCAGGAGACATGCCGGGGATTCCGGCAAGCAGGCGCGCTTTGTCAGGGGCAGCACCAGGCTGATCGATGCGCTTGTCAACGGGGATTGGGATGATGAGGAGTTTCTTGTCGTACCGCCCGGAGCTGAAATCAAGCCGGTATATGACAACGACAGGATCATGGAAAGATAGAAAATCGTTAACGGAGATTATTTCTTAAAATTTTTTTAGACATTGTTGTATATTCTTCGTATTATCTATTGAAAGCACAATCACAGATAAAGGAGTAATGATTATGGAAAGATTACATCGCTCGAGAAGAAGCAAAGTGCTGCTGGGAGTTTGCGGAGGTATATCGGAGTATATCCATATAGATGTAGTGATAGTCAGAATAGTCGCCATATTGGCATTATTGATGGGATGGGGACTGATAGTATACCTGATTGCGGCAGTGATAATGCCTGAGGACAAGGGCTATACCCCGGACAGCACGCAGTGGGGCCAGGATAGCGGCAGGAATGCATATAGCAGCAGCGGGGAACCCTATGGCAGCACTTATACAGATCCGGGTGCAAAGACCGGCAATGATGATTTTGTGAATGATTTCTACAATGATGCTGATAACTGGGATCGTCCCGCGAAATACAATTCTGAGAAGAACAGGTTCGTATTGGGAGCAATACTGGTTGGCGTCGGAATCCTCATACTCGGCAAGCAGTTCCTGCCCGGTATCTTCGAACTGAAGTTTCTGCTGCCGTTGTTTCTGGTCATTATAGGCGGTTTCATCGTTTATCAGGGGAAAAAGTAGACACGGGGGTTCGATGGACACTTATACAGGTACTGAAAATATGATAGATGAATTAAAGAGAAAGTGCGTTAAAGTTTGGGAAAGTACACCTGATACTTTCCCTCTTTTTCATAGAAGCTATACTGCAAGTGACCACGCTGCCAATGATGTGCGGCTGAGAGCCTTTATCGACGATTCCATACGACTGGTAAAGAGCTTTAAAGGCAACGGCACTGACGATCCGACACAATGGGGGAATTCCTTCAAGAGTTTGATATATGACTGCGGGGTCAATGTGATCGGATTGGGTGATGACAGTATGAGACTGCTTCTGGACGGCGGCTTTTGTGATGTGACATCTGAGTTCATTTCGGAAGCCCGAAGTTTTGATGCAGCCTTCAAGCTTGATGACATCCTGCAGTCACTGAGGAATGCGTGGATAATGAACTGTATCCAGAGACTGATGGGCAAGGATATCGCACTGACACCGTCCATCCTGGCCTACAGTATGCTATATCCGTACACGGACAACTTTATCGATACAAATAGGATTTCAGCTAAAAAAAAGAGCGGCACAAATAACAAATTGGGAAGAAGGCTTGCCGGTGAACCTGTAGCTTCTGAAACCCCATTGGAGAACAGGATTTTCAAGCTAGTTGATATGATCGAAGCCCAGTATGACCGCAGCAGATACCCGATGGTATATAAAAGCCTCACAGGGATACATGATGCTCAGGTCAGAAGCATGCTTCAGGATGGTTCCGATGACCTGGCCGGAAACGATCTACTTGATATCAGTGTCGAGAAAGGCGGAAGCTCGGTGCTGGCTGACGGCTGTCTCATAAAGGGGAGCCTTTCTGAAGCTGAATCGGAGTTCATATTTTGTTTTGGCATTTTACTTCAGCTCATCGACGATCTGCAGGATATTGGGACCGACAAAATCAACGGACACAGGACATTGTTCTCGATGGACAGCGACAAAGATACAGTACAAAGCCTTACAAACAGGTTGATAAATTTCACGATCAATGTCATGGATACAGACGATTCATTTACATGTACAGAAGCGAAACAAATAAAGGAGCTTATAAAAAACAGCATCGTTTTTCTTGTCATGGGCGCGGTCGCCTGCAATGACGGGATATATGGAAGAAAGTACCTGGCGGCGCTGCAGGAACACTCCCCGATCGATTTCAGGTGTCTGAAGAGCTGCTATAAAAAGATCGGAAGAGAATATGGAAAGCTCAAGCTGAAGTTTTCCGTCAAGTCGCTGGAGGTACCAATGGCAAAAGCCTTCGCCAGCGGAAGCATTTCTTGAATTACCAAAAAATCATTATAATGAAATTTCGAGCTTTATCCGATATGATATTTGATAGTGCAATAGAATACCTTGCAATGAGCAAAGGATGAATGCTATGGATTTAGGTTCGATTTTAGGTCTTGTTTTGGGCGTAGCCTGTGTTGTAATATCTATTTTTATCGGAGATGGCCAACTGCTCTCATATTGGGATCCGCCATCTGTATTTATTACGATTGGCGGCGGAATATGTTCAACACTGATCAATTTCAGGCTTAAAGATGTCTTGAGTGTGTTCAAGCTGTCAGTACATATTTTTAAAGACAAGTCATCTTCTTCCCTCGAAACGATTGAAATGCTTGTCAAGCTTTCTGAAAAGACCAGGAGGGAAGGCTTGCTGTCTATAGAACCGGAACTCGAGCAGATGGAGGATCCGTTTATAAAACAGTCGCTCCAGCTTGTTGTCGATGGAATCGAGTCTGAGACGATCAAAGACTTTATGGATACAGAGATAGAGAACATGCAGGCAAGACACGGTAAGGGTCAGGCCATATTTAACATGATGGGTGCAATATTCCCTGCATGGGGCATGATCGGTACATTGCTCGGATTGATCAATCTGCTGCTTAAACTTGATGACCCGGCCCAGATCGGCCCTTCAATGTCGGTCGCATTGGTTACCACATTTTATGGCAGTATACTTTCAAATTTCATTTGTATACCAATGGCCGGTAAGCTTAAAATAAAGAGCGACGAGGAAGTACACCAGAAGGAAATGATCGCCGAGGCGGTCATATCGATACAGGCAGGAGAAAATCCGAAAATGCTGGAACAGAAGCTAAAGATATTCCTGACACCTGAACAGAGAAAAGCTGATACCAAAAAGGATGGCGAGGAATCGGACAAGGCCGTATCAGCTTGACAGGAGTGAAATAGATGGGCAGAAGAAAGAAAGTTGAAGAAAGTTCAAGCGGCGGATCATGGCTGACAACTTACAGTGACCTTGTTACGCTGCTGCTTTGTTTTTTTATACTGCTTTTTTCAATGGCAATAGTCGATAAGCAAAAATTCGAAAAGGTTGCATTGTCTGTGCGTGCTGCCTTTGCCGGCGCTGGCAACGAGACCTTCGACAAGGAATCGGGAGATACCATGATCAGCCTTACTCCGTTTGATAATGGAGAGGACGTATTGGACGAGCCTGACAAGGGCACTGAGGATGAGGGTGATGAGACCGGAAAGGACATCGACAAGCAGGATCCGGATGAATCAGAGGACCAGCAGGGAAAAGAAGGGACCGAGGGTGACAACACAGGAAACGGCGAGGATATGGGAGAGGGAAGCATAGGCGCGTTTAAGGTGGATATTCAGGGCCTTATTGACAAGATGGGTCTTAATGAAAATATAAAGGTCGTGGATGAAGGAACTAAAATAATCCTCAGAATGGATTCGGTCATATTGTTCGATACCGGAAGCGCTGATCTCAAGACATCAGCCAAGCCTGTGATAGAAAAAATCGGTGATATCCTCAAGACACTCGATAATGAGATACAGGTACAGGGCCATGCCGATGACAGGCCCATCAATACGAGAGAGTTCCCGTCCAACTGGGAGCTGTCCACAAAGAGAGCAACAAATGTCGTCAAATTTCTTATAGATGAATGCGATATCGAACAGAAGTATCTGACTGCGACGGGAAATGCCGAGTTTCAGCCCATAGTGCCAAACGACAGCGAATATAACAGGCAGAAAAACAGAAGGATCGATATTGCTATACTCAAATAGTATTTTTCTCACTTTTATCTATTATTTTGCAAAATCCTATTCCTATTCAAATCAAACTTGGGTAGAATAAAGAAAAGGGACACACCTCTGCAGGGGGTATTCCTCTGGGGATGAGGAATGTCCCTTATTGAAAGGATATAGGATGGAAGCGATCATACTGGCATCTTCCTCGCCGAGGCGCAGGGAGCTGCTGACCCAGGCCGGGATACCTTTTGCAGTCGTACCCGGAGATTTGGATGAAGAAAATGCGGATATTTCGGGCACTCCGGCCCAGAAGGCAGAACAGCTTGCATATCTGAAGGCAAAGGATGTCGCACGCGGTAAATCAGGCATCATACTTGGCGCGGATACAATAGTAGTCTGTGATGACGAAATTTTTGGTAAGCCGGCCGATGCCGAAGATGCCCGCAGAATGCTGTGGAAACTCTCGGGAAGGGAGCACCAGGTAATAACAGGCATAGCCTTGATCGATACCGCTGCCGGAAGAGAGAGCACCGGACATGAGACTACAAAGGTCAGGTTCTCCTCATTATCGGACAAGGAGATAGAAGCCTACATAGAATCAGGTGAGCCTTATGGAAAGGCCGGTGCTTATGCGATACAGGGGAGAGCCGCACTGTTTGTCGAGAGTCTGGATGGCTGCTATTCCAATGTCGTCGGTCTCCCGATAAGTAAGCTATATCGCCTGCTGAAGGATTTTGGCATAACATTATATGAGTAATTACTGAATTAATGGGGAAATTGACAAAAACTTGAAATAAATGTTAAAAAATTGTATAATTGAAGGAGTGATGTTTTATTATTTTTTAAGAAATGCGGGGTTGACCAAAATGGAATACAGACTTAGAATGAAGGATATACCAGCTAGCGAGAGACCCTATGAAAAACTGGAAAAATTCGGACCGGAGACCTTGTCAAATGCAGAATTGCTGGCAATAGTCATCAGGACCGGCAGCTCCGAGGAGACGTCGGTAACACTGGCACAGCGACTTCTGGCACTTGGAGAGGACAGAGGGGGCATAACTCATCTTCATGACCTTTCAGTGGAAGAACTCAGGAAGATGAAGGGCATCGGGAGGGTAAAGTCACTGCAGATAAAAGCAGTAATGGAGCTTTCCAAAAGGGTTTCCGCTTCATTGATAAACAACAACAGGGTGACTATAAAATCTCCTGTGGAGGTCAGCGCATTGCTGATGGAGGAGATGCGCCACCTTAAGAAGGAAGTATTCAAGGTAATATTGCTCAATACGAAGAACCATATAATAAAATATATGGACATTTCGATCGGGAGCCTGAATGCATCGATAGTACATCCAAGGGAAGTATTCAGCGAGGCTGTAAAGGCAGGGTGTTCAGGAATGCTGTTGGTGCACAACCACCCCAGCGGAGATCCTGAACCGAGCAGGGAGGATATTGAAACGACACACAGGCTGGTTAATGCAGGGAATATTCTTGGGATCAAAGTACTTGATCATGTGGTGATCGGAGACGGAAGGTACATAAGTTTAAAAGAGCAGGGTATGATGTAGTCTGACAGGGACGGACCGCTGCCTTTTCATAGAAGAACTGGAGGAGTATTTATATGGGATTTTTCGCAAAGGACATAGGAATAGATCTGGGGACCGCCAACACGCTGGTCCATGTAAAAGGCAAGGGCATTATAATAAGAGAGCCCTCAGTCGTGGCTATAAATAAGAATACAAAGTCCATACTGGCTGTGGGCGATGATGCGAAGAGCATGATAGGCAGAACCCCCGGCGACATCGTGGCAATAAGGCCGATGAAGGATGGAGTTATCGCCGATTTCGACATTACTCAAAGCATGCTCAAGCACTTTATAAGACGTGCTATAGGTACGGGCTTTATATCCAAACCGAGAGTCGTTATCTGTGTGCCGTCAGGTGTAACAGAGGTAGAGAAGAGAGCAGTTGAAGAAGCTACCTTATCTGCAGGAGCAAAGGAAGCCTACCTGATCGAAGAGCCGATGGCAGCCGCTATTGGAGCAAATCTGCCTGTCGAAGAGCCCTCCGGCAGCATGATCGTTGATATAGGCGGCGGAACAAGCGAGGTGGCTGTTATTTCCCTTGGCGGCATTGTTACCAGTAAGTCCCTCAGAGTGGCAGGAGACGAGTTTGACGATGCAATAGTGCTTTTTGTGAAGAAGGAATACAATCTCATGATAGGTGAAAGATCTGCCGAGCAGATCAAAATGACGATAGGAAATGCGTACCTGAAGCCCAAGGAGGAATACATGGATGTAAGGGGCAGGGACCTCATTACCGGGCTTCCAAAAAACATATCACTGTCGTCAAGCGAAATAAACGAAGCACTCAAGGAGCCCATAAACTCGATCGTAGACTCAATTAAATATACACTTGAGAAAACACCTCCGGAGCTTGCTGCCGACATAATGGACAAGGGCATAATGCTGGCAGGCGGCGGAGCGCTCCTCAGCGGGCTGGACACGCTCATCAAGGAAGAGACGGGCATGCCGGTCATGATCGCCGAGACACCTCTTGACTGTGTAGCCATTGGAACAGGAAAGGTGCTCGATGAAATCGAGACCCTTAAGAAAGTGCTGATAACGCCCAGGAAATTAAAATAGAGAGGAGACAATCCTTTGCGGCGTCTTTTTAAAAGCAAATGGTTCATAGTTTCCATAATAACAATAGCGCTTCTTGTCGTGATGGGGGTTACGGTCAACAGGAACAGCAAGCTGAAATGGCTAAGCAATATTTTGAGTGTTCCATTGAAACCGGTACAGGGATTTTTCACCTCAGTCGGATATAAGATAGATGATTTTTTTTCATACTTTGAGGGCATGGATGCCTTAAGAGAAGAGAATGAAGCTTTAAAGGAGGAAAATTCTCTGCTTAAGAGCGAAAACAGGGAATACTCAGAGCTGAAGTCGGATAATGAAGAGCTCAGGCGCGCTTTTAAAATAAAAGGCGATTTTGACGATTACACCATGATCGGGGCTAACATCATAGCTATGCAGCCCGGTAACTGGTACAGCGTTTTCAAGATAGACATGGGTGAACGTGAGGGGATCATGGCGGATTTTCCGGTGGTAACAGGTTCAAAGGGCCTTGTGGGACGTGTTCTTGATTCGGATTCCACCACGGCCAACATACAGACAATAATCGACGAGGACAGCGCCATATCAGGCTGGATCGCAAAAGCCGGGGGAGGACATGCCATCATCAAGGGAGATATGCAGCTAAAGGAGGATGGCCTCTGCAAGATGGTCTACATACCTATCGAAGTGGATGTGGAGGTAGGAGATGTGATCGAGACCTCGGGGATCGGCGGGATATATCCCAAGGGAATAATAATAGGCGAGGTCATGGAAGTGAGAAAAACCGGCAGCGAGCTTGACAGATATGCCGTTATAAAGCCTGCTGCCGATCTGCGAAGGCTTGAACAGGTATTCATATTAAAAAATAATGATACGGGCAGTGCCGACAAATGAAAAGAAAAATATTGTTTTATTTATTCTTCATAATATTTTTTCTTCTTTTACAGACAACTCTGTTGAAACATGTCAGTATTTTTGGTGTAATGCCGAATATCCTGATAACATTTACGATAGTGACTGCCATCGTCAGAAACAGCACTGAAGGTTCTGTGGTGGGTTTTTTCTCAGGACTTTGCATTGATATGCAGTTCGGAAGTGTTTTGGGATTCCATGCACTTTTGATGCTCTATCTGGGCATGGCTGCCGGTTCGATAAGCAAGAGGGTCTACAGGGAAAATCTGATGATTGTTGTATTCTTTACATTTGTGTATTCTGTTGCATATGAGGCAGCGGTATACCTGATTAGCAATATTCTGAACACCGATATCAGGATAATATTTGCTTTCACAAATGTCATACTGCCTGAAGCGATATATAACTGTGCAGTCTCGATCCTGTTGTTCCCGCTGGTTTTAAGGGCAGGAAGAAAGTTTGATGCATCGGGAACGGTAGCAAGAAAGTATTGAACGGCGATGTCTGCCGGAGGTATTTGATATGGATGGAAAACTAAAAAAAAGATATATCATTTTATGTATGGGATTTGTAGGCTTTTTTTTCATTATCATTTTCCGCCTGTTCAACCTGCAGATAGTCGAAGGTGAGAAGTATATAGCAGATTCGCAAAGGAAAATTCTCAAGGAGGTGGATGTGGAAGCCCCGAGAGGTAAGATACTCGACAGATACGGAGTGCCCATAGCTGTCAACCGGCAGGGGTATTCATTGTATATCGCAAAGACTGAGATAACTGTTTCGGAAATGAATGATATGCTGCTTGGACTATGGTCCGTGCTTGAAAAAAACGAGGAAAACCATGCCGACAGCTTTGCAAAATATATGACGCTGAATCCCATTGCTTTTAATGACATGACAAGGGATCAGATCGAAAAATGGCAGACCAACACCGACAGACTGAATATGAAGAAGGAAGATGTAAAGTATGATGCACGGGAGCTTTTTAAATACCTGAGAGATGAAAAATTTAAAATAGATCCATCGTTATCGGACGAACAGGCATACGCCGTAATGACCTTAAGATATGAGATACTTATAAACAACTGGAACTTTTCCACTGGCGGAACAGTAGCGCTTGCCCGGGATATCGGCATGGATACTGTATCGCTGCTGGAGGAGAGGCGTCATGAGTTTCCCGGTGTATTCACCACTATTGAGCCGGTCAGAGAGTATAATGACGCATATGATGTAGCACATGTGCTGGGCTACATAAGGAGAATAAACTCAAGTCAGTATGACAGCCTTAAGGAAGAAGGCTATGATAATGACGACCTTATAGGACAGATAGGTGTAGAGAAGACGGCGGAAAGATATCTCCGCGGCAAAAATGGAAAAATGAGCATTGAGATAGATGACAGCGGCAGACTGACACAGAACAGCGTAACTGTCGACCCGATTCCCGGCAGCGATGTAGTGCTGACCATTGACAGGAATCTTCAGAAGGTTGCCATGGAGTCCCTTGCAAGAAATATTGAAAGAATCAAGAATGATAAAAACGGACCGAATTATGGGGACGCTTTTTCCGGCGCGGCTGTGGCACTGGATGTAAATACCGGAGAAGTGCTTACGATGGTCAGCTATCCAAGCTATTCGCCAGAGATTTTTTTGGCTGGCTCGGAGGATAAGGAAGCTCAGCAGACCATTATCGATCTCAACAAGGATGAAAACAAGCTAAAGGCGCTGCTCAACAGGGCAATACAGGAAAACTATGCTCCCGGTTCGACTTTCAAGCCTCTGACTGCGGTAGCGGCGTTGGAGAAGGGCGTGATATCGCCCAATGCCAGCAACAGGGTCGACAAAGGAAGCCTGTATATCGGCGGAAGATATCTTTTCTGTCTTGAAAGACCGGATTACGGACATGGTGTGTTAAATCTGCAAAAAGCTCTTGAGACATCGTGCAATGTGTATTTTTATCAGGTAGGCACGGAAACGGGTATCGAAGCGCTGACCTACTGGGGCAACAGCTTTGGCCTTGGGAAAAAGACTGGTATTGACCTGCCCAATGAAGTCGCAGGAACTATGTCGTCCATCGAGCTTAAAAAGCAGCTGAGAAACGATATTTGGAGACCTGCGGATACGGCGCAGGTTTCAATAGGGCAGTTTGACAATGCATTTACCCCGCTACAGCTTGCCAATTACATCGCCACTATAGCAAATGGCGGAAAGCTCTATACACCTCATGTAATAAAGGAGGTAGTAAGGTATGATGGTTCAATCGTGAATAAAAACGAACCGTCGTATATGGAACTGCCTTTGAAGGATACAACAATATCTGCTGTTAAAAAGGGAATGGTCGCTGTTACCTCATCTATAGACGGAACTGCGAAAAAGGCATTTGAAGGCCTGCCCTTCGAGGTTGCAGGAAAGACGGGTTCAGCCCAGACGAAAAGCGGAGGAGGCCGTTCGCCAAACGGATTGTTCGTGTGCTATGCGCCTGCTGACAACCCGAAGATCGCCATTGCCGTGGTAGTTGAAAGAGGTGTGTGGGGCTCCAATGTTGCGCCTGTGGCAAGAGATATTATCGATGAGTACTTCGGACTCAAAGCCGCCGATTCCCGCAGCTCCGAGCTGTTGCCCGAAAAACCGCTCCTCAACCCGTAAGGGACAGATAGTAAAATATCATTTTTCTTCGAATTTCAATTTACCCTTGTTAATTTTATTGATTAATGTAATAATTATTTATGTGAATCTCATCTCACGTACAGGGGGTACGGTCTATGGAAGAGAACATCATAAGCTTTAAGGCCACAGTCAACGGACTGGTGCTTATAATGCGCGAAGAAGACGACTTTGATGTTATTTATGAAAGCGTGGCCAAAAAGCTTGAGACATCGGGAAGGTTCTTCAAGGGAGCGAGCCTGGTCGTAAAATATCGTGGGAAAAAGCTCGACAGTGTACAGGAAAATAAGATTGCAAGTCTGATTTCCCAGAAAGCCAATGCAGAGGTAAGAAGCTTTGAGGAGGACGATTCCTTCAACGGAGCTGAAATCGAGGCCGAGGAAGCTGACAAGTCCAATGATAAGCCCAAGATGCGGCTGATGTATTTCAAGGGACTTGATGAAGGGATGACCAGGTTTTATAAGGGAACGATCAGGTCAGGAACTCTGGTCAGCTACGACGGGAATTTGGTCGTCATCGGTGATGTGAATCCCGGAGGAGAGGTCATTGCTACCGGAAACGTAGTAATAATGGGCTCGCTGCGGGGAATGGTACATGCCGGTGCAGACGGGAACAAGGATGCCGTGGTTGCGGCCCTCAGCCTGCAGCCGACACAGCTGCGCATAGCAGATGTGATCACAAGACCGCCGGACACAAAGCAGACAAAGCAGGGGCTGCTGCCTGAGATGGCTTATGTAAAGGATGACATTGTATATATTGATGCATTTCTTCCGCAGTACAAATGAAATTATTTTTTAGATATAACTTTAATTGACAAACTGGGCATTAAATTGTATATTCAACATAAGCAAAAGGAAACGCGGCTTATGTAACGCAGCAGTATCACGATCAACATCGCAAAATGCCTGATTCAGGCGCATGGGAGGTATTTGGATGAGCGAAGTCATAGTTATAACATCTGGAAAAGGCGGTGTGGGCAAAACCACAACAACTGCCAATATCGGTACTGGTTTGGCATTATCGGGGAGTAAGGTAGTCCTGATCGATACCGATATCGGACTGAGGAATCTTGATGTAGTTATGGGCCTGGAAAACAGAATAGTATACGATCTTGTTGATGTTGTTGAAGGCAGCTGCCGTGTAAAACAGGCACTTATAAAGGACAAGCGTTATGATGGGCTGTATCTGCTGCCGGCTGCTCAGACGAGAGACAAATCCGCAGTGAATCCTCAGCAGATGATGAAGCTATGCGAAGAATTGAAAGAAGAATTTGATTATATTATCGTCGACTGCCCGGCAGGTATCGAACAGGGATTCAAAAATGCCATAGCAGGAGCAGACAGGGCAATAGTAGTTACGACTCCTGAGGTTTCGGCTGTCAGGGATGCTGACAGGATCGTCGGTCTTCTGGAAGCCAATGAGCTGAGAAATCCGAAGCTCCTTATAAACAGAATGCGGCCGGATATGGTCAAGAGAGGCGATATGATGTCTATCGACGATATCATAGACATACTGGCCATCGGACTTATCGGTGTGGTGCCGGATGATGAAAAGATAGTTGTTTCAACAAACAGAGGCGAGCCGGCCATAAATGATCAAAAATCCCTTGCGGGTCAGGCATACCGCAACATAGTCAAGAGGATCAAGGGCGAAGAAGTACCTTTTATGCCAATCGGCGAGGACCAGGGATTCATGGTCAAGCTCAGAAAATTACTAGGCCTGAAGGCGGACTGAGGAGGGGAATAAAATGCTGCTCGATTTAGGAAAAATATTCGGTAGATCGAAGAACTCCAAGGATGTTGCCAAGGAAAGACTGAAGCTGGTATTGATACACGACCGCGCCAATGTTTCTCCGCAGTTTTTGGAGATGCTCAAGAGCGAGATCATTAAAGTCATAACAAATTACATGGATGTTGATGAAAGCGCTCTGGACATACAACTCACCAGGACTAAGAGCGATGACGGTGAAAGTATAGTACCTGCGCTGTATGCCAATATTCCGATCAGGAATATCAGAAACAGCGGGAAGTAAGGATATTTTTGGAGTATGAATATCGTTCTCATAGCTCACGATAACAAAAAAGAACTGATGGTGGAGCTGTGTATAGCGTACAAGGCTATTTTACAGCAGCACTCCCTGTTCGCTACCGGAACAACAGCTTCGTTCATATCGGATGGAGCCGGTTTGCCGGTATACAGATTTTCTGCGGGACCATTGGGAGGGACTCAGCAGATAGCGGCGAGGGTATCCCTCAATGAGATGGATCTTGTGATCTTTTTAAGGGATCCTGTAAATCCCGACGCTTACGAACCGGACATCAATTCGCTGCTGAGGCTGTGTGATATCAACAATATCCCTTTCGCGACCAATATCGCCACGGCTGAGGTCCTGATCAAAGGACTGGAGAGAGGCGATCTCCATTGGCGTGAGTACATAAGCAAGCAATGATTTCAAGTAAATAAGAGGTAAATTTAAGCGGAGCGAGGCTCCGCTTTTTCTTGCTTGGCTGAAAACCGGAGTGTATACATAAATGGGTCGGATTACTAATATAATTTAGCAGTGGACCAATCAATATTGATGTACGGGAGATGAGACGGCATGGATAATTACTCATCAGGCAGAGGATACACATCAAGAAGAAGCATTCCGCACATAAGACATACCAAGACCCCAAAGCGGGGAGGTCTTGGAAGGCTCCTGGCGTTTCAGACGCTGGTCAGCGTTATACTGCTTCTGATAATTGTAATCGCCAAAAGCATCAATATTTCTGCTGCAAGCTTTATCACAGGACAGGTCAGATATGTTCTGGATCACAATGTCGAGCTGAAAAGCATTTATGCATTCGCTCAAACAACGGTATCAGATATAAAGAACAGTATTATGACCGGCTCTGACAACGTAAAGCGGATAGATGTAGCTGCTGAAGCAGATGATTATCTTGATAAGACAAATGCAGAGCTTTATGCTTCCGATACAGGAGAGGACAAAAAGAATGATGTTCCGGCGGCGGAGGTGCAGCTAGCCGGGCCGTTGCCCAAGACCTCTGTGCTGGCGGCAAACAGTGGAGATGTAGATACTTATACCTCAGATCAGCAAGGGGCATTTGGTATGATATGTCCGGCTAGCGGGTCGATATCGGTCCCATTCGGTGAAATATCAGGCCCGGGCGGCTTTGCCAGGACTCATAATGGTATTGATATATCCATAGGACATGTAAGTGACGTGAAGGCAGCATTGGACGGGATCGTCGCAGATTCCGGCTCTGCGCCCGGGTATGGGAATTATGTCAGGCTCCGTCATGATAACGGACTGACAACAGTTTACGGCAATTGCTCAAGCATAGCAGTTGAAATAGACACTACCATAAGAAAAGGAAATGTAATAGCCATGGTTGGGGAGGATAGTATGGCCGGAGGCAGCCATTTGCATTTTGAGGTGTGGAACGGGAATGATCCCGTCGATCCTCTGGATTATATAATAGTTACCGCCGGGTGAAGCTGAATTTTACCGGCACGGAAATTAGAATAAGCGCAACTGTACTTATAATGCCGGCTTTGATGCTGATAGCAGGCCTTTTCCGGGAGTACACTGTGATTTTATTTTCAATGCTGCTCCATGAATCAGGACATATCGCGGCTGCCGGTATATGTGGTATAAGGACTGATGCACTCAATGTCTCTGTGCTGGGTTTTTCAGCTGAGATCCCAATAAGCAGCTGCAGTAAAAAGGAACTTATTTTTATATACTCAGCCGGGCCTTCTCTGAACCTGATTATTTTTATTGCTGTATCAATGCTTGGATACATACTGCCGTGTGCACAGGGGTATCTGGAACTGGTATCGGTGTCCAACCTTTTTATGGGACTGTTCAATCTATTACCGGTGATTCCCCTGGACGGAGGCCGGCTGATATATGAGCTTCTTTCCGGCGGCATTGGATCGAGAGCGGCGGGCAGGACTGTCAGACTGCTTGCATGGATTATCTCTTCATTAATGATTGCGGCAGGTGTGTACCAGCTTTTGATCACAACATTCAATATAAGCCTTGTTGTGATCGGATTATATATAATGATTGCTATGAGAACTGCAAGATTGGAGAGTGCATTGATGAGTATAAGAGAAATCATCTACAGGCGTTCGAGACTGGTCAGAAGGGGAATATATCCTGCCCGGGATCTTGTTGCCATGAGGGATACATTGCTCCGGGAATCCTTGAAAAGCATGGACTTTGACAGATTCCACATTGTATATGTACTGGATGATGATCTGCATATCGTTGGGACCTATACAGAAAATGAAATCATGGATGTACTGACGGAGCACAATGAGGAATTGACATTCGGCCAGCTCGTCGATATGCAAAAAAACGCTGCGGGACAGGATAGTGAGATATGAATCCACATCAGATAAGGAATGTCCCCTTATTTTCTCCCCACATTATTGAGTATTTCTGCGGTGGATTTGGGACGGTTCATCGTGTACAGGTGGATCCCGTCCACTCCTTCGTCGATCAGCTCACTGATCTGGCGTGAGGCATATTCGATGCCGGCCTTTCTCATATCCTCCGGATTGTCCTGGTATTTGTCCATCATCAATACAAGGCTTGCCGGTATGGAACATCCGCTCTTTGCGGTTATGGACTTTATCTGATCCGCTCTGAATATCGGCATTATTCCTGCGGTGACCGGACAATTTATACCTATTTTGCGGGATTTTTCAATGAAGTCAAAAAACAGTCTGTTATCAAAGAATAACTGTGTGATAAGAAAATCCACACCCGCATCCACCTTTTCCTTCAAATGCACCATATCCTCGCTGAGTCTTTTGGAGTCCACATGACCTTCCACATAAGCTGCGGCGGCAATACAGAAATTATTCACGCTTCGTACATGCTGTACCAGTTCATATGCGTAGCGGTAAACGCTCCTGTCGGGATCGAAATCAGGCTGAGCGGCCGGCGGATCACCCCTGAGCGCCAAAATGTTCTCAAGACCTGAATCATGCATTGCAGAAAGCATATTGCTGATCTCATCCCTCGTATGGCCGATGCATGTGAAATGGGCCATACTTTCTATGTTATGCTTTTTGATCCTTTCGGCTATTTCCAGAGTGCGTCCCTTTCTGCTTCCGCCTGCTCCATAGGTCACACTGATGTAATCCGGCCTGAGGGCTTCAAACTGTTCCAGATGATCATATATGGTGTCCAGGGGCACATCTGGTCTGGGGGGAAATATTTCAAAAGCAATGACCGGCTTTTTTTGTTTGAACATTTCAATTATTCTCATAGCTTACCTCCAAATAACATTAAATACATTATAGCACCCATTATATAGCTGTCAAGTACAATTAAAAAACAATTAAGTACAATGAGAATACTTTCTTTGAGATGCGGGCCATCTTTCACTTCTTTATTGTTAGCAGATGCCTCAAGATTAACATCTAAATATATGAATTGGAACTATGTGGATTATTGTTGCAGTTTAAGCTATTGTAGTTTAAAATAAGTAATTAATGAAATGGTAGGTGCAGCTTGCTGCTTATTTAACATAACCTTTCGTGGCTTAAATGCCTATGAGCGCAGAACTGCCTGACCGCTTTTTGCGGATGGTCTCAGGTATGGCCGCAGGCCGGAGTATAGGCTGTAAGATATCTGCAGTATATTTCTAACGTTATGGGGGTTTTCATATGTTCAGGATAGTGAGAAAGGAAGTACTCAATCCAACAGTAAAGCTGCTTGAGGTTGAAGCGCCTTATGTGGCCCGGAAAGCAGAGCCTGGCCAGTTTATAATGCTCAGGATAAATGAGGAGGGGGAAAGGATCCCTTTGACCATTGCCGATTATGACAGAGATTTGGGGACAGTGACAATAATTTTCCAGGAGGTAGGCATGACCACACGGCTGCTGGGAATACTGGAGGAAGGTGACTGCCTGCTGGATTTTGCAGGTCCTCTTGGCACAGCAAGCCATCTCGATGGGGTAAAGAAGGCTGCAGTCATCGGCGGAGGCTTGGGTACTGCTATAGCTTATCCGCAGGCGAAGAAGCTGCACAGCCTGGGAGCTGAGGTCGATGTTATTACGGGTTTCAGGAACAGCAGCTTTATATTACTGGAGGATGAACTTAAAAAGGCCAGCAGCAGGCTGTTTATTACTACAGATGATGGTTCCAACGGCAACAAGGGATTTGTTACCGATGTGCTCAGGAAGCTGCTGGAAGAGGGTAATGAATATGATATGGTCATTGCCATCGGCCCGTTGATCATGATGAAGATGGTTTCACAGCTCACGAAGCAATACGGGATCAAGACAATAGTGAGTATGAATCCTGTTATGGTAGACGGCACGGGAATGTGCGGAGGCTGCCGTGTGACAGTGGGAGGACAGACTAAATTCGCCTGCGTGGACGGTCCTGATTTTGACGGCCATGAGGTCGACTTCGATGAGGCCATGAGAAGACAGGCGATGTATAAAAGCCATGAAAAAAGATCCGATGAGGATCATGAATGCAGGATGGGAGGTGCCTTAAATGCCTGATATGTCATTGAATAAGGTAAAGATGCCTGAACAGGATCCCTGTATCAGAAGCGGAAACTTTAAAGAGGTTGCCCTCGGCTATAATGATGAGATGGCACTCAAGGAATCCCAGAGGTGCCTGAACTGTAAGACGAGGCCCTGTGTTGCCGGTTGCCCAGTAAACGTCCAGATACCTGAATTCATACAGTTGGTGAGCAAGGGCGATTTTGAAGGCGCTTATGCAAAAATAAGGGAGACGAACAGTCTGCCTGCCATTTGCGGAAGAGTGTGTCCTCAGGAGTCCCAGTGCGAGCAGCTGTGCGTCAGAGGCAAAAAGGGAGAGCCGGTGGGAATAGGCAGGCTGGAAAGGTTTGTTGCCGACTGGTATATGGCAAATCGTGAAAATGCTGTGAGTGCAGTCGAGAAAAACGGTAAAAAAGTGGCGGTGATCGGATCAGGCCCTGCCGGACTGACCTGCGCCGGGGATCTGGCTAAAAAAGGCTATGAGGTCACTATATTTGAAGCCTTTCATGTGCCCGGCGGAGTTCTGATGTACGGCATCCCTGAATTCAGGCTCCCAAAGGCGCTGGTGCAAAAGGAGATCGAATCGGTACGGAGCCTGGGAGTACAGATCATGACCAATATGGTCATTGGCAAGGTATTGTCGCTGACGGAGCTGGAGGAAGAGGGCTACCAGGCGTTATTCATAGGAAGCGGCGCAGGGCTGCCCAGCTTTATGGGCATACCGGGCGAAAATCTGAATGGGGTCTATTCGGCCAACGAGTTCCTGACCAGGATAAATTTGATGAAGGCATACCAATTTCCCAAATATGATACTCCGGTCAGAGTGACTGAGAGTGTGGCGGTAATAGGCGGAGGCAATGTGGCTATGGACGCTGCCAGGTGTGCAAAGCGTCTGGGGGCCAAAAACGTTTATATAGTTTACAGGCGTTCCGAAGCGGAGATGCCTGCAAGACTCGAAGAAGTGCACCATGCCAGGGAGGAAGGCATCATTTTCAAGCTGCTGACCAACCCGACCAGGATCATCGGCACCGACGACGGATGGGTGAAGGGCATGGAATGTATTGAAATGGAACTGGGAGAGCCGGATGCATCAGGAAGAAGAAGGCCTGTCGCCAAAAAGGGCTCAGAGCATATACTTGATGTGGAAACTGTTGTAGTGGCTATCGGACAGTCACCAAACCCGCTGATAAAATCGACGACTCCGGGTCTTGAGACCCAGAAATGGGGCGGCATAATTGTCGAGGAAGAGACCGGTGCAACCAGCCTGGATGGCGTATATGCAGGCGGCGACGCTGTTACAGGAGCGGCTACCGTAATTCTGGCCATGGGCGCAGGTAAAAAAGCGGCAAATGCGATCGACGAGTACCTCAGCAACAAGAAGTGAAATTGAGTGTTATTTAGGCGGAGATAAGCAGCAGCCCGATTATTAATCGGGCTGTTTGTGTTTAGTAGGGCGGCAGGTGGGCGGCCGAATGGGGCTTGGGGTACTGCTTGTGTTAGCAGGCCGGCAGGCAGACGGCCGAATGGGGCTTGGGGTACTGCTTGCGTTAGCAGGCCGGCAGGCAGACGGGCCGATTGGTATTCGGACTGCTTTGTTAACAGTTGCTGGTCGAACCACCTACACAAATGAGGGAGTAGGACACTCGCCTTCCATGGCTCGGAATGCTACGCCGGCAGCATCTGTTCTACCGGGTGTGGTTCCGGATGCCTCATTTGTGTGGCGTGATCCGGCCATATCTGTAACACTTACAATCCATGAGTGTTCAATTGTCCGTCAGTCTGTCCCGTATCATGTAACCAGTTTGTACATACAGGGAAGGCAAGGTGCACATTTTTTTGAGTTGTGGGGAAATAATTCGGATTTTATTGACCATTTACCAACTTACAGCTTTATTAGAGGACATAATCTTTATATAGTTGCATTATGTTGATCAGTATTATCATTATTTCCCCATAAAACAAAAATTTGTGTACCGCGGTATCCATCTGGTCTAAAGCTCAGAAAAATGTGATCCCTCATATCGGTTAGATGGCAGCAATATCATGTGCGGATCTAATTGCAGCACTCTCGTGTATGGATATGATGGCAGCAATCCCGTGTGCGGATCCAATTGCAGCGATCCCGTGTGCGGATCCGATGGCAGCAATCCCCCTGACATTGTATGGTTGCATTTACTTTTGCAAATGAGGAGGTTATGCGCAAAACGCTAAATAACACAAAGCCCCTTGACAAAGTCCGGGGACGTCCTGTATAATAGCTTTTGCCTGAGATGTTCAGAGCAGAAAATGCCTGCGGGATTAACTCAGTGGTAGAGTGTCACCTTGCCAAGGTGAAAGTCGCGAGTCCGAATCTCGTATCCCGCTCCACTGTAAAGAAACCAGTATATCTGGTTTCTTGCATGCGGGTGTAGTTCAATGGTAGAACATCAGCCTTCCAAGCTGATTGCGTGGGTCCGATTCCCATCACCCGCTCCAGTTGAGACCCGGAGGAACCAATACGGTTTCCCCGGGTTTTGTGTTTTATTTAACAATGTTGCCGTGAGTGTAAAGATAGAACCGGCGAGAACCGGATAGAACCGGCGAGAACCGGATGGAATCCGCGGGGGCACCGGATGAATCAGGATAGAACCGGCGAGAACCAGATGGAATCCGCGGGGGCACCGGATGAATCAGGATAGAACCGGATGGAAGATAAAGTTTTATTATAACCTCTCTGATGTCGTGGATTGTATACAAAGTACAGAAGGAGGATTATGATAAAATAAAGTAGAATAATGTAGTCAGTCTAGTATAATTACTATACATATGTTTCGAATAATAATGAATAATCTTGTTATACTTTTTAACAGTGGTATAATGAAGAAAGAATAAACTGGGGGTAGAAGTATGTCTGTTGCTATTCTTAAGGATATTACAGCTGCGGAAGCCCAGGCTGAGCAGATAGAGGCTCAGGCTGTGCAAAAGGCCAGAGAGATCGTTGCATCGGCAAGGAAGGATGCTGCCGATTTGTTGCTGAAGGCCGAAGATCAGGCAGAGCTGGAGGCTCGGGAAAAAGTAAAGTCGTATGAGGAAAAAGCGCTTCAGGATATAGCAAAAGCTGATTTACAGGTTAAGTCACAATGTGATCAAATCAAAAAGAGTTCGGATGACAAGCTCAAAACAGCAGTTGATTTCATAGTCGGGAGGATCGTGAAGCTGTGATCGTTAAAATGAGCAAGATTACCGTGCTTGGGATGGAAGATCAGCGTAAGTCTTTGATCTCAAGCTTGATGGACATCGGCGCTGTTGAGGTGAACCAGGTCGATCCGGGTGAATATGAGGATCTGGCACAGAACCCCGAGGTCCAGGATGAAATTTCTGCTATTGGCAGCAGGATAACAGAGGTTTCAGCTGCCCTGGCCAGTCTTGATAAGTATTGCCCTGAAAAAAAGCGTATGTTTTCGGGCCGTCGTGAGATGTCCAGTGATGAATTCAGCAAAATGCTTGAGGATGAAAACTCCATCTGGGACTCAGTAAAGTATATACGTGAGCAGGAGGAGCGTCTGGTCCAGCTCAAAAATGAAGAGAACAGACTTAGTAATTTGATTGCATCGCTAATACCCTGGAAGGACTATGAGGTCGACCTTGATTTTTCCGGTACACAGAAAACTGTTTTCCTGACCGGAACGATTCCTGCAGCTATAGATATCAAAGGCATCAGTGATAAGCTGGATGAAAAGGCGCCTTATTCTGAAATAGATGTAATTCAGAGTGATAAAGATCAGCATTATGTGGCTGTTGTATTTCACAGGGATTTGGAACAGGATTGTCTGAGCGCTCTCAAAACTGTCGGCTTCAACAAGGTATCGTTCTCGGGGCTGACCGGCATGGCACAGGAAAACATCAGTAAAATAAATGAGCGCCTTTCACAAATTTCAGAAGAAAACGAAAGCATTTCAGAGCGCATCACAGCTAAAGCCGGCTCGAGAAGAGCGATGGAAGCGCTGTATGACAGCCTTGGCATGGAACAGGGCCGAACTGAAGCCGTCGGAAGGATATTAAAGACCAAAAAGGCTTTTATGATAAAAGGTTGGATTCCTGAGGGAGTTGCAGCAAAAGCAAAAGAAATGCTGGAAACGAAATACACTGTCAGTGTAGAGCTTGAAGAGCCTGCACCGGACGAAGAGTTTCCTGTATATCTTGAAAACAGGGGACTTGCAGAAGCCGGCGAGCCGGTGTCCAATATGTACAGCCTGCCCCACAGCCATGAAATAGATCCAAATGCAGTCATGACGCCGTTTTTTGTCATGTTTTTCGGACTTATGCTTTCAGACGGCGGTTATGGTATTATTATGGTGCTTGTAGCGGCATTTGCCCTCTGGCGCTTAAAGCTTGAAAACACTCAGCGCAAGTTCATGAAACTCATATTCTTCTGTGGGCTATCAACTATTTTCTGGGGCTTTTTGTTCGGCAGCTGGTTTGGTATTGAGGCTTTAGCTAAGTACGGTGTCTGGTTAAACCCTGTGGAGGAGCCTGAGCTGCTTCTGAGCTGGTCCCTTCTTTTCGGAGTCATCCATATGTATGCCGGCTTTGCATTGAAGGCGGCAAACCTCTTACGTGATAAAAAGTATCTGGATGCAATATTGGAAGTGCTGCCGGTCTACATTTTCTATACCGGTTTTATAATGGTACTTCTTCCTTACGTCCCCAAAATGGATAGGGAAGCGGTTGCTCCGCTAGTTCAAATAGGACAGTATATATTTATAGGCGGAGCAATATCAATGATCCTGACACAGGGCCGGAGCAAGAAGAACATTGTCGGAAAACTTTTTGGCGGCGTGTCGAGTTTATACAGCGTCGTAGGCTTCATGAGTGATGTGTTGTCTTACTCGAGGCTGCTGGCTCTGGGACTTGCAACCGGTATAATAGCTTCGATCATTAATCAGATGAGTGCCATGTTCAATATACCTTTGATCATAAAGCTGCTGCTGATGACGATCATTTTACTGATCGGTCACACGATAAACTTTGCGATCAACGCATTGGGAGCATATGTTCACTCATGCAGACTCCAGTACCTGGAGTTCTTCGGTAAGTTTTTCACAGGCGGGGGCAAAGCCTTCAAGCCTTTGAGAGCAAATACAAAGTATATAACTGTTAAGCAAGATGCAGGTGTGTAGGTCTGTTGCCTGGACAGAACAGGATACCTGAAGTTATTAAAAAAGACGGAGGTTTGAAAAAAAGATGCAGAATATTATTGATGGACAAATGCTAGCTTTACTTGGAGCAGCAGTAGCGTTTTTTATTGCCGGACTGGGATCATCCAAGGGGGTCGGACTTGCCGGACAGGCAGGTGCAGGAGTATTATCCGAGGATCCTTCAAAATTCGGTTCAGTCATGCTTTTGGAAGCGCTCCCCAGCACACAGGCCATATACGGATTCGTTATTGCGTTCCTGATCATCGGTAAGATCGATCCTGCAATGTCGGTCCAGCAAGGGCTCCATCTCCTGGCAGCCGGACTTCCAATCGGTATCGTAGGATGGATTTCCGCTATCTACCAGGGCAAGGTTGCAGCTGCAGGCATTCAGCTGATCTCAAAGCGTCCTGAAGCATTGGGCAGCGCTATAACACTCGCACTCATGGTTGAGATGTTTGCAATTCTCGCACTTATAGTATCAATACTCATGATCGGCTGATTACGGGAGTATCCAGGCCCCGGTGACAGCAGGTTCCGGCAGGCTGCGCAAAGTCCGTACGGGATACTGGCTTTTGTGCATAAGGATTTTTAGAAGGAGCAATCCAGATGACAGGAACTGAGAAAATTAAAGAAAAAATACTCGAGGATGCAAGAAACAGAGCCAACTCAATAGAAGAACAGGCAAAGAGGGAAGCGCAGGAGATTTTGGATAAGGCGTCATATGAAGCCGGCCTGAAAAAGGAAGCTGTATTAAAGCAAGCTGAAAATGACGGTTTGGAAACACATAAGCGCATGCTGGCTGTTGCCGGTCTGGAGGGCCGCAAGGAAACTCTGCGGACAAAGCAAGCTGCAATCAATGCAGCATTTGAGAATGCTCTGGACAGGGTCTGCAATTTGCCGGATAAGGAATATCAGGGGCTGCTGGAGGATATGATCGTCAAAGCTGCTGCTGATGGGGGAGGAGAGATCTTTCTCTCGCAAAAGGATGCGTCACGTATGGATAAGAACTTCATCAGTAATATAAACCAGCGCGTGAACAGCTCCGGCAAAAACGGCATATGGTCCCTTTCTGTACAACCGGTGAAAACAGTTGGCGGATTTGTACTTAAGAGCGGCGAAATGGAGATCAACAGTACGTTTGAAATCATGTTCAGCATGCTGCGCACTGAGCTTGAAGGCGATGTAGTCAAAATATTGTTCAATAGCTGAGAAGTTTGTTCCATTGATGGTTTTCAATGAAATTAGACGAGGGATATAGATGTTGAGAATTAATGAAGGTGATTATGCATACGCTTCAGCTCGTATACGGGCGAAGGAACCCAGGCTGCTCGGCAACAGCCAGTTCGACAGAATGCTGGAGGCGTCTGCCGCTGAAGAGGCATACAAGGTGCTGACCGAAGCCGAATACGGTATCGAAGGCAGCGGCACGACGGGCAGTACGACGGGCTTGTTTGCTTTTGAAGAGCTGCTTTCCGGGGAAATGAAGAAGTGTTACATGCTTCTTTCAGAAATCACGCCCCATCAGGAAGTGATAAAGGCTTTTCAGAGGCGCCATGATTATTTCAATATCAAGGTGCTGCTAAAGGCGGAGTTTTCAGGTGCAGAAGTACCGCGCATACTGATTGATACAGGCACGATCGGCATCGAAGAGATCACACGGATGATCAGGGAACGCGACTACAGCGAGCTTACTCCATTGATGCAGGAGGCCATAACAGAGGTATATGATGTTTTTTCAAGAACACAGGACCCACAGGCAGTCGACCTTATACTTGACAGAGCAGCCTACCGTCAGCAGACAATGGACCTGAAAGCAATAGACAGTCCTTATCTTCAGGGTATTGCTGAAATAATGACGGATATAACTAATATCAGGATGTTCGTTCGTGCCAGACTTCTCAATAAGGCATGGGATTTTGTCAAAAAGCTTTTATCAGGAGAAGGCACTATCAGTGAGGAGACATTTTTTAAGAACAGCGACAAGCCTGCAGAGAGCTTTATCGAAGAAATTCAGCATAGCAGATACGGAGATGCCGTATCAAAAGGCTGGGAGCTTTACAGGACTAAAAAGAGCCTGTCAGGGCTTGAAAAGCTGTTGGACGACTATCTGATGCATTATGTGCAAAGTGCGAAAATGGTCACTATGGGTGTGGAACCGGTGGTTGCATACCTTTTCGCAAAGGAAGCGGAGCTCAGAAATGTGAGGATCATAATGACAGGCAAAATAAACAGGCTGCCTGTGGATATGATTCGTGAAAGGTTGCGGGAGGTTTATGTATAAAATAGGCGTTATAGGAGAAAAAGATGCAGTACTGGGATTTATAGCGCTTGGGTTCTCCGTATTTCCTGTGGAAGGAAGGGAACAGGCGGCGGCTGTGCTCTCCGAGCTAGCTGAAAACCAGTATGCCGTGATCTATATTACCGAACAGACTGCAGCGCTCATTGGAAATGAAATCAATCAATACCGGGAAAGCAGATTTCCGGCGGTGATCCCCATCCCAGGAGTACAGGGGAGTCTGGGGATAGGCATACAGGGTATCAAGAAGTGTGTCGAAAAGGCTGTCGGTGCAGACATCCTTTTCCGGGATGAGTAAAAGGATAGATGAAACTTAACGAAAGTGGGGGATATATTTGAACCAGGGAAGGATAATCAAGGTCTCGGGCCCTCTGGTCATAGCTGAAGGAATGCGTGAAGCCAACATGTTCGACGTGGTCCGCGTAAGCGAAAGCCAGCTTATTGGTGAGATACTGGAGATCCATGGAGACAGGGCATCCATACAGGTCTACGAAGAAACCTCGGGTCTTGGTCCCGGCAGCCCGGTAGTGTCGACCGGCGTACCGCTCAGTGTGGAACTGGGTCCCGGACTGCTGGAGAACATATTCGACGGTATACAGCGTCCGCTGGAGGTCATGAGGGAATCTGTGGGAAGCAACATTACCCGCGGTATAAATATCCCGGCTCTTGACCGCAATAAAAAGTGGAGCTTCAAACCCTCGGTTGCGGCGGGCGACACGGTGATTGCAGGTGACATAATCGGCACGGTACAGGAAAATGTCATTTTTGAACATCGGATCATGGTGCCTGTGGGTGTTGAAGGAGTTGTTCAGAAGATCAATGACGGTGATTTTACAATAGAAGATACAGTCGCTGTTATAAAAATGCCGGACGGATCTCTGAAAAATCTGACCATGATGCAAAAATGGCCTGTCAGAAGGGAAAGACCTTACAAGGTCAAAATGTCTCCCGACGAGCCTATGATAACAGGACAGAGGATAATCGATACACTGTTCCCGATTGCCAAGGGCGGTGTGGCAGCCGTACCAGGCCCCTTCGGAAGCGGCAAGACAGTAGTGCAGCACCAGCTGGCAAAATGGGCTGACGCCGATCTCGTTGTATATATCGGCTGTGGTGAACGCGGAAACGAAATGACAGACGTTTTGATGGAGTTCCCCGAGCTCAAGGACCCGAAAAGCGGCGAACCCCTCATGAAGAGGACGGTTTTGATTGCCAATACCTCGGACATGCCGGTTGCAGCCCGTGAAGCATCTATTTATACAGGAATAACCATCGCAGAATATTTCAGAGACATGGGATATTCGGTAGCGCTGCTTGCGGACTCCACATCAAGGTGGGCGGAAGCGCTGCGTGAAATGTCCGGGCGTCTCGAAGAAATGCCTGGCGAGGAAGGCTATCCCGCATACCTGTCATCACGTCTTGCACAGTTTTATGAACGTGCAGGAAGAGTCGTGACTCTGGGATCCGGTGAACGCCAGGGCGCGCTTTCGGCAATAGGCGCTGTGTCACCTCCGGGCGGCGATATTTCTGAGCCGGTCACACAGGCAACACTGAGAATAGTCAAGGTTTTCTGGGGACTGGATGCCAATCTTGCATACCGCAGACATTTCCCGGCCATCAACTGGCTGACCAGCTATTCGCTGTATGTTGACCGTATGTCGGACTGGTATATCAATCACATATCAAGAGATTACAGTGCATACAGGACTGAAATGATGAAGATACTCCAGGAGGAGTCGGAACTGGATGAAATAGTCAGGCTCGTAGGTATAGACGCGCTGTCCCCGAGGGACAGGGTCACTATGGAGGTGGCCAGATCCATTCGTGAGGACTACCTCCATCAGGATGCATTCCATGAGGTCGATACCTATGCGACTATGAGAAAGCAGTTCAGAATGCTCAAGCTTATATTGGATTACTATCATATGGCTCAGGATGCAGTAAAGAAGGATGTCGATCTGAAGAGCATTTTCGGCGTACCGGTGAGAGAAAAAATCGGCCGAGCCAAATATGTGCCCCAGGATCAGATAGACAAGGAATATGATATCATCGAACGGGAAATGTCCGCTCAGATGGATGCATTGCTTTCAAAGGAGGGTGAATAAGTATGCTTAAGGAATATCGTTCCATAGCGGAGGTAGCCGGTCCTTTGATGCTGGTGCAGAATGTTGAAGGCGTTACATTCAACGAACTTGGGGAAATAGAGCTGTACAATGGCGAAATCAGGCGCTGCAAGGTACTTGAGGTAAATGGATCCAATGCTTTGGTCCAGCTTTTCGAGAGCTCCGTCGGAATTAACCTGTCCTCCAGTAAAGTCCGTTTCCTCGGACGGGGACTGGAGCTGCCGGTATCGATGGATATGCTGGGACGTGTATTTGACGGTCTCGGCAAGCCCATAGACGGCGGACCTGAAATTATTCCAGACACCAGGCTCGATATCAACGGCGTGCCTATGAATCCGGCTGCACGTGACTATCCGTCGGAGTTCATCCAGACAGGCGTTTCCGCCATTGACGGACTGAATACACTGGTTAGAGGACAAAAGCTTCCCATTTTTTCCGGCTCAGGACTGCCCCATTCGCAGCTGGCAGCGCAGATAGCCCGTCAGGCAAAGGTCTTGGGCGGCGACAGCAAATTTGCCGTTGTATTCGGCGCTATCGGCATAACCTTTGAAGAAGCGGATTTCTTCATAAGTGACTTTAAAAGAACCGGAGCCATTGACAGGGCCGTGCTCTTCATGAACCTTGCCAATGACCCTGCAGTAGAACGTATATCGACACCTCGTATGGCGCTTTCAGCGGCTGAGTATCTCGCCTTTGAAAAGGGCATGCACGTATTGGTCATTCTGACTGATATAACAAATTATGCCGAGGCGCTCCGCGAGGTTTCCGCAGCGCGTAAGGAAGTACCGGGACGCCGCGGATATCCGGGTTACCTGTATACCGACCTTGCTACACTGTATGAACGCGCAGGCCGTAAAAGAGGGTATGAGGGAAGTATCACCATGATACCGATCCTTTCGATGCCTGAAGATGACAAGACTCATCCGATCCCCGACCTGACAGGTTATATCACAGAAGGACAGATCATTTTGAGCCGCGAGCTCCATAAAAAAGGAGTTACACCGCCGATAGACGTTCTGCCTTCACTGTCCCGTCTGAAGGACAAGGGCATAGGCAAGGATAAGACTCGTGAGGATCATGCAAATACAATGAATCAGCTCTTTGCAGCATATGCAAGAGGCAAGGAAGCAAAGGAGCTTGCAGTTATTTTGGGCGATGCAGCGTTGACGGATGTTGACAAGCTTTACGCCAAATTTGCCGATGCCTTTGAAGCTAAATATGTATCACAGGGATATGATACTGACAGATCGATCATGCAGACCCTTGAACTTGGCTGGGAGCTGCTCTCGATACTGCCGGTGGGTGAATTGAAGCGAATCAAGCAGGAATTCATCGACAAATATCTGCCCCAAAAGGCCGAGTGAAGGAGATAAGGATCTATGGCCCGAATGAATGTGAATCCGACCAGGATGGTCCTGACCGGGTTGAAAAAGCGGCTCAAGACAGCGAAAAGAGGCCACAAGCTTTTAAAGGACAAACGGGATGAATTGATGAAGAGATTCCTGGAGATCGTCCGCGAGAATAAGACACTGCGTGAGGAAGCCGAGGAAAAGCTCCAGCTGGTACATTCCCGCTTTGTAATGGCAAGGGCTGAAATGAACAGCGAGCTGTTGGAGGAAGCGCTCATGTTTCCTAAGCAGAAGGTTAAGCTGAGCGCGTCCACAAAGAACATAATGAGTGTGGATGTTCCGGTGCTTGAATTCCATGCGGAATCCGATGACGAGGGTGATATTTACCCATACGGCTTTGCGGGGACAACAAGCGAGTTGGACAGCGCGATAGCGACATTGTCTGAGCTGACGCCGACGCTGCTGAAGCTGGCCGAGCTGGAAAAATCAGCGCAGCTGTTGGCGGATGAGATAGAAAAGACCCGCCGTAGAGTCAATGCTCTGGAATACGTGCTGATCCCCAACCTTGAGGAAACCATAAAATATATCGTGATGAAGCTGGATGAGAACGAAAGGGGCAATCTGACCAGGCTGATGAAGGTCAAGGACATGATGCTGGAGCAGGCCCACCATTACGAGTACAAATAACCAAAATGCGAAGAGGCACTGCTGTTTAAAACATGGTGGTGCTTTTTTGATGGAATAATACTGGTGCCAGTAGGGTATTGAGGTGGATGAAATTGCAGGTAAGGGCGACAGCGAGGGATCGGGGTGGATGAAATTACAGGTAAGGGCGACAGCGAGGGATCGGGGTAGATGAATTTTCAGGTAAGGGCGACAATAAGGGACCAAGGTGGTCAAATTTGCAGGTAAGGGCAGCAGCGAGGTGTCCATGTGGATGAATTTGAAGGTCAGTGCGACGGCGAGGGATCGGGGTGGATGAATTTTCAGGTAAGGGCGACAGCGAGGCGTCCATGTGGATAGAATTTCAATTAGGGGCAGCAGTGAGGTGTCTAGGTGGATGAAATTTCAATTAGGGGCAGCAACGAGGCGTCTAGGTGGATGAAATTTCAATTAAGGGCAGCAGTAAGGCGTCTAGGTGGATGAAATTTCAATTAGGGGCAGCAGTGAGGTGTCTAAGTGGATGAAATTTCAATTAGGGACAGGATAGACAGATGTTTTATTGTATATTATCTATATTTAGGATACATAATTCGCGATATCTTGCATTATGTTAACAGATTACATAGCGATATCTGCCCCTAATTGAAATTTCATCCACCTAAATTTCTTGGTACCGCTCTAAGTTACAAATTCATCCATCAGGTATTAAGTGAAGTTTCTGCAAATACAAAATCCATTCGATTAGTGTGAAGTGGCTTTCCTATAATTGGTCCATCCTATTAGTGTGAGGGCCTTGCACCCAATTGAGTCCATCTAAATAGTAAGCAGGGTATCGAAAAATCATATCCAATAGTATATAATGTGTTATAACGATGTGTTAGATATCCACTTCTTTTAAGTGGTGGGTACGATGTGTCTGGTGCCCACTTCTTTTAGGTGGTGGGTGCGATGTGTCTGGTGCCCACTTCTTTTAAGTGGTGGGTACGATGTGTCAGATATCCACTGCTTCTGAAAGCGGCGGATACGACGTGTTATAAAGATTATGCGATTCAAGCATACTGGAAGGGGAGGCAGAAAATGTTTACTGTCAAACTCAGTGAGCTGATAAAGGAATTTCAACTCGTACCGATTTGCTCCAGTGAGTCGGCCTGTGACATAGAGATCACAACCTCCGATGTGAACAGGCCCGGTCTTCAGCTTTCGGGCTATATGGAGTACTTTGGAACAGATCGGATACAGATAATAGGAAAGGTCGAGATGACTTATTTGGCAAGCCTTTCGCCTAAGGACAGGCTAAAAAGGCTGGATGAGTTCTTCCGCACCGGTTTTCCGTGCCTGGTGGTCGCCAGGGATCTGGAGCCTTTTGAAGAGATGCTGGAGGTATCCAGGAAGTATGAGATCCCAATACTCAGGACCGACGATATCACATCCAGATTCATGAGCGGCCTGATAAGGTATCTGAATGTGATGCTCGCGCCTAGAATATCGGAGCATGGCGTGCTTGTGGAGGTATATGGAGAAGGCGTGCTCATACTTGGAGAGAGCGGCGTAGGTAAGAGCGAGACAGCGCTTGAGCTGGTAAAAAGGGGACACAGGCTGATCGCAGACGATATCGTGGAGATCAGGCGGGTTTCCGACAGTACGCTGCTGGGCTCGGCACCTGAGAATATAAGGCATTTTATTGAAATCAGAGGAATAGGCATACTGGATGTCAAGAACCTTTATGGAATGGGATCCGTCAAGCTGCAGGAAAATATTAACCTGGTGATCATGCTCGAGCTTTGGAAGGATCACAAAATATATGACAGACTCGGCCTCGAGGATCAATATACCGATATACTGGGCATTTCAGTGCCATCGCTCGTGATCCCGGTTAGACCAGGAAGGAACCTGGCAATAATCGTAGAAGTGGCCGCAATGAACCACAGACAGAAAAAAATGGGCTACAATGCAGCCAAAGTAATAAGTGAAAGATTCATGAAATTCGATTGACCCTGCATGAACAGACAGCGGGCAGAAAAACAGAGATGGACCGAATGGGGAGGAACAGCATTGAGATTAGTTGTTGATACGCATACACATACAATATCCAGCGGGCATGCTTACAGCACCATCACGGAGAATGCCGCTCAGGCAAGGGCGAACGGCATGCAGGCAATAGCTATGACTGATCATGGCCCTGCTATGAAGGGAGCTGCATCTGTACTGCATTTTGTCAATCTTGGCGTAATACCTGAATATATTGACGGGGTCAGGATATTCAAAGGCGCTGAGGCAAATATTCTGGATTTTGAAGGCAAGCTGGACATTCCGGACAGGATACTGTCCAGGCTGGAGTTTGTTATGGCCAGTTTTCACGATCTGACAATAAAGCCCGGCAATGAGGAGGAAAACACACAGGGTATGATAAATGCACTGAAGAACCCGTTTGTGGATGCTGTGGCACATCCGGGCAACCCCGTGTTCTGTGTGGATATAGACAAAGTAGTCAGGGCTGCCGCAGAGTATGGCAAGCTGATCGAAATAAACAATGGATCCTTCAGGGTTAGAAAGGGTTCAATGGAAAACTGTCTGGAATTCGTGAGAAAGTGCAATAAATATGGAGTAAGCATAACCTGCGGAACCGATGCCCACATGAGCTTTGATATCGGAAAGTTCGGGAATGTGCTCGAGATACTCGATGAATCACAGATGCGTGAGGAGCTTGTTATCAGCACTTCTTTGGAAAAAGCAGAGGCTTTTATCAGCGGCAGGAGAAATGTGAAGAACAATGTGATCGCAGTAATGAAGCACCATAGCGTGGTGAATGACTTGTAATCCGCAGTAATGAAGCACCATACCATAGTATCGTGAATGACATGTAATTTCGCTGCAATGCATATGATGATACAGCTTAATCCCAAGCAAAATGAAGCTAAAAGTTTCTGGTACGTTAAACGAATAAGTATTGATTTATTAAGGGGAGCATTTATTTGAACAAGTATGAAACTGCAGAGCTTATAAAGCTGATACCTGGCGTCTCGGCCGCCATCGATGAACCCATGGCCAGCCATACCTCCTTCAGGGTAGGCGGACCTGCCGATGTGTTTGCAAGACCTTCCGACACAGATGGTTTGGCGGAAATACTCAGGATATGCAGAGAAAACAATGTTCCGGCAATGATCATGGGTAACGGTACAAACCTTATTGTCAGGGACAAAGGCATAAGAGGGGTTGTAGTACAGTTGACCGACAACATGTGCCGATATGAGGTTAACGAGGGTGAAATATCTGCAGATGCAGGCATTCTGATATCCAGGCTGTCCAAGATCGCTCTGGAGCATGGGCTCACTGGGCTTGAGTTTGCCGAAGGGATCCCCGGGACTCTTGGAGGGGCAGTAACAATGAATGCCGGAGCTTATGACGGCGATATGTCAATGGTTGTGAAAAGCACCGAAATCATGGGGGATGACGGGCGGATACAGCTGCTTGACAATGAGCAGCACTGCTTCGGGAAGCGTTCCAGCATTATACAATCCACTGGAGGTGTAGTTCTCAGGAGCGTTATCAGCCTTAAAAAGGGCGATAGGGAAAAGATAAAGGAAAAAATGGATGAGTATCATGGCAAACGGTGCGAAAAACAGCCGTTGGATATGCCAAGCGCAGGCAGTATATTCAAGAGGCCGGAAGGCTATTTTGCAGGCAAGCTGGTTCAGGACTGTGGACTCAAGGGGTACAGGATCGGCGGAGCGGAAGTATCCTGCCTCCATTGCGGCTTTATAGTGAATACGGGAGGAGCAACGACACAGGATGTAATATCGCTGATAAGGTATATACAGGACACGGTGTCCGATAAATATGGAGTAAAGCTGCAAACAGAGGTAAAAATCGCCGGAGAGGAATAGAGACCAGCGAGAAAAGGAACCGGAGAGTGAAGGAGCCGGAGAGTGAAGGAGCCGGAGAAAGAAGGAGCCGGAGAGAGAAGGAACCGAAAAAGAAGGAGCCGGAAAGAGAAGGAATTGGAAAGAAAAGGACCCGGCGAGAGAAGGAACTGGAGAAGAATAGAAGACGAAGAGAATAGAAACCTGAGAGGAACAGAAAGAGGTCAGAAGATGAGAATTGTTGTTATCACGGGGATTTCAGGAGCAGGCAAAAGCCTTGTTGCCAATTATCTTGAGGATGCGGGTTTCTTTTGCATAGATAACCTGCCGCCGCTGCTGATACCCAAAATTGCGGAGATCTGTTCTCAAAGCTATAAAAAGATGGACAAGATAGCGGTCGTGATCGACATACGCGGCGGAGAACTGCTCAACGATCTCTTCCCCGCCCTTGATGCCCTGACAGCAGACGGGCATTCCTTCGAGATGTTTTTCATGGAGGCGACGGACCAGGTCGTCATCAAGCGGTACAAGGAATCACGCCGTTCCCACCCACTTGCCCAGGAGGGAATGCTTGTAAAAGGTATAGCAGAAGAGAGGCAGGTACTTCAGAAGATCAAGGACAGGGCTGATTATGTGATCGACACCTCAAATCTGACACCAAAGCAGCTGAAGGAAGCCATAAATGGAATAATCGGACAGGACAACTCGTTTAAGGGCCTGATCATAAATATTATTTCCTTTGGCTTCAAATATGGTATACCTATAGAATGCGATCTGGTGTTTGATGTCAGGTTCATCCCCAATCCATACTATATCGAATCGATGAGAAAACTGACAGGCAAGCATGAAAACGTGAGGGAGTATGTGCTTGGAATGCCTGAGACTGTGGAGTTCATGAGTAAACTGAACTCCATGCTGGACTTCCTCATCCCCAACTATGTAAAGGAAGGCAAGTCACAGTTGGTCATAGGGATAGGCTGTACCGGCGGCAGGCACCGTTCTGTGGCAATTGCCGACGAATTACAGAGAAATCTGACAAAAAAACAGAACAGGACTGTGGTGGAGCACAGAGATATAGAAAAAGATGGCAGGAGTGCTGGTATATGAGTATTAGTGACCGGATGGACAAAATCTTTGGAAGAAACTGCGGAACCCATGATGATAACGGATCCGGCTGTTTTGCTGCAGAAAGTGATCTGCCCGTAAAAGGCCCCAGGATCGTTGCGATCGGAGGAGGCACAGGGCTCTCGACCATGCTCCGCGGTTTGAAGGCATTCAGCCCCAATATCACTGCAGTGGTGACAGTGGCGGATGACGGCGGCGGCTCAGGCGTACTCAGGCAGGAGCTTGGCATGCTGCCTCCCGGCGACATACGAAACTGTATTCTTGCGCTTGCGGATACGGAACCATTGATGGAGCAGCTGCTCCAGTACAGGTTCAAGGATGGAAAGCTCAAGGGCCAGAGCTTCGGAAATCTGTTTCTTGCGGCAATGGACGGTATTTCATCAAGCTTCGAGGAAGCGGTCAAGAGAATGAGTGACGTACTTGCAGTCACAGGCAGGGTCCTGCCCGTCACACTGGAGAATGTAACGCTGTGCGCGGAGCTTGAGGATGGATACATTGTCAGTGGAGAATCCCGAATAGGCCATCATGAAAGCTTCAATAAATGCAGGATCAAACGGGTTTATCTTGAACCCTCCTGTGCTGAGCCTCTTGATGATGTATTGGATGCTATAGACCGGGCCGACATCATCGTGTTAGGTCCCGGAAGCCTCTATACCAGCATTATTCCCAATCTTCTAGTCAGAGGGATTTGTCCTGCGATCAAAAGGAGCAAGGCATTGAAACTATATGTCTGCAATGTTATGACACAGCCCTCCGAAACGGAAGAATACAGTGTATTTGACCACATCAGGGCATTGGAGGAGCACTCGTGCACCGGTTTTGTTGATATGTGCATAGTAAACAATTCGTTTATTCCCGACGAGCTGAGGGAAAAATACCATAATGACGGAGCCGATCAGGTCATTATCGACAGAGAAAAGGTCATGGCAGCAGGTATCCGGCTCATCGAAGGTGACTATGCATCACTTAAGAACAATCTGGTAAGACATGATCCCAAAAAGCTTGCTCAGGCGGTTATCGAAGTGGTGGCTGAGAATGTGCTTGCTTGTGACCGGAGCAGGTCTGTCGATTATTGTTATATCAAGGAGCGGCTTGCCAGATTATCCGGCGCATGTATAAAAAACGACAAACTGTAATATCTCATATATCTGAACATGAAACGGGGGTAATCCTTTGAGGTTTGGCAAATCAGAATGGAGCAGCTGGGAAAGAGGCATTGAACGCGAATGGCTCCTTACCAACGGAATAGGCGGTTTTGCCTCATCAACGATAACCGGAGGAAACAGCAGGAGGTATCATGGACTGCTTGTTGCAGCATTGAACCCTCCTGTGGAAAGACATCTGATACTTTCACAGCTGCATGAAGTATTATGTATTGACGGCAGCGAATACTCACTTCACTCATTTTCAACAGGCGGATATGTCAAAAAGGGCTTTTTGAACCAGCATAGCTTTGAACAGGATCCTCTGCCGGTATTCACATACAATGTCGGCGGCGTCATGGTGGAAAAAACAGTGACTCTGGTGTATGGCGAAAACACTGCAGTCATAATGTACCGCATGAGAACAGGCAGATCGCAGGTGAGGATGAATATATCGCCTCTTGTCAACTTCAGAGACTACCATGGTGATTCATCAAGATATCACATAAGAATGCAGCAAAAAGCCGGCAGCGACCATACGCTGATAAATCCCTATGAGCTTGGGCTTGACATACTTATCGGCTGCCCCGGCAGTAAATATGAAGCGGCATATGACTGCTGGTTTGAGGGCATGTATTATGATGTCGAGCAGGAAAGAGGGCTCCAGTCATATGAGGATCACTATATTCCCGGTACATTCAATATTGAAGCCGGGCCGGGCAGCGATAAATGCTTTTTCGTCGTATGCACGATACTTGACCGGAGGTCCGGAACTGAAAGCACAGCAATTTCTGAAGGGACAGTAAAGGCATATCTGGCAGGGCAGGATGTTGATTTTGACGGCGGTGATCGTTATTCAGCACTGATTGCCAGGTATATGGATCACGCATATGGAGAATTTGCCGTAGAAGCCGAAAAAGCAAGGATCAACAAGCTTACGGAAGGCTGCCGTGATGAATTCCATCGCCTGCTGACAAGAAGTGTGGACCATTTCATAGTTTACAGGCGTTCAACCCGTTCCAGGACAATATTGGCCGGCTATCCATGGTTCACTGACTGGGGCCGGGATTCCATGATATCGCTGAGCGGACTTACACTTGCGACAGGCAGGTATGCGGATGCCGCCGATATACTTTCTACATTCAGTAAATACATCAGGTATGGACTCGTGCCCAATATGTTCCCGGACGAAGACGGAGATCCCGGCTACAACACTGTAGATGCTGCGTTATGGTTTTTTGAGGCTGTTTACAGGTATGTTGATAAAACCGGTGACATTGAATTGGTGAGATCAGGGCTGTACGATTCCATGGTGCAGATATATGAGGCTTATTGTATGGGAACGCTGCATGACATACATATGGAAGATGACTGTCTCATTAGTGCAGGCAATGCAGATACTCAGTTGACATGGATGGATGCAAAGGCAGATAATACTGTATTTACGCCAAGACATGGCAAGGCAGTGGAAATAAATGCATTATGGTATAATGCACTGAAAATATTGGAGCAGATCTCGGTGAAACTGTGTCGTGAGTCTGATAAATTCAAGATTCTTGCCGATAAGGTCAAAAGCAGTTTTGCTAATGTTTTCTGGAACGAGGACGGAAAATACTTATATGATGTTGTCAATGAAGGACAAAAGGATGACAGTGTCAGACCGAACCAGATTTTTGCCGTCGGCCTGTCCTTTCCTGTAATCGATGGGAGCATGGCAGAATATGTGGTGGAGAAGGTATGGAAGGAGCTTTATACGGCATATGGACTCAGAAGCCTTTCACCGCGGTCGGAGGGGTACAAGGGGCGATGCACGGGGGGACGTTATGAGAGGGACTCCGCATATCATCAGGGCACCGTTTGGACATGGCCGATGGGTTACTTCATCACAGCATTTTCAAGGACCTTCGGAAAGAGGCCCGGATTTGCCGAAATGCCCGGAGAATTTCTGAAGCCATTCATGGATCACCTGCAGCATGCATGCCTTGGAAGCATTTCCGAGATATTCGACGGCGATGAGCCGCTGACGCCAAGAGGCTGCTGCGCCCAGGCCTGGAGTGTGGCTGAAGTGCTTCGGGCCTATGTGGAGGTGTTGTAGTTGTCTTTTTCATCAACTGTCAAGGATGAGCTTTGCAGGCTCGAAAATCTTGGTGAGTGCTGCATATTGTCTGAGCTCGCTGCGGTTTTCAGGCTCAATGGTGCAGCTGCACCCGTACCGGCAGGCGGCTTTAATATCAGGGTGACCACTGAAAATGCTGCCTTTGCCAGATGGATCTACAGCAGCATCAGAAGGCTTTGCGATATTTCGGCAGAAGTTACGATACGAAAAAGCAGAAAGCTTAAAAAGCATGCTTCATACATGTTGTTCATTACACCTGCATTAGGCTCTGCAAACCTTCTCAGTCAGATCGGTGCCTCTATTTCATTACAGAGTCCGGATCAGCCGCCGGAGATTGTACTGCCGGAGCTTAACAGCCTGAAAAGGCTTTGCTGTAAGAAAGCGTTTCTGAGAGGAGCTTTCCTGGCGGGCGGCTCTATCAGCGATCCGGAAAAGACCTATCATCTGGAACTGACTTCACGGACATCAGAACAGGCCAGAGAGCTCAAACGCCTCCTGGGGAGCTTTGGACTCCATGCACGGGTAATATTGAGAAAGGGAAGCTATGTTACATACCTCAAGGAGGGAGAAAACATAGTTGATTTCCTGAATATCGTCGGGGCCCATAAGGCTTTGATGGAGCTGGAAAATGTCCGTATATTGAAGGGCATGAGAAACAGTGTCAACAGGATCGTGAACTGTGAAACTGCAAACCTTGAGAAGACGGTGAATGCATCAGTCAGACAGGTGGAAAACATTAAATATATCGCAGAAAGCATCGGGTTTGACAGTCTGCCGGCAGGTCTCAGGGAGATTGCCGAGCTTAGGCTGGAATACAGCGATTCCAATCTTTCGGAACTGGGCCAGCTTCTGACTCCTCCGCTTGGTAAGTCAGGGGTCAACCACAGGCTCAGGAAGCTGGATCAGATAGCAGAAAGACACCGCGAAAGTTACGATGCGTCAGGAAAGCAGGATAGGTAAGTCTACCAGGTAAGCAGGACAGCTAAACATATCTGTTAAGCTGTCCTGCCGGAAACCCGGATCATTTGTCGAAATTAAATCACACATATTACATAAAATCCCATAAAACGCAGAAGGAATTGCCATATATTTGAAGAATAAGTATATGACATATATTTTGATTGCGGGGGGATATCATTGGAAATAAGGTTTGCCAACAGAGGTTCCACTCTGATTGCCGCATTCAGCGGAGAGCTGGATCACCATTATGCCGAGTATGCACGCAACAAGATCGAAAGCGAACTGCTGAAGGCCACCACCAGAAATGTGATATTCGATCTTTCGGGATTGAGCTTTATGGACAGCTCGGGGATAGGTGTGCTGGTGGGAAGATACGCCAATATAAAAAAGCTTGGGGGAAGAGCGGCCATCATCTGCAGGAACCAGAAGATAAGGCGCATACTCGAGATATCGGGGATAATGAAGCTTATGCCGGTATATGAAGAGGTGGATCATGCCATAATGGCACTGCTTACAGCATGACTGCGGGTATGGGTCTTATACGGAGAAACGGAAAGGGAGAGAAATCATATGCAGCCTGTTAATGAGATCAAATTGGAATTTATGAGCAAATCGAGCAATGAAGCATTTGCCAGGGTAGTGGCAGCGGCTTTTGTCTCCCAGCTCGATCCGACCATCGAGGAGTTGGCGGATGTCAGGACGGCTGTCAGTGAAGCGGTCACCAATTCAATAATACACGGGTATGAAAGCAAGCCGGGAATAATAAAAATGATATGCCGTCAATATGAAAAAAGCGTAGAGATAGAGATTTCCGATGAGGGTAAGGGAATCGAGGATATAGAACAGGCCATGCAGCCTCTGTTCACATCCAAACCGGATATGGAGCGGTCAGGAATGGGCTTCACCGTCATGGAAAGCTTCATGGATATGATAAAGGTAAGGTCAAAGCCCGGAGAGGGCACGACCGTTATATTATACAAATCTTTTGGCACGACCGGCAAGCCGCAGTGACAGTTATTCTTCCCAGGCAATATTTTTTTTGCATGTAACAGTAAAAATATGACAATAATAGAAAAGTATACATTCAATAAAATTATTTTACAAATGCTGCCTTCATAGGTGGGGGGAAAGGTTTGGATTTATGATTGGTGATCCATATGAGGGTAAAGAAACAACAGAGCTGATACTGATGGCCAGAAACGGTGACAGACAGGCACAGGGAATGCTTGTGGAAAACAATATAGGTCTGGTCTGGAGCATAGTGCGCAGATTTCAGAACAGGGGGCATGAAACGGAGGACCTGTTCCAGATCGGCTGTATCGGACTCATCAAGGCTATAAACAAGTTTGACATATCCTATGATGTCAGATTCTCAACTTATGCCGTACCAATGATCATAGGCGAGATCAAGCGCTTTCTGAGGGACGATGGGATCATAAAGGTGAGCAGGTCACTGAAGGAAGTGTCAAACAAGGTACGGGTCGTCAAGGAAGTGCTCAGCAAGGAGCTCGGAAGAGAACCGACGATAAATGAAATGGCACAGCGCCTGAACATCTGTGCCGAAGAGCTGGTCATGGCAGTTGAGGCAGGTCACTCGCCCGAATCGCTGTTCAGCCCTGTAAGTGAAGGAGAGAACTCCTCTCTTTTGCTTATCGACAAGCTGAATGACAGCTGCAATGATGATGAAACCGACATAATAGACAAAATTGCGCTCAGAGAAGTAATGGACACACTCAAGCCCAGAGAAAAGCAGATAATCATCCTTCGGTACTTCAAAGAAAAAACACAGGTCCAGATAGCAAAAATGCTGGGCATATCACAGGTTCAGGTCTCCAGGATCGAGAAAAAGATCCTCGAGGATATCCGAAACCGAATAAATATCAACTGAATCCACCAGATCGAACCTCCTGAATATTCACGCAAATCATAGTTTCTCTGTATACTTCTTTTTTGTTGTTCCAATAATAGAAAATGAAAATACTAAGATCGGGGGTGTTAAGCATGCTTGCCGTCATAAACAGGTACAAGGTGTTTTTTATAATACTTGCGTGCATTGCTCTGGCTGCATTGGTTTGGCTTCTGTTATCAACTCAGAGCAACAGCAAGGCGCCATCAAAGGGAGTCTTTGTTATGAGCCGGACAGCCGTATGCACAGTGCAGGAAGGGGGCAGGATATAATTGCAGCAGGTATTTACGAAGGATGAGTACAGAAAATACGTTGACAAAATTTCACCAAACTCAAAAACCGCAAGAAATGTTCTGAGAGCATACATTGTGGGCGGACTGATATGTATGATCGGACAGTTCTTTCTCAATTCATTCAGGATGATGGGCCTTGATCAGGACATGTCGGCTTCGCTCACTTCGGTGGTTATGATTTTTTTGGGAGTGACCTTTACGGCTCTCGACCTTTATGATGAAATGGGCAAGTTTGCCGGAGCCGGATCGATAGTGCCAATAACAGGCTTTGCAAATTCCATAGCATCTCCTGCGATCGAGTATAAAAGTGAAGGATACGTGCTTGGGATCGGAGCGAGGATGTTTCTGATAGCAGGGCCTGTCCTGGTGTATGGCATAACGATTTCTATAATAATAGGCATCATTCATTACCTTATAAGGTTTTAACAGAATCTCGTGAACGTGGTATACATTGGACAGTATTTTTTACAGGATAGTACAAAGGAGAAATCTATATGCTTGAGAAAAAAGTGGGAAAGCAGACCACACAGATGAAGAACCCGCCTGCAATACTTTCTGCTGCTTCGATTGTCGGACCCAAGGAGGGGAAGGGGCCGCTTGCCGGTTATTTTGACGAAGCAGTGGATGATGACCTCTGGGGGGAGAAAAGCTGGGAAAAAGCAGAGGCCAAATTTATGAGAGAGGTATTGGCAAAGGCAGTCTCCAAGGCTTCCCTGGCTGTGAACGGTATAGACTACGCAATAGCCGGCGATCTTATGAACCAGTGTATTGCGGCAAGCTTTGGCCTGCGTGAATCTAATATACCTTTCTTCTGTGTGTTCGGGGCATGCTCGACCATCGGGGAGGCTATGAGTCTGGGGGCGATACTGATAGACGGCGGATTTGCTGCTAACGTGGCATGCCTGACCTCGAGCCACTTCTGTTCTGCCGAAAAACAGTTCAGGTTTCCGCTGGAGCTTGGTTCGCAGCGGCCCCCAACATCCCAGTGGACGGTTACCGGAGCGGGATGTGTGATTTTATCCTCCGAAGGCACAGGCCCGTTTGTCACCAGAGTAACTACCGGGAAAATAGTCGATATGGGGATAAAGGATCAGAACAATATGGGGGCTGCAATGGCGCCGGCTGCGGCTGATACTATCTTTGCGCATTTTGAGGACACAGGCCTGCCCCATGATTATTACGATATGGTAGTTACGGGCGATCTTGGTTCGATAGGGCATGAGATACTTGAAGATATGCTCTCCTCAAACGGTATTCGGATCGGCAGCATTCTCACTGACTGCGGCATGATGATCTTTGATAAAAAGCAGGATGTGCATGCCGGCGCCAGCGGATGCGGATGTGCGGCGACTGTGTTTGCCGGATTTTTGCTGGACAGCCTGAAAAAGGGGAGGGTTCAGAGGATACTCCTTGTTCCGACGGGAGCTCTGTTAAGTCCAACCAGCGTCCAGCAGGGGGAAACTATCCCATGTATTGCTCACGCGGTCGCTATAGAGAATACGATAGGAGGAAATGAGTGATGGGGCATACGGTAATATCCTATATCAATGCTTTTCTTGTGGGAGGCTTGATATGTGCAATCGGTCAGATCCTGATAGACAAGACCAAAATGACAGCTGCCAGGATACTGGTGCTTTTTGTGTCGCTGGGAGCTATATTGACAGGGCTGGGATTGTACCAGGGCATTGTGGATGTGGGAGGAGCCGGAGCGACCATACCTCTCACAGGCTTTGGATACAGCCTTGCAAAGGGAGTGTTCAATGATGTTGACAAATACGGACTGCTGGGCGCGCTGACAGGTGGTATCAGAGCGACAGCAGCCGGTATTGCAGCAGCTGTTTTTTTCTCATATCTTGCTGCTGTGGCATTCAAGCCCAAGGCAAAAAGCTGATGGTGCAGGAGTATGGTTAGAAGGAAGGTAATAATCGTTACGGATGGAGACATGTCGGCCAAAGCAGCTGTGGAGGTGGCGGCCTCCAACATCGGTGCCAGATGTATTTCATCATCGGCCGGGAATCCTACGGTGCTTTCCGGAGAGGAGATGATCACGAGGATAAAGGAGGCCCCATATGATCCCGTGGTTGTTATGGTGGATGACAAGGGAGCTATTGGAAAAGGGCGGGGCGAGGCCGCGATGGAGGTGCTTCTGGAATGCAGCGAACTGGAGGTTCTTGGGGTCATTGCGGTCTCCTCCAACGGTAAGGACTGTTATGGTCTTGAGGTAGACTGTTCTGTGACCAGAGAAGGACAGATCATTGAGTCGGCCGTCGATAAAAATGGTTTAAGCAGGCACAATGACAGATTGTGCGGTGACACATTGAGTATTTTGAGATCGAGGCGAGATATTTTTGTTATAGGTATTGGAGATCCGGGTAAAATGTATTACAGCGATGATATTCTTAAAGGTGCACCGGTTACTACCAAAGCGATGGAAACTATTTTGGAGCGCAGAGGGATGTGACTGAAAAAGAGGTTTTTTGTCAAAAAAACGAAATAAAAAGAGGGATTTCTTCTGCCGATATAGAATACGTAATTAATGCTCGACTATTTTTTAAGGGTGAGGAAACACTAATGAATATAGAATATATCAATCCATTCATCGAAGCAAGTCAAACTGTACTCAAACAAATTGCATCCCTTGATGCTGTACTTGGAAAGGTGTTTCTGAAGACTGCGCCTTATAAAAGTGAAGATGTTATTATTATGGTGGGCCTCACCGGCAAAATAAGGGGACAGGCTAATTTTTCAATGAAAAAAAGCTTTGCCATGAAGATCGCATCCTGTATGATGATGGGTATGCCTGTCACAGAATTCGACGAAATGTCCAAGAGCGCTATTTCCGAGCTCGCGAATATGATCATGGGCAATGCTGCCACTATACTTTATAACAGGGGCATCAACATCGACATAACACCGCCAGCCTTGCTGATGGGTGAGAATATGCAGATAACACCGAATAAAATGAAGACGATCTGCATACCGCTGAACGTGGGCGAGGATACGATCGTTCTCGATATATCCTCCGAGGCTTGAACCAAATCCAGTCATAAAGCTGTGAGTCGCACTCCGGCTTTTTTTTAAGACATGAAAATGATCATAAGGGAGGCTGTTACATGAAAGGGGCTTTTTACACGGGGAAATACAGGAACCTGTTCGGTGAATTCGGCTACAGTGAAGACCAGATCGCAAGCAAGGTCGAAGATACCTGGCAGCAGCTGTTTTATGGAGATGAAGATACAAGGATATATTATCCGGTGGGCGATGATATGGGGTATCTGCTGGATACCGGCAATAATGATGTCCGTACCGAGGGTATGTCCTACGGCATGATGATGTGTGTCCAGATGGATAAAAAGGATGAGTTCGACCGTATCTGGAAATGGTCATGGAAATATATGCAGCATAAGTCAGGCAGGTATAAAGGATATTTTGCATGGTCACTGAACACCGACGGGACCAGGAGGGCTGAAGGCCCTGCACCGGATGGGGAGGAATTCTACGCAATGGCGCTGCTCTTTGCTTCAAAGCGTTGGGGTGACGGACCTGAGCCATTTGACTACAGTAAACAGGCAAAGTTTATATTAAGGGAATGTGTCCATAAAGGTGAAAACGGACCCGGCGATCCCATGTGGGATCCGAAAAACAAGCTTATCAAGTTTGTTCCCGAGACTCCATGGACTGATCCTTCTTATCATTTACCGCACTTTTATGAGTTGTTTTCTGTAATGGGCGATCCTGAGGACAGTGCATTCTGGCTTGAAGCTGCAGCTGCCAGCAGGGAATATCTGCACAAGGCATGTCATCCTGTGACTGGCCTTGCGCCCGAATACTCCAACTATGACGGTACGCCTTACAAGGCGTCATGGGATTACGGACATCATCATTTCTACAGTGATGCGTACAGAGTAGCGGCCAATATAGGTCTTGACTACGAATGGTTTGGCAAGGATGAGTGGCAGAGGCTCGAAGCGGACAGGATACAGGCATTCTTCGCGCCTATGGGCAGCAATGCCGATTATCGTATATATGTTATTGACGGAACACCGCTTGAGGAAAAGGTACTGCATCCTGTCGGACTTATTGCGACAAATGCAATGGCCTCATTGGCGGCTAACGATAATGAAAATTCCAGGAAGTGCGTGGAGCTTTTCTGGAATACTCCGGTTCGTAAAGGTGTCAGACGTTATTATGACAACTGCCTGTATCTTTTTGCAATGCTTGCATTAAGCGGCAGGTACAGGATCTGGTGATAACGGCAGCGATATTATAAACTCCGAACCCTTGCCGGGTTCGCTCGTTACGGTTATACGGCCTTGGTGCTTATCCATTATGCTGCGGCTGATGGAAAGGCCAAGGCCCATGCCGAGGGATTTGCTCTTTGTTGTAAAGCCGTTGTTGAATATTCTGTCAATATTTTCACTGGCGATTCCGCATCCGTCGTCCTTTATACTCACATATACATTGCTGTCATCATTCCATGTTCTTATGTGAATATTGCCTTTTTCATCTATCGACTGTATTGCATTTACAATAACATTCATGAATACCTGGTTCAGCATGCCGGGATAGCATTTGACACCCGGCAGATCGCCATAATCCTCATGGATCTCAATTTTCCTCTTCCACAGATTTGAAGTCAGCACCAGGACACTCTTCAGGCCTTCATTTAAATCTGCCACCTGGAATTGGGCCTCATCCACTTTTGAGAAGTTCTTAAGGCTGCGTATTATCTGGCTTACACGATTACAGGCCATTGTGGAGATGTCGTTTGATTCCTTCAGCTGTTCAAGCATGCCCAGCAATTCAGGATCATTTTTAATGCTTTCGAGCTCAAAAATACTTGAGATCATCATAGCGCTCAATTGGGCGTTGCTGTTGATCGCGCCCAGGGGAGTATTAATCTCGTGGGTTATGGCTGCTGTCAGCTGTCCGATGGAGGCCAGATTTTCTGTCTGAATGATAGTCGACTGCGCATCCTCCAGCTGCTGCCTGGATTGCTCAAGTTCTTCGTTCTGTGCCTCAAGCTCTTCGTTTTGTGCAAGGAGCAGTTCGTTGTATTCACGCATCTTTGACAGGACGGAATTGGTGGAATCGGCCAGCATCTCGATCTCACGAAGAGGCCTTTTTAATTCGATGTTTGATGTCATAGCTGTTTCTATACTGCCGTTGGCGATACATCTTATCTTTTCATCCAGCAGCCTGAGCGGCTTGGAAACCGGTATTGTAAACAGTCTGGAAATAATAAGTCCTGAGATCAGTGCGATCACAGCCGATGCTATTATACCTGCCAGGAACATTATACCTATGATCAGGACATAGCCTCTGCTTATGCTCGCACTGACAGTAGCTACAACAAAGCCGTTCTTGTCTACGATCTCACTTATAGACCTGCAGCTTAAGGCATCCAGCATATGCTTCATAAAGGAATTCTTGAAATTATTATGCGCCAATTCATTTAAATACCCGATTGCATTGTCATCACCGGTTTTGCTTTCAGTATAGACGGGTATTGATTTCACTAAAATGCTGAGTTCAAACATATCCTCGCTGTTAATAAAACCAGGTAATTTCATCAGAGCATCATCATCCTCATCGATGTCTGAATCAGTAATGATTTTGGAATCGTAGTAGTTGAATGTCCTGTATTCATCCATCTCCGCCATAGCAGGCTTTGCCAGCCAGACTCTGCTGATTCCGTCACTCTTTTTTATATTGTTAACCCATTCGATGAATTTCTGTGAACCCGGTTCAAGGTCGCGAAGCCGCTCTATTCCCATTTCCTGCAGAAACAGATCAGTGCTCATGCTCTGTGCCACATATGTGCTGAAATAATCCGTCAGCACTGAGGTGACTGATCTGAAGTAATCTATGCCAAATAACAGTATGGAGCCACAGAAGAGCGAGATAGTCAATATTATGCAAAGAGAAGTGGTCCTTCTGACTCTTCTTCTCAATGTTTTTCTGTTTCTCAGGAATTCGTGGCTTTTTTTACATTCAAAGCTTCCCAGGATTATCACCTCTATAGATTTCTGTTATTTAGCCATGTGCATAAACCAAACCCGTTGATGTATGCGGGTTCTATGCACATAAATTTGTTTACCACTCAATATATGATAGGATTTCCTCCCATAAATGTCGAATTAAGTAATCACCACAATCAATAATCCGCAAAAACAGGAGGAACCCCTATGCATCAACAATTAATAATGAACATC
>JAEYRV010000062.1 GCA_023435305.1 Bacillota bacterium
CCCCCCGAGTTCCCCCGCATATCGTAGGCTGGAAACCAGTGTTTATGTGTAAATCGCGAACAGGATATCAGACTGCATTGATAAATAATGAAAATTATTATATAATATCCTCAAATTACTAAATTCACTCGAGCAGGGCTCGATATCTCATATTTTTTTGAGAGGGGAGAATGTAAATGTTTTGCGAGAATTGTGGAAATCCGTTGCCTGAGGACTCGAAGTTTTGTTTGAGCTGCGGCGCAAAAGTAGTCAGTGCCGAATCGGAGGGCCAGGCAGTCCAGGAAGCTGCTGTGGCTGCTGATACAGTTCAGGTTGATGAAGCGCCAGCTGCTGATGCTGTAGTCCAGACGGAACAACAGGCAGCACCTGCGGAACCCATCCAGTATGAACCTCAGCCCAAACCTGCTGCTCCTGTTACTCCCGTTGCTCAGCCCGCACCGGCCCAGCCCAAACCAGCCCAGCCCGCACCTCAACCCAAACCGGCTCAGCCTGCAGCATATCAGCAGCCCGCTCCTCAGGCGCAGCCTTACCAGCAGCCTGCTGCGCCAGTGAGTCAGCCAATAGCTAAGAATGAAAAGCCGCTGCCCACATGGAAGTTTATGGGCATAATGCTGCTGACCGGCATACCGATAATAGGATTTATAATGATCCTGGTCTGGAGCTTCGGACACTCATGTAACAGGAACACCAAGAGCTATGCCAGAGCAGTGCTGATTTTCGGAATAATTGGATTAATACTTACCATCGCTGGAGTCATAATCAACCTTGAGGCATTAAAGGAATTGACAAATTTCATAAACTCCAATTTTGAGATCGGTATAGCTGGCTGAACATTTCCCACTGATTGAGCAATTATGAATTAAGAGGGGCAATGTCGTGAAAACGGTATTGCCTCTTTTGCGTGCGTGCGGTGCGTGTGTGGTGTGCGTGAGGTGTGCGTGCGGCATACGCGCGTTCTTATCTGTGAGGTTACTGTCTGTGAGGCTGCGGGCTATGGTGAACAATATTTCCTGAAGTATGTTAATGACGGGACTGCGCGATAACTGTGTTATGCGAACAAACGTTTGATTTGGGTTGCGTTCAGATGCATCGTTGGTTATAATATGAGAGGTAAGAAAAATAATTTTACAGGTGCGGATCAAATGATTACAGATAATGACAGACAGCAGTTCTTACAGTTGAGAAAAAAATTCCTTGAGATAGAATACGGCAGGCTGAATCCGCAGCAGAGGCAGGCGGTCTTTCAGATAAACGGTCCCCTTCTTGTGCTGGCAGGTGCCGGCTCCGGCAAGACCTCGGTCCTTGTGAACAGGATCGCATATATGATCAAATACGGAGATGCATACCATTCGGAGCGCGTTCCGGAAGGGCTGACGGCTGCAGATCTGAAGCTTATTGAGGATGCTGCCGGTTCGGAAGACAAAGCATCCCGTGGTATAAAAGTGACCACCGGGGATAATTCCCTGCAGGAAGAGGAAAGAGACAGGCTGGTGAGTATTTTACGTGACAGGCCTGTTCATCCGGCATCGATACTTGCGATAACATTCACAAACAAAGCCGCGAGAGAAATGAAGGAAAGGCTGGGAAACATGCTGAACAGCGCTGTCAATGACATCTGGGTCAGTACGTTCCACGCCTCATGTGTAAGGATACTCAGGAGAGATATCGAAAAGTTGGGTTATAGCAGGAACTTTGTCATATTTGATACATCCGACCAACAGACTCTTATAAAGGACAGCATAAAGGAGCTGAATCTCAATGAGAAAAACTTCCCGGTGAGGGAGGTGCTTTCAAAGATAGGCAGGGCAAAGGACGAACTGAAGGAGCCGCCGGAATATGCCAGGGAGGCGGGCGCCGATTTCAGGCTGAGCAAGATCGCCCGCATCTATGAGCTGTACCAGAAAAAGCTCAGAAACAACAATGCACTGGATTTTGACGATATTATTCTGCTTACTATCAAGCTGTTTTTAGACCACCCTGAAGTAATGGAGTATTACCAGAGAAAGTTCAAATACATACTCGTGGATGAATACCAGGATACAAACACTGCTCAGTATACGCTGGTAAGCCTGCTGTCAAAGCATTTCAGAAACCTGTGCGTGGTTGGCGACGATGACCAGAGCATATATGGATGGAGGGGCGCTGATATCAGCAATATCCTCGACTTTGAAAAGGAATTCAGGGATGCGAAGGTAATAAAGCTGGAGCAGAATTACCGCTCGACCAAGACCATACTCGATGCTGCCAACCATGTTATTAAAAATAATCTGGGCAGGAAGAGCAAGAGCCTTTGGACTGAAAATGACAAGGGTGAGGGAGTCCAGTATTTTGAAGCCGGAAACGAGCGGGAGGAGGCAGATTTCATTGCCTGCCAGGTCGACAGTCTGATAAAGGAAGAGGGCAGAAAATACAAGGATTTTGCGCTGCTTTACAGGATAAATGCTCAGTCCCGCGCCCTTGAGGAAGCCTTTATGAAGGCGGGCATACCCTATCGAATATATGGCGGCCTGAAGTTTTATGACAGGAAGGAAATAAAGGATATCATAGCATATCTGCGTTTGATACAAAATCCTTCCGATGATGTGGCGTTAAAAAGGATCATAAACGTTCCGAGAAGAGGCATAGGAAACACAACGCTCGACGCTGCCGAAAGTGCAGCATTAGAAAGAAGCTGCAGCATTTTCTCTATCATATCCTCTGCTGAGGAGGTACCTGAGCTCAAACGAGCGGCATCAAAGCTCACGGAGTTCGCCAGCATGATTGGCAGCTTCAGGGCTCTTTCCGGAGATAAGACTGTGCCGGAACTGATAGAGGAAGTGATCAACAAATCCGGAATACTCGACGAGCTGCAGGCTGAGGAGACGGATGAGGCCAGGACGCGTATCGAGAACATTAAGGAACTCATCTCAGGCGCTATCGAGTTCGAATCCCAAAGCGAGGAGAAGGGACTGGAAGCATACCTTGCAAATGTATCATTGGTGTCAGACATAGACAATCTTGACGGTGAAAATGACCGTGTTGTACTAATGACACTCCACAGTGCGAAGGGCCTGGAGTTCCCGGTCGTATTCATTCCCGGCTTTGAGGAGGGAGTATTTCCGGGTATGCGCTCCATGGACAGTGAAGCCGAGCTTGAGGAAGAGCGCAGGCTCTGTTATGTAGGCATCACCAGGGCCAGGGAGAGGCTGTATCTTACAAGTACCTATACCAGGACGCTTTTCGGGAATACAACGTATAACAGATGTTCAAGGTTCATGAAGGAGATCCCGGGAGAACTTGTACAGGTGATCGGTAAAAAAGCAAAGGCCTCAGATACCTTTATCGGCCGACAGGGGAGGATCGGACCCGATGCCGAAGGCGGCGGGTTCGGAATGCAGGGCGGTTTTGGAGTTTCCAGAATGCCTGGTAAGGGCCCATCAGGCGGTTTTGGCACCGCAGCCGGTACGGGAGGATTTGGAGGAACTAGCTTCGGCACAGCTATGGGCGGCGGCTCAGGTTCAGCAGTGTTCGGCAGGGCAGTGGATACATCGGCATCAGGCAGAGGAAAAGCAGCCGGACCAGAGTACAAGGCGGGCGACCAGGTCGTACACAAGAAATTCGGTGTGGGCAGGATAACTGCCGTAATACTGGACAAAGGCGATCAGGTTCTTGAGATAGATTTCAGAAACAGCGGAATGAAGCGATTGGTGGCGGCATTCGCGAGTCTTGTCAAGCTTTGACATGAATAGTGTACCGTCACATGAAAAGGCCCTATAGAGCCGGTTTTACTTTTAAGATCATAAAAATGGGCTGGCAAGAAAGATAAGATCATAAGCAAACTAATTATTATTAAGCTCCCGAATATATGAAAGCAGGTATATAGTGCAGATGATATGCAAATAATATTGTCTGCACTATTGATGTAAAGGGACGATTCCCACATGATCCACTAAGAGGGATGTCCCTCGGCTAATCATATTTTCGGAGGGATAAAATGGATATTTATGATTATAATGAGGATAACCTTTCTACCATAGCACGTTCATGCAGCCACCTGAACTCCAGAAATAAACCGGGCAGCAGCCACTCGGGAGACCTGTCCTGCAGCGATTGTATCCATTGGAACGGAAGCGGCTGTTCAAGGAACCATCTGGAAAGCATCGTATCAGAAATGCATCTTGATTGAGAAACAAAGGTTGCAGCGTGGCCGATACTAAGCTTTATTAGAATTTGACCATAATTGAGAATCTCGAGTGCCAGCGTGGACGATGCTACGCTATACCATAATTGTACCTTGATTGAGAAGCTTAAATGACGGGCGTGGACGATGCCAGACTGTAACTGTGTTCCTCAGATGAGCCGCAGTACCTCAAGAGGATCACTTACAAGCACATTTGCTCCATTCGCCAGAAGTTCATCTGCCTTTCGGAACCCCCACAGGCAGCCGACAGCATACATCCCGGCGGATGAGGCCGTCAGCATATCAATGCCGGTATCCCCCAGATACAAACACTCATCCGGTTTGACACCGAGTATCCCGGCAATTTCAATGGCAGCTGACGGGTCCGGTTTTTTGGGTATGCCGGTGCGTTCACCATAAACAGGATTGAACTGCCATCGGGGAAGGAGCTGACGGATCATTAGTTTGGCAAAGTCATCGGATTTATTAGACAGCACCGAAAGCATAAGACCCATGGATGAAAGTCCGTCCAGCATCTCATTTATACCGGGATATGCTTTCGTTTTGTTGTTCCACCTTTTTGAATATTCTTCTCTGACTTCCGAATAACAAGCATCAACATAAGAATCATTGCGAATGTTTTCCGGCAGTGCGCGGATGACAAGGTTACGGAAACCGTTGCCGACGAAGTATTTGTACGGTTCTATATCATGCACAGGATGGTCATGTCTTGAAAGCACAGTGTTCATGGAGTCAGCGATATCCTCCAGCGTGTCCAGCAGTGTTCCATCCAGATCAAATACTGCAGCCTTGAATTTATTCATTACCTTCTCCTTGCTAATGCCATGTAAAGAAGCTGCCAAGTCTGTCCACCTCGGACGCCAACGCATCGGTGGCAGCCTGCTTGTCATTATCCGTTAATCCAAAATAGTCCATAATCTTGCTGCTGATAGCATGATTTATGTTTAAACCAAGTAATTTTTCGTAGTACTCTGTACTTAGCACATCTGCTGCATACATTAGCTTTACTTCATCAGAGTTGGATTTTGCAAGGAATGGAGTGTGATGAAACTCTACAATATCTGTTATATCGCTGCGTATATTCCATTTCCTGCATAGCCAGGCGCCTATTTCTGCATGTGTAATACCACCCATGACGGAGCGCTCTGCAACTAACTGATGCATGCCCTTCATCAGCTTCTCGAAAATTTCGTCGACCAAATCAGGCGCACATGTATCAAGCAAGGGTATGCCTATATCGTGGATCAATCCGTATGTGAAAAGTTTGTGCTTATCCAGCTTATTTATTCGCAATGATAGAATATAACCCGCCGCAGAGGTTCCCAGGACATGTCTCCAATAATGGGCCATCTTGAATTTCCTGTTTCTATTCGAGGTCGGTACCCCGGAAAATAACTGTTTTGACAGATAGAACACAAGGAGGTTTTGCACCGCATCGATTCCAAGGTAAATCACAGCATCCTTTAATGTCCCTGTCCCTTTGTTAAACTGCTTGGCACTAAATACCTTCAGTATCAGGTCACTCAACTGGTCATATCGGGCCACTTCCAGCACCAGTCGGTCGATATGCAGCCCTTCCGGATTATTCAGCAAGTCGAAAATTCGGCTTACATCCTGTGTAAGCTTCGGGAAATTTTCTGAGTTTTCCAGAAGTTCAAATACTTTTTCTCTTTCCATTCAGCATACCTCTTAATGGTATTGATTGATTTCATTATATAATTTTATTGAGAGGATATCAATTAATATGATTGGCGGGAACATAACAGTGCTTGTTGTTAACAGCCGGAATGGATATTATGCTGGGATGTGATTTGGCATTCTGTTATAATGTGTATATAACTATGTGCGGGGGATTTGGGCGTTGGATTTTCGTCCGATATAAACAAAATGACTAAAAGAATATCAGCTTTTATATTGATAATATTGATGATAGTGATTATATCAGCCTGTTCCGGGAATAATGACCGAACCGCGGGCACCGTCGCAAACAGCACAGATGCTGATACATATATCGGTGAAGAAGTCGATGTCCAAAAGAGCAGCGGCGACATGACCAGCGGGGAGCCATCTGATAGGGATACGGAGATAACAGACGGCGAACCGGCAGGGCAGTCTGCGATAACTGAAGGGGAGCCATCTGGTAGAGATACAGGAATGACTAACGAGAAACCGGCCGAACAGAGTGAGATAACGGAGGGAGAACCATCTGGTCGAGATACAGAATCTACAGGCGAGAAACCGGCCAGGCCGGCTGAGATAACTGATATGGAGCCAACTGATCAAGATAATGGAAATGCGGATGTGAATGCATTTGAGGGAGCCGAAGAAGATGAAGAGGCAAACATAATAGATGACAAAACAGGGGCTTCACTAAATCCTGAAGGCCCGGCGGGAAATGGCACCGAGAGCAGGGCTCTTGAAGGCAGGATAATCTGTATAGACCCTGGCCATCAAACACGCGGCAATTACGATACCGAGCCTGTAGCGCCGGGCGCTGATGAAATGAAGGCAAAGGTTTCAAGCGGCACAGCAGGAGTAAAAACGAGGATTCCCGAGTATAAGCTTGTTCTGGAGGTTGCGCTCAAGCTGAGAGATGTTCTTGAAGGATATGGGGCGACCGTCATCATGACCAGGACAGAAAACAATGTCGATATAAGCAATGCTGAAAGAGCAGCAATAGCAAACGACGCAAATGCCGACCTTTATTTCCGCATACATGCCGATGGTTCAACAGACAAATCGGTCCATGGGGTATCAGTTCTGATACCGGGAAAAGGATATATCACCGATGAATATGTATTAAAAGAGAGTGAGAAAGCAGGAAGCTGCATTTTAGAAGCCTTTGTGAAGGCCACGGGAGCAAAGCGGAGAGGAATGCCGAAGAGAAACGATCTGAGCGGCTTCAACTGGTGCAAGGTGCCAATGGCCCTGATAGAAATCGGTTTCATGTCAAATGCTGAAGAAGATGTAAAACTGAATTCAAAGGAATACCAGGATAAAATGGTAGATGGTATGGCCAAAGGAATTGTTGAATACTTCATTAATAATTGAAGCAAAAAATCTACTTGGATGAAATTTCAAGTAGGGGCAGTTATTTTACCTTACCATGATGACATAATGTGGGATATCTATAATTATGTAACCTAAATATGGAGAAAATACAATAAAACAGCGAATAATTCAGCCCCTAATTGAAATTCCATCCAAGTAGAGTGAAAGCTTCAGCCCCTAATTGAAATTCCATCCAAGTAGAGTGAAGCTTCAGCCATTAATTGAAAATTCGCCCGGATAGAGAGAAGGTTTCAGCCCTTTAGTCACAAATGAAGTTAACTTTGAATTTTTCATCTGACTCTATTTCACGATGGGAGTGTGGGGGTTGCATTTATATAAAACAAATTGTATTTTTGAATTGACAAAAAAAGGTCTATACAATATAATAGTTTTAATTTATTAATTTATCTGTTTAACATAGTGAAGCGATAAAGCGAAATCGATCCGCATGAGTAGTAAGCCGGATCAGAGAAGCGCAATAAACGAAGCGGTATCAGTGAAGCGGTATTAGTGAAGAAAACAAGTGAAGAAAACAAGTGAAGAAAACAAGTGAAGCAAAACAAGTGAAGCAAAACAAGTGAAGCAAAATCATCATATAGCAAGAGAGGTGCGAGAATTGTCTAAATGGAAGATCTACACGCCTGATGGAGTACAGGATATCCTGTGCGGGGAATGCTTCCAGAAAAGGGAGCTGGAGCAGAAGCTGAGAATGCTTTTCCGGAGCTATGGCTTTAGTGAGGTTGAGACGCCTGCCATAGAATTCTACGATGTGTTCGCATCGGAAGGCAGCGCGATGCTGCAGGAGAACATGTTCAAGTTCTTTGACCAGCAGGGCAGGATACTTGTTCTGAGGCCTGACATAACCGTGCCTGTGGCAAGGATAACTGCAACGAAATACAGAGACTCGGCATACCCGCTGAGATTCTCATATATAGGAAACGTCTATCGCTACAATGATTTTGGAGGCGGAAAACAGAATGAATTCACTCAGGCAGGCATTGAAGTGCTGGGTGTCAATACGCCAGAGTCCGATGCCGAAGTCATTGCAATTGCGATTCAAGCCCTCAGGGCCAGCGGACTGGAAAGCTTTCAGATCGATATCGGGCAGGTGGAATTCTTCAATGGACTGATGGAGGATACCGGGCTTTCAGAGGAGGATATATCTAATGTCAGGACGCTGATTGACCGGAAGGATTATGTGGGGCTTGAGGAGTTTCTGAAGAGGAGCGAGATCAGACAGGAACTGAAAGAGCTCATTTCGGGGTTGCCGGGACTGTTTGGCTCCGCAGATGTACTTGAGAAGGCACATGCTTTTGATCTGAACAAAAGGTCAAGAGATGCCCTTGAGAACATCAGCCAGGTACTTGGCATTATTGACGACTATGGCCTCGGACAGTATGTTTCAGTCGATCTGGGCATGCTCAGGGGTCTTGCATATGATACAGGGATCATATTCAGAGGATTTACATATGGCGTGGGCTTTCCTGTGCTCACCGGAGGCCGCTATGACAAGCTGGTGGGCGAATTCGGGAGAGATTGCCCTGCAACAGGCTTCTCCCTTGGAGTCAATATGGTATTGATGGCTCTGCAGAGACAGAAGGCGGAGATGGAAAAACCGGATACCGACACTCTGGTATGCTATGCCGAAAAGGGCAGGAAAGCGGCATTTGAACTATGTGCAGTACTTAGAAAGCAAGGATTGGCGGTTGAACTCGATATTGCCAACAAAACCGTTGAAGAGGCCTCAGCTTATGCGAAAGAAAGAAAAATCGGCGGGGTCATCAATATTTTGGACGAAGAAAATGTTGAGGTACACTATATTGAATCGGGTGAGATTGTCAGAGTCGAAATCAGTGAGTTGTTGAAGAGGTGATATCAATGAGGTATCTTACGATAGCATTATCAAAGGGAAGATTGGCGGATATGTCCATAGAGCTGCTGGAGAAGCTGGGGATAGACTGTTCCGAATACAGGGATGCATCCAGGAAGCTCATCTTCACCGATGAAAAGAACAAAATCAAATTCTTCCTGGTAAAGCCGGCTGATGTTCCGACTTATGTGGAATATGGCGCCGCCGATATGGGAGTCGTGGGAAAGGATACGCTGCTTGAAGAGGGCAGGCATCTTTATGAGGTGCTCAATCTGGGGTTCGCAGCGTGCCGAATGGTGGTGGCAGGCCCGGCCGGGCTGGAGGGAAAGCTGGACAGCCTCAATAATAAAAGAGTTGCCACAAAGTATCCGCGTATAGCAAGGGAGTACTTCGAGCATAAAAGGAGAGAATCCATCGAGGTCATTAAGCTCAACGGCTCTGTGGAGCTGGCGCCTCTGGTCGGGCTCTCAGAGGTGATAGTCGATCTGGTGGAAAGCGGAAGGACTCTCAAGGAAAATGGTCTCGTGGTGCTTGACACTATAGCCGATATCAGTGCCAGAGTGGTTGTTAACAGAGTGAGCATGAAGATGGAAAGCGATAGAATAAATAATATGATAGATGGTCTGAGAAAGCTGCTTTAAGCCATTCAGGCGGAGGCGGCGCTGATGCCGGAAGGCTGACAGATCAGCGTAGTATTCAGTTTAAGGCGGAGGCGGCGCTGATGCCGGAAGGCTGACAGATCGGAAAAACATAAAATCAGCAAATATTCAGTTGTGACAGGATGGTGTTTTAGATGATAAAAATGATCGATATGAGACAGGGAAAGGATTCTGGGCTGTTTGACAAGCTCGTTGAAAGAGACAGGGTCGGCAAGCAGGATGTGGTCGACGTAGTCAGCGGGATACTTGAGAATGTCAGGGCAAACGGCAATATAGCAGTTCTGGAGTATACGAAGAAATTTGACCGAGCGGAGCTTACGGTGGAGTCAATGAAGGTCTCTGCGAACGAAATAAAAGAAGCCTATGAGAAGGTTGATAAAAGGCTGCTTGAAATTATAAGAAAATCGAAGGAAAACATAATTGCATTCCATGAGAAGCAAAAGGAGAATTCCTGGTTTACTACGGGCGATGATGGTATCATGCTTGGGCAGCTGTACAGGCCCTTGGAAATCGTCGGTATATATGTGCCGGGTGGCACTGCTGTTTTGACATCTTCGGTGTTGATGAATGCATTGCCTGCAAAGGTCGCGGGCGTTGAGAGGATAATAATGGCTACACCTCCTGCAAAGGACGGCAGTATCGATCCGGCTGTGCTTGTCGCGGCCAATGAATCCGGGGTAACTGAGATCTACAAAATGGGAGGCGCACAGGCTATAGCCGCAATGGTGTTTGGTACTGAAAGCGTACCCAGGGTCGATAAAGTATTCGGACCCGGCAATATTTATGTGGCTACCGCAAAGAGGCTTGCTTATGGATACTGCGATATCGATATGTTCGCGGGACCAAGTGAGATAACCGTAGTGGCTGATGATACAGCAAAACCGGTTTTTATAGCGGCTGATCTGCTGTCACAGGCAGAGCATGATGTGCTTTCAGCATCCATTCTGGTCACACCTTCCATCAAACTGGCGGAGGAGGTCATCAGGGAATTGTCCGCCCAGTATGAAAAACTGTCAAGGAAGGATATCCTCGATAAATCTCTTTCCGAATACTGCGCAGCAATAATCGTGAACGATCTTGATGAGGCAATGGATGTGGTGAACCGCATTGCACCGGAACATCTGGAGCTTTGCATAGAGGATCCTCTGAGCAGGCTGGGATATGTAAAAAATGCCGGTGCTATATTCCTTGGGAACTGGTCGCCCGAGCCTCTGGGAGACTATTATGCAGGCCCGAACCACGTGCTCCCCACGGGAGGGACCGCCAGGTTTTTCTCGCCGCTGAATGTGGCCGACTTTGTGAAGAAGTCCAGTGTGATCTCATATACGAGGCAGGCGCTGGAAAAAGCCAGCGATGCCGTCATAGGCTTCGCCGAGTATGAGAGGCTGGACGGTCATGCAAACGCAATCAGGGTGAGATTTGATAAATGAAGACTTATCAAGGGAGACTTATCAAGGGAGACGTATCAATGAAGACTTATCAAGGGAGACTTATCAAAGGAGTCATGTAATATGAAGAAGTACTGGAGCAGGCTTGCTCAGGGGCTTGTGCCCTATGTGCCCGGAGAGCAGCCGCAGGATAAAAAATATATTAAGCTCAATACCAATGAGAACCCGTATGGACCGTCACCTAAGGTGATCGAGGCTGTGAAGCAGGCTGCGGACGATACGCTGAGGCTTTATCCCGATCCATCCTGTGGTATGCTGATCAATGCGGCAGCAGAAAGCTATGGGGTAAACAAGGACCAGATTTTTACCGGAAACGGCTCCGATGAAGTGCTGGCATTTGCTTTCATGGCGTTCTTTGATCCGGGAAGGACTATAGTATTCCCAAATATCACATACTCTTTTTATCCGGTTTATGCTTCACTGTTCAATCTGGATTATGTCACAACACCGCTGGACAGTGAATTCAATATTCCTTCCGGGCAAATGATGAAAAGCAGCGGAGGCATAATACTGGCAAACCCAAATGCGCCTACGGGAAAGGCTTTACCGCTGTCAGCAATCCGAAATGTGCTGGACGGCAACCCTGATACAGTTGTTATTGTAGATGAGGCCTATATAGATTACGGAGGAGAGTCGGCCATTGGCCTTATCGATGAATATCCAAATCTGCTGGTGATACATACATTTTCGAAATCCAGAGCGCTGGCAGGCATGAGGATAGGCTTTGCCTTCGGAGACAGCGGACTCATACAGGCCCTTGAAAGCGTGAAGAATTCCTTCAATTCATATACTCTTGACAGGCTTGCTATAGTTGCAGGAACCGCTGCTTTGCAGGATCCTGAATATTACAGGGGCACTTTGCAGAAGGTGCTGGCAACACGTGAGAAATTTGTAAATGACTTAAGAGAAAGAGACTTTATTGTCACAGATTCATCGGCGAATTTTGTCTTTGTTAGCCATAAAACAATAAAAGCTGATGAGATTTTTATGAAGCTAAGAGAGGCGGGCATACTGGTCCGATACTTTAGGAATCCACTGATCGATAACCATCTCAGGATCAGTATCGGGACGGATGACGAGATGAAGGCTGTTGTTAAAGCGCTGGATCGTATTATCAGAGAAGTGTGATCGGCAATATGCGTATAAAGTTTTGCAAAAACTGGTGGAATTATACCGCGGTGTTTTGCTATAATTACGTAGGATAAGTGATATTTGGAGGTGTGATATGTCCAGAGGCACGGAATTGAGCAGGAAAACAGCGGAGACCGATATCTCGCTGAGGCTTGAAATCGATGGAAGCGGCAGCTCCTCTATAGACACGGGCGTGGGGTTCCTGGACCATATGCTGACGCTGTTCTCAAAGCACGGACTGCTGGATCTGGAGGTCAAGGCAAGCGGAGACCTGCAGGTGGATGCCCACCATACGGTGGAGGATATCGGGATAGTGCTCGGGCAGGCTCTGAAACAGGCACTGGGTGACAAATGCTCCATAAAGCGTTACGGAACAGCTTATGTCCCGATGGATGAAGCTCTTGCCATGGTCTCGGTTGATATCGGCGGCAGGCCGTATCTGGTATGCAATATCAAGTTTGCCGGGGAACGTGTGGGAGATATGGATACCGAGCTGGTCGAAGAATTCTTCAGAGCTGTTTCGGTGAATGCGGGCATGAATATTCACATCAATGTCATGTACGGAAGCAACAATCACCACATCATAGAAGCTGTCTTCAAGGCCTTTGGAAGGGCGCTGGATGAGGCGGCGGGCATTGACGGACGCATAGACGGGGTCATGTCCACAAAAGGGATGCTTTAAGCCAGGAGGCAGCATAAACTATAAATAAGTCACAATACTGATCAATAATATAGAAAGGATAATTAACATGTTGATAAATGATACGAACTTTATTGACAAGCCGCTTTTTATCAAGGGTAAGGTAAGGAATGTATATGATCTGGGAGATAAGCTGCTTATTGTCGTAACTGATAGAATATCGGCTTTTGATGTCGTGTTTCCCAACCTGATCCCGAATAAGGGAAAGGTGCTCAACAGCATTTCGGAATTCTGGTTCGGTTTCACCGCTGACATAATAGGCAGCCACCTGATAACGACTGATGTATCCGAGTACCCTGACGGTCTGTCCAAATTCAAGGAGGAACTGCAGGGCAGATCGATGCTGGTACACAAGGTTGAGATGGCTCCGGCTGAATGCATAGTGAGAGGTTATCTGGAAGGCTCAGGCCTGAAGGAATATAATGCGACCGGATCCATATGCGGCATAAAGCTGCCTTCCGGGCTGAGGCAGGGAGATAAATTGCCCGAACCGATATTCACCCCGTCCAGTAAAGCTTCCGAAGGTCACGACATAAACGTTACTTTTGATGAATTGGCTGATACTATCGGGCTGGAGCTTGCACAGCAGCTTAGAGACAAGAGCATTGCCCTTTACAAGGCTGCTGCCCGTCACGCTGAAAGCAAGGGAATAATCCTTGCAGATACCAAGTTTGAATTTGGAATGCTGAACGGAAAGCTGGTGCTTGCTGACGAGGCATTCACACCGGACTCCTCCAGGTTCTGGGATATGGACGGATACGAGCCCGGCAGACCGCAGAAAAGTTTTGACAAGCAGTTTTTAAGGGATTATCTTGAAAGCATTGAATGGAATAAGCAGCCCCCGGCGCCTGTACTCCCGGAGGATGTTATCAGTAAGACTGAAGCAAAATATATTGAAGCCTATGAAAGAATTACAGGCAAAAGGCTGGTATAAATTTGATTGCGATAATTGATTACGGAGTCGGAAATCTCGGCAGTGTTGAGAAGGCGCTGCAGTTTATAGGACTTGAGACTGTGGTCACTTCAGATATCGGTACCATCAGGAGTGCCGATGGTGTGGTGCTTCCCGGTGTAGGAGCGTTTTCAGCTGCCATGGCCAGTCTTGAAAGACATGGTCTGGTGCAGACGGTCAAGGACATAGTCAGTGAAAACAGGCTGTTTCTCGGAATATGCCTTGGTATGCAGATGCTGTTCGACTATAGTGTGGAAGGAGGCAGTAAAGTCGAAGGCCTGGGGCTATTCAAAGGAGCGATCAAAGCTTTGCCGACAGATGTGGGGCTAAAGGTGCCCCATATGGGCTGGAACTCACTGTATACCGACGGCTGTCCCCTGTATGAAGGACTGCCGGAAAACCCATATGTCTATTTTGTACACTCTTTTTATTTGGATGCCGGAGACAAATCGATCGTTACAGCGACCTGTGACTACGGAGTGAGATTCGATGCAGCGATTGGGAAAGGACGGGTCTTCGCGACCCAGTTCCATCCGGAAAAGAGCGGTGAGATCGGGCTCAGGATACTTAAGAACTGGGCCTGTTTAGGGACTCTATAAAGTGTAAATATATATGTATGTAAGAAAATATACTTTATTCTATTAATATAACTGGGAGTGAAAAAAATGATTATCTATCCGGCAATTGATATAAAGGATGGCAGATGTGTCAGACTTGTACAGGGGCAGTTCAATGATGTGACTGTATACTCGGATAATCCCGTTGAAATGGCATTCAGATTCGAGCAGCTTGGCGCCGAGTACATCCATGTGGTGGATCTGGATGGTGCAAGACTGGGATTGCCACAGAACACCGCTGTTATAAGCGAGATGGCAGTAAAGCTTGGGATACCGGTCCAATTGGGCGGCGGTATCAGAGCAATCGAAACAATAGAGATAATCCTCTGTAAAGGAATTGAAAGAGTTATCCTGGGAACCTCGGCCGTAAATGACCAGGAGCTTGTCAAGCAGGCTGTCCGGAGCTTCGGTAATAACCTTGCGGTGGCCATAGATGCAAAGGACGGGCTCGTGGCTATTGAGGGATGGGCAAAGACAAGCGAATTCACAGCGATAGGCTTTGCTAAAAAGATGGAGGACCTGGGCGCCAAGGTCATAATATACACCGACATATCCAGGGACGGGATGCTGAACGGACCTAACCTTAAGGCAATGGAGGAAATGGTCAAGGCAGTGAAGATAGATGTAATTGCCTCCGGCGGTGTCACCAGTCTGCAGGATATTATAGACCTGAAGAATATCGGCGTATCCGGCGCGATCGTAGGGAAAGCCCTGTATACAGGCGATATCGATCTGAAGGAAGCTATTGCTGCAGCGAAGTAGCAGCAGGTTTAAGTAAAGGGGAGCAGGAAATGCATACGAAACGTATAATACCATGTCTCGATGTTCTGGAGGGAAGAGTTGTAAAGGGAGTTAACTTTATTAACTTCAAGGATGCCGGAGACCCTGTAGAGAATGCGGCATTCTATGACAAGGCCGGAGCTGATGAACTGACCTTCCTTGATATAACCGCATCGGCAGATGCAAGGAACATAATGATCGACGTCGTGCGCCGGGTGGCAGAGCATGTTTTCATACCCTTCACGGTAGGCGGCGGTATCAGGACCTGCGATGATTTCAGAGAAATACTCAAGGCCGGCGCAGACAAGATCTCTGTCAACTCAGCAGCTCTAAAAAGGCCCGAGCTCATCTCCGAGGCGGCGGAACGATTCGGGAGCCAATGCGTGGTAGTGGCCATCGATGCAAAAAGGCGCGCCGGCGGAGGCGGATGGGATGTCTATCTGAACGGCGGCCGCGTCAATACCGGAAAGGATGCGGTGGAATGGGCAGCCCGGGCCGAAAAACTGGGAGCCGGAGAAATTCTTCTTACGAGCATGGATTGTGACGGCACAAAAAACGGTTATGATATAGAACTGACACGAGCTGTATCAGAAAGCACTGGCATACCGGTCATAGCTTCGGGAGGAGCGGGCAATATGGAGCACTTCTACGAGGCCCTGACCGACGGTAAGGCGGATGCAGTACTGGCAGCATCGCTCTTTCACTTCAGAGAGCTGGAGATACGCGATGTCAAAGCATATTTGAAAGAAAAAGGTATAGAAGTGAGGACGTGAAATGGCAAACATTCTGGAAATGGTGAAATACAATGCGGAAGGGTTGATACCGGCAGTCACACAGGACATCAGGACCGATGAGGTGCTGATGCTTGCGTATATGAACGAGGAGTCTCTGAAGAAAACCATTGAAACGGGTCTGGTCCACTACTACAGCAGAAGCAGACAGAAGCTGTGGCTGAAGGGCGAGACCTCAGGACATTATCAAAAGGTCAGAAGCATCAGCGTCGACTGCGACGGCGACACTCTGCTGGTCAAGGTGGAACAGACCGGGGCGGCATGCCATACCGGCCATCGTTCATGCTTTTTCACAAGGCTGGAAGCGAGCGAATTGGCTAAAGGCGCAGATATGAAAGCAGATGCCGGAACGAACTGCAATGTCGCTGCAGGTATGGACGACACCGGAAATGACCTCGCTGCTGCAGGAACATGCACTGCAGGCCCTGAAGTCCTTGGAGATGTATTTGCTGTTATATGCGACAGACTTGCTCACCCGAAGGAGGGTTCATATACCAATTACCTATTTACAAAAGGGCTGGACAAGATACTTAAAAAGGTCGGAGAGGAAGCCTGTGAAGTCGTCATAGCCTCCAAAAACGGATCGGCGGGGGACATCAGCGCTGAAATCGCGGACCTGTTCTATCACATAATGGTTCTTCTTGCACAGCAGGGAATGACGCTGAATAATATATATGAAGAATTGAAAAAGCGAGAGTAATACAGGAAAACGATGAAATTCCATACAACAGCCTGATAATCAGACCAATTCGACTAAAAACGGCACATTTTAGAAAAAACGCATATTTGATTATAAAATGGATAATATATTATATTATTAATGTGATTAGCACTCAATATTAGTGAGTGCTAACAAATTGTTAAAAACACTACAGGAGGTTTACTTTATGAAAATAAAGCCATTAGGTGAAAGAGTCGTTATTAAAATGCTTGAAAGCGAAGAGACCACAAAGGGCGGCATAGTCCTTCCGGGCAGCGCAAAGGAAAAACCGCAGGTAGCAGAGATCGTGGCTGTGGGCCCCGGCGGATATGATGACAAGGGCAAAGAGATCAAAATGGAAGTCAAGGTCGGAGACAAAGTACTTATAAGCAAATATGCCGGTACAGAAGTTAAGATCGACAATGTTGAGTACACCATACTCAAGCAGAGCGATATTCTGGCTGTTGTTGACTAACAGGCGTCATTAGTATGATTATATTAAATGCTGATAAGGAGGCATAAAACATATGGCAAAAGATATCAAATTCGGAGAAGAAGCAAGGCGCGCGCTGGAAAGCGGCGTTAATCAGCTGGCTGATACAGTAAAGGTAACACTCGGACCAAAGGGAAGGAACGTAGTTCTTGATAAGAAATTCGGTTCTCCTCTGATCACCAACGATGGTGTCACTATCGCAAAGGAGATCGAACTCGAAGACAAGTTTGAAAACATGGGCGCTCAGCTCGTTAAGGAAGTTGCTACAAAGACCAACGACGTTGCAGGCGATGGTACTACTACAGCAACACTGCTTGCACAGGCAATTATCAGAGAAGGTCTCAAGAACGTTGCAGCAGGCGCAAACCCGATGATACTCAAGAAGGGTCTTGCAGCCGCTGTTGATACAGCTGTTCAGGCTATAAAGGAAAACAGCAGGAAGATAAAGGGCAAGGAAGATATCGCAAGAGTTGCAGCTATTTCTGCAAATGACGATTATATCGGACAGCTCATTTCAGATGCTATGGAAAAGGTGACAAATGACGGTGTCATCACTGTTGAAGAATCCAAGACCATGGGCACCAACCTCGAGGTCGTAGAAGGAATGCAGTTCGACAGAGGCTACATCTCAGCTTACATGGTAACTGACACTGACAAGATGGAAGCAGTTCTTGACGATCCATACATCCTCATCACTGACAAGAAGCTCAGCAGCATCCAGGATCTCCTGCCGCTCCTCGAGCAGATCGTGCAGTCCGGCAAGAAGCTCCTCATAATCGCTGAGGACGTGGAAGGCGAAGCCCTCACCACCCTTATACTCAACAAACTCCGCGGCACCTTCAACTGTGTTGCAGTCAAGGCTCCCGGCTTTGGCGACAGAAGGAAGGAAATGCTCAGAGATATAGCTATCCTCACTGGCGGACAGGTTATTACCGATGAACTGGGACTGGATCTGAAGGATACAAAGGTCACCCAGCTTGGTAAAGCAAGACAGGTCAAGGTTCAGAAGGAAAATACCATCATCGTTGACGGCGCAGGCAGCCAGGACGATATCAAGAAGAGGATCGGCTCCATCAAATCACAGATCGAAGAGACGACTTCCGACTTCGACAAGGAAAAGCTTCAGGAAAGGCTCGCAAAGCTGGCCGGCGGCGTAGCTGTCATCCAGGTCGGCGCAGCTACCGAAACTGAAATGAAGGAAAAGAAGCTCCGCATCGAGGACGCTCTTGCTGCAACAAAGGCTGCAGTTGAGGAAGGCATCGTTGCAGGCGGCGGAACAGCATATGTAAACGCTGTCCCGAAGGTGGCAGAGCTTCTGAAGTCCACTCATGGCGATGAAAAGACCGGTGTCCAGATCATAGTCAAGGCCCTTGAGGAGCCCATCAGGCAGATCGCTGCCAATGCAGGTCTCGAAGGCTCTGTAATAGTTGACAAGGTAAAGGGAAGCGCAGCAGGTATTGGCTTCGATGTACTCAAGGAAGAATATATCGATATGATAGGCAGCGGTATCGTTGATCCTACAAAGGTCACCAGATCAGCTCTGCAGAATGCAGCATCAGTTGCAGCCATGGTTCTCACCACTGAGAGCGTAGTTGCCGACAAGCCTGAGAAGGAACCCCCGATGCCGGCAGGAGCACCCGGTGGAATGGGCGGAATGTACTAAGCCGCAAATAAATATCTGAATAAATACAAAATGAGGAGTGCTGTTGAAGCACCCTCATTTTTTTATGCATTCCCTTTGCCGGCATGGAATTGAAACATAAATTGTTCCATTTTCGTCTATTCTATGATTGATAAAACGGGGAGGATGGACGAATGAAGAGAGTAATTGCCTTTATTATAATAATGCTTTTGGTTTTCACTATGACTGCCTGTTCACAGACAGGTACAGGGAAACCAGGCCTTTCTGATGTAAATGGAGAGAACAGTGCAGGAAATGATAATACGGGTTCAGACCAGGGACAGGTTTCAGGTGCTGCATTGAAGGTAAAGGTGATCGATGTGAACAATGGCTCGTTCCTTGCGGCAAGCATGGATGAGGGGGCAAATGGAGCAGATATATACCGGATCAATGCTGAGAATACCGGGTTGCTGAATAAGGACGGAGGATTGGCCGACATCGGTGAACTGAAGAACGGGATGATGCTGGATATAGTCTACGATGGCGTTGTAATGGAGAGTTTTCCGATGCAGCTCGGCGGCATTAAGGGCATTTGGATCAGAGAAGAGGGCGAGGACATAGCAGGTCTTTATATGAAGGCAATCAAGGACTTGTATGAAGTCGATCCCGGACTAAATGGCAATATCGAGCGTCTGGCATTCAACCTCAATGATGTCACAAACCTGACGGAGACGGAAAAAACGGCACTGGTTTACATGGCAGGAAACGAATTCGGACTGGAAACACTGCGCGGAACCTTCGATGAGCTGCGTGAACAGGGTTATATCAACGAGGATATGCTTGCTTTTGAAACAGGTCTGCTTTTCACCATAAAGGTCAAGTCGGAAGAGAAGGACAGCTTTGTGTTTGATGCAACAAAATGGCGCGGCGGAGACGGAGCATACTACTTTCTTGACTGTACCGCGAAAAAGGGGAAGGACGGCTGGACTTATACCATAGGCGGAGAAGCGATATCGTGATCCTGCAACCCCGGCCCGATCAAGGGACCAAGCCGGGGAATGCAGATCATGTGCTCTGCCTATGCCAGCTGGCTGTAAAGCTTCTCCAGCTCTTTTGCCATTTCGGCATATTCAATATAGGCTTCATGGGGAGTTTCGGGGCAAAAGGATGCTTCGAGCTCCCTTTGTTTCGCCTCAAGCGCGGTTATGCTTTCTTCCAGACTGGCCAGATCAAGAGTTTGAGCTGACAGCTGAGCATCTTCGCCTACGGCCTTTTTCTTCTCATTGTTCCCGGAGCTTTGTATCTGAATTTTCTCCTGTAGCTTATCATCCTGTGCGGCAAGCTTCAGCTGTCTGTATTTCTCATAATTGCCTTCGTATGAAGTCATGCTGCCGTCGCTGAATTCAAGTATTCTGTTGACACAGCGGCTGAGGAAATACCTGTCGTGAGAGATAGCTATGACTGTGCCGTTGAATTCCAGCAAAGCCGTTTCCAGAGCATCCCGCGACTGTATATCCAGATGGTTCGTCGGCTCGTCCATGATCAGGCAGTCAGGCTTTTCAAGCATCATGCAGCACAGATAGAGTCTTGATCTCTCACCGCCGCTGAGTATCCTTATTTTCTTATCGACCTCATCTCCATAAAACTGAAACTTTGACAGATGGGCTCTTGCATCGAATTCCTTCATTTCACCGAAGGACAGAAGCTCCTCCAGCAGCGTTCTTTCTTCATCCTCAAATTCCACTTCCTGTCCGAGGCAGCCATACTTCACCCAGGCGCCGAGTCTTGCCCTTCCCTTGAAATCCTCATCCCGTCCAAGGAGGATATTCAAAAGGGTAGTCTTTCCGCAGCCATTGGGACCGATTATTCCAACTCGTTCACCGCCCTTTATAAGAAAGCTGATATCCGAGAAAAGCTTTACATTGCCGTAGTACTTTGCAAGCTTGTCGGCCATAGCTATTTCTGCGCTGATATGTCGTGCTTTGTCGAAACCTATCATTGGAGCTGTGGATTTGTACAGGTGCTGCTGATCCCGGGTATCCTTCAGTTTCACATCCATTTCGCACTGAAGCCTTTCGACGGACTTAAGCCTGCTTTTCCAGGCGCTGATCTTGTGAGAGCTCTTTAGCTGTTCAGCAATAGACGACTCCCGTCTGATCTCCTGTCTCAGCCTGAATTGTTCTCTTCGGGCGAATTCCAGCATTCTTTCCTTTTGCTGCATGAAGGTGGTGTAGCTGCCGCTTCTCTCTGTAATGGTTCCGTTATCCAGCTCAGCCACTCTGGTCGCCACCTGGTCCAGAAAATACCGGTCATGAGATACTACAAGCACCCCTCCGCTGAATCTATTCAAAAACCCCTCCAGCCATTCGGTCCCATCGATATCAAGATGGTTGGTCGGTTCGTCCAGTACAAGCAGATCAGGCTCCTCCAGCAATATCCTTGCCAGAGCCACTCTCATCTTTTCTCCGCCGCTCAATAGCTCCACAGGAAGTGTGAGGGCCTCTTCCTTGAGACCAAGTCCAAGCAACAGTGCCTTTATTTTTGACTCTATAGTATAGCCGTCAAGGCCTTCATACCTGTTTACCAATCTTGAATATTCCGCAAGGACTGCTTCGTACTGCTCATGGTTTTCCATAAGCACAGGGTCCGTCATTTTTCTTTCCAGGCTTCTCATCTTCTGCTCAAGCCGGCTGATCTCCTCGTGAAACAGTGCGGTCTCACTGAACACTCTGCCACTGGAATCCATTTCATTCAGATCCTGTGTCAGGTATCCCATCTTCGAGCCTCTGGCGATGGAAGCGCTGCCGGAGTCACATGTCTCAATTCCGGCGGCGATCCTCAGCAAGGTGGTCTTTCCTGCGCCGTTGGGCCCGACGAGGGCAACTCTTTCGCCCCTTTCTATCCTCAGGCTGGCGCCATTTAACACTATCTTGTTTCTGTACTCCTTAACTACATTTGTGATTGTTAGCATACTCATGTTTTTTTCCTCCCAATTGTCCGGATTTTCTATGCCTTGAGCGTATCTGCCAGATCCGGGCAATTCGATCCCAATTGCTCCAATGTACGAAAAAAGGCCGCAGATCTGTCGCGGCCTTGCCTTCTACCCAAACTATTCCAATAATACTGTTTAGTCAGATAAGCATGGTAATGAAATGAAATAGAAAAAGCCGCGGATCCAGTGAACTGTCCACAGCTTGCATAACACAACAAATGGGAACCTGACGCTGAAAGAATAGCATCAGCGAAATCGCTTACCTGCCGTTGTGATAGTTTTTCACCGATAAAGCCATGTGGAATATTACAGCAAACATGCACAAACAAACAGAAGTATCCCTCTGCTGGAGCATGAGCATTTGACTATTCTGCTGTTTTTCTTCCCGGCTCCGGCTACTTTAGGCTTTAGGCTCTGGACAATGCATCACCGAATTAAATATGCACTTTGATCCTCTGACCCTATGGTCATTGTTCAGAGCTGAGGCCACGGCCTTTTGCCGGTACATTTGGATAACACCATTCCATGGTATGGACCTCCTGTACGGGCTGTCTTATTGTTAATACCAATCAATTATATTATATACATTTGCTAAAATCAATACCCAGTGACATACCGGCTCAGGATCACACTGCGATAAGACAGCTGTTCAGCCGCCTGTATTCACTTGGCGAGAAGCCATAGTGCTTCCTGAATTGCCTGCCAAAGTGAGCTGGATCATTGAAGCCTACCCGTTCATATATTTCAGATACCGGCAGCATGGTTTCCTTCAGCATCTGTGATGCAATGTACAGGCGCAGCTTCATCAGATATGTCATGATAGTCGTGCCGGTCGCTTCAAAGAAGTCCCTTCCCAGTGAGGTCCTATTCATGTGAAATCTTCTTGTAAGCTGTGCCAGTGTTATTTTTTCGAAGTAATTGTCATGAAGATATTGTATGACATCGATCATGTCATCATTTTCCCTGTTCAAGGCTATATATTCCATTGACTGAGGCTGAGTCTCGAGCCCTGCCAGCAGGAATAGAGTCTCTATGACAAAGGAGCGGCTTCTGCAAGGCCAGTAATTGTCAGACTGCAGAAGGAGCTGGTTTTCAATGGCGCTGAAAAGTCTGCTGATACGCTTCACAGTACCCGGACCGATATTCAGCTGGCCTGTAAAGCCTTCCTGCCGGCGGCAGAAATGACGCATCCAGTAAATATCCTGCAGTTCCGTATATGTAAGCTCATTGTCTCCTGAACGCATCCTTTCAAAATCCAATGTAGTATTTATGATATCCGGATGGAACCAAACAGCCTTGGCACGGCAGCAGCCGCGATTTTCGAACTTGAAGATATCAAGCTCATTGAAACAGAATACAACAGGGGCCGAAAAGACATATCTCCTGCTGCCGATCCTGATAATACCGCTGCCCTCTTCTACGAGTATTATCCTCAAGGCCTCCTTGTAGCCCTTATTGTGATCCAGAGCGCCCTCTTCACCACAGCAAAGGTTGAGTTTATAACCTCTTAAATTCTCCCTTCCAATCGTTGAAAGATTCATATACACATCACCCTGTATTGCGTTATTACTATTTTATCGGATGATAAAAGTATACCAAACTTTATAAGATGGAAAGAGTAGATAAATTTGGGTTAATAGTAAGATAAATTTCGGTAATGGCAAGTCTCAAGGAGGGTGAGCCCTCAAGACTTGCCATATATCCTTCCGGATCCTGCTTTCATGGCGGTATGGTGATCCATGCCGGCAGCAGACCTGTAACGAGGAGGTTTAAAGGTTACTTTTTAAGTATGTCAAGGACTTCACAGAGCTTGAGGGCGAAAGCTTCAGAAGCATCTGCATTCCTTCCGGTCACAATATTTCTTGATACAACGACCTCTTCATCCACATAGACTACACCTTTATCTGCCTTCAGAGCAGCTATTCCATCGTCCCACGGGTACATAGTCGCTTTCCTGCCGGCCATGATACCTGCCTTTGTAAGGACCGGAGGAGCTCCGCAGATAGCTCCGATGGTTTTGTTCAGGCTGCTTGCCTCTTTCAGAAGACGATGCAGATCTTTGTTTTCCCACAATTCGGCTATGGAACCATTGCCGCCTATTACCACGACCGCGTCATAGTCCGATGCTTTTGCCGCTGCGATCGTTGTGTCCGGTGTGATACTGCTGCCTGACATGCCTTTGGCTGTATCCTTCGTAACACTTGCTATAGTTACATTTGCACCATTCATCTCCAGGATCGTTATTGGAGAGAACAGCTCCCTGTCTTCGTAGTCTTTTTGAGCAACGACCAACAGCACATCCTTTCGTTGTTTATCACAAGCCAGTATCTCAGCCAGCTTCAGACCATATGCCCTGGATGCCTCCGGATTTCTGCCGGTGACGATGTTTCCGTCTATGACGACCTCTTCATTCACATAGTTGGCGCCATATTTGGTCAATTCCTTTATTCCGTCATCCCAGGGGAACATTGTTGCATTTTTGCCTTTCATTATGCCTGCTTTCGATAAAGTGACCGGTGCTGCGCATATCGCAGAAACCAGCTTGTTGTCGTAATTGGCGTCACGGATGAGAACGTGCAGATCGTCATTGTCCCAAAGAGTGGCTGGTACGCCATTGCCGCCGACAATGATCAGTGCATCATAATCATCCGCATTTGCCTCACTTATTGCAATATCAGGGGTATATGTTCCGCCAAGGGTGCCCAGTGCTTTCTCTTTTGTCGTGGAAGCGACTGTTACGATCACGCCGCTGGCCTCAAGTATTGCCTTGGGTTCGAAAAACTCCGGATCCATAAAATCTGATGGAGCTATGACCATCAGAGCCCTTTTCGATTTTCCCGCAAGGCCGAGTTCCTTCGCTATTGCTTTGCCAAACTCCACTGATGCCTGAGGGTTACGGGCTGTGACTATATTGCCGGAGATAACGACCTCATCGTCGAGATATAATGCTCCACCATTTGTGAGCTCCTTGATGCCATCCTCCCATGGGAACATGGTGGCAGTCCTGCCTTTCATAATGCCCGCCTTTGACAGTGCCGGAGGTGCCGCACACATGGAGGCAATCGTTAATTTCAGCTTATTGGCATCCTGCAGCAGCTTGTGAAGATCCTTATTATCCCACAGAGCTCCTATGACACCTACACCGCCTGGTACCACTATTGCATCATAATCCTTTGCCTTTGCATCCTTTATAGATATGTCGGGTTTGATCTGAGAATCCTGACTGCCGATAGCTGTGTCCGTAGTTGTGCTTGCTATTGTTACGCACGCACCGCTTGTCTCAAGGATGGTCTTGGGTGTGAGTACCTCAACATCCTCAAAATCCTTCGGAGCTATTACCATGAGCACCTTTTTCTGTGTCGGCCTGATGCCCAGGATATCGCAGAGCTTCAATGCAAAAGCTCTTGTTGCGTCAACATTTCTTCCTGTCACGATATTGCCCGATACCACCACTTCGTCATTTATATATATTGCTCCGCCTTTTGTAAGTTCATTTATAGCATCATCCCACGGATACATGGTAGCTGTGACTCCCTTCATGATGCCTGCTTTCGACAGTGTCACAGGGGCTGCGCATATAGCGCCTATTGTTATTTTCAGTTTATTTGCTTCCTGTACGAGCTTATGTAAATCCTTGTTGTCCCATATGTGTTCAAAGATGCCTGTACCGCCTGCGATCACTATTGCATCGTAATCAGCCGCTTTGGCATCAGAGATGCTGATGTCAGGAACCAGTGTCCTCCCATAGGATCCGGTCGCCATGTCTTTTGTTGTACTTGCGGTGACTACTTTTGCTCCATTGGCTTCAAGGACCGTTTTGGTCTCGAACACCTCAAAGTCTTCAAAATCCTTCGGCGCAATCACCAACAGAACTTTTGCCTGCATACCGTTCTGTCCTCCCTTGCCAGCAGTTGTCTGTGCTGACGATATCGCTGTCAAAGACAGCAGCATTGTTAACGTCAGTGCCATAGCTGTTATCATACGAATAATCCTTTTCATTCCGAACCTCCTTGAATCACGATTTTCTTCAAACCCAGTGTAGCATCATGCAGCAATTGGTAAAATATACTATCTTCAACGTTATTGTGTGTATCTGCAATACGGGGTCAGGCTTGAAAAATTCCTTTATTATTCCGGCGGCCGATATTGCAATACGGGGTCAGGCTTGAAAAATTCCTTTATTATTCTGGTGGCCGATATGTGAATGACGATAGCGAAACATTATTCTAACCGGGCGGACACAAGGCCTGCTGCAGGTCAGGAACAATTACAAAAAAATGTCGGCATTGATGTTACAGGTATATGCCTATATACTTATATAGTAAGTCAATGGCCATTACTCAAAGCGAGAAACAAGGGGTGATAAAATATGAAGCCGACACAAAAAGAATTGACACAATGGGCTATAGAGCAAATACAGAAAAAGTACAAGGACGATGTCGCTTTGCTGATAGCGATTACAGGGCATTCGTTGGAAGACGATTGTCACGGCGAGTGCTTTGACTATTTTGTACCGGCAAACGAAAACGGAAACAAACTGGGGCAGACGTTCATCATAGATGGTGTAGGACATGATCTGTATCCCCGCTCCTGGCAGCGCATCGAGAATATGGCGAATTTTGATGACGATTTTACTTATGGTCTCGGTGATGCAATTATTTTGTATTACCGGAACGAGGAGGACCTGCAGCGCTTCAGGGCAATGCAGGACAAGCTGAGAGCGAACCTTAAGGATAGGGGATTCATGATGAAAAAAGCTCTTGAGAAGCTGGATGCAGCCATGGATATATACCGTACCATGATGTTTGAGGATCAGCTATACAAGGTGAGGATGGCGGCGGGATTCATTGCACATTACCTTTCTATCGCTGTGGCCGGAATGAACGGGACATACTTCAGGAAAAGACTCGATCTGGAAACCGTAGAACTGGCTGAGATGAAGGAAGTGCCGGAAAACTTCATCCCATACTTCGAGGCAATAGTAAAGGCAAAGTCGGTCGATGAATTAAGAAAATCCGGCCATGAGATCATCAGAACAACGCGTAAATTCATTGCAGAACACAAACAGCCAAATGCACCAAGGCCCAGGATGCCTGATTATGAGGATCTGGCTGACTGGTACGAGGAAGGTTCGCTGACCTGGAGAAGGATCTACTATCATTGTAATACTCAAAATTATGAGAGGGCTTTTCCGGATGCTATCAATTTACAGCATGAACTTAACATAATTGAAGAGGAATTCGGACTGAAGGAAATGGATCTGCTGGGATGCTTTGATTCGGCGGACCTCAGAGCATTAAAGCAAAGGGCGCAGGAGCTGGAGCGCTATATAATCTCAGAGATAGAAGCTAAAGGTTTTAAATTGAACAAATATGACACGCTGGAGCAGTTTTTAGCGAAAAACAGTTAAAAGAGGTGCATTGAATGAATTATAGAAATGCATCGGAGATCCTTCCTGATAAGCTGCTGAAGGAGGTCCAGAAATATGTTTCCGGTGAAACGCTTTATATCCCCAACAGTACGGAACGTAAAAAATGGGGGCATGATTCCGGGGCAAGATTATTCTATAAGCAGCGCAATGAGGAGATAAAGAACAAGTATTTCAAAAGGGCCAGCATCGAAGAGCTGGCGGAGGAATACTGTCTTTCTGTGGAGACCGTAAGGAAAATAGTATATAAATAGTGCGTTTTTATTTTGCTTCCGCAGGTTTCCAAAAACCTCATAAGATCCGGAGTAACAACCGTAGCGGATAGCATTTTTGTATGTTCAAAGTTTTGCTTTGTTTGTTTTTCACCGTTCATGCTCAGAATCAGGCAGCCCGGCTGGCCCCATGTATAGCTCACCCATGAGATGGGGGCGAAATTTTCCTTTCCGTGTTCATCATATGTACCAATCAGGAACAGATGCTGAGTGAAAAAGCATGCTGTGTTTTTATCCGGCTTTTGCATTACAAAACCTCCCCGATATCGAAATTTGTATTTTTCAATCCGTGATAGTAGTTGCCCTTTTCAGCTGTAAACCTGAAGACACAGTAATCCTCATCGTCTATCCCCTTGGGATAATAGATCTCAAAGCCCTCTCTCCAAAGCATTTCCCTGGATTCCCTGTCGGTGAGCACTTCCATTGTCCCCTGGAACATAAGCCCTTTGAATTCCTCATTCTTGCTAAGGTACACAGCGGCTTTCGGATTTTTCATAAACTGTTTCACCCGCCTGGATGAATAATTTGTTGAGAAGTAGTGTGTCTGCAAGCTTCCGTTTTCCAGAACGAGCATCGCTTTGACTGCCGGGTAACCGTTTTCATCAACAGATGATACATATGCGACTTTGCTGTTTTTCCTGAGGTCGATGATCTCATTTCTCATTTCTGCATCCATCATTTATCTCCCACCTTCATTCAGATTATTTATTATCCTGGATAAATAATTTTCAAATTGCTCGATTTCCGAATCGCTGAACCCCTGATAAAAAATTTCGCTCATCTTTCGGGAAACCTCATCGTATTTGGCGCTTAACTCCCTCGATTTATTTGTGAGCGTTATTCTTATTTGCCGCCTGTCCGCCTTATCATAGTTGCGGTTGATAAGGCCAGCTTCCTCCATTCTGTCCAGCATGCTTGTGAGGGTGGTTTTCGCCAGTCCCGTTTTTCTTGACAGCTCGATGATCGGTACGGAATCCGCTTGCCACAGCACATATAAGATCCTGCCCTGGGCGCCGTTAAATTCGTCTATACTTGCTTCGCCGAGCAGTTTTTCAAAAACTCTGCCCTGCATCTGCTTAAGCTGAGAGACGAGAAAGCCCCCATTTGTTTTTTCAAGCAATAACATCACCTCGATTCCATATAGAATTGTACTATATGGTACTATATATGTCAACAACATTTATTCGCAGCATTATTCATTATCGACTTTTTTGTATGGAAATAAAAAAAGCCATCCGGCTTTGTGTCTGCATTTGTCACCCTACAGCTATATTATAGCACATATAAAATTTCAATAACAGCCTTTTATTAGATGGTCAACCGATGTATCATATACTTTGCACATCCGCTGTTGACAGTTTCCATTCACACATAAAGGACATGCTTGAACTGCTAAATAAATCCCGGGAGGTATTTATGATCACCGATAAGAATATTCTGGATGCTGAATCTGCATACCTTGAGAAGGTGACGGCTGAAATACGAAATCAGCTGGAAGCCGGGGTCAATGCGGCCGGAAGGTTTAAAAAGGATGCGATCCAGCTTCAAAAGGATATGTGGGAGGAGGTCAAATGCAGGCCCACCGGTTTATCCGACCTGGATGCCCCGGCCATGGCATGGCAATACCAGGCCGATATTGAAAATCAAGCCCGTAAATACAGATTTTCATACGACACTGTGCTGCGCCTTGAAAAAATGCTGAAAAACCCTTACTTCGGAAGGATAGACTTTATCGAGGACGGGGAGGGTGAGGAAGAGCAAATATATATAGGACTAGCTAACCTTTACTCGGGCGACAGCAGCGGCATACTTGTTTATGACTGGAGAGCGCCGATCTCCGGCATGTTCTATGATCATGAAACCGGCCCGTGCAGCTATATGTCTCCGATGGGCGCTATACATGGCCGGATGCTGCTAAAAAGACAGTACAAGATCGAAAACCAGCGGATCGCATTTATGTTCGACAGCGATGTGCGGATAAATGATGAAATGCTTCAGGAAATACTCGGTAAAAGTACCGACAGCAGGATGCGCACTATAGTAACCAGCATTCAGAAGGAACAGAACAGGGTAATCAGGGATGACCGGACCAGGATACTGATCGTCCAGGGCCCGGCCGGAAGCGGCAAGACCTCCATAGCATTGCACAGGGCGGCATATCTTCTTTACAGATACCGTGAAAGCATCAAATCAGAGAACATACTCATATTTTCTCCAAATCACGTATTTGAAGACTATATATCTAATGTCCTGCCCCAGCTTGGGGAAGAGAATATCAGCAGAAGTACTTTTGCAGACTTTTTCAAGGATCTTGTGGGTCCGGGCTGCCATCTTGAGACAATGAACCATCATATGGAGTATGTCCTCTCGGACGGCCCCGATCATGGAAGACTGATGAGTATAAGGCTGAAGGCGTCACGAGGCTTTCCCGGAGTAATAGGCAGATATGCGGAATACCTTGAAAGCGGCAAAAATATTCAATTCACGGACTTGATCAGGAAGGGGAAGCTGATTATTTCGGCTGAGGAAATAAGGAGGCTTTTTGTCGAGGATTATAGCTATCTGCCCTATATCAAACGCCTCAACAAGCTGAAGCAAAGGCTTCTATATCTGGTTGAGCCTTATGTTGAGGCTCTGACAGAGGAGATACTAAAAGGCGAGTTGGCACAGGACTCATCATTGGATGATAAAGAGAAAAAAATCATGGCAGATATGAGATCCAAAGCCGAGTTTGATCAGGTTATGAATAAGATCGAGAGGATGACGGCCTTTGATATAGTCGGCTTGTATAAGGACATGTTCAGGAACATCAGATTATTTGTGGACCCTGACACACAGTCCGGGCTTGAAGGTGATCCCGATATGCAGTCCGATCCCGGATCCACTCCTGATTTTCTGGAGGTTGCGTCGTCGTATACTGTACGTTGGCTCGAAAACAGGATCATCAATTATGAAGACCTTGCACCCGTAATATTGCTCATGATTTCACTGGGAGCTGATAATAATGCAAAAGCAATAAAGCATGTGATAATAGATGAAGCTCAGGATTACACGCCGGTGCAATATGAGATAATCAAAAGGGTCTTCGGACATAGCAACATGACAATACTGGGTGATCTCAATCAGTCGATAAACGCATACATGAATATAGGCAGCTTTGAAACTGCAGCGGATATATTCGGATCGAAGGGCACCACAGTCATATCATTGACTAAAAGCTACCGTTCAACGAAGGCAATCGCCGATTTTTGCAACGAACTGCTCTTGACGGACAATGCTGCAGAACAGCTTGACAGAAGCGGCAATAAGCCTTTGGTAATTAAGACGGATAAGGATAAGCTTTTCAACAGGATCGCAGATGATATCAAAGGCCTGAAAAGCGAAGGCCATAAACTGATAGCGGTGATATGCAAAAATGTAAAACAATGTGAAGCGTATTATGAAGGTATCAAAGAGTTTACCGGTATCAGCCTGATCACTGACCACAATGAAGAGTACCAGGGAGGCACAGTTGTGATCCCATCTTATCTTGCCAAGGGTCTGGAGTTTGATGCTGTGATCGTTTGCACGGCAGATTCATTCAACTATTCGAGGGAAGAGGACAGACGGCTGCTTTATACAGTATGCTCAAGGGCGCTGCATGAACTGCATCTATACTATTGTGATGAGTTGACACGCTTTATTAAGAAAATGAAGATGGATCTATATAAGCTATAATAATTATCTCCAAGAGAGGCCGATTTTACCCGGGATGTGTTATAATAATTGGAAGAATATGCGTACATGTGATGCCGAAGGGGAGGTCAAGCAAATGCCCAAAAGATCCGTTATAAGCTTGTTTGTGTGTATACTGCTTATTGTTTCTCAGCTGACAGGCTGTGTAGAAATCAAAGTACAGCAGCCTGAATCTCAGGATGACTCAACATCCCGCGCCGGTCAGGCACAGGAGGACCAGACATCAGGCCCTGATCAGACAGTCTCTGACGAACCGGTATCTGCCGCTGAAGGTGAAGAAGTTGCTGAACTTGCCGAAGCATGGGTCGAATATACTGAAGATTATGGTGGTTTGTCATTCCGTTACCCCAAGGGATGGAATGTCGAGATGAATGAATCGGTAGTAGCAATTGATAATGAAAAAACCAATGAGCAGATGATAATGGCAATGATCCCTTTCATCGAAGGCAATGATCCTACTGCTCTGGCCAGCGGTTTTGTCGCCATGCTGCAAACGGAAAATCCCAATTTAGAAGCTGCCAACTGGCGTACAAATCCTCAAACCAGTGATAGTCAGGTCGTTTTTGACCTTTCTGATGAAGTAAACGGAAACAAATACAGCGGTACGGGAATCGTCATGAAGGATAGTCAGCAGGCAATCTGGTTTTCATACTTTTCACCTGAATCAGCCTACTCATATGACCGCAGTATTGAACTGCTGAAGAACTTTATAGGATCACTGGCAACAGCGTCAGGCTCAAAAGACCGCAATACGATCAACAGCTCTGAATCAGCATCTAAAATCGATGCCAATGCCAAGGGATTCATATTCGTTCTGGAATTTGCATTGGGGGCTCCGTTTACTGCAGATCAGGAACAGGTGATTCTGGAAGAATTAAAAGACGGCTGGAGCTCGCTGACGGAAGAGGAACTGAGCAAGTATGACCAGTATCCGATATTTGCCAAGGCCATATTAACGATGAATCAGGGTGAGCTGGATGAAATGCGGGCAGAGCTCGAAAAGGCCATCAAGGAGTGGCTTGACGAATCTCCTGATACCGATGAGGCAGTAAGGATGATCAAGGATCAGCTCAATGCCCGGGGCAGGGAAGTTATTACCGGTGATCCGCCGCTTACAGAGATGTCATTGACCGCATACAGTGAGATAATAGCCTATTCAAGATTACTGCATCAGAACCCCGAAGCAATGCCGGAACAGATATCTCCGGATTCCGTTTACGATATCAAAAACCAAGTACAGGAAAGCTGGGAAACATTTTCAAATGAGGAACAGCAGCAGATTGCTACATCTCCGGGTATATGGTTCTGTCTCAGAACATTGGTGAATAACGGCTCTAAAGGCGAGCAGGATAAAATCAGGAAAGATCTTGTCAAGCTTACACCTGAAACTCAGGCTACAAAAGACAGTAATGAGTCAGGAAACGGTAAAAAGCCGATGAGTATGGCAGCACATAACTCATTGATGAATATTCAGCAAATGACCTTCAATCAATATATGTGGTCCCGTGGGTTCAACTATCATCCAACCTACGGAAAGATGTGGTGAACCGGATAAAAAAACTTATATGGGAGCGAACTGTATTGCCATTTGTAAATATTATGAAAGTATCAAAAGGAACTACTGATCCGGATGAAATAAATAAAATGATGAAAGCCGCAAAAGAATTAGTGACTAAGGTATTGGGCAGCAGTGCGGTACCAAACTACTTTATCATTGATGAGTTGAATCCTGATGTCTGGGGATTTGACGGGATTACAATGACTGAGCGAAGGAAGATGGGACAATGATGTGATCTGATGGTACTGTAAGATATTAGTTGCAATAAGAGATAATAGATATATAATATAATTATCCCGGTAGCGAACACAAGTGCAGATTGGCTAGAAATATATGTAATACATGTGGGGGTGTGATATGAAGCTGCGGAATCTATTATCTCTTCTCTTATGTATAATTCTATTGTCAGCTGTTTTTCCGATACAGGCTTTTGGTGCTGAAACTCCAGGACCGCATCCTGTATTCTCTCAAATGTCTGTTGCCGAATTCAATCGAGGCGCAACAGAAGATACATTTGCATCAATATTCCAACTGAACCGCGATCTGCCGGCATATGACTGGGGGCCCGGGGCTCCCGCTGAAGGTGATTAAAAGGGGTCACATATAAATTGGCCGATAATGTTGTCAAAGTGGACTCGGCGGTTACCCAAAGCATCAGGTCGGTTGAACAGGTGACCGGGAAAAAAAGCGGGTCTGCCAGCATTGACAGGATCATCGGCCAGGGGGGACTACTGAAGGCGGATTTGCTGAAATCATCTGTCGGGCAGTCGATAATCAAGCCCGGATCTGTTTTCGTCGATGAAGAAAATGGACTGGCGTTCAAGGTGCCGTCCCTCCCGGGGCAGTCCGGAGATACATTTGATGGGTATGTCCCCGTAGTCAGGCCTTCTTTCAAAGAAGCTATAAAGGAATTTAACATTCCTGAACAGACTGTTCATTTGAACAAATCGAATATCTATTTTTTTGCCAATGATGTCGACGGCAACAGCCTGAGCAAATATCTGGTACAGCCCGGCACTACATATACGATGTCTTATAATTCTGATCACGCAATGGAGCCGCTAGAACCAAAACATATCAATAACGTTGTGACCGCTATGCGTCTGCCCGAGGAGGGCATTAAAGTAAGAGGCATCACTCGCAGCGGTTCGGTCTACGATGTTTATCTCAATGGGTATATGGCCTTTGGAGATATAGATCTCAATGCATCCTACAATTCAAAGGGCTATGAACTATATCTGACCTGTACAGAGGAGCTGCAGCTCCAGGCGAAGGTAGCCGTTGATTTTGATGAGGAGATCAAGATCCCGCTATTCGGTCTGGGAATCAAGTTCGGCAATGGAATCGGAAGTGTGTCAGGCGGTCTTTTCCTTGTGGTCAGTGTCGACGGCAAGCTGACCATCCAGGCTGAAGCCCGGCAGTGGATGACTCTTGACAAAGCAGGACTGAAGGGCAAGTGCATTTTATATGTTCCGGTTTCTATAGGTCCTTTGTTTAAAATGGGTGATTACGGATTCGACCTTGATGCTCTGATGTATGGAGCTGTTGATGGTAAGATCAAAGCGGGAGCAGAGCTTGGCATCAGTGTCCTGGGTTTTGATTTGGTCGGAGCCGGGATATATGGAGGTATGGGAGTCAATTCCCAGTCTGACGGCAGCTATATAGATGCGAGGCTTTATGGGATCGTCCAGGCTTATGCAAAGCTGATCGGCAAGACCAGGTATATCGTTAACTGGCAGCCTACGATCCTTCACAAAAGAATGAAGGATACAGCAGGTTACATTCTCTCTTTTAAGGAGGTCTGTGCCTACCGGGATGAAATCTGGGGGACTTTACATATCGATGGCGGTACTGCCGGATTTATCCCTGAGCCGGACAAGAATATGACTATAATTGTGCGAAGGGCAGGTACGGCTGAAAGGTCGTATGCAGCAACGACAGACAAGGATGGAAAATTCCATGCAAGCGGTGTTGATCTGAAAAAGGATGATCAGGTCTACATCAGACTTCAGGCGAGAAACAGTGACAAAATGGTTCAGACCGAGGTCGTTACACCGACATTCCCGTTTGATAAAGCCCTCATGCTTGAGGCGGATTTTTTCAATGATTATGAGAAGGCTTATATACCGACAGTCATTGTAAGGGATTGGGTGACTGATAAACTTGTTGAGCTGAAATTCGATGTTTCCAAGGTCCCGGGCAGTACTCTCACCATCAATGGCAAGCCTGTATCAGGCCAAAACCAGTATGGCGAGTTTGTTCACACAGGGAACAATGTGCTGCCGTTTACAGAGTATAAGACGCAGCTTTCTTCCGAAGGTTTTGTGATAGGGCCGTCAAATACGATAATGTCAAGCGCAAGCTTCAGTTTGACGCCGCTGCGCATACCGGTCTCTTCAGAAGTAACGGTCGAAAACGGCAAGCCTGTGGATGTGGGGAAGGACCTGGAAGCAGTTGTTCTTGTCAATGATCGGGGCAGTAAAGTATATACCGGAGATGCTGCATATGTAGTCAGCGCTTACACTGAAGACTCTCTCGGATGTCATCTGATCAACCCCGAAACAGGAATGCCTATGCTCCAGAACGATTCCATCGAAGATCAGACTGTACAGATAAAGGCCATTGACCTCAACAAAGGGGAGGCTGACGGAACCTCGTATTTCTGTAATACAATATTGAAGAAGTGGTTCTGGGAAAATGCGAAGGACTCAACTGATCAAAATGTCAGAGAGCAGCAAGTGACTGCTCCGACACAGCCGGTACCTGAGATGGCTCCGACGGCGCCCAGTATAACGGCGCCCGGTATAACAGCGCCTATTCGTCAGCTGCCGGGCAGGCCAGCTCTGACGAACCCTGGCGGCTCCGAACCGGACGATTCCGATACAGATACCGGTGGTTCCGGTATAACAGCTCCTTCTGTTCCACCAACCAACCCGGGATTGCCGCAGCAGACCACTGAGCCATCAACGGGCGGACAAATTACTGATACAAAAATAGAGCCGTATATCAAGCTGTATCCCATTGATCCCGGCTTTAGCACAATATTTGCAAATCCGCCGCAAAACACAATCATTCTGAGCTATGATGATCCGGTTGACGACTGGTATAATAAATATTCAGTCTGGAACGGAACTACGGACAAGGATCTTTTAAATGTAGATGGCAGTAAATATTTCAAGTGGGACAGCAAGGTGATCATCAAGTACGAGGGTGCTGAGATAATCGCAGAATACAAAGATGACCGCAGGGAATACGACGGAGACAACCGCATAGAGTATCTCTCCTCCGAATGGCTGGAAAAAGACGCGGAAGGACTGCTGAACCGCTACATTGAGAAGTACTCCAATATGACTACTATACCCATGCCGGATGAGATCAACAGGGAAGTCGGGATATCGAACCTTGGTAAGCTGCCCTCATGGTCCAAAGCTGCATCAGTGAAAATGGTAGATTCGGGAATCATGGATCTGGGAAGAGACGAAAGCTTCAAATCCGGCAATGTGAATCGCAGCGAGTGTGCAGCATACCTGTCCCGTGTTTTTGGAATAGCACCAGAATTTAGCAAAACATCTTTTTCTGATATTATATATGTAAACCCATACATCCCCGAGATCAATGCAGCTGTCAGTTATGGGATCATCAGCGGCTATAATGCGCAGAGCTTCGGGCCGGGAGATCCTGTGACACGTGAACAGATGGCGGCGATGGTTATGAGAGGTTTGAAAAAGAAATTGGGAAGCGGTCTTTCCATTACATCTGCAGGAAAGAGCTTCATAGACAATGGAAGCGTCAGTTCCTATGCAAAAGGCGCTGTCTCCGAGATCTCTGCCCTTGGGATAATGGGCGGCTATCCGGACGGAAGCTTCGGACCGAAGAAAAACATTACCTTTGACGAGATGGCAGTGATGCTCAGTAAGGTTCAGGAACTGGTGACCAGAAAGTGATAATGCAAAAGCCGATTATTGCTTTGTGACAGGACTGAGAAAATTCTTGAAGATGGTAAGTGACGAATGGTGTGATCGACATGAATGTGAGCAGAAGAAAAAAACTGATGTCATTAAGTGAAAAGTACCCGCCCTCCGAGTCATGCGGATGTATGGTTTGTCTCGGTTATTGCCGCCGGCCCGGCTGGTGGACTGTGGAACAGGCAGAAAAGGCCTTCAGCGCCGGCTATGCATATCGTATGATGCTTGAGATTTCGCCAGAACTCACTTTTGGCGTCTTGTCACCTGCATTCAGAGGCAACGAAGGTAAAGCTGCAATGAATGTTTTTTCTCAAAACGGATGCTGCTTTTTGAAAAATAATTTATGTGAATTGTATGAGACTGGGTTGATGCCGCTTGAGTGCAGTTTTTGCCATCATGACAGGATCGGCGAAGGCAGGATATGTCATCTGGACCTGGAAAAGGACTGGAATACCGCTGCCGGACAGGTGCTGGTGAAGAAATGGATCAATGCAATGCAGCTGCATGCCTGGCGGCGTATGGGGAAAGCTGAATAGTGATCAGATGTTCATTGAGTGTTATGCTTACCAGTGTTATTTTTCAAAAAAATACCAATCTATTTCCTTTTGTGTTATAATTACATATGGTATATCGTACAAGCAGTGAAAAAATGCGGGTTTGAGGGCGGATCATGAATACGTTGCTTGCCGAACTGGCATCGAGAGAAATATTGGCGGGAGTGACCGTAAAACGCCTTAGAGAATACATATCGAATAAGTATCCTCAGCTTTCACCTGCTCTCAGGGCAGGAATATTTGCCGATGCTGTCAACAGGATAGTGGCAGGAAAGCTGCCAGAGCTGCCGGCAGATAAAATCAGTCTGTTCAGGGCTTTCCTTTACAGTGATGCGGCAAAAAAACCGACCTTTAGCATAGACTGCTCCGATATATTCAAATCGTCCCTCAGGCTAAGGACAGCTGACGAGCATTTTGCCAGGGGACTGAAGGTGTGGCTTGAAGATACGCTTTTGACACCTGTGTCGGAGGATAAGGTTTTTGAGTATCTGCAAAATGCATGCAGGATATTGGATGAGACTCCGGATATGGAGATCGAGAAGGTCCTGGAGTCGATAGAGAATAAAGTCGGCGATATCAGACCTAAAAAGCGTGTGATATCACTGATACATATGAATCCGGCGGGTGCTGGTTCCAATTCCGAAGCACTGAAGAACAGGGGAACTGAAGATTCAGACAGCGGCGGTATGGATTTGAACAGGGAGGGACTGGTCGGAGAAAAAACCGGTATGGAGTACAGCGACAGGGATGATATCGGGAAAGAGAATGTCAACGGGGATTGGATACTGATCAGGAAAAGAAAATCGGCCGGAGAAATAATAGCAGACAGGATAACGAGTCTGACGGCACATGCGGCCGGGATATACAAAAGAGTTGCCGGTTCTATTGCGGGTATGGCCTCAAAAAGCATCAGATACAGGATCGCTGCGACAGCCGGGCTTATAACGGTTGCTCTTCTGTGTACATTCCTGTCGGCATTATATGTGAGTTCAGTCAACAAGGCAGAACAAGCAAAAAATAGTATTCTGTTCGAGGAAACAACATCAATTTATGATGATATGATACCGTTATCTGTGGCAGACTATGATGTGGTACCTGTAGATGAAAACAAGGTGCTTAGAATGAGAGCGACAGCATATGACCTGTCCGTTGAAAGCTGCGGGAAGGACAGAGGGCATCCGGAGTACGGCATAACTTACAGCGGCACCCGGGCGGAAGCAGGCAGGACCGTCGCTGTAGACCCGGAAGTGATACCTCTTGGGAGCAGTATCAGGATCACATTCCCTGAGGAGTACAGTCATATGGATGGCATTTATGTGGCTGAAGATACCGGGCGGCTGATCAAGGGGAACAGTATCGATATATTTTTCGGAGAAGATCAGGACGGCAGCAGGGAGATCAACAGGAAAGCGCTGAGATTCGGCGTCCAATATGTCGATGTCGAGATCATGGGTAATATGCAGGCCTTAAGATGATATGCCTCAGATATTTGCAATATAAATGCAAATTAACAATTTGTTCACAAGCAAGGCGGCAAAGCATTATTGTTAATCGAAGACCGGTATGTTAAAATCATAGCAGCAGTATCATAAATATTGGCTTTTTATCGGGAGGTTATAAATGGATAGTTTTATAGAAAAGCTGGTAACAAAGAAGAAGGCAGCAGTGGATTTTGTCATTATAGCGATGATTTTGCTGGCACTATTGCTTTTGCTGTTCTTTTTCTTTGCGACAAATATACGCATTGGTATGGGAATAGATCTATTGCTTGTCGTAGGAGCGATATATCTGGGAATCAGGATAATCTCATCCAGAAATGTGGAATATGAGTATATTCTGACCAATGGGGATCTGGATATAGATATGATAGTCGCCAAGAGAAAAAGGAAAAGGATATTCAGCGCCAACTGCAAGGAGTTTGAAATATTGGCGCCTGTGAAAAGCAACAGTTTCAGCCAGCAGGTACAGAGCATCAAAAACAGGATAGATGCATCCAGTTCTATTGACTCACCTGGCGCGTATTTTACAACGCTTAATTACAATAATAATAAAACTCTGGTGATTTTTGAACCTGATGAGAGAATGCTCAAAAACTTCAAGATATATATACCCAGGAAAGTATTAAATGGCTGAGGTGATCGTATGCCGTTTGAAATAGAGATAATACTGCGGTTGATACTGGCAACAGCGCTTGGCGGCTTTATCGGATATGAACGTGAGCACACGAACAGGCCAGCCGGATTCAGGACCCACATACTGGTTTGTGTCGGGGCGGCACTGGTGATGATCACCTCTCAATATATGATGTTTAAAAACGCAGGTACATCAATCGACCCTACCAGGCTTGGTGCGCAGGTCATCAGCGGCATAGGCTTTCTTGGGGCGGGAACTATTATACGGGATGGTTTTAATGTACGAGGGCTGACAACGGCTGCCAGCCTGTGGGCGGTTTCATGCGTGGGCATAGCTGTTGGTAGCGGATTTTATATAGGCGCGATTGCTGCGACGGCATTTGTTTTTCTTACTCTGATCACATTAAAAAAAGCAGAAAGACGATTCAGCAAAAGAAACAGATACAGGACCTTCATCGTAGAGGCGGATAATGTCACAGGCCTGGTGGGACAGGTCAGCAGTTATATGGAAGGACAAAGAGTAGAGATTAAAAATATTCAACTTTATAAAAGCAAAGATAATGATCAGATGATAAAGCTGCTGGTAAAGCTCCCGAGCAGCACCATTGACCTGCAGACCCTCAGTGACATTCAGTCTCTGGAAGGTGTTAAGAAGGTCTATGAAGAATAGAAACATCCAAATATATCAGATGAGCGGCATGGTCTAATCCATGCCGCTTTTGAATAGAAATAGGACATAGAGCTATCTATTCACTGATAAAAGGGGTGTCACAATTGAGCAGGCAGAGTACACTATCAAGAAGATCGGACAATGAGCTTGTATCAGGAAAAGTCGTTGATACTGTGAAAGCAGCTGCTTCCGGTCTAAGTGACAGGGAGGCTGCAAAGAAACTCCTGGAACACGGTCCAAACCTTCTTAGCGGGAAGAAGAAGATATCCCTCCTGAAGTTACTTCTCAGTCAGTTTACAGATATCATGGTCATTATCCTCATGATCTCAACAGCCATATCGGCCTTTATGGGCGAAATGACAGAGGCTGTCACGATAATCGCTATTGTCATCCTAAATGCAGTTCTGGGCTTTGTTCAGGAATTCAGAACCGAAAAAACAATGGAAGCACTCAAGAGTCTTGCTGCACCTGCAGCCAGGGTGATAAGGAACGGTATGCAGGTCAGCGTACCGGCAGAGCAGATAGTTCCAGGGGATCTGGTTGTACTGGAGACTGGAGACAGGGTGCCTGCTGATGCAGTTCTGCTGGAGAGCACAAACTTACAAGTGGATGAATCACTGCTGACGGGAGAATCAGTCCCTGTGGAGAAACATGCCGCAGCCTCCGGTCTGAGGCATCAGGCCGGTGACAGAAAAAGCATGGTGTACATGGGCACCAGTATTACCGGAGGAAGAGCGAGGGCAATGGTCAACGCTACCGGTATGAATACTGAAATGGGTGGTATTGCAGAGCTTATCCGGAATATTGAAGAAGAGCAGACCCCGCTGCAGAAACGGCTTGAAAGGCTTGGTAAGGTTATTGCTGCAGGATGTCTTGCCATATGTGCGGTTGTTACTGCGGCCGGTATATTGCGCGGGGAGGATGCGTTCAATATGCTTCTGTCCGGCATAAGCCTTGCAGTAGCGGCAGTACCGGAGGGATTGCCGGCGCTTGTTACGATTTCCCTTGCCCTTGGCGTCCAGCGCATGCTAAGGAGAAATGCTCTTATCAGAAAGCTGCCGGCAGTAGAAACACTGGGATGTGCGGGTGTGGTCTGTTCGGATAAAACCGGTACACTGACACAGAATAAAATGACAGTGAGGCGTATATTTTCAGATGGCCGGTTTTGTGATATCAAGGATGAAATGGGTCCGGATAAACTATTTCAAACGAATAACAGGGCAGTAGATCCTCTTGCAGACAGCAGCCTCAGGACTGTACTTGAAATAGGCGCCCTATGTAATAATGCAGGCCTTTTAAAGTCATCAAACGGCAAAGCCCCTGATGAGAAAGCATCTATCTTAGTAAACATAAAGAACAGACTGAAGCATGGAAGCGAAAGCTGGGATTTCACAGGAGACCCGACAGAGGGAGCGCTCCTTGTCGCTGCCGTCAAGGCCGGATTGACACCCGACACACTGGCCGGGAAGCATTACAGAATAGATGAATTGCCGTTTGATTCGGATCGGAAGTGTATGAGTGTAGTTTGCGTGGATCACAAAGGTGAGACCTTTGTATTCACAAAGGGCGCTCCTGATATGCTGCTCAAAAAGTGTACCAGGATACATAACTCAGGCAATACATGCCTGCTGGATCAGGGCAAAAGAGCAAGAATACTTCAGGCCAATGATTCCATGGCGGGCAATGCTCTGAGGGTGATAGCCGTCGCGTACAAAAAGCTGGGTTCAAGAGAATATGACAGGGATGATCTGGAGTCCGATCTTGTATTCGCAGGACTTACCGGAATGATAGACCCGCCGAGGCCCGAGGCTGCGGAGGCCGTGCTTAAATGCAGGATGGCAGGCATCAGGCCGGTCATGATAACCGGGGATCATAAGCTCACGGCGGTTTCGATTGCCAGGGAGCTTGATATATACAGGGAAGGGGAGGGAGTCCTGACAGGCGAAGAGCTTGACGGAATGGACGATGGAGCGCTGGAGGGCAAGGCGGGCAGCGTGAGCGTTTATGCCAGGGTCTCGCCGAAGCATAAGCTTATGATAGTCAGGGCCTTGAAAAAGCTAGGCAGTATTGTGGCCATGACCGGCGACGGCGTAAATGACGCACCGGCTGTCAAGGAGGCCGATATCGGTGTGGCAATGGGCCGTACCGGCACAGATGTCACAAAGGAAGCCTCGTCGATGATCCTGCTGGACGATAATTTTGCCACCATCATTGCTGCTATTGAAGAAGGCAGAGTCATATACAACAATATCCGCAAATTCATCAGATACATGCTTGCCTGTAATATAGGGGAAGTGCTGACCATGTTCCTTGGAATGATGATAGGCCTGCCTGTACCGCTGCTGCCGATCCAGATATTGTGGGTGAATCTTGTCACGGATGGCCTGCCGGCGGTGGCGCTGGGCTTTGACCCGCCCGAGAAGGATGTTATGAAGCGGATACCCAGAGAGCCCGACGAAGGCATTTTTTCACACGGCCTTGCCCGTGTCATTCTGTTCAGGGGAATTCTGATAGGACTGACGACACTTGCTGTCTATATCACTATGATCTACTTTACCGCCGATATAGGTCTTGCCAGAACAGGCGCATTTGTAACGCTAGTACTAACACAGCTGATACATGTATTCGAGTGCAAGTCGGAAACAAAAAGCATATTTCAGATACCTGTTCTCAATAATGTTTACCTGGTGCTGGCAGTGCTGTGTTCATTGATCATGATTTTAGGCGTTGTTTACATACCTGTTTTGCAGAACATATTCAAGACTGTGCCGTTGGGTGCAAATGACTGGTTGATCACAGGTGGCCTGACCATGTTGGTTCCTGTACTGTCCAGCTTTTTCCCCAGGGCTGTTTGGAGGGAAAAAAGAAGATAGAGGGTGCTGAAGCTTGTTTATAGCCGGATACTGTCAATAGAATAAAGTGCTCCAGGCAAAAGGATTTGAGTTTTGATAATTCAAATCCTTTTATTTTATTATGTTACTAAACAAATCTATTATTGCTGTAATGTTGTTTACACGATCTAACAAAAAACTTTACCAATATGCAAAAAAATATGTTAAAATATACAATAAATACCAAATAAAATGAGAGGGTGTGAATCATAAAATATGGGAATGTTTTTCAGCCATCTTACCGCTGCTCAAATGTGGGACATTCCAAATGTTGACGATGTCCTTGGTTTTCGACTATCCGAATACGAATCGGAAGACATCACTGTTGATGACACCGGTGCGAGATTCAGATGCAAGGGAAAACTTGTCCGCACATGTGGCCTGGAGCTTCCAAATGGTGCAGTCGTGGTTCAAGACGGAAAAATGGTTGCGTCACCGGAATTGCTGTTTTTGGAACTTGCAAACCAGTTAAACATTCAACGCCTCATCTTCCTGGGTCTGCAGCTGTGTTCGTTCCCACCGGGGGAGCCTTTCAAAGCAATCACTACAAAGCAAAAGCTCAATCGGTTCCTTTCGAAAACTCAGGGACACCGGGGACATCGTAAAGCATTACGGGCAATGAAATATGTGGAAGATGGCTCCGCGTCAGTCATGGAGTCACTCGCTTACATGTTTTTGACTCTGCCAAACGCTCTGGGAGGTTACGGTCTCAGCGGTGCTGTTTTCAATCACGAGATAAGGCTCAATGGAAATGTCCCATCGCACTTCAGGCAGCGCTGCTGCTTTGCGGACTTGTATTACAAACGGGCGAAAATAGCGGTCGAGTACGATAGTTACGCTTATCACAGCCGCCCGCAGGAACAGGGAAAGGATGCTATGCGATCGATCATCCTTAATCGCAAGGGTGTAAGTGTGTTGCATATGAATACTATTCAGCTATATAACATTGATGCATGTAATGATTTCGCACATACTCTTGCGACGCGCCTGGGAAAGCGAATATTCATACGTACGAAGGAATTTGAAACGATGCATATTCAAATGAGAGATTTGCTGCCAAAGATGGACCCTATATCAAAAGCAGTAGATAAAGATGCGTGACGATGGAAATGGAGTGCTTGGATATGTTGGGCGATGGAATAAGTCGGCAGTGTTGAAAAATCCGTTGGTAGATAGTAATTGTAGAGGTGATATTGTTACGGTAGTAGTAGGTGAAGAGTTGTAGAGGTGAATGGGTGGCAAAAAAACAGACCGCACTACTCACTATTTCAATTATTGAACGATTATTTGACGATATTGCTATGAGAAGTTCCAAATTTATGGATGATTACACATAAATTATGAAGATATGGGGTATAATTCTGTTCAAAAGTTGTAAAAGTGAGTAGTGCGGTACCATATTAATATGTTTTAAAGTGGAATTGCATTGTCAACTGCATAAAAGCGAGGCGAATGATTGGATAGCATATATCAGATACCCGTTACATGGCATATGATGGGGTGCCTCGCCTCACATTTACATGTATTTTCAGCCTTTTAAGCTGAGAAATATTTTGTGGCGGGTATCCAACAAAGTCCGAGCCGTCGAGCTAAAGTCCGAGCCGTCGAGCTAAAGTCCGAGCCAACCAAGCTCCGGCCAGGCTAAAGTCCGATCCTCAAATTATCCTTGAATTGAACAATGAAAAACTATATAATAGTTGGAGCCTGAAAAAGTAGGGAAACAAGGCTTTTTTGGCTGCGTAAATTGTGGGGCTTTCATTTAACAAATTGTTCATAATTTATTAAAATGTATATCTCATAATTATGGTAGCGTATTGTGTCAAGCGACATTTATAGCAGGAGGGAATAAGATGATCGAAATACAGAATTTGACCAAAAGATATGGTCAGATAAAGGCTGTAAATAATCTGAATTTCACTGTCGAAAAAGGCGAGATACTGGGCTTCCTCGGCCCCAACGGCGCCGGAAAATCCACCACAATGAACATCATAACCGGTTATATACCTTCGACCGAAGGCACTGTAAAGGTGTGTGGATATGATATCATGGAATCACCGAAGGAAGTAAAGAAACGCATAGGTTATCTTCCTGAGCAGCCGCCGGTCTATATGGACATGACGGTGTGGGATTACCTCAATTTTGCAGGAAATCTCAAACAGGTCGATAAAAAGCAATTGAAAAGCCAGCTCAGCGATATCATGGAGCTTGTGAAAATTGGCGACCACAGGGACAGACTCATCAAAAACCTGTCAAAGGGCTATAAACAGAGGGTCGGTCTTGCAATGGCGCTTGTGGGGAGCCCCGATGTGCTGATACTGGACGAACCGACAGTCGGACTCGACCCGAAGCAGATAATCGAGATCAGAAAGCTTATCAAAGCTTTGGGCAAGGAGCACACAATCATACTCAGCTCACATATCCTTCCTGAAGTCAGTGCAGTATGCGAACGTGTTGTCATCATAAACAAGGGCGAGATAGCCGCCATTGACACTCCTGACAATCTGTCCAAGGGCTATGGAGCCGCGTCCAAGCTGCTTGTGACCGTGGCAGGGCCTAAGAATTCCATTGAGGGCGCTATCAGAGAAATATACGGGGTCAAGTATGTTGAGACCGGTGTGGAGAAGGACAGGGAAGCTACAAGCTTTATAGTGGAGAGCGACAAGGAGATTGACATAAGAAAGCCTCTGTTCTTTGCAATGGCCAAGCTGGGCTTCCCGATACTTGAGCTCAAGAGTCTCAATCTAAGCCTGGAAGATATATTCCTGCAGATCGTAACTCAGGAAAAGGAGGTCGATTGACATATGAAGGCAATATTCTGGAAGGAAGTAAAATCCTATTTCTATTCTCCGATGGCATATATACTCATAGGTTTGTTCCTGCTGCTGACATCGTTGTTCTTCAATCAATATCTGCAGGTCGGATATGGAGACTTCAACGGAATACTTTCCCTGATGGGCTTCATACTGATCGTTATAGTACCGATACTGACCATGAGGATCCTGGCCGAAGACCGTAAAAACGGCACTGAGGTGCTGCTGATAACTTCACCGTCAAGTATCACATCCATTGTGATAGGAAAGTTCCTGGCTGTTTATTTTGTATTTTTGGTAATGACGGTCCTTACCTTTATTTTCCCCATAACACAGCTGGCTTTCGGCGCTAAATTCACATCACAGCTCGTAGGCGGCTATATCGGTTTCCTGCTTCTTGGTGCGACATATATCGCAATAGGTATTTTCGCGTCATCATTGACAGAAAACCAGGTAGTGGCAGTTATCATAAGCTATGCTTCACTTCTGATAATGTGGCTGGCTGACGGACTCTCCAGTGCTGTAGGAGGCATTGGAGCAAAGGTTCTGAGCTGGATATCCATCCTCTCAAGATATGAGGATTTCAACAGGGGTATTTTAGGCCTGAGCCCTGTGATTTATTACCTTAGTTTTGTGGCGGTATTTTTGTTCCTAACTGTAAGAGTAATAGAAAAAAGACGCTGGAGTCAGGGGTGATATAGATGGAGAAAAATAACGGAAATAAAAACTTTTTTAATAAAAGAAGCCTGAAGTATGGCACAAATGCCGCGATCATGGTGATCGCCGTCGTGGCTATCGCAGTGCTGCTGAACGTTGTCGTGGGCTTTTTGGATCTGAAGATGGATCTGACACCAAACAAACTGTATTCCTTGTCCGAAACAACGGAAGGCGTACTGAATGAACTGGATAAGGAAGTAGAGATAATCGGCTTGTTCGACGATGCATCAATATCAACTGATAGTGAGTATAAGCAGGTCACGGATCTTCTCAGCCTTTATGCAAAGAATCCTAAGATAAAGGTCAGCTATATCGATCCTGACAAAAATCCCGGCATCATCAATCAACTTGATCCGGATAAGTCGATGAATCTTCAGGTATCCAATTTCGTTGTCAAGAGCAAAGTGAACGGAAATGATAAGAAGAAGAAGCTGGAGTATTACGATCTCTTTGAAATGGAGTACAATCAGTATTCGTACCAGTATGAGAACACAGGTTCAAATGCAGAGCAGGGCTTCACAGGCGCTATCAAATATGTGACTGCTGAATACACGCCTGTGGTCTACTTTACCGAAGGTCATGACGAGAATAATGTTGACGCAGTCTATTCATATCTTAAGGGCTCTTTGGAAAAGAACAATTATCTTGTTAAGAATATCAACCTGATGACCCTCGATAATGTTCCCGAGGATGCAGAGCTGATAGTAGTTGCTTCACCTAAAAGAGACATATCCTTTGCTGAGAGGGATCTTCTTGAAAGATATTTCCTGGATGGCGGCAATGCGATATTTATGTTCGACTATCTGGAAAATGACCCGTCCTTTGATGAAATAAACAAACTGTTCAGCAAGATCAACCTTGCAGTCAATTATGACAAGGTGAAGGAGACTGACGAGAACAGACATGTACCGCAGGATCCGAGTACTATACTGGTCGATGCATACTCAAACAGCATCATACCCCAGGACTTTAACACCGTTCTGGGAAATTCCAGAAGTATAAGCATTCTGAAGAATCAGAAGGATTATGTCACTGTGACCTCAATGATGCAGGCAAGCGGAGGAGCTGTCGGTGAAATGGTAAACAAATCCAGAGGCGATGATATAAAAGGTCCTCTTGATCTGGCAGTGGCAGTCGAGTACGGCGGAGGCGCTGAGAAGGCTAAAATACTGGTCACGGGCAATGCCTCATTCATAAGCGACAGCGCTTACGAGATGTACGGCAATTATTATCTGAACAATATGAATTTTATGCTCCAGACAATGGGCTGGATGATCGACAAGAATGATGAGATAATAGTTCCGACCAAGCCTTATGAAATAAACAGCTTTAATATAACTCAGACACAGGCCACAGTGATGGGCACGGCGCTTACTCTGGTGCTCCCGCTGATCATATTTGCCACAGGTCTGATGGTTTACCTGAGGAGGCGTCATTTATGAAATTGTACAGGAATGCAATTATACTGTTAGTGATAGTTGCGCTTCTTGTCGGAGCATATTTCCTTGTGCGCAATTTTAAAACTGAGGATGTTGAGCCGGAACAGACTCTACAGTATGAATGGCTGGCCAACTTTACAACTGATGCTATCGAATCTGTAACACTGATAAATGAAGATGGTACCTTTGTGGTCGTAAAAAAGGATCAGGAGTGGGTGCTTTCATCTCCTGCGGATATCAGGACTGATCCCTCCGTCCTTAGCAGTATCATCATAAATGCCTCATCCATAGTTGCAGACAAGGTCGTCGAGGAGAATGCGGCAGACCTGGCGATATACGGCCTGGACAAACCTGCAAAGGCAGTGATAAAGACTACTGACGGCAAGGAAACGGTTCTTGAGATCGGGGATCTGACACCCACACAGGGCGGAAACTATATAAAGCTGGCGGGCTCCAACAAGGTGTACGTCGTCAGCAGCTTTGTCGGTGAAAAGCTTACAATGGGCAGAAACGATATGAGAAATAAGCAGATGTTCGACTTCACATCCGATCTGATCGGTTCAGTAGCCATGAGCAGGAAGGGCGAGAGCCTGTTTTCAGCCGTGGTAGAAGAGGATGGTGCAAGCTGGACGATGAATACGCCAATAAAGGCCAGCGTCAATGAATCAGCTGTTTATCCCATGCTTGATGCCCTCTCCAGTACCAGCGTATACGAATTTGTAGAGGAGAATCCGAAGGATCTGTCCAAATATGGACTTGACAAGCCCTCATATGAATTTGAGTTCAGCGTTGAAGGAAAGAATTACAAGCTGACAATGGGTGAAGAGATCGTCAAGGGGTATGCAATATATGCTATGCTCGATGGCAGCAACGAAGTGGTAGCGGTCAACATGGAGCCGTATAACTTTGTTGACAAGCCTCTTAAAGAGGTTCTCAGGATATTTGCATATATTGTGAATATCGACCAGGTAAAGAAAATCGACCTGACAATGGACGGCAAGACGGATAACATGGTCCTGGATGTATACAAGGATGCTGACGGCAAATCTGATTATGTTAAGGACAAATTCTATTTCAACGGTATTGACGCCACTGCATCGGATGATGAAGGAAGCCAGCCGTTCAGGAAGCTTTACCAGGCGATGATCGGCATCGGCCTTGATGAGATCGATATCGAAGGACAACCGTCGGTCCAGCCGGATATCGTGATCGATTATACGCTTGTTGACGGCAGCACGATGAAGGTAGAGTTCATATCAAAGGATGAGAACTTCTACTATGTGGTGAGAAACGGCGAATATGCCGGCATACTTGTTAAGAAGAAGAACAAGGTCGATTTCGGTATCGACGGCTTGAGACAGACTTATAAGAGACTGACGGATTTCCTGGCCGAACAGGGCAAGCAGTAAATGAAAATAAAGTTGATGTAATTTGAAAAACAGCTCCGACATAGAATGAATTAGTTTGATTCTATGATATGGAGCTGTTTTTTTGATGCCTGATGAATTAAAGAACATACTGAAGGTCGCAAGTATCTATGCTACCACGATCATTGGAGCCGGATTTGCCTCCGGCCAGGAGATAATGCAGTTTTTTTCCGCATACAAAACAGGAGGCTTTTTCGGTGTGCTGCTGGCCGGCATCCTTTTCAGTGCCGTAGGCAGTATTGTGCTTGATAAGATATACAGCCAGCGTATTAGGAACTATGAAGAGTTTATTATTCCGATGTTCGGCTGGAGGCTTGGATGGATAGTAAAAACAATAGTCACGGTGTTTGTATTCTGCATGTTTTGTATAATGATCGCCGGTTCCGGAAATGTTATCTCGCAGGGCTTCGGGCTGCCTATTGAATATTCGGCGCTTATTATGGGCTTTATTTGCCTGGTACTGATAATGACGAGTATTAAAGGAATCGTGCTTCTCAGCACGATAATATCACCAGTCCTGGTGACCGGCATCATTCTTTCAGGCCTTTATATCATTTTTTTCAATGAGTATCAGGTTTCCGGCCTTTATGATCTTCTGTCAAATGTTACAGACAACTGGTTCCTGTCATCGCTTCTGTATGTCAGCTACAACAGTATATTGGCCATAGTGATGATGTGCGGTATGCTTCCTTATATAAAAACCCGCAGAACGGCCATTGCCGGCGGTATAGCAGGAGGCATGTCACTGGCGGCAGCAGCTCTTGTTATAAATGTGGTAGTTACTCTTTTTTATCCTGCAGCAGTGGATAAGGAGCTGCCTGTAATGTATATATTAAAGAGCTTCAGCAATACCGCAGGAAGCCTTTATTCAGTACTGCTCTGGCTTGCCATGCTGACATCGGCGGTTGCATCGGGATATAGCTTTGCCGAGAGGACAGGAAGCGCTTTCAGGATAGATAAAAGAATAGTGGCGGTTATACTGTGCGGAGCGGCCGTGCCTTTGTCGACACTGGGATTCTCAAGGCTGATTGCATTGATTTACCCGGCATTCGGATATCTGGGCTTGTTTATGATCATCGTCATCCTCACGAGCAGTCTCAAAAAGCCGTTCGGCTTTGCCCGTTCCGGCGAGCAGCAAAGCAGAAGGAAAGCAGACAGGTAGGCAACCATGACGATCTGCCCTGCCATTGTGGTACCATGAGACCGGCGGTGCTGTTTACTCCGATTGTGTTTCCAAGCACCTTCTGCAGTACTCCCACTCCAACCGATAATTAACCAAAAGTAAGAGGTCATGTCTCACGGGTATTGCTGTCACTCCCACTCTACTGTCCGTGTAGAAGAAGGGCTTCGAAGCAGGAAACACAACCTCCGCAAACAGCACCACCGGTCTGTTCCATGGTACCACTGGACCGCATGTGAATCAGATTCGGCAACCCTGCCGATTCACCTTACCAATATGGTACCACGTTTGCAGTGTTTGATTGGCCGGGTGGGTATGGCAGGAAATAGATTTATATGGTAAAATATTTTTTGTACGGTCATTGCAAAGGACAAAGCTGAGGTGAACCTTTTGAGAAACAACCCGGATCAGGAAAGCCCCAAATCAGGCGGAAGAGCGGCCGGTATACTTACAACGCTGCTGCTGTTCGTATTGATCATTGCAGTAGCCTTATTCAGCTATGAACGAAGTCTGGATCCGTCAGTTGAGTTAAAGGATTTAATTAAGGCATTGGGCACTTCCGTTGAAAAAGAGGTCAAAGAGGCAGAGGTTCAATATTCCTTTGGTTTTGACGCAAGAGAAAAAACAGCTTTTGTTCCATACAGGGATCTTGTTGTCAAATGCAGCAAAAGCGGTATCCTGTTTCTGAACAAGACAGGGGATATCATACGGTCAGAGAGTATCGCATACACCAATCCGCTGTTAAAGACAAACGGAGATCAGCTCCTTGCCGCAGATATAGGTTCAACTGAATTATGCGTTCTGAACAATGATTCGGTCATATGGCAGGACAAGACTGATGCCGCCATATTAAACGCGGACATTAGCGAGGATGGCTATGTGACGGTGATCACACAGGCAAAGCGGGACAATAATGTGATCCGCGTCTATGAGTCGCATGGAGTTGAGCTTTTCAGAAAAATAATAGCAAATGACTTTGCGGTTTCGGCCAACGTCTCACCGTCGGAGAAATACCTCACTCTGTCTGCTATCAGTACCGGGGCAGTCGGACCGTTTTCCCGCTATAAATTCTATGATATGGAAGGAAAGGAGCTTGCTGAGCTTTCCTTTGATTCATCCGGGGAGCTTCTTCCTTTATTTTGGTACAATAAAGATGACAGCATATTTGCAGCAGGCGACAGCGCAGCGGGCACGATCAGTACGACAGGGACAAGTCTCTGGCAGGAACAGTTCACAAGCGTTTCCGGAGCTGAAAGGGCAGGCAATGACATGTTGGCTGTGGCGGCGCAGACTGATGGCGGGGCTGTACTCAACATCTACTCTGCTGACGGAAAGAAACATGCATCGGCTGAACTGCAAGGCGTGCCGTCCGGCCTCGAGGCAGTAAAGGGAAGGATTTCCGTCTACAATGATAATACTGTATTCTTTTTTGACGAAAGAGGGAATAACACCAGCCAATACAATACGGGCAAAAGGATAAGGCAGGTATGCCTTTTCAATAAAAACCAGGCAGCAGTGATCACGGATGGTGAAGTTACAATATTGGGTATATTCTGAAAAAGCCGGTGATGCTTTGTATATCCGGTAATATAGAAAGGCGGTCGAGGTATGAACTGGAGCGATTTTGTGGTAATAGGCATCATAGTGGCTTTTGCTGTCAGAGGAATGTTCAAGGGCTTTATAATGTCGGTCTACAGGCTGGTTTCATTCGTGGTATGCGGGTTTTTGGCCATAAAGCTATCACCTGTTTTCGCGCGAATATTAGAAAAAACAGTTGTGTATGACAGTATCAAGAGCATGATCGTCAGGAATTTGGAGACATGGAGTAAAAGTGCATTTTCATCACCTACAGCTGTGACGACAGGGACTGCCGGAGCTGAGACAATACTGGGAACGATGCCAATGCCCGATGTATTCAAAAGCTCACTTCTCAACAACCTGCCATCACCCTCTGAACTGATAGATGTAAATGGTATAGTAAATGCAATCGGAGATGGACTTGCGAATATAGTTCTTTCGGTGCTTTGCCTGATAGTGCTGTACTTTGTACTGAGGCTTATTTTTGCCGCCATAGGAATGCTGCTTCGCAAGATATCAGAACTGCCGGTCTTCAAGCAGGTAAACAAGGTCGGAGGACTTATTCTTGGCGCACTGCAGGGTTTGATCACAGTATACATAGTATTTGCAGTACTTACACTATTCAATTCCAATCCAGCTTTCGCGCCTATATTTGAAGGACTAAGATCCTCAATGTTTGCCGCAGGCTTTTATGAGAACAATTTCATCATCAACTTCCTGTTTCCGCCGATAACTGCCTGAAATTATAGCCTGAAATTACGGCCTGGAATTATTACCGCGGCATAATTACGAAGGTGCATCTTACAGCGATTTGAAGAACTGACTGTTCAGACCTTCAGATGCTCCTTAACGAATTTTATACCCGGACCGTTAAAAATGAACGGTTTTGACCTTTTTGTATTAATTTATAGACATATAATAGAGTATAGTAGTAAAATAGCTTTAACGATGGCCGGGATAAATTATTCCGGCTATTTTGCTAAAACTGGCGGCTAGATTATTTTCCATATCACAGACATATTAAAAATGATAAGATTTGATTTTTTCAGGAAGGCGGGATGAAACAATGAAGAGCGATATAGTAAAAAAGGGCATCGAGAAGGCACCTCACAGGGCACTTTTCAAAGCGATGGGATATACGGACGAGGAAATCAGGAGACCGCTGATAGGCGTGGTCAATTCCAAAAATGAAATAGTTCCGGGGCACATACACCTGGATAATATCGCCGAAGCTGTCAAGGCAGGAATTAGGATGGCCGGAGGCACACCTGTTGAATTCGGCAGCATCGGGATATGCGACGGCATCGCAATGGGGCATATTGGAATGAAGTATTCACTGGCCTCAAGAGAGCTGATCGCCGATTCATGCGAAGCCATGGGGCTGGCTCACAGCTTCGACGGCATGGTTTTCATACCGAACTGTGACAAGATAGTGCCCGGCATGCTTATGGCTGCGGCAAGGATCAATGTGCCGTCTGTTGTAGTCAGCGGAGGACCGATGCTGTCGTTGAAGCGGAATGGTGTAAATCTGGATCTGAACAGTGTCTTTGAAGCGGTTGGCGCTGTCAAGGCCGGAACGATGACAGAGGAAGAAGTGTTCGAATACGAGGATAATGCGTGTCCGGGGTGCGGTTCATGTTCCGGCATGTTCACCGCCAACTCCATGAATTGTCTGACGGAGGTCCTTGGAATGGGCCTTACCGGGAACGGCACAATACCTGCCGTATATGCCGAGAGGATCAGGCTTGCCAAGCAGGCAGGAATGAAGGTCATGGAGCTTGTTGAAAAGGACATAAAGCCTTCTGATATTCTTACTGAGAGGGCATTTGAAAACGCTCTGACTGTCGACATGGCACTGGGCTGCTCTACTAATTCAGTATTGCATCTGCCTGCTATAGCTCATGAGGCAGGAGTTGAAATCGATCTTGACATAATCAACAATATCAGCGGCAGGGTCCCAAATCTGTGCAAGCTTGCGCCTGCAGGGCATCATCATGTGCAGGATCTTTATATGGCCGGCGGAGTGCAGGCTGTGATGAAGGAATTGTCAAAAAAGGACCTTCTGCATCTTGACCTGATCACTGTCACAGGCAGGACGGTCGGGGAAAACATAGCAAATGCCGAGGTCACCGACAGGGATGTCATCAGAAGCATTGATGCGCCGTACAGCAAGACGGGCGGAATAGCGGTGCTGAGAGGCAATATCGCCCTCGATGGAGCCGTGGTCAAGCGTTCTGCGGTTGCAGAGGAGATGCTGGTGCACAAAGGTCCGGCCAGAGTGTTCGATTCGGAGGAGGACTCCATAAAGGCGATCTATGAAGGCAGGATAAAGGCCGGCGATGTCGTGATCATACGTTATGAGGGGCCGAAGGGCGGTCCCGGGATGAGGGAGATGCTGAGTCCAACCTCCGCTATTGCCGGTATGGGACTGGACAAGACGGTGGCGCTTATTACTGACGGCAGGTTTTCTGGTGCATCGAGAGGCGCTTCGATAGGGCATGTATCGCCTGAGGCCATGGAGGGCGGCATGATCGCAGCAGTCCGGGAAGGTGACATCATAAGCATTGATATACCGTCCGGCAGGCTGGATGCCGAGGTGCCGGATGAGGAACTGAAGCACAGGATGGCCGAATGGAAGGCGCCGCAGCCGAGGATCACCACGGGGTACCTGGGCAGGTACGCCAGGCTGGTGACATCGGCCAGCACAGGCGCCGTGCTGAAGTAAGCCGGGCTCAGGAACGGGGCCGGGAGCGGGCAGCAGCGCCGAGAACAGGCAGCAAAACCAGGAACGGGCAGCAGCGCCGAGAACGAGCAGCAGCGCCGAGAATGGTCAATAGAGCAGGTTCGGGAGTGGTCAGCAGTGCCGGGAGCGGGCGACTGTGCCGGGAGCGGGCACAGGAATGAACTTATGAGCTGTCCTGGAGTAGGATTTGGAACGGTCATAGAAATGGAACTCGGGAGCGGACAGCAGCGCAGGAAGCCCCTGCGATATGACTGTATGGGTAATGGAGGGTCTAAGATGAAGCTGACAGGTGCGGAAATATTGATCGAATGTTTAAAAGAGCAGGGAGTGGATACCGTATTCGGTTTTCCGGGCGGTGCCGTGCTCAATATATATGATGCCTTATATAAAGCCAGGAATGAAATCAAACATATACTTACATCTCACGAGCAGGGAGCATCGCATGCGGCAGACGGGTATGCCCGTGCTACCGGCAGGACCGGTGTGTGCATAGCGACTTCCGGACCAGGCGCCACAAACCTTGTTACAGGTATTGCTACCGCATATATGGATTCGGTTCCCATGGTGGCCATAACCGGTCAGGTTTCAACAGCGCTGCTGGGCAAGGATTCGTTTCAGGAGGTTGATATAACCGGCATTACTATGCCTGTTACGAAGCATAATTACATTGTTAAGGATGTGCATAAGCTTGCAGGTATTGTGCGCGAAGCATTCAAGATAGCAGCAAGTGGAAGACCGGGACCGGTCCTTGTCGATATATGCAAGGATGTGACTGCGGCTTTTACCGAATATGAGCCTGCTGAACCGAAGGAGATCGAATATCCTCCCCTAGGTGTAAAAAAGGAAGAACTGGATGAAGCGGCAGCTGTCATAAACTCGGCAGTAAAGCCGGTCATACTTTCAGGCGGAGGCGTATCAATAGCTGGAGCGAATCATGATATGCTCATGCTGGCGGAAAAGGCAAAGATCCCTGTTACGACGACACTTATGGGACTTGGATCATTCCCGGGGACTCATGAGCTGTTTACCGGACTTGTAGGCATGCACGGTACCAGGACATCAAATATGGCTGTTTCAGAGACAGACCTGTTTATCGCGATAGGCGCCAGATTCAGTGACAGAGTCATCAGCAACGTAAAACGTTTTGCGCCCAATGCAAGAATAATGCATATCGACATTGATCCCGCAGAGATCGGAAAGAATATAACGGTCCATTACCCGCTTGTCGGAAATATCAGGGAAATATTGAGGGAGCTCTGTTCCAGGGTCCAGCCTCGTGAAAAGAGTGAGTGGAACAGGAAAATAGAGGAATGGAAAGAGTTGTATCCTCTGAAATATGATTCGGATGGATCATTGAAACCTCATTTTATCATTGAGAGGTTATACGACCTCACCAAGGGAGATGCTTTGATAACGACTGAGGTAGGCCAGAATCAGCTCTGGGCTGCACAGTTTTACAAATATACAAAGCCAAGGCAGTTTATATCCTCGGGAGGCCTCGGGACCATGGGATATGGCCTTGGGGCGTGCATAGGCGCGCAGCTGGGCCAACCTGACAAAAAGGTGATCAATATAGCAGGCGACGGAAGCTTCCGCATGAACTGTACTGAACTTGCAACAGCAGTAGAATACAAGCTTCCGGTGATTATCGCCATACTCGACAACCATGTGCTTGGGATGGTAAGACAATGGCAGCAGATGTTCTACGATGGACGATTCTCAGCGACTACCATAGACAGAGGCACGGATTTTGTTGCTCTTGCTGAAGCCTTCGGTGCAATCGGCATCAGGGTCACAAAGCCCGAGGATGTCGACGCGGCCTTCGAACGGGCTCTTGCCTCGACCGACAGGCCGGTGCTGATCGATTTTGAGATCGATCGGGACGATAAGGTTTTTCCCATAGTGCCCCCCGGCGCTCCAATAGATGAATTGATCGATGAGTAGGACGTACTGGAGACGGAATGACCAACGAGGAAGATGCACCTGATAGGATTTGATCGATGAGTAGGACATACTGTAGACGGAATGACCAATGAGGAAGATGCACCTGATAGGAATTGATCAGTACGCATGATGCACAAAAAGCGCGGTGCACAAAAAGGTGGGGTTCTGGGCAAAAAAACGCACCCAAGGTTAACATAACTTCATTAACATATACATTATATGCTCATTTCGTTGAAAATATTCAATAAATTCGATGAAATCGCGCCCAAAACCTCGTAAATTTGAGCACCGCGGTACCCTGCTGTGTCACCCGAAGCTTCAATAGACGAATTGATCGATGAGTAGGATGTACCGGAGACGGAATGGCCAATGAGGAAGATGTACTTGAAAGGAATTGATCGATACGCATGATGCACAAAAAGCGCGGTGCACAAAAAAGTGGGGTTCTGGGCAAAAAAACACACCCAAGGTTAACATAACTTCATTAACATATACATTATATGCTCATTTCGTTGAGAACATTCAATAAATTCGATGAAATCGCGCCCAAAACCTCGTAAATTTGAGCACCGCGGTACCCGGCTGAGCCCAGAGCAAGGAAATTAAAGTATCGAGGTACCTGGTTGTACCCCCAGGGTGCTCCAACAGATGAATTGATTGATGAGTAGCTTATCATTCACGCCGATCTGGTCAATATTTCAGGTAAGGGCAGCGATTTGGTGATACTGTGATGCCATAATGTTGAATATTCAGAATTATGTATCCTATTTATGGACTAGGAACTATAAAATCACTGGCGATCCTACCCCTACCTGCAAATTTGACCAGGGTGGCGGAGGCAAGCAGCCCCTACCTGCAAATTTGACCAGGGTGGCGGAGGCAAGCAGCCCTTACCTGCAAATTCGACCAGGGTGGCGGAGGTACTCCTGTCCCTGTCCGCAAATTAGGCCATATCGACTACGGAGAAAAGCAGCCCCTGTACCTGCCCCTGTCCCTACCCGCAGATTAGGCCATATTGACGGAAGCAAGCAGCCCTTACCCGCAAATTTGACCAGACTGTCGGCAGCGTACCCGCCCCTGCACCTGCCCCTGCCCCCGTACCTGCCCCTGCACCTGCACCCGCCCCTGCCCGCAAATTAGGCCATATCGGTGGGGGCAAGCAGCCCCTGCACCTGCCCCTACTCCTACTTGCAAATTTTGCCATCGGGGGCAGCGGAAGCAAAGCAGGGACGAAGGTCGAAAAATCCTGCAGCATTAATTCCTTGACAACTTGTTATATATATGTTAAATTAGTTATTGCTCCGTCTAGGAGGTCTTTTTTTTGTGCTGTGAATAAGGAGCGCGAAATCGGACGCCGATGACGAATAAGCTGTACACCCTAAACTATTGACAGGGGCTGGAGGTGTTCTAAATGAGAGTCAAGATAGTAATGGCTTGTATGGATTGTAAGCAAAGAAACTACAATACCAAGAAAAACAAGAAGAATGATCCGGACAGGATCGAAATGAAGAAGTACTGTAAATTCTGCCACAAGCATACGGTACACAAGGAAACGAAATAATGCGCGGAGGTGCACGTTATGAGTGAGAATGCACGCACATCCAAACTGGCTTCTTTCAAGACCAAAACGGCCGCAGCAGGAAAGAGAGTCGCCAGATTTTTCAAGGATATCAGATCCGAATTGAAAAAGGTCATTTGGCCGACTAAGGAGCAGCTCTTCAAGAGCACAGTTTCTGTGTTGCTGATTTGCCTCATCATTGGCGCGGTTATCTGGATATCGGACGGGCTCCTTGGAATGTTGGTTGAGTGGACTCTGAAAAGGTAATTAAGGAGGACATGTATCCTGATGGTTGTTAATGATATGCCCGAAGTAGCCAAGTGGTATGTTGTACATACCTATTCCGGCTATGAAAACAAGGTAAAGGCCAATTTGGAAAAGATAGTTGAAAACAGGAACATGCAGGAGCATATTCTCGATATAGTGGTTCCCATGGAGGAACAGATCGAGATCAAGGACGGAAAAAAGAAGGCCACTTTAAGGAAAGTTTTTCCTGGTTATGTTCTTGTAAAGATGATTATGACGGATGAGTCCTGGTATGTCGTGAGAAACACCAGGGGAGTCACCGGATTTGTCGGACCGGGATCCAAGCCCGTGCCGCTGACTGATGATGAGATCCGCATAATGGGCGTTGAAGAATTTGCGCCTGTACTCGATTACGAAGTCAATGACAATGTCAGGGTCATTGATGGTCCTCTTGAAAACTTCATCGGCATTGTTGAGGAAATCAACTTTGAGAAGAAGAAGGTAAGAGTGGCTGTGTCCATGTTCGGCAGGGAGACCCCCGTAGAACTGGAGCTGACGCAGATACAAAAGCTGTAGGATGATTATAACAGGGCGATGGATATACCTGCCTTGTTGATCGAAGCGATATGATACTTAAGATAACAATTACTATTTTAATCAGATAGTCAGATGATCCTAGGATCTCTTTCTATATAGTGAAGGACCTAATCAGGTTTCTTCGAAAGAATTGGGAGGTGGATGAAAGCCATGGCAAAAAAGATTACGGGTTATGTAAAGCTACAGATTCCTGCGGGGAAGGCAACTCCGGCTCCACCGGTTGGACCAGCTTTAGGACAGCATGGTGTTAACATCATGGGATTTTGCAAGGAGTTCAATGAAAGAACAGCGAAGGATGCGGGATTGATAATCCCTGTCGTCATAACTGTCTATGCTGACAGATCGTTTTCCTTTATTACAAAGACTCCTCCGGCAGCTGTGCTTCTGAAGAAAGCATGCAAAATCGAAAGCGGTTCAGGTAAGCCGAACAAGGAAAAGGTAGCAAAGATCTCAATGGCGGAAGTAAGAAAGATCGCCGAGCTGAAGATGCCTGACCTGAATGCAGCCAACGTCGATTCAGCGGCAAGAATGATCGCCGGTACGGCCAGAAGCATGGGTATCGTAGTTGAAGATTGACCGGAATAAGTGGGAGGGAACTTGAGTTTCCGAAAAATTTACCACAAAGGGGAGGATTATAATGAAGAGAGGAAAGAAATATATCGAAAGCGCAAAGCTGGTCGACAGGGCAACTCTTTATGATCCGGCGCAGGCTCTGGATCTTGTAAAGAAGACTGCTAAGGCGAAGTTTGATGAGACAGTCGAAGCCCATATCAAGCTCGGCGTTGACTCAAGGCATGCAGATCAGCAGGTCAGAGGTGCGGTAGTACTTCCGCACGGAACAGGTAAAGTCGTAAGAGTGCTTGTATTCGCAAAGGGCGACAAGGCTAAGGAAGCTGAACAGGGCGGCGCTGATTTTGTAGGCGCAGAAGAGCTTGTATCAAAGATACAGGGCGAAAACTGGTTTGACTTTGACGTAGTCGTTGCAACACCCGACATGATGGGCGTAGTCGGACGTCTCGGTAAGGTCCTCGGACCCAAAGGCCTTATGCCGAATCCGAAGGCCGGTACTGTTACAATGGACGTTGCCAAGGCAATAGCCGATATCAAAGCCGGTAAGATCGAGTACAGGCTTGACAAGACAAACATTATCCACTGCCCTATCGGCAAGGTATCGTTTGATAACGAGAAGCTCGGAGACAACTTCCGTACACTGCTCGATGCAATTGTCAAGGCAAAGCCGGTAGCTGCAAAGGGCCAGTACCTCAAGAGCGTCGTGGTTTCATCGACGATGGGACCCGGCATAAAGGTAAACCCTGTCAGAGTTACTGACTAAAGCTCAAATCAAAATAAAGCTTTACAAACAGAGAATAATGTAGTACTATATACGAGTTGTTGAAATTTGAATATGTCACATACCGCAGACAGCAGGTGCAAGAGCGTAACTGGCAACAGCCGGCCTGCCGAGGTAAGCGTAAACAGAACCGGGATCACGTCCCGGGATGAAAATGTGCTTAACCCTTGTGTGTCTGCAGTATGCAGATATACAAGGGTTTATTATTTTAAACAAGGAGGTGGATGATTTGCCTAAGGAAAACACCTTAAATCAGAAACGGGAAGTCGTTGAAAATATCAGCGGAAAGATGAAAGAAGCCAAAGCAATGGTTTTTGCTGATTACAGAGGATTGACCGTGGAACAGGACACCGAACTGAGAAGCGCATTGAGGAAGGCCGGCGTCGAGTACAAGGTCGTAAAGAATACGCTGACCAGATTTGCAGCCAAGGAAAACGGACTCGAGGGTCTGGACACATATTTGAACGGACCGACTGCTATGGCTTCGAGTGACAGTGATCCGGTTGCTCCCGCAAAGGTACTGAGCGAATATGCTAAGAAGTATGATAAGCTCGAACTCAAGGTCGGCGTGGTCGAAGGAAGAATAATTGATGTCAATGGCATCAAATCACTTGCGGAACTGCCGTCAAGAGAAGTGCTCATCGCGAAGGTCCTCGGAGGCTTCAATGCTCCGATATCCGGTTTCGTGAATGTGCTCAATGGAAATATCAGAGGTTTGGTAGTCGCACTCAATGCGATTGCAGAACAGAAGGCAAATGCTTGATGCAATATCAATAAAAAATTAAATTTATAACAAAATTTATGGAGGTATTTTAAAATGGCTAGTGATAAAGTTTTAAACCTGATTGAAGAAGTAAAGGCATTGACAGTATTGGAACTCTCCGAGCTCGTAAAGGCTCTCGAAGAAGAATTCGGCGTATCAGCAGCAGCTCCCGTAGCAGTAGCAGCAGCTCCTGCAGCAGGCGCAGCAGCTCCGGCAGAAGAAGAGAAGACTGAGTTCAACGTTATCCTTAAGGACGTTGGCGCAGAAAAGATCAAGGTTATCAAGGTTGTCAGAGAAATCACAGGTCTCGGCCTGAAGGAAGCTAAGGATCTCGTTGACGGAGCTCCCAAGACTCTCAAAGAGAACGTTTCCAAGGACGAAGCTGCTTCAATCGAAGCAAAGTTCAAAGAAGTCGGCGCAACTGTCGAAATCAAATAATCAAACTGCAAATCAAAAAAGCTTCGGTTTTATACCGAAGCTTTTTTTTATTTCTGCTCATGGCCGGACGATATGTACAAACAAAAAACCGTTGACATGTAGACAACAGTATGTTAGAATTATAAACTGCGTTATAATACCAGACATGTACATTTTTTTAGAAAATCGGCCTGTGCCGACGGAGAAAATGTTAACAAATGCATTATAACACAGGAGAATAAATTAGACAAGAATTGTTAATAATTATTTAGTGGTTTTGGGCAATTTGACGAATTGAGCGAAAAATGTGAGCAGAGTATTTCCCGCGGCATCGTGAAATTGTCTGGTGGATTAGCCCCAAAAGCTTTTAATAATACTACTAAAAGCTTTGAATATACACCGGCGTGTCCCGCGGATACAGCCGGTGGTCCGGTTTTATTGCATGAATGCAAGCATTTCATGTGGAGTTGTTCATTTTAAAAGTCATAATTTATGAGGTGATTATTAATGGTACATCCCGTACAACTGGGCCGGAATACCAGGATGAGCTATTCCAGAATTGAAGAAGTTCTGGATATGCCGAATCTTATCGAGGTGCAGAAGAATTCTTACAAGTGGTTTTTGGAAGAAGGTCTTCGCGAGGTATTCAGGGACGTCTCTCCCATACAGGATTACACCGGCAACCTGATCCTGGAGTTTCCCGATTACAAGCTGGAGGATGACAATCCGAAGTACAGCGTTGAGGAGTGCAAGGAGAGGGATACTACATATTCAGCCCCTTTGAAGGTCAAGGTCAGACTTATCAATAAAGAAACAGGTGAAGTGAAGGAACAAGAAATATTCATGGGCGATTTCCCGCTGATGACCGATAACGGAACATTTGTCATCAACGGAGCTGAAAGAGTCATTGTCAGCCAGCTTGTCAGATCTCCCGGAATGTATTATTCAAAGAAGCTTGACAAAACAGGCAAGCAGCTTTTTTCCGCTACCGTTATCCCCAACCGGGGAGCCTGGCTCGAGTATGAAACCGATTCAAACGATGTGATGTCAGTAAGGATCGACAGGACCAGAAAGCTGCCGATAACCGTTCTTCTGCGTGCGCTTGGATATGGCACGGATCTGCAGATCACTGAATTGCTCGGTGATGATGAGAGAATAATGGCTACCATACAGAAGGACAATGCAAAGACCCAGGACGAGGGCCTCATTGAAATATACAAGAGGCTGAGACCGGGTGAACCGCCGACGGTTGAGAGCGCCACAACGCTTTTGAACAGTCTTTTCTTCGACCCCAAGAGATATGATCTTGCAAAGTTCGGAAGATTCAAATTTAATAAGAAGCTTTCAATTGCATCAAGGATCAGCGGTCAGAAATCCGCCGAAAAGGTGATTCATCCCGAAACAGGAGAAATACTTGTGGCTGAGGATGCATTTATCGACAGGGAGACAGCTGAGGCTATACAGAATGCAGGAATCAATTCGGTATATGTCAACACGGAAGGCAAGAAGATCAGGATCATCGGCAACGGAACAGTTGACCTTAAATCCTTTGTGGATTTCGATATCACCGATACCGGCATTACTGAAAGGGTCAGGTTTGAGACTCTTAAAAAGCTGATGGCTGAAAATCAGAATTCGGAGGATCTCCACAAGGCGGTACTTGAAAACATTGATTCTCTTGTACCTAAGTATATCACTATAGAGGATATCATATCCTCGATCAATTACCTGATACATCTCAATTACGAAATAGGCACCGATGATGACATAGATCACCTGGGCAACAGAAGGCTCCGCTGTGTCGGCGAGCTGCTGCAGAACCAGTTCAGGATCGGCCTTGCCAGGATGGAGAGGGTCGTCAGGGAAAGAATGACCATACAGGATATCGATATAGTTACGCCGCAGGCATTGATCAATATCAGGCCGGTAGCAGCAGCTATAAAGGAATTCTTTGGAAGCAGCCAGCTGTCCCAGTTCATGGATCAGACAAATCCGCTGGCAGAGCTTACCCATAAGAGAAGGCTCAGCGCATTGGGACCAGGAGGACTCAGCAGAGAGAGAGCAGGCTTCGAAGTCCGTGACGTTCACCATTCCCATTATGGACGCATGTGCCCTATAGAAACTCCTGAAGGCCCGAATATAGGCTTGATAGGCTCACTGAGCACATACGCCAGGATCAATGAGTATGGCTTCATAGAAGCGCCATACAGAAAGATCGACAAGGAAACCGGTGTAGTTACTGAACAGATAGATTATCTGACGGCGGATGAAGAGGACAAATACATAGTTGCGCAGGCAAATGAGGAGCTTGACGAGAACGGAAGATTCAAGGACAGGAAGGTGCTTTCAAGATTCAGGGACGATATCCTGGAAGTAGAGAGCGGCCGTGTCGAGTATATGGACGTATCTCCCAAGCAGCTGGTTTCAGTAGCGACAGCTATGATACCGTTCCTTGAGAACGACGACGCCAACCGTGCCCTGATGGGTTCAAACATGCAGCGTCAGGCTGTACCGCTGATCAAGCCTCAGTCGCCGATCGTAGGCACAGGTATTGAGTACAAGGCGGCAAAGGACTCAGGTACGGTCATACTTGCGCGCAACGCAGGAACGGTCGACAGAGTCTCGGCCAGCGATATCACCATACGCTCAAAGAGCGGCAGGAAGGATACATACAAGCTGCTCAAATATATCAGATCCAACCAGGGCACATGTATAAACCAGAGGCCGATAGTCAGAAAGGGCGACGTAGTGGAAAAGGGCGATGTCATTGCTGACGGACCGTCCACAGATGTAGGCGAGATCGCTCTTGGAAAGAATATCCTTATCGGGTTCATGACCTGGGAAGGTTATAACTACGAGGATGCTATCCTCATCAGCGAGAAACTTGTCAAGGAGGATGTATTTACATCTATCCATATAGAGGAATACGAAGCAGAGTCCAGAGATACCAAGCTCGGACCTGAAGAAATCACCCGTGACATTCCAAATGTCAGCGAAGAATCATTAAAGGATCTGGATGACAGAGGCATCATCAGAATAGGCGCCGAGGTCAGAGCAGGCGATATACTGGTCGGAAAGGTCACACCAAAGGGCGAGACCGAACTGACAGCTGAAGAAAGGCTGTTGAGGGCAATATTCGGAGAAAAGGCCAGAGAAGTCAGGGATACCTCATTGAGAGTACCTCATGGCGAATCGGGTATTATTGTTGACGTCAAGGTGTTTACCAGGGAAAACGGCGATGAGCTGCCGCCCGGAGTAAATCAGCTTGTAAGGTGCTATATAGCGCAGAAGAGAAAGATATCTGTCGGAGACAAGATGGCAGGAAGACATGGTAACAAGGGCGTTATCTCAAGGATACTCCCTGAAGAAGATATGCCATTCCTTCCTGACGGAACTCCTCTTGAAATCGTGCTCAATCCTCTGGGTGTTCCGTCACGTATGAATATCGGACAGGTGCTTGAAGTACATCTTGGTTATGCTGCAAAAGCACTGGGCTGGAAAATTGCCACCCCTGTATTTGACGGCGCAACCGAGCAGGATATAGTAGACACTCTGAAACATGCAGGACTTGCTGAGGACGGAAAGACCGTCCTGTATGACGGCAGGACCGGTAAGCCTTTTGAAAACCGTGTTTCCGTCGGATACATGTATATGCTCAAGCTTGCTCATCTGGTCGATGACAAGATACACGCCCGTTCCACAGGCCCCTACTCTCTTGTTACACAGCAGCCTCTCGGCGGTAAGGCACAGTTTGGCGGACAGAGGTTCGGAGAAATGGAAGTTTGGGCTCTGGAAGCATACGGTGCTGCATATACGCTGCAGGAGATACTCACTGTTAAATCGGATGACGTAGTAGGAAGAGTTAAGACCTACGAGTCCATCGTCAAGGGTGAGAATGTACCTGAACCAGGTATTCCTGAATCCTTCAAGGTGCTGATCAAGGAATTGCAGAGTCTGGCTCTTGATGTCAAGGTATATTCCGAGGAGCGCGAGGAGATCGCGATCAAGGAATCTGCCGAGGATGAACTGGAAGAGCTCAATGTCAATATTGAAGGACGCGAAGATGAAACTCCTATCACAGATTATGAGGATATCGGGGATGACCTTATCGAGGATGAGATAGGCATTGATGATTTTGATATAGGCGACATCACAAATACTACCGACAACCTTGATGATACGCTTACGGACGATTTATTCTCCGAAGAGGATGAGTTTGCTGATAATCTGGATGATGAGGATTTTTAAGGAGGGAGATTTAGGCCATGTTTGAGATGAACAATTTTGATGCTATAAAAATAGGTTTGGCTTCCCCTGAGAAAATCAGAGAGTGGTCCAGGGGAGAGGTGAAAAAGCCGGAGACGATCAACTACAGGACATTGAAGCCTGAGAGGGACGGCCTTTTCTGTGAAAGGATATTCGGACCTCAGAAGGACTGGGAATGTCACTGCGGAAAATACAAGAGGATCAGATACAAGGGAATCGTCTGCGACAGGTGCGGAGTCGAAGTCACACGTTCAAAGGTGAGAAGGGAACGCATGGGCCATATAGAACTGGCGGCTCCTGTGTCCCATATCTGGTATTTCAAGGGCATCCCCAGCAGGATGGGCCTTATACTTGATATGTCCCCGAGAGCGCTGGAGAAGATACTGTACTTTGCATCATATGTGGTTATAGATCCGGGACAGACACCACTGTCAAAGAAGCAGATAATGACTGAAAAGGAATACAGGGACAGCGTAGAGAAGTTCGGATATAAATTCAAGGCCTCCATGGGAGCAGAAGCTATCAAGGAACTGCTGATGGAGATCGATCTTGAAGCACAATCAAAGGAACTAAGAAATGATCTTGAAGATGCTTCCGGGCAAAAGAGGATCAGGACGATAAAAAGACTGGAAGTGGTTGAAGCCTTCAGGCTCTCAGGCAACAGGCCCGAGTGGATGATAATGGATGTCGTTCCGGTCATACCGCCGGAGCTTCGCCCAATGGTCCAGCTGGACGGCGGCAGGTTCGCGACCTCGGATCTCAACGACCTTTACAGACGTGTCATAAACAGGAACAACCGCCTCAAGAGGCTGCTTGACCTGGGTGCGCCGGATATAATCGTAAGAAATGAAAAGAGGATGCTGCAGGAAGCAGTGGATGCCCTCATTGACAACGGCAGAAGGGGCCGCCCTGTTACGGGACCCGGCAACAGGCCGCTGAAATCCCTCTCAGACATGCTGAAGGGAAAACAGGGACGTTTCCGTCAGAACCTCCTGGGCAAGCGTGTCGACTATTCGGGACGTTCAGTTATCGTCGTAGGTCCTGAACTGAAGATATTCCAGTGCGGACTTCCCAAGGAAATGGCACTGGAGCTGTTCAAGCCTTTTGTAATGAAAAAGCTCGTTAACGACGGGCTCGCACATAATATCAAGAGTGCAAAGAGAATGGTAGAGAGAGTAAGAGGAGAAGTATGGGACGTTCTCGAAGATGTTATCAAAGAGCATCCCGTATTGCTCAACCGTGCTCCTACGCTACACAGACTCGGTATACAGGCATTTGAACCTGTATTGGTAGAAGGCAGGGCGCTGAAGCTGCATCCGTTAGTATGTACAGCATACAATGCTGACTTCGACGGCGACCAGATGGCTGTGCACGTACCTCTGTCGGCAGAGGCACAGGCAGAGGCAAGATTCCTCATGCTGTCGGCTAACAATCTGCTGGCTCCAAAGGACGGCAAGCCAATCACCGTGCCTACTCAGGACATGGTCCTGGGCAGCTATTACCTGACCATCGAGCGCGATGGAGAGCCGGGTGAAGGCAAAGCCTTCGGAAACCTTGACGAAGCTGTCATGGCTTATGACGAGGGAGTCATCGGACTGCATGCGAAGATCAGGCTCAAGCTTACCAAGGTGATCGACGGACAGACCAAATCAAAGATGGTTGAGACCACAGTGGGCAAAATGGTATTCAATGAAGCGATCCCACAGGATCTTGGCTTTGTTGACAGATCAAATCCCGACAACCTGTTCAATCTCGAGATCACTCAGCTCGTTACCAAGAAGGAGCTGGGAAAGATCATTGACAAGTGCATAAAGGTACACGGAACTACAGAGACTGCAATAGTTCTGGACAGGATCAAGGCTCTCGGCTTCAAATATTCCACAAGGGGCGCCATCACGGTCAGCGTATCCGACATGGTCATTCCTGATGTTAAAAAGAAGTTTATCGATGAAACCGAAGCAAAAATAGAGAATATAACAAAAATGTATAAGAGGGGCCTTATATCCGAAGAGGAAAGATATACCTCTGTAATCCAGGCATGGACTGACACAGGTGAGAACCTTACAAAGGCTTTGATGGAAACATTGGATCGTTTCAATCCAATATTCATGATGTCCCAGTCCGGAGCCCGCGGAAGCATCAGCCAGATCAAGCAGCTGTCGGGTATGAGAGGCCTTATGGCAGATACCCAGGGTAAGACGCTGGAGATCCCGATCAGGGCGAATTTCCGTGAAGGCTTGAATGTTCTTGAATACTTCATATCCTCCCACGGAGCAAGAAAAGGTCTGGCAGACACGGCTCTCAGAACTGCTGACTCAGGATATCTGACACGTCGTCTTGTTGATGTCAGCCAGGATGTCATCGTCAGGGAAATCGACTGCGGCACCAGAAAGGGTATCGAGGTATCTGAGATCAAGGACGGCAGCGAGGTAATAGAAGGTCTTGCTGAAAGGCTTGTCGGAAGATATACCGCTGATGAGATCATCAATCCGGAAACAGGAGAGGTCCTTATCGAGGCTGATAAGAGAATAACTGATCAGGATGCCGACAGGGTAGTCAATGCGGGGCTTAAAAAGGCAAAGATCAGATCGATGCTGACCTGCCATTCCGAATACGGAGTATGTGCAAAGTGTTATGGAGCCAATCTTGCCACGAATGAAGATGTAAATGTAGGTGAGGCTGTTGGTATAGTAGCGGCACAGTCCATAGGCGAGCCCGGTACACAGCTTACAATGAGAACCTTCCATACGGGCGGTGTTGCCGGTGACGATATAACACAGGGTCTCCCCCGTGTCGAGGAGCTTTTTGAAGCCAGAAAGCCGAAGGGACTTGCAGTTATATCAGAAATTCCAGGTACGGTAAAGATAAACGATACCAAGAAGAAGAGAGAAGTCATCGTAACAGCTGAGGATGGAGACGCGCGTTCGTACCAGATCACATACGGCTCCAGGATCAAGGTATCGGACGGCGATGTCATTGAAGCCGGTGATGAGATCACCGAAGGTTCTGTCAATCCTCATGATATATTGAAGATCAAGGGCATCAAGGGTGTTCAGCAGTACCTGCTCCAGGAGGTACAGAGAGTTTACAGGCTGCAGGGCGTTGATATCAACGACAAGCATATCGAGGTAATAATCAGACAGATGCTCAGGAAGGTCAAGGTGGATGACGCCGGCGATACCAACATGCTGCCGGGCGGTCTGGTCGACATGTTCGACTTTGAAGCCGAAAACGCAAGGGTCACAGCCGAAGAGCTCAGGCCTGCGACCGGAAAGCGCACTCTGCTTGGTATAACCAAGGCATCGCTTGCTACGGAATCCTTCCTGTCGGCAGCGTCTTTCCAGGAGACCACAAGAGTATTGACCGAAGCCGCAATAAAGGGCAAGGTCGATCCGCTGGTAGGACTCAAGGAAAACGTAATAATAGGAAAGCTCATACCAGCAGGTACCGGAATGAGCAGATACAAGGATATAAATATCAGTACTGTAACTGAGTAGTAACCAAGTAGTAACTAAGACAGACCGATGGTACCGTTTGTGGAGGCTGTGTTTCCCGCTTCGAAGCCCTTCTACAGAGTTGACAGTAGCGTTGAGGGAACTGCAATACCCGTGAGACATGACCGCTTACTTCAAACCTATTTATTTGTAGAAGAGTATTGCTGCAGTAAGTGCTTGGAAACACAGCCGGAATAAATGGTACCATCGGTCTTAACACGTTATGGCTTATGTTGTTTATCTTGACAACATCGCATGGCGGTGATAGAATATTTCAGTGCGAATTCAGGGTGTATTATGCCCATTTGGTAAGATTTGCAGGTATTCAAGGCAAAATGCGTAAATTCAGCAGAGGGGAAGGGTGCTCAACAAGTGCTGGAGATTTTAAAGGGCAGCAATAAGGCAATAGGTATAAAGCAGACTCTTAAAGCGGTAGAGAATAAGACCGCCGTTAAGGTTTTCATTGCAAAGGATGCTGACGAGAAAATAACCGGTAATCTTAGGGAGCTGTGCCTGACCAATGCAATCGAGATAGTGTATGTAGATACGATGAAGCAGCTTGGCAAAGCTGTAGGCATCGAGGTAGGCGCATCTACAGTTTGCATATTAAGGTAAGAGGTAAACTGCGATATATCAAAGATTGATATATATATCTAAAACTCGAGGGGAGGTGTAAAATTGCCAACATTTAATCAGATGGTCAGAAAGGGAAGAGAAGCAGTTGAGTACAAATCTACTGCTCCGGCTCTGCAAAGAGGATTCAACTCGCTGAGAAAGAAGCCCGTTGAAACCAATTCTCCGCAAAAGAGGGGAGTTTGCACCGTCGTAAGGACGCAGACACCGAAGAAGCCTAACTCAGCTTTGAGAAAGGTTGCAAGGGTGCGTTTGACAAACGGAATCGAAGTCAGTGCTTACATCCCGGGAATAGGCCACAATCTTCAGGAGCACAGCGTTGTTCTTATCAGGGGCGGCAGGGTCAAGGATCTCCCTGGTGTCAGGTACCACATTATAAGAGGTACGCTTGATACAGCTGGTGTAGCCAAGAGGATGCAGGCTCGTTCCAAGTATGGAGCAAAGAGGCCGAAGGCAGGCGCAGCCAAGAAGTAATGCGTCTGACAAGGCAGTAAAAGAGTGCAAGGTATGTTGAATAGATAAAAACAAATTGATTATATATTGTTTGATTTATATATTACATGTACTGACGCACTGACGAGGACCTACGGGTTCCGAGTACCTCGTAAACATTCGAAGGGGAGTTGGATGGCCCCTATCATTACTAAAAGGAGGGAAGTAAAGTGCCAAGAAAAGGACATACGCCTAAAAGGGATGTTCTGCCTGATCCGATATATAATGACAAGGTCTTGTCAAAACTGATCAACAACATTATGCTTGACGGCAAAAAAGGTGTTGCACAGAAAATTTGTTACGATGCATTTGACATTATAAAGGAAAAGACAGGAAAGGATCCACTTGAAGTGTTTGAGCAGGCAATGAACAATATCATGCCTGTGCTGGAAGTCAAAGCCAGAAGAGTCGGCGGTGCAACCTACCAGGTTCCTATGGAAGTCAGGCCTGAAAGAAGGCAGGCTCTGGGACTGAGATGGTTGACAAACTATTCACGCGCCAGAGGCGAAAAGACAATGAAGGAAAGACTGGCCGGTGAGATTCTTGACGCTGTCAATAATGCGGGCGGAGCTTATAAGAAAAAAGAAGACACCCACAAGATGGCAGAAGCAAACAGGGCTTTCGCTCACTATCGCTGGTAATTGCCGCCTTACATCACAGGCTGCAGTATAAAGCGCTGAAATTTGCGGAAGTTATTTAATACAGTAATTACAGACATTCAAAAGAAATAGAACTTATCGAGGAAGAAAGGAGGCAATCATGCCTAGGCAATACAGTTTGGAAAATACCAGAAACATTGGTATAATGGCTCATATAGATGCTGGTAAGACAACTACGACAGAGCGTATTCTGTTTTATACAGGTAAGCTGCATAGAATGGGAGAAACTCATGAAGGCGCGGCAACAATGGACTGGATGGAGCAGGAGCAGGAAAGAGGCATCACAATAACCTCTGCTGCAACTACAGCTCAGTGGAAGGGTACCAGGATCAACATCATAGATACGCCGGGGCACGTTGACTTCACGGTAGAGGTTGAAAGATCTCTGAGAGTTCTCGATGGTTCGGTAACACTTTTTTGTGCAAAGGGCGGGGTGGAACCTCAGTCTGAAACCGTTTGGAGACAGGCGGACAAGTACAACGTTCCCCGTATTGCATATGTCAATAAAATGGATATTATGGGCGCGGACTTTTTTAATTGCGTCCAGATGATGAAGGACAGGCTCAAGGCAAACGCTGTTCCAATTCAGTTACCTATCGGCAAGGAAGATAGCTACAAAGGCATAGTCGACTTGGTGACATTGAAGGCCATATACTACACTGATGACCTTGGAACGGTATTGGACGAAGAACCAATACCGGAAGATATGGTTGATATCGTTGAAAAATATCGTAACATTTTAATCGAAGCTGTTGCTGAACAAGATGAGAACTTGATGAATAAATACCTCGAAGGCGAAGAGCTGACCGTGGATGAAATACGTGCGGGTATCAGAAAGGCAACTATTGCCGTTGATATGATACCGGTAGCATGCGGTTCGTCCTACAGGAACAAAGGCGTTCAACAGCTGCTTGATGCAGTAATTGACTACATGCCTTCTCCGTTGGATGTACCTGCGATCAGAGGAGTTTCTCCGGATGAAGAGACAGAACTGGAAAGACCTGCAGATGACAATGGACCGTTCTCTGCGCTGGCTTTCAAGATCATGGCTGATCCCTTTGTCGGAAAGCTCTGCTTTTTCAGAGTTTATTCAGGAAAGTTGAGTTCAGGGTCATATGTATTGAATTCTACAAAGAACAAGAGGGAAAGGGTGGGCAGGCTTCTTCAGATGCATGCCAATCACAGGGAGGACATAGATACTGTATACTCGGGAGATATAGCGGCAATAGTGGGCCTGAAGGATACAACCACAGGCGATACGCTCTGCAGCGAGGATTCTCCGATCATACTTGAATCCATGGAATTCCCGGAACCTGTTATTCATATAGCAGTAGAACCCAAGACCAAGGCAGGACAGGATAAAATGTCCGCCGCTCTTGCAAAGCTTTCAGAGGAAGACCCGACTTTCAAGGCTCATACAGATCCGGAAACAGGGCAAACAATAATTTCCGGTATGGGAGAGCTGCATCTTGAAATCATCGTTGACAGAATGATGAGGGAATTCAAGGTTGAAGCAAACATTGGCCAGCCCCAGGTTGCATACAAGGAAACCATCAGGAAAGCCGTCAAGGCTGAAGGTAAATTTGTAAGGCAGTCAGGCGGCAGAGGCCAGTATGGTCATTGCGTAATTGAGTTGGAACCCCAGGAACCGGGAAGCGGTTATACATTTGTCAATAAGATCGTCGGAGGTGTTGTTCCCAAGGAGTACATCTCTCCGATCGACGAAGGTATACAGGATGCCATGCAGAATGGTATACTGGGCGGTTACCAGGTTCTTGACATCAAGGTTACTCTCGTAGACGGATCGTATCACGAGGTCGACTCATCCGAAATGGCATTCAAGATAGCCGGTTCGATGGCCTTCAAGGAAGGCTGCCGCAAAGCAGATCCGGTATTGCTTGAGCCTATAATGAGAGTTGACGTCGTTGTACCTGAAACGTACATGGGTGACGTTATAGGTGATCTCAATTCACGCCGCGGACGTATCGAGGGTATGGAGAACAGATCAGGCGCACAGGTGATCACTTCACACGTGCCGCTTGCGAACATGTTCGGATATGCCACAGAGCTCCGTTCAAGGACACAGGGCAGAGGCGTGTTCACAATGCAGTTCAGCCACTACGAAGAGGTCCCCAGGAGCATACAGGAAGCAGTGCTCAAATAAGAGCGGTCAATATGCTGCAGGATTACATCAAACAAGTTTGATACATTTTGCAGCATATGAAAATAAAAATTATCAATAAATCATTCAGTGTTCAACTGAACAAGGGAGGAGAATTTTAAAATGGGTAAGGCCAAATTTGAAAGAACAAAACCCCACGTTAACATTGGAACTATCGGTCACGTTGACCACGGCAAGACTTCATTGACAGCAGCTATAACAAAGGTATTGGGATTCTCGGGAAAGGCTAATTATACCGCGTACGATCAGATCGACAAGGCTCCTGAAGAAAAAGCAAGAGGAATCACGATCTCTACTGCACACGTTGAATATGAAACAGACAACAGGCATTATGCTCACGTTGACTGCCCCGGCCATGCTGACTATGTCAAGAACATGATCACCGGTGCTGCTCAGATGGACGGCGCTATCCTCGTTGTTTCCGCAGCAGACGGCCCGATGCCCCAGACCAGGGAGCACATACTCCTTGCCCGTCAGGTTGGCGTTCCTTACATCGTAGTATTCCTTAACAAATGCGACATGGTTGATGACGAAGAACTCATCGAGCTCGTTGAAATGGAACTCAGGGAACTCCTCAGCTCCTATGAATTCGACGGTGACAATATTCCGATAGTAAGAGGATCCGCTCTGGTTGCTCTCGAAAGCACCTCCACTGATCCCAGTGCTCCTGAATATCAGCCGATTATCGCCCTCATGAAAGAAGTCGACAGCTATATTCCTTCACCTGAAAGACCGACTGACAAGCCTTTCATTATGCCTGTCGAGGACGTTTTCTCAATCACCGGCCGTGGTACAGTTGCTACGGGCAGAGTTGAAAGAGGTATGGTAAAGGTTGGAGAAGAAGTTGAAATAGTTGGTTTGATGGACGCTCCGAGAAAGACCGTCGTAACCGGTGTTGAAATGTTCAGGAAGCTCCTTGATCAGGCTGTTGCCGGCGACAACATCGGCTGCCTGCTCAGAGGTATCCAGAGAAATGAAGTTGAAAGAGGACAGGTTCTGGCTAAACCCGGATCCATCAAGCCCCACACTCATTTCAAGAGCCAGGTTTACGTTCTGACCAAGGAAGAAGGCGGAAGACACACTCCTTTCTTCAATGGCTACAGACCCCAGTTCTATTTCAGAACTACCGACGTTACCGGTGTTGCTGAACTTCCTGCAGGTATTGAGATGTGCATGCCTGGTGACCATATCGAAATGGTTATCAAGCTCATCACTCCTATCGCTATGGAAGAGGGACTCAGGTTCGCTATCCGTGAAGGCGGCAGAACTGTTGGTTCCGGAACTGTTACAGGTATAATCGAATAATTAAGACCTTGAGAGGACCGCTTTATGAAAATAAGGCGGTTCTTTTTGTTTTATGAGAGGGCTCGGCGGGTAATAATAGGGTTGTATATTATTTGAAGATTCGGAGGAGATAAGGCAATGATAGAGATAAAGAAGAATATATACTGGTGCGGCATAAAGGATTGGGAATTGCGTCATTTTCACGGGCATGAGCTATCGACGCACAGAGGGTCCAGCTATAATTCATATCTTATAAAAGATAAAAAAACCGTTCTGGTCGATACTGTCTGGTATCCGTACAAGGAGGAATTTGTAAGGGCGCTTGACAAAGAAGTCGGCCTTGGTAATATCGATGCGATCGTGATCAATCATTCAGAACCGGACCACGCCGG
>JAEYRV010000045.1 GCA_023435305.1 Bacillota bacterium
AAAAAAAAAATATATAAAAAAAAAATAAAATATTAATTAATCCCCCCCCCACCCCGTTAAGTTTTCCTATTTTTCCTTCAGGAGCTTGCGGAGCTCCTCCATGAAGGTGTTGATATCTCTGAACTGCCTGTATACTGAAGCGAATCTGACATATGCCACCTCATCCAGATCCTTGAGCTTGGCCATGACCATTTCACCTATTTCCTGTGTGGTTATCTCACGTTTCAGCGAGTTGAGTATCTGAGTCTCTATATTGTCTACCAGCCTTTCAAGCTCGTCAATGGAGACCGGCCTTTTTTCACAGGCCCGAAGAAGTCCGTTGAGCAGCTTCTGGCGGTCGAATATCTGACGTGTCTTGTCCTTTTTGACCACCATCAGCGGAACACTTTCGACTTTTTCATAGGTGGTGAACCTCTTAAGGCATTTTGAGCATTCCCTGCGCCTTCTGATCGCCGCATTTTCCTCAGTAGGCCTTGAGTCTATCACCTTATCCTCGATATACCCGCAATATGGACATTTCATTGCATACCCTCCCGTACGGCATTGGGCCGTATAGTTTATCTTTTGTACTGCTCCATAATTGTATCGGGAGAATTTGTAAAATCCTTTAGGAAATTCTTCTCAGTCAAAATATCTTCTTATAAAGCGCTCGTCAAGGTCTACGAGGATAATGTCCTCTCCTATTTTCACTATCTTCTCCCATGGTATCACAAATTCGCTGTCCTTGCCCAAAAGGCCAAATAGCCTGGCTACGCCGGGCAGTACTATGGCTTCGATCTTTCCCTGCTCCAGGTCGATCTCCACGTCCGATACGAAGCCGAGCCGCCTGCCGTCTGTCACATTGATGACTTCTTTTTGTTTGAAGTCAGATGAACGATTCATTACATCCCCGCCACTCATCCGAAACATACACTCCTACTTAAATATATGATGGCAGGCGCTGTTATATCTAACAAAAAAACACCTTTCGGTGTCCTTAAACTGGTTGATTGTATCGCTGCTGTCAGCTGTCAGCCGCCCGCCACGGCTCAAATATGCTTCTTCATATGCATGAGCGCTGTTTTCTCAAGTCTGGAGACCTGTGCCTGTGAGATCCCGATCTCGTCTGCCACCTCCATTTGTGTCCTTCCCTCGAAGAACCGGAGGTTCAGTATCAGCTTCTCCCTGTCGTTCAGCTTTCGCATGGCTTCCTTCAGTGAAATTCCCTCCAGCCAGTTTTCATCTATATTCTTTTCGTCCTTCACCTGATCCATCACATATATTGCATCTCCGCCATCATGATATACCGATTCGAAGAGCGATATCGGGTCCTGTATCGCATCAAGGGCAAAGACCACATCTTCCTTTGGTAATTGCAGCTCCTGTGCAATTTCCGATATGGTAGGCTCCTTTGAATTTCTGCTGGTCAATCTCTCCTTTGCCTGTAACGCCTTGTATGCTATGTCCCTCAGAGACCTGCTCACCCTTATTGAATTATTGTCCCTGAGATATCTCCTGATCTCGCCTATGATCATGGGCACTGCATAGGTGGAAAACTTCACGTTCTGTGTGACATCAAAATTGTCGATAGCCTTTATCAGACCGATACAGCCAACCTGGAAAAGATCATCCACGTATTCTCCCCTGTTATTGAACCGCTGGATAACACTGAGTACGAGCCTGAGATTTCCATTTATGAACTCTTCCCTGGCAGAGGCATCTCCATTATGCATCCTTTCAAACAGCACCTTCTTTTGCTCGTTTGACAGAACCGGCAGTTTGGAAGTATTGACTCCGCATATTTCCACTTTGTTGATCAGCATATAAAAACCTCCAGGTGCATCGTATAGTAACATTATTGCCCCGGAGGCTGTTTTTATACTGTGGCCCGCCGATAAAAATATTTGTCGAAGGCCTTGACAACAGCGGCTTTGATGGTTTCAGACCATCCTGTTGATCTCCTTTTTGAGACGGCTGATTATCCTTTTTTCAAGCCTTGATATATAGGATTGAGAAATGCCAAGCATATCGGCGACTTCCTTCTGCGTCTTTTCCACGCCGTTTGAAAGTCCGAATCTCAATTCCATTATTTTTTTCTCCCTTATCGAGAGCTTTTTCATTGCAGTATTCAGAAGCTCTCTGTCGATTTCATCCTCAAGGCTCCTGTAGATGATGTCGTTTTCGGTCCCTAGAATATCCGACAGCAGCAGCTCATTTCCGTCCCAGTCCACATTAAGAGGCTCGTCGATTGATATTTCAGTCTTTATTTTGTTATTCCTCCTCAGATACATGAGTATTTCATTTTCAATGCACCTTGATGCATATGTGGCAAGCTTTATATTCTTTGTCGGATTAAAGGTGTTTATTGCCTTGATCAGGCCTATCGTGCCTATGGACACCAGATCCTCCACTCCGACGCCCGTATTTTCGAACTTTCTGGCAATATATACGACCAATCTCAGATTGCGTTCTATCAGCACGCTTTTGACCCCGATATCCTTGTCTTCGAGCTTCGCAAGCAGATAAGCCTCCTCGTCCAGGGTCAGCGGGGGCGGCAGCGCTTCGCTCCCTCCTATATAATGTACCGTGAAACTCTGCTTCTTCCCGATTTTACTGAGCAGGTCCAGGTATCTGACCCTGAGTATCAGCCTGATTCTGTTGAATATACCCATCTGTGATCTCCTTTCGCTGTAATATTTACATGAGTTCAGGGTTCATAAGCGCCCTGTACTGTTCGTTCCTGGATAAAGCCTTGTTGTAGATGCCTACTATCACGTCATGGATCCCCTTTCGGCCGTCTTCCTCTCCGATCTCGATATAATCCGGTCTGAAGCCTATGAGCATACCATTCTCCTTTCCAAGTGATGTGAACGGGATAAGACGAAATCTGGAGAACCAGTTCGAGCAGGATATCGTTGCCGTGACACGGTTGAGATCGTTTTCCGTATCCTGTTCGAATATGTTCCGGATATCGTCAGGCAGCAGATCCTTTATGGCGGTGAATTCAACTACTACAACAGGCATGTTTGACAAGGGATCATGCAGTGAATTGCCTGTATCGACCAGTGCCGGCACCTCGATAGTCTTTTGGTCGAAGGCAATGCTGATCCTCACAAGGAGCTTTTCCTTGAGAAACCTGCTTTGTATGGCATCCCATACTATCCGCAGAATAATGAGTGTCACGGCCACGGCAAGCAGCAGCTCAGCCCATGTGGCATCAAGCATGGACACCGGTGTCATGATTACTCCGTTGCGCATGATGCCCCAGTCCCGTTTGAAAAACATCAGCGCGAAGCAGGCTCCGGCAAACAGGAAGGTGGAAGCATAAAACAATGCCAGTGTTTTAAGGAAGACCTTCGGCTTTCCGAAGTTGAAGGTGATCGCAACCATCCCGACTGAGAGGAGCACCTTGGACAAAACTGTAGTGTACACTTTCATATCGGGCAGCAGGATCATCAGGACAAGGTACGCCGTGCCAAGGAGGGATCCGAGAAAAAGCCTCAGACTGCTGGCTCTATTCTTTGAGAACCTGGCTGTGACCATAAGTATAAGGTAATTGATAACAATATTCTCAAGGATAACAATATCCAGATAGATCTCCACTGTTTACCTCACCCGGCTGTATTGCAGACATCCCCTATTTTACATATATTCTTATTCCAGTTGTTTTATGTTTGACAATATAATAATTATAGTTATTCAGCGATGATTATTGTGTCATTTGACACTGTAGAATTTAGGGTTTTTACGCAGATAAAAACCCCGGGATCATATCCCGGGGTCTGATGTGCAAATATTAATCGGTAAATGCTATTTGAATCTGTTCTTTCTCAGGAAGGTAGGTATTTCAAGTTCGTCATCTGAAACCTCTCCTGCGGTGTGGCGCTTAACTGCGGGCGCCTGTTCCTGTCTAGCGGCAGTCGGTTTCTCCACGACCTTCTCTATCTTCTTGAGCACGGTCCCCTTTTCAAAGCCTGTAGCAATGACTGTGATGAGTATCTCATCCTTCAGATTTTCATCTATCACTGCACCCACGATGATGTTGGCATCCGGATCAGCCGACTTCTGAACAAGCTCTGCAGCCATATTGACTTCGAAAAGTCCCAGGTCTGCGCCGCCTGTGATGTTGAGCAGCACGCCTCTTGCTCCTTCGATGGAGGTTTCCAGCAGCGGGCTCTGTATCGCCTGCTTTGCGGCTTCCTCCGCCCTTCCGTCGCCGGAAGCCCTTCCTATACCCATATGAGCAAGTCCGGTATTGAGCATTATGGTCTTTACATCGGCAAAGTCAAGATTTATGAGACCCGGTACAGCAATCAGGTCGGATATGCCCTGAACACCCTGACGAAGTACATCGTCGGCCATTCTGAACGCATCTATTATCGATGTCTTTTTCTCAGCCACCTGAAGCAGCCTGTCATTTGGTATGGTAACCAGTGTGTCGACCACGCTCTTGAGCTTTTCGATACCCTGCTCCGCATACTGCATCCTCTTACGGCCTTCAAACATGAACGGCTTTGTGACCACGCCCACCGTAAGGATACCCATTTCTTTCGCTATCTGCGCTACTATCGGAGCAGCACCGGTACCGGTACCGCCTCCCATACCCGCAGTAACAAAGACCATATCAGCGCCCTTGACTGCCTGGGCGATCTCATCCTTGCTTTCATCGGCCGCTTTTTCACCGATCTCAGGATTTGCTCCGGCTCCAAGCCCTTTTGTCAGCTTGTCCCCTATCTGGATCTTTGTATTTGCTTTGGAAAGAAAGAGCGCTTGTTTATCTGTATTAATTGCTATGAACTCAACACCGCGAAGTCCTGCTGATATCATCCTGTTGACGGCATTATTGCCTCCGCCACCGACACCTATGACCTTAATCTGGGCAAATTGTTCCATATCAATATCAAACTCCAGCAAATTGAATCCCCCTTTGTCATTGGTTTGGCATCACTTAAATAATATATTATTCCGTTGATTAAAGCAATATTAGATTTAACAAAAAGTTCGATATAAATCGCTAATTTGTTAAAAAATTTCCTTTATAAAATTAATTATTTTATCAAATATCGTTATCTTCCGCTGAACAGCCGAAGTCTTCTTCAGTTTGACTTCACTGGCCGCGCTTCCGCCCTTCTTGACACTCGCCACGTATCTTATCATGCCCGCAGCGGCAACAAATTCGGGCTTGGAGACACCCTGCACCTGTCCGGCCTGCACTACCCTGACAGGGATCTGGAATACTTCCTGGGCCAGCTGCTTGCAGCCGTCAACATATGAAATACCAGCTCCGGTCATTACTACATTCCCTTCATCGGGTATGGTGATGCCGGCCTTCACAAGAAGGTTCCTGCAAAGCGAGAATATTTCGTAGACTCTTGCCTCGATTATCTCGACTACTTCCGAAACCTTCACATTTTTCTTTTTATTTTCGTTTGTATCCAGAACTGAAATCTCCTGATCGTTCTTTATAAGAGAAGTCAAAGCCAGTTCAAACTGCCGTTTTACTTTCTCGGCTTCAATATTCGATATTCTCAGTCCGATTGCTATATCGTTGGTAACATGGTCCCCGCCGACAGGGATCGTGTCATAGAATACAAGCCGCTTGCCCTGATACACCGAAACATCGGTAACGCTGCCGCCCACATCAAGCAGTACCACACCGATATCCTTCTCATCGGCAGTCAGGCATATCTCGCCTGTGGCAAATGCCTCTGCCACTATTCCGTCTATCCTGACGCCAGCCCTCTCCATACTTTTGATAATGTTCTGAACAGAGGTTATCTTTCCCACCAGTATGTCGGCATCCACCTCGAGCTTGGCGCCTACCATGCCAATGGGGTCTGTTATCTCGTCATATCCGTCAATTATGTACTGTCTGGGTATGACATCAATGAGCTGTCTGTCCTCAGGGTACTCAATGTCTCTAACATCGCCAAGGATACTCTGGATATCGCTGCCGGTTATTTCCCTGCCATTGATATTCAGGTAGCTTTTGTTATTGATAATATTGACATGCATTCCGTGAATGTTGACATAAGCTGAAGCGACCTTCATATTTGCATCGGCTTCAGCTTCCTCCACAGCCTTTTTGATACTTTCGGCGGTACTGTCTATGTCGACGATCACGCCCTTTTTCAGACCGCTGCATGAAGCCATGCCTCTGCCTGCTATCTCAATCTGTGAATACTTATTCACTTTTCCTATAAGAGTACTGACCTTGGATGTTCCTATGTCAATACAAATAATCAAATTACTCACGGAAGCGACCCCCTACTGACTATATATTATCTTTTTTATTTGACTTATTCAACATATATCTGCGAATTACTGCGAAATTTAGAAAAATTCTGTTGCCAAATGCGAAAATTGCTGCAAGATAAAGCTGCAAACCCATCTGATCGCCAATATAAGCAAGTATTGCAGCAAGGATAGCATTTCCAAAGAATCCAGATATGAATATCTTCATGTTGAATTTTCCCTGCATCGTAGATGCAACTCCTCCGAATACGGAGTCAAGCGCAGCGAGTATGGCTACTGCCAGATATATGGAATACTGCTGCGGGATATTGATGGGGATCAGAAATACTCCTATCAATATACCGATTATCATTCCCAGGATTGGAAGCATCGATTTCTACCCTCCATATTCCGGAGTGAACACCGGATCCGAATCAGTCGAAAAATTCAGTGTCCCTCTTTCTGTTTTCTTGATATTCTTTCTTATTATGCTTATCGCAGCATTGATCTTGTAATGCAGATCCTCCGCCTTGCCAAAATTGACCGTTATCCGCGATTCAACGGAAACGCATATGTTAAAAGGATCAGTTGCGTCCACATAATCTATTTCATCTATCAGCTTGTCCTCATTCACACTGTCAACTTCCTTAATTGTATCAAATACTTTGAATGCTGATAAGAGCATTTCATCCGGTATGTCCAATTTGCTGCCCGGATCTGCATATTTCAGCTGGTTCGTCCTTATTACAGGCAGCTTTGTGCTGTCATTTTCAGGTTCTATCTCAAGCAGATATCCTTCCCTGTCAATAAGCAGCCTGGTCCCTTTCATATCAAGTACCGCCGCAGGCTCACGTTCTGTAGCCTCGATATATATGGTCGAAGGGATCAGATATCTGACCTTTGCCTGTTTGACATAGGGGCATTTTTTTGCAATATTCCGTTCGGCATCGCCTATCCGGAATATTCCGGAAAACGTACTGCTCCCAAACATCTGCCTGAACCCGTTGCGGCCTGTTCTGACACCGGAGGCGGCAGCCAGGACCTCTCCATCATAATGGGCAGTGCCATCTGATGTGATCTCCTTTATATTAAAAAAAGGTGACAGCGAAGCATATACAATGGTAATTGCAAACAATGCCGTCACCAGTGTAAACTTTATCGTCCTGAGTATCCTTTGCCGACTTCTTTTTCTTTTGTTGACCACATGTGCAGGTAACTGCACAGTGTTTATCCTGCGCAATTTCATCCGTTTCCCCCTGATTGCCCGGTAATATCAGGTTTTAGTCAGGTCAGCAGCTGATATATCACTCTACGCGCTGGATCGAAGCACCGACCAGTCTCAGTTTATCTTCTATGCTTTCATAGCCCCTGTCGATATGCTTGATGTCTGATATCACTGTTTCTCCCTCGGCGGCGAGGCCTGCCAGCACCAATGCTGCTCCTCCCCTGAGATCCCTTGCGTAAACGTTGGCGCCGATAAGCTTTTTTACTCCCCTGATAACTGCAATACGGCCCTCAAGCTTTATGTTCGCGCCCATTCTCAGCAATTCGTCAACATGCTTGTACCTGTTTTCAAATACGGTCTCCACTATTATGCTTGTTCCCCTGGCCATTGTCAACATAGCCACAAGCTGGGCCTGCATATCCGTAGGAAAACCCGGGTATGGCAGAGTACGCACGATATCGAGAGCACGCAGCCTGGCCGGTCCGACGACAAGCATTGTACTCCCCTTTGCAACGATCCTGCAGCCGCTTTCCCTCAGCAGGGAAATAATCGAGCTCATATGCTCCGGTATTACATTTCTCAAAAGCAGTTCTCCGCCCGTTATGCCTGCCGCCGCCATATATGTACCCGTAACGATGCGGTCTGTAATGATCGTATGTTCCGCATTCCTAAGCCTGTGTTCCCCTCCCGTGATCCTGACGATACTCGTTCCGGCTCCCGAAACATGGACGCCGGTCGATTGAAGATAGTTCTGCAGGTCAATGATCTCAGGCTCCTTGGCGGCATTTCTTATGACTGTCTCTCCTTCGGCAAATACCGAGGCCAGCATAATGTTCTCTGTCGCGCCGACGCTTGGATAATCAAGCTGGATATCACACCCCTTCAGCCTCTCAGCCTCACAGTTTATGAACCCTCTCTGCGCGTCCTGTATTCTGGCGCCCATGCTTTTGAGCGCCTTCAAATGTAAATCGATAGGTCTCGGGCCTATTTCGCATCCACCCGGGTGCGTAACCCTTCAGGCAGTTTCCATGTATATATCACCTATTATTCTACCACTCGCATATCAAGGTATCAACTTTTATATGTTGTTAAAAAGCTTATTGACCAATACAAATATTGAAAAAACAAACAACGTATACTATGATTGTAGGAAGAGAATATGGAAGGGGCAGTATATGCTGTGATCAGCAGCGTATCATACTGGATCGAATAATATGGCTAAGGTGACATTGGTAAAGGGTAAGGAAAAAAGGGTGGAATATGGACATCCATGGGTTTACAGAAGTGATATCGCTGACACTGATCCGGACGCAGTACCCGGTGACATAGTTGATGTATACAGCAGCAGGAACACCTTCCTGGCAAGGGCTTTTTACAACCCCGGCTCCCAGATCACCTTGCGTATACTGACATATGAGCACGAAGAGATAAACAGTGATTTTTTCTATAAAAGGATAGCTGCTGCCTGGGAATACCGTAAAAAAGTCGCTGATATAAACAGCTGCAGGGTGGTATTCTCAGAATCCGACTTCCTGCCCGCCCTCATCGTGGACAAGTTCTCCGATATACTTGTTCTACAGACCTCAGCCCTTGGCATCGAAAGATACAAGGAGCAGCTGGCCGATATACTTATGGACATAATAAAGCCGGCGGGGATCTATGAGCGCAATGACATAAGGGTGCGTGAGCTGGAAGGACTCGAGCAGAAAACCGGCTTCCTTCGCGGCAGCTTCGACACAAATGTATTAATGACTGAGAACGGGATCCGCTTTGTCGTGGATGTGGCAGAGGGTCAGAAAACAGGCTATTTCCTTGATCAGAAGGAGAACAGGGCAGCGATCAGACCCTTTGTAAAGGACACCAGGGTATTGGACTGTTTCAGCCATACAGGCTCTTTTTCTCTCCATGCAGGCAGCTATGGCGCAAAAAGTGTTCTTGGTCTTGATATATCCGACCACGCAGTGGAAACAGCTTCAGCCAACGCAAAGCTAAACGGTTTGGAAGAGATATGCAGATTTGAAAGCGCTAATGTATTCGACAGGCTTAGAGAATATGATGACAGGGGCGAACGTTTCGACACAATAATACTCGACCCTCCGGCATTCACTAAAAGCAGGTCCTCCGTGGATGGGGCCGTCAGAGGCTACAAGGAGATAAATCTCCGGGCAATGAAAATAATAGAGAGCGGAGGCTTTCTGATAACCTGCTCCTGCTCTCATCACATCGACCCGGAAATGTTCATGGATATCGTATATAATGCCGGAATAGACTCGCGGCGCAAGGTACGGCTCGTAGAATACCGTTCCCAGGCCAAGGACCATCCTGTGCTCCTTCCTGCTCCTGAGACCGAGTATCTCAAATGCGCAATACTACAGATAGTTTGATATAACAACGCTGCCGTATTTTTCGGCAGCGGCTGCCAGCGCTGCCTTACCGGCGGCATCAGATGCAATTACTATCCCTGCTACCCCCCTGTAGATCCTGAGTGTCTTCTCAAGTGCAGCAGCGGCTTTGGTTTCTATGATAATAGGCTCTCTTATATACCATTGCAGTCTGTCAACAACAACTGAAAGCAAATCATCCGATGAAGAAGCTGCGTCAATATTGACATATACTGCATCGTAACCTTCGGCTGCAACATCCAGTGCAGTGTCCTCCACCCATGTCATATCATTCTTTTTGAGAGCCTCAAGCATTTCTGTATTTGTAGAAGCATCCAGTTTAAAAACATTGTCTGTATCAAGCTTATCTGCGTAAATGTACTTAACGCTTGATGTTATGACTCCCTTAGGTCTTTCGCCTGCAGAAACCGGTCCGAGTCCTGCTACCTTCTCCTTCAGCGCCTTAATATATTCAGGAGTAGTTCCGCAGCAGCCGCCAATTAGTCTGGCTCCATTGTCAATAAATGCTGCTGCCAGCTCGGCAAAATGCTCCGGCGTTTCTTTGTATACCACTTTATCTTCAGTCACCTCAGGAAGTCCTGCATTCGGCTTAACACTGAGGTAACCGCACCCTGCATCGTGGAGGCTCTTAACTATGCCCGCCATATGCTCTGGCCCGAAGGAGCAGTTGGTTCCTGCCATATCGACACCGAGAGCTTTCAGAACAGCAACTGCTGTGAAGGGATCAGTTCCCATCAGCGTTCGTCCGTTGTTCTCAAATGCAAGCGAGCATATCACCGGCAGGTCCGTTGTATCTCTGGCTGCAAGGTATGCTGCACGCAGCTCTGCAAGATCGGTAAAGGTCTCAAAATTGATGATGTCAGCCCCGCCATCAGCCACTGCCTTTACTTGCTCACAGTATATCTCATATGCCTTTTGAAAGGAAAGTTCGCCGGAAGGCTCGAACAGGATTCCCGTGGGACCTAATGAAGCACATACATAAGCACTGTCTCCTGCCACTTCCTTAGCCAGCTTCGCCCCCCAATAATTGATATCGTATGTCTTGTCTCCAAGACCGTATTTGCTCAAATGGACCCTGTTCCCAGGAAAGGTGTTGGTCTGGATAACGTCAGAACCGGCTTCGAGATATGCCCTGTAAACCTCCCTGACAGCCTCCTGGTTGGTCAGATTCCACAGTTCGCCGCATTCCCCGCCCTTTAGTCCAAGCCTTTGCAGCATGTAACCCTTCGATCCGTCATGTATCAATACACGGTTTTCGATATCCTTTAAAAAATCCTTCATAAACAGCCTCCGATAATTGCATAACATTACTAGCCATAAATATTGTATATCATTATACTATTATCTTCAGCTATCTACAATCTATTTATAACTTTACACGTAAAGTCACATTGACGTAAACTGCTCGATCAATTTGATAACTACAGGCCCCAGCAGAACGACAAAAAGCGTTGGGAAAATGAAGACAACCATCGGGATAAGCATCTTTACGGGAACCTTCATCGCACGTTCCTGAGCGCGCTGCTTCCTTCTGAGTCTCATTTGCTCAGACTGGATCCTCAGTACATTGGCAATTCCAACTCCAAACTGATCCGCCTGGATGATCGCACCGACAAATGCCGTGAAGTCCTGTATATCGATCCTTTGAGACATATCCCTCAATGCATCCTTCTTCTGCCTTCCCACCTTTATTTCCTGCAGGACCTTGTCAAACTCAGAGGCCAGCGGACCTGGCTTTTTGTCCACCACCTTCATCAATGCTCCATCGAACCCCAAACCGGCCTCGACACTTACAGTAATGAGATCTATCACATCCGGGAGCGAGTTTAATATTGTCTTCTGTCTTGCCGTCAGCATCTTGCCCAGGATGAAGCCCGGAAGCACAAAACCCGCAGCGACTTCGGCAGCAATGAACATTATTATGGTTCCGGCCTGTACGCCTGATTTCCTGAAAACAAGAAGGGTAAGCACGGGAAGCACTGAGACGATCACAGCCTGAATATTTACCCATTCCTTGACTGTCAGATTTCCGGGGCTTCCCGCCTTTAATATTTTGCCTTCAAGAGATGAGATCATTTCACCGGGCGTGATCCTCATCATTACCCTGCCCATATAATCAAGCATAGGCCGGATAACTCTGGACAACAAAGGCTGGTTCAACTCTTCATTATCATTTTCCAGTCTGGACTTCTTAATGCCCTCAAGCCTTGCTGCAATCGATTTTTTATCTTTATTGACAAATGAGAAAAATGTATAAACCAGCATAAAGCAGCTGACAAAAGCCATTATACAAATCAAAACAGGCATCTGCCTCACCTCCTAGACTTCGATCCTCACTATCCTGCGTATGAGTATTATTCCTGTAAACTCCATCATCACAGCCAATCCGACCAGCAGCAGACCCAGTGGTCTGGTGAACAGCAGGCTCATCTGCTGTGGATTGATCATATATATGACCAGGCATAATATCAGCGGAAGCAACGAAATGACGAGTCCTGATATCCTGCCCTGTGCCGTTATCGCCTTCAGCTCTCCCTTTATCTTGACCCTGTCGCGTATCGTTTCGGTGATCTTGTCGAGCACCTCGGCCAGATTGCCTCCGACCTGTCTCTGGATCATTACTGCAGTCACTACGAGCTCAAGATCCTCGCTCTTCACTCTTACCACCAGGTTCTCGAGGGCTTTTTCAGTATTCAGCCCCAGATTTACCTCCTTTTGAAGTATCCCAAACTCCTCCGCAATGGGACCGGACATCTCCTGCGCCACCATATCGACTGCCTGGAAGAAGCTGTAGCCGGCCTTCAGCGAATTCGACATCATCGTGACGGCATCGCCGAGCTGTTCGTTCAGGAGCTTGAGCCTTTTTTTGATCCTGTTTTTTACGATGAACGAGGGCACAAACCAGCCGCCAATACCTGCAATAAGCGCTAAAGGCCACATGCCCGCGCCTCTGGTCATTATTACCAGCAAGAACAATATGCAAAACATGATAAGATTGAATGCCAGAAATTCTTCCGCCTTCAACAGCAGATGTGCTCTGGTCAGTTCGATCTGCATCTTCTTTTTATAGCCGTCAAGAAATCTGATCTTTCCTATTCCTTTGGTAAGAGCGCCTCTTATTGTTGCTGAGCTCTCTCTTTTCCTGGACTTGCTGCGTTCACCCCGGGCTTCCTCAACATGCGTATACCTTCTGAGCCTTGCCATATAATCGCTTTTAATGACAAATATGCTGACGAGCTGATAAAAAATCAGCATGGCAGATATGAAGCCCAATACTACGATGATTCCCTTCAACTCGATCCCTCCCCTGAAAACAGTCGCCCCGGCCGCTATCTGATGAAAATATCCAGAGGAAGCGATATGCCCGCATCCGCCAGCTTCTCAGCAAATTTGGGCTTGATACCGGTGGGTGCCAATGCCCCTGTTATCCGCCCTTTCTCGTCCCTCCCCTGCTGCTTGAACAGAAAAACATCCTGCATTGTTATTATTTCGCCCTCCATACCAGTTATCTCGGTGATATGCGTGATCCTTCTGGAACCGTCCTTGAGCCTGGACTGCTGTACTATCAGATCCACGGCGGATGCTATTTGCTCGCGTATTGCTTTTACAGGCAGATCCATTCCCGCCATCAGCACCATCGTCTCGAGCCTTGAGAGCATATCTCTAGGCGAATTTGCATGGCCGGTGGTCAGTGAGCCGTCATGGCCGGTGTTCATGGCCTGCAGCATATCAAGAGCCTCTCCGCTCCTGACCTCGCCGACGACGATTCGGTCAGGCCTCATTCTCAATGAGTTCCTGACCAGATCACGTATGGTAATCGCGCCTTTCCCCTCTATGTTCGGCGGCCGCGTTTCCAGTCTGACGACATGCTCCTGTGCCAGCTGCAGTTCGGCAGCATCTTCTATCGTGACTATCCTCTCATCATCCGGAATAAATGAGGATATTACATTCAGCGTCGTTGTCTTTCCGCTTCCGGTACCGCCGGAAACTACGATATTGAGCCTGGCTTCAACACAGGCCTTCAGCAGCATAGCCACCTCGGGGGACAGGGTGCCGAAGTTGATCAGATCCCTGACACTGAAGGGTTTTTCGGAGAACTTTCTTATGGTTATCGAAGGTCCGTTCAATGCAAGGGGCGGGATTATGGCATTTACCCTGGATCCGTTGGGAAGTCTGGCATCGACCATGGGTGAACTCTCGTCGATTCGCCTTCCCAGCGGCGCCACGATTTTTTCTATGACCTTCATTACATGCTGGTCATCCTTGAAATTGACATCGGATCTTATCAGTCTTCCCTTTTTCTCAACATAGACGCTGTCAGGCCCATTGACCATTATCTCCGAGACAGACGGGTCATGGATGAGCTGATTGATAGGCCCAAAGCCGATGGTTTCGTCAATTATTTCTGTGATCAGCTTCTGCTTGTCGAGCTTTGTTATGAATGTGCCCTCGTCCTCAAGAAAATGCTCCACAATAGCCGATATTTCCCTTTCCAGCTCCTCCTCGCCGTCATCCGTGCGGATCTCCTTTGAAGTGCCGGAGTTTATCTCCTCGATGATCTTTATATGAATACGTGTTTTCAGATCCTCAAAGGGATCCTCCTTAGGGGCCGGAGACTTGCGTAATTTGTTCTGATTTCCGGTTTCCTGGCCCTCAAACACTTTTTCCTTCTGCATTCTTTCAAGCAACGACATCTGACACAGCCCTCCCAGCTATTTGTTGACCATTATACCCACCGAACCGCCTTATCCAAAGAGCCTGCGGATCGGAGATTTTTTCCCTATGTCGCCTTCCATCTCCCTTATCAGCTTTTCACCGATATCCATTATCGCTTTTGCCACCTTGGTCTCAGTCCGTGTCATTACAAACGGGAAGCCTTTATTTGCGGAAGTGACGACTGTCTGACTGTCTTCCGGGATAAATGACCATATGGGCTTGTGCAATGTGCCTTCAAAGTCCTTGTATCTGATCCCGTATTGCTCTGATGCCTTATTGAGCACTACATGGATCTTCTCGGAAGGATATCTGAGAGTCTCCATTACATCAAGCCCCGCTTTGATATTTTTTATAGTCGGGAGATCAAGGGTGGAAATCAATAAAATTCTGTCCGACATGTCAAGGGAGGTAAGTACGGATTCGTGAAAATTGGCCGAGGAATCTACAATTATGTAATGATACGACTCTCTGAGCGTATTTATTATCCTTTCCACATGACTTGCGGTTATATATTCGGCGTACTCTGGCTTTACAGGCGCAGGCAGTACCTTTACCCCCGAGAAATGAGTGACAAGGTATTCCTCCAGAAGGCCCCTGTCCAGCTGACTGAATTCCTTGACAAGATCGCTTATCGTATTCTTCACCGAAACGTTCAGCATGATTGCAATATCGCCAAACTGCAGGTCCAGATCGACAAGCGCCACCTTCTTTTTAGTCGTCCTGGCTATCGAAACCGCCAGATTCGATGCAATCGTTGTCTTGCCGACACCGCCCTTCGTGCTGAATACAGTGATGACCTTGGAGCGGATCTCTTCCTGGTACCCGCCGGCCGATATTTTTTCCCGCCTCTTGGATTCGGCGGCATACGCATTCAAAATCGTCACGATCAGCTCATCAGGAGTGAACGGCTTGCACAGGAAATCCCTGGCACCGGCTGTCATTGCCTTTCTGACATATTCTGTCTCACCCTGCACCGACATTATTATTACTATGGTCTCGGGAACATCCATTGTGATCTCTTCAGTTGCCTTGATGCCATCGATGCCCGGCATGTTTATATCCATCAGCACTACGTCGGGTCTGGCTTCATTTGCCAGTTCAATGGCTTCCTTTCCGTTTTCAGCCTCGCCGATGACTTCGATCCTTTTATCGAATGACAAAAGCTGCTTTATATTGCTTCTGGTTTCTGCTGAGTCGTCAACAATTATTGTCTTTACTCTTTCCATCTGCGTCCCTCCCTTTATACGTACACTATCGCGATATTTATCATTCCGTCACTTCAGGCGCCTTGTGGTATATGCCTTTGGAACCGGTCATGTCAGACCTCAGGATCCCCTGGCTGGTCACACCTGAATCATCACCCGCCGGTCTGAGCGCCAGCCTGACGATACCGAATTCCGACGCAAACACGAATTTTTCGACGTCTGCAGTTTTGATCGCCAGCGTGACAGTCAACGGCGGCTCTTCCAGTTTATCGGATGACAGCATCACATCCTGACCAAGAGCAAGTACCTGCACATTTTGCAGCATCATTTTTGTTATACGGGGATAAATGGATCCATCAGCAGCTTCTTCCTCCTGGAAGCTCACGACCATATCCACAAAGTCACCGGGCCTGACCAGATTCGATACATTAGTCTGTTCTGTGATATTCATACTGATTGCCCTTGTCCCTTCCGGAACCATATAGGATGCATAAATGCTGTCCTCATTTGCCAGCCTCTCCCCTCTGATCAGCTCGCCTTCCATTATGCTTTGGAGGGTGTATTTCCCTGTGATTTCATCCGGATCTGTAATTGCATTGGCACTAAGAAGCTCCTTTGTAATATCGACCTTCTTAATATCTGATGATTGTATTTTCGTTCTGGCCGGTATGGTCCTGGCAGCTACATAGACCGTCATATGCTCTACCTCAGGCACAACAACGTTACTGCTGCGCGATATATAAATATAGATCAGTATTGCAGTAATAAGCGACAGTATTATCGCAATTGCAATAACCTTCTTATTTGTCTTTTCCATATGTACCTCCGATATTATTCACACCGCATCGTTGTACTTGTCTCAATGTCAAAATTATCAGGGAAAAAGGCAGCAATTACCGGCGTGATCATACTGTAACCATAGCTGACTGTTACAGTTACAGAATTGCCGGTATTTCTGGCTGCCTCTCCAGGGGTAATTAATATCTCAAGTCTGTCAGAATCAAGTGACGCTGCCGCATTGGCCGCTGCCGACCTGATCTGTGTATCCGTTTTCCCTACTGCCGCTTGTCTGGCGCCTTCACGTGATGCATTGCTGACCACCAAATAGCTGTTGAAAAGCAGGCCAAAATCTATGATGCCTGTCAGCAACAGCAGCAGTACCGGCAGTATGAGTGCAGTTTCAACAAGTGACTGCCCTTTGTTTTTTTTCATTCTCATGATCTGCTCCTCCGGCTGCAATATTTCTTATGAAGCGTTATAAAACTACCCTACCTGCAATCAGATAGGGTAATTTTATAGTAATGATTTTTACAAAATCAAAATGCTCACAATACTCCGTCAGCTCAGCTGACAGGAGGTGTATTGCCCGATATTATGTCACCAATGTTGTCGAAAAGTGTCTGGAGTGGTCCGCCAAGAGCAGCTAATGCTGCAATAAGTATAACTGCGACGATACCAATGATCAGACCGTATTCCACCATACCCTGACCCTTTGTGCCGGCGAATCTTGCCTTCAAATAAGTTAACAATGCCCTCATCTTCATTTTGTTTACCACCTTTCATAAAATACGATTATTTCAGTTCGGTTCCTTTTGTCATCATCTGCCTTTATTATAGACTGTCCGGCATTTCAGTGAAATCCGCCGCAGGGCCCTTTTCTCATGATGATTTAGGCCTAAAAAAGCCCCCCGGATAATGGTATCCGGAAGGCTTATTGTATTTAGGACTATATTACTAGGGGCTGGGTCAGAAGCTTTATCAGCTCTTGATATTGTGCTTGAACGCATAGATGGCTGCCTGGGTCCTGTCTGAAACGTTGAGCTTTCTGAATATATTGGAAACATGGTTCTTCACGGTTTTTTCACTTATGTACAGTGTCTTTGCTATCTCCTTGTTGATCATTCCCTCTGCAATAAGCTCCAGCACCTCGATTTCCCTTGATGTCAGATTGTTTCCGTCATGCTTATCCTTCTCGTGCAGTGTGACACGGTTGAACTCCCTGACAAGTTCCATTGTCATATTCGGCTGAATATAGGACCTGCCTGAGTGGACATTGCGGATGGCCTCGATCAATACCTTAGGTTCCGCATCCTTCAGGACATAACCTTCGGCCCCCATTTGAAGCGTTTTGAAAAGATATTCCCTGTCTTCATGGATGGTCAGGACAATTATTCTGCTTGAAAGCTTGTCATCCTTTATTTGCTTAATTGCCTGCAAGCCGTTGGTACCGGGCATGTTGATATCCATCAGGATCACATCCGGTCTGTGTTCCTTTGCCAGCTGTATAGCTTCACTGCCATTTGAGGCCTGAGCAATAACCGCTATGTCGCTTTCAAGCTCCAGGATCTGCTTCAGACCCTGCCTGAGCATTGAATGATCGTCGGCGATAAGCACACTAATCCTGTTTCCCATTTTCAACCCCCTCTTCTTGTGTAAAAGGTATCATTATATTCAACCGGGTGCCCTTCCCCGGCTCGGAGCTGATTGTCATCTCACCGTCCAGCAGCTCTACTCTTTCCCTCATGCTGACCAGGCCGAACCCGCCGGATATATCTTCGTTTCTCTCCTTCAGCCTTGCTGTGTCAAAGCCGGCGCCGTCATCAAAAATATACAGTTTCAGGCTTTTTTGCATAAACTCCAGATGTATTGCCGCATTCATTGCCTTGGCATGCTTGACGACATTGTTCAATGCTTCCTGCACTATCCGGAATACTGTCAGCGAGATCACGGTTTTGATCTCAGGCTGCATTCCCTTTGTCTGGAAGGACACGGAAAGCCCGGATTCCTCCTGGAATGTGAGCACATATCTCTGCAGAGTAGGTACCAGTCCCAAATCGTCCAGTGACATCGGCCTCAGATCGTATATGATCTTACGTACATCCTGCAGGCTGTCCCTTACGATTTTTTTCAGGCTCCTTAACTCCTCGCGTGCCTTATCCAGATCTATATCTATCATTCTTTCACAAATCTCTGCTTTAAGAACCACATTTGACATCTGCTGCGCCGGACCATCATGAATGTCCCTTGCCACCCGCTGCCGTTCCTCTTCCTGAGCCTTTATTATTTTAAGGCCAAGAAGCTGTTTATGCTGCAGGCCCTCGAGCTGCAGGCTCACCTCCTGAAGATCACCCGTCATATAACCAAGCGCCGCACTTACCTGTGTTATTAGATTATCGGCCCTTTGAACTGTTTTTATCGAATCCTTTATCCGTATTTCCAGTTCGTTGCGCCGTCTTATGAAAAACTGCTCCATCTCTCTTTTCACTGCCAGCTCTACTCGTAAGTTATCGGCTTTTTCGTAGGCATCCTTAAGCTCTTCCTGTGTATAATGGGAAAAGTTTTTATTAATGAGCATGAGTTTCCTCTTGCTTTCCTTCAATGCCACCTCCAGCACCTCGACCTCACTGATCAGCTGCTTTACCTGATCCTTGAGAGAACACAGCTCATCCTCAAGCTTTTTACACTCTCTGCGGGAATTTTCTGCAATCTCATATATTTCGGATTTGCTGCTGTTGATTGCCTGTATTATTTTTTTGATGATCTTATCAAGCTGTGCGATATCAAACTTGTAACCCATTTAAGTACCACCTTTGAGAGCCGGTTTTATCACTTTATTCAAATATCATCAGGTATTTATTCTACATGAAACCTTATAAATCCTCTGTATTCCGACTTAATGCGAGTTTTTTTTCATCGGCATATCCCTGTTCCAGAAAATGTTACCTAAAATCAGTTTAATTTTGTGTTGACAACAGCCCGGCCAGCTATTATAATATGAAAGGGTTCGAGAGAGAACGCCTCTCAAGCCGGATATGCGCCATTAGCTCAGTTGGTAGAGCACCTGACTCTTAATCAGGGTGTCCCGGGTTCGAGTCCCTGATGGCGCACCAAAGACCTTCACAGAAATGTGAAGGTCTTTTTTTATTCCGGATCACTGATATTATGTTATTGTCTTTTAGCTATATTTGTAATATTATTAATCTTGTTTAGGGGTTTTATAAAACATTAGTCCTATATCTATAGGTCTGACGTCCCTTTTCAAGTACATTGTTCGATAGTATACTGAAATTTAATAATACATCTTATGTAAATATACCTGTACAAATATCTGTTCCATACTCGTCCAAGTGGTGTGAAGGGGGTTCTGAAATGCTATCCATTGCTATTCTTGATGATAATATCAGGATGCTTGAGGAATACGAACAGCTTATCCCATCCTGGTTCAGCAAAAACGGAATATGCGGGAGGATCGTTACAGCTACGACCGACTACAGGGAGTTTATAAATGCAGTAAGAGAGCAGTCCGCCAATGTATCCATCATTGATATCAATCTGCAGTCTGAGATCAATGGACTGTATGTAGCAAAACTATTACGGAAGGAGAAAATAAACACGGAGATCATCTTCTGTACGGGTATGCTTGAGTATATGCATCAGGCATTTGATGTAAATGCATATCACTTTATAATAAAGCCTGTCGGCCGCAATCTCGAAAAATGTCTAGTCAAACTTGAAAGAGAGATCTCAGCCAGGCAGAAAAACAAGGGCATACTTGAGGTCAGGACAAAGTCGCGTATTTACTATATCTCATATGACTCGATCTCCCATATTAACAGAGAGGGTACGAAAACTGTCATATATTCATCCGACAATGCACTGGAGGTCTACGACAGTCTCGATTCCATCACCTCGAAGCTGGACAGCGAAAAATTCGTAAAATGCCATAGATCCTCTATAGTCAATAAGGATTTCATAAAATATATAGATAAAAAAAACAGGACCATTATACTGACAAATGGTTACCAGGGCAGGCTTGGTCAGCTCGGGACCATATCTCTGGTCAATGAAAGGAGCTCTGTCAATGACCTTTTACACTATTCTGATTAATACCTTTTTTGCATTTTTGGGGGCCTTATATATCATATATTTTTTTAGTACAATATTTGACCTCAAACTGAAAACCTCCCACAGTATTTCATTTATATTATTGTTCGGATTGCTGAACGGCCTTGTATCATCACTAATGAGTACTGCAGCAATTAAGCCGCTGGTATTGCTTGTTATAAGTATATCTTTAATAGTGATACTATTTAAAACCAAACTCATACTTGCTTTTTTATCCTTCTCCATTTACATAATAGCTCTTGCCGCAGGAAATGCCCTGATACCTATCGCTGTAAATCTTTTTATGCCGGGACAGACAGCGGAAACGATACAGAACACTCCACTGCTGTTGCTGGCTGGCAATGCCTTTGCAAACATAGTTGCTTTCATCATATTTATACTGATCAATCCTGCAAGGATTTTTGTCAAGATGATCAGCCGCGATAAGTTACTGTTGTCGCTGACAGCTGGTACGGTCCTTGTCTTGGGTGCCTCCTCCGCCATGCACATTTATACCAAAAATTCCAATATGCCTTCATACTTCATCATTGCCTCTATCAGCATATCGTACTGTGTTTTTATTGTTTTGATGTGGTTCAATACACTCAGAAAGGTCATCCGTGAGGAAGATCTGAAGCAGCAGAAATTTTATAACGAGTCGCTTCGTTCGACACTTTTTGAATTGAGAAGATTCAGGCATGATTGGATCAATAATCTGATAGTCATAGATTCAATGATCAAAATGAACAAGTCCAATGAACTGAAAAAATATGTATCCGAGCTGATAGATAACTGCTCTCAGCATGCCAATACACAAATTTATGACATCAAAAATGCAGGCTTATTTGGCATATTATCTTCAAAAATAAACCTGGCATATGAGAAAGGAGTAACCGTTGACTTATCCGTGATAGGTGAGGTCGAAGATATCCCCGGCATAAAAATATCTGAGCTTTGCGAAGTATTGGGTATTTTTTTGGATAATGCCATAGAAGAGGCCTCTCTGGGAGAAAAGGAGATAGGCATCAGTCTCAGGGAGGGTAAAAAATTCATCGAAATATCCGTATCAAACAGCTGTACGACTGCTCCTGATATACACAAGATATATCTTGACGGTTATTCGACAAAAGGTGAAAACAGAGGAATGGGACTTGCAATAGCAAAAAAGATCATAGATAAATATAAAAACATGCTGCATATAACTACATTTGAAGATAACACATTCATCCAGACTATCGAAATCGAAAACCAAAAGGGGCTGTGAGCCCCCTTCGATTCCTGTAATATGATCAGTCTTCTCTAATAAGTGCTTTCGGGCATTCCCTTTGATAGCAGGACCAGAACCAGCAACCATAAGTCGAAACGGCTGAAGCTGCGACCACACCTGCCATCGCTGCAAGGCAAACCAGGGTCTTAAGATAATTCTTTTTCATACCAGTGCCTCCTCTCCTCCGTATTTGTTCTTTGATATCCTGTATGCAATCGGTGTCATAAGCACAGATTGAATAAAGCATGTAAAAAGTATGAGCCTTGACCATATCTCCGGCGTGAACCAAGCTGCGGTAAATAGTACTGCAAGTAATATGAATCCCCCTGTGCGCAGCTGCTTTCTCTGTCTTTTGGATTTCACCGGTTTCTGGGGCAGGTCTGCTGGCGCATAAAGCCAGGCAGCCGCATATGAAAAAGGCAGGACAGTTATAAAAAGAAGCAAATTGTCGATTTTCAGATATATGGCTGCTCCAACAACCCCGAAAACAATGATGGAATGTGTCAGAATGCATCCCAGATGAGTTTTTGCATGTATCCCGCCCAGAAATGTCCTTTGTATCCCGTAGACGGCCACAACTGCCAGAACATATTGCCAGATCCCCAGCACTGCGGATATCAGCAGTATAGCAGATATCTTTACTATTTCTGACACAGTCATATATACACCGTACTCAATGATTTCCCTTCTTTCCGGTGCAATATCGGGTAAGGTTGAATATATCATGTCCGTCATATATTTACTGATTTTATCGAACATTGTCATCACCTATATAAATTATATACCTAATGTACACAGAACTTTATATATTTACTAAAATGCCTTTTAGTTTTATCGAATGATGTTTTTATGATTTTCAGAAAAAGATTTGGGCGATATACAATAAAATGCAGACAGCAGTACCCTTTCATTAATATATTAAGGGCAATAGACAGGGAAATTCTTGCAGGAGTTGACAAATTTCATGCAGGATGATATTTTATTTTTGACGGCATTATTATGAAATGCCTGGCGTCATTGATAAAACTTGTAAATCGTATGGTTATTGTAGTAAAGAGGTATGATATGTTATCCAGATTAACCGAATGCACATTGCTTATGCTGAAGGTCATTCACGAAATGTATAGTACACAAAGGATAACCTATAAAGAATTTGTTGATCATTCAGAAAAAAAGCTGCAGTTCCTGAACGAAAATATTGGACTTTTCACTTCCGAAGACGAAAGAAAAATCGCATCAGATCTTCTGTATAAATGCAATTCTGTTTTATCACAAAAAGCAGGCCAGTATCTGCAATAGAATACCTAACTCTTCATGTGTTTATTAATGACCTTGATAACTGCTGATACTCCGCTGTCATTGCCAGCGCTGTTCATAGCAGATATATAGCTGTTTGCGTTTTCCTTCAGCTGATATATTGAACGGATCAATGCTTCACCGTTCAATTGATCCTCGTCGAGCACCATGCTGTAGCCCTGCCTCTCAAAGGACGCTGCATTCAATATCTGATCTCCCCTGCTTGCGGCTTTCGACAACGGGATCAAAAGGTTGGGCTTTTTCAGTGCAAGCAATTCAAAAAGAACTGTAGCTCCGGCCCTTGAAACAACGAAGTCAGCCATGGCATATATATGCGGCTGTTCCTCGTTTATGTACTCGAACTGCCTGTATCCCCGTCTGTTCTCCAGCTCAGGTGCAATATTGCCTTTACCGCAGATATGGCAGATGTTGAAGTCCTTTAGCAGCTTATCAAGTATATCCCTTACTGCCAAATTGATCTTTTCAGAGCCGAGACTGCCTCCTATGACCATTATCACAGGCTTTGAGCCATCAAAGCCGCAAATGCTCCTGCCCGTCTGGCGTTGGCCCTCCATAAGCGATTCTCTTATGGGTATGCCCGTCTTTATTCCTTTTTTCTCAGGGATATGCCTGCCCGATTCGGGAAAAGTGTAACAGACAGCCTTTGCAAAAGGCATGGAGAGCTTATTTGTGAGTCCCGGTGTAATGTCAGACTCGTGTATCACCACCGGAATCCTCCTTAACCATGCTGCCCAGACGACCGGGCACGATACAAAGCCGCCCTTGCTGAACACGGCAGCCGGCTTCAGTCTGCCCAGAATGGAAAATGCCTGGCTGAGTCCGCCAGCTACTTTAAAGATATCAGTCAGATTCTTAACGTCAAAATACCTGCGCAGCTTGCCCGCGCTTATCTCGTGATACGGGATCCCCTCCCGAAGGAGCAGTTCCCTTTCGATACCATTCCGTGACCCTATATAATGTACATCGCAGCCTTCTCTCCTGAGGGCCGGTAATAATGCTATATTGGGAGTTACATGACCAGACGAGCCTCCGCCTGTCAAAACTATCGTTTTCATATCAGCTACCTGCTCCCATGTTGCGCAACGCTTTATTCTTTATCAGGAATTCTTCATTATGACATTCTCGATTGCATTTGCCACGTCCTCGCAGGAGTCACAGCACTTCTCAAGGTAATGGTATACTGTATCCCATGCCGCCAGTTCCTTATAGTCCTGACATTCTACGTAAAGCTTTCTGGTAGCCTCCATGAACAGTACATCGCCTTCCTCTTCCAAACGGTTGACTTCAACTACAAGATCATGCAGCTTGGCAGATTTACGGAAGTTGTAGAACTCATCAAGGGCTATCTTCAATGAATTACAGCACTTTACAATAACCGCTGTCATTTTCAGTGCATATTCATTGACACTCTTCACATTATACATATGCATACGCATAAGGACATCTTCTATAGTGTCGGTCACTGTGTCGATGGAGTCCGCCATTGCCATGATATCTTCGCGTTCAATAGGAGTTATGAATTCCCTTGAAAGCCTTTGTATCATCTTATGCCTTGCCTCATCGCCGCTATGCTCGATCACATGCATTTCCTTCATTTTGTCAGGCACCTGCTCCGCATTATAGTTATTTAGTATATTGTTCAGCAAGTCGGCTGCTTTACAGGAGTATACCGCCAATTCAACGAAGGTGTCGAAATAATTTGTATCCTTTTTACGTGCCATATTAAACCTTCCTCATCAATTATATTTTTTTCATGCTAAAATATTCTCATAAAAAGCTTTGCCATTAAGAATCCTATCAGACCACAGCCGGGAAATGTCAGTATCCATGCCAGTACCATATCCTTCACTACACCCCAGTTGACCGAGGATATCCTTTTTGCAGCGCCGACGCCCATTACCGCGGTAGTCTTGGTGTGGGTCGTACTTACGGGAAGTCCCAGAATAATTGCAGTGAAAATGCTGGATGCGCCTACCAGGTCAGCTGAAAAGCCCTGATATGTCTCAAGCTTTACCATATCCATGCCGACGGATTTGATTATCCTCATGCCTCCCACGGAGGTCCCGAATGCCATAACAACGGAACAGAGGATCGCAAGCCAGATCGGTATAGTAAAATTGGTCACGTTTGACTGGCCCTGGGAAAGGAATAAACCAAGCATGAACACGCCCATGAACTTCTGCCCATCCTGTGCTCCATGCATGAATGCCATGCCTGCCGCACCGGCTATTTGAGCATATTTAAAGGTATAATAGGTTTTTCTTCTGTTGAAACGCTTGAAAATGAATTCAACCAGCTTTACAACGACTATTCCTCCGAAAAAGCCCATAACAACTGAAAGGATCAGACCGTATATGACCTTTACCCATTCGCTGGGATTAATGCCGCTTATTCCGCCCTGCAGAGCAATTGCCGCACCGGAAATACCTGCGATCAGCGCATGGCTTTCACTGGTAGGGATACCGAACCACCATGCAGACACCGCCCATAAAACAATGGCAAAAAGAGCCGCACAGAGAGCAACAAGGGCTTCATGGGAATCACCGCCGAAATCGACCATTTTGTATATGGTTTGGGCAACTCCGTTACTTATCATACTCATAATAAAAACGCCGAGGAAATCAAAAACTGCAGCTAATATGATGGCGGGACGAGGACTCATGGAACGGGTGGAAATACAGGTGGCTATTGCATTTGGGGCATCAGTCCAGCCATTGACCATGACCACGCCCAAGGTCAGCAGAACTGTTATCATAAGTGCGGGAGTTGTAACGAGTTTACTTAAAAAATCCGTTAATGTAATAGTCATTATTCATCAACTTTCTATAAAAGTTTATACTATATTATGTACTACATCAAACGTTTTTAGCATATCATGTTTTTTTTCTCTAAACAATACCAGTAAACATAAATTCTTCATAAATCGAGTTTATTCATTGTTTTCTATAAACAATGTCGAACTTTCACGAAAATATTTATTATTTATTGCTATAGCAGAAATCCTGCACAGCTGATAAAGCAAAAAAGGTATACCGATGGAACGATATACCCTTGTGTCATTTCTCCCTAATTGTTTTCCCGATTGTTTTCCCGGTCTGCTCCTGCTAATCTGCAAGCATTGGCACTGCTTGTTTTCAGATGATTAATAGCCTCCCGAATCGCAGAAATATCACCGTCGGTCATCCTGTCCGGCTTTGCCTTAATCAGAAGCTTTTGCAGTTCGGTGATATCCGCCTTTATCTGTTTCCTTTCTTCCTTGGAAATCTCCTTTTTCACCTTGTCAATGGCATTTTGAGCAATACTCAGACATTTGTTTGCCTCTGCATTTATTTCAAGCGCCTGACGCCGGATGCCATCCTGCGATGCATACTGCTCCGCATCCCGGATAGCATTCTCTATCTCCGTGTCAGACATGCGTTCATTGTCAGTGATAGTGATGGATTGCCCCTTGCCTGTATCAAGATCCTTTGCAGACACCTTCAGTATTCCGTTTGCATCAATGTCAAATGTGACTTCGATCTGCGGTACGCCGGCCGGAGCCGATTTGATTCCATTGAGTCTGAATTTGCCGATGGTCTTGTTATCCTTTGCCATTGGGCGCTCACCCTGCAGGACATTTATTTCAACACTCCGCTGAAAATTTGCTGCCGTGGAAAAAACCTGCGAGTAGTGCACCGGCAGTGTAGTATTGCGCTCTACGAGCCGGGTGGCAACACCGCCGACGGTTTCGATCGACAGACTCAGCGGTGTGACGTCAAGCAGCAGGATACTCTCTTTGCCATAAACAGTCATCGAGCTGCCGGAAAGCGTGTCTCCCTGAACAGCCGCCCCCTGTGCCACACATTCATCGGGGTTGATGTTCTTTGACGGAATTATTCCCGTCAATTCCCTGACCTTGTCCTGTACGGCGGGGATCCTTGTAGAGCCGCCTACAAGCAGTACCTTTGAAAGTTCTGATGCCGCAATGCCGGCATCAGTCAATGCGTTCTTCACAGGAATGGCGGTCAGGTCGACCAAATCATGCGTCAGCTCGTTGAACCTGGTACGGGACAGTGTATATTCAAAATTCACTGGATTTCCGCGGTATTGTGTCAGATAAGGAAGCACGATATAGCTGCTTTCAGCAGAAGACAGTTCTTTTTTCGCCTGCTCTGCAGCCTCCCTGATCCGCTGCAGTGCAGCAAAGTCACGCCTCACATCAACGTTATGCTCCCTTTGGATCACCTCGGTCAGATGGTTTACAATACGCTCGTCGAAGTCATCTCCTCCCAGATGGTTGTCGCCATTGGTTGCCAGGACTTCGATCACACCTTCACCTATCTCTATTATCGAAACGTCGAAGGTACCTCCTCCAAGGTCAAAAACCATGATTTTCTGCGGAGTACCGTTGTCAAGGCCGTAGGCAAGAGCGGCGCTGGTCGGCTCATTGATTATTCGCCTGACATTCAGTCCTGCGATTCTGCCGGCATCCTTTGTGGCCTGCCTTTGGATATCATTGAAATATGCAGGAACGGTGATAACGGCATCAGTTACTTCTTCGCCGAGATAGGCCTGTGCATCTTCCTTCAGCTTGCGTAAAATCATTGCGCTTATCTCCTGAGGAGAGTATATCTTCCCATCGATAACCTTTTTCCAGTCCGTACCCATGTGACGCTTGACAGAGCTGATGGTCCGTTCACTGTTGATCACCGCCTGCCGGACAGCCTGATCTCCGGCAAGACGTTCTCCCTCCTTTGTAAAGGCAACAACGCTCGGTGTTGTCCTGCTGCCGTTTTCATTGGGTATGATAATCGGTTTGCCGCCCTCTACGACCGCAACGCAGCTATTGGTCGTACCAAGATCTATTCCTATCGTTTTACCCATGTTTTTGATCCCTTTCTGTCAATGACCGTATGATAAGCTGTAAAGCAGCATTTGAATCAGGAAAATCACCGCACGTATCGCCATGATGCCGAAGAAGATCTTGGCCAGGAAACCAAACGGCGAATTAAAATATGTTATATTACCGTACGAGGACCGGGCCTGCTCTGCATTTGAATACTCACGCAAAAGCTGCATGTAAACCGGGTTTTCAGGTTCCATCCTGATGGCCTTCTGTAAAAGCTCATGTGCTCTCACCGTATCACCTGTTCCATAGTGAGCAACTGCACTGACATAGTACCACCTGGCATTCCGATATGAACTTGTCATGCGTGACAGAATAATTGTTGCATCTGAAAATCTTCTGCTGTTCACTGCGTTTATCGCATGGACAAGTTCGTCCGGATCCCCGCTTTGAGGTCGGGGTGCCGTATCATATTGCCTTGAAGCAAACCCAAAAATATCGCCAAAATCAAAGCCTCCGAAATCGCTGTACCATCCGCCGGCACCCTGATACCATCCATATCCCTGATTTGTGCCCTGCTGTGCGTTCTGACCGTATCCGCCGGCAGACGAGCGGTACTGCTGCTTTCTCTGTTCCTGCTCCTGTTTAGCCTTGTATTTGTCCGGATTCTGGAGCAAATCATACGCCTCGTTGACCTCATTCATCTTCCGGGCCGCATCCGGATCATTCGGATGCAGATCAGGATGATACTCCTTGGCTTTTTTACGATATGCTTTTTTTATTTCATCCTGTGATGCTCCCGGCGATACACCGAGAACTTTGTAAGGGTCGATCATATCGTTTCCTCACTAATCATGTTTTTTACTAAATTCCTGTTTGCATTTCGGGCAGCCTACAGTTATCGTTTTGCCCTTCCCTGGCCTGCCGATACGCACGATTGCCTTGCACTGCGGGCACTTGATGTATTTATGTGTCTTCCTGTCACGCCATATGTTTCTTAAAAGCAGGATTTTCTGCTTCACCCCGTTTTTGATCGTCAGATACTTCTGCCTTTCGATCTGCCTCTTGTATTTGTTTTTGGAAAATCCCCTGAACCAGGACCATATCAGCAAAACAAACGCGAGAAAATACAGTATCCCCAGATACGGGACCCTGGACAAGAGCAGCAGTACGAGCCCGGCAATGGCAAGAAATCGAGATAATTCATCGAATCCATACCTTCCCTGCATAAATTGCCGAATCTTATATCCCATATTACCAAGCCATTTTTTCATAATCGCAGCTTCCTTCTGTTCATGTTGTTATAAGGATTATGCGGTTTCATTCTAAACTGAAAATAAACAAAGGAAGCGAACAGATGATTCTTTGTCCGCTTCCTTTACGAAAAATCTCTTGCAGTATTTATTTGGGCAGTGTCACAGTAAATACCGTTTTGCGGTTTCCTGATGATACAGTTACGTCGCCACTATGTAACTTTACTATCCCTCTTACCACGGCAAGCCCGACGCCGTTGCCCTCGCTCGAATGGGACTCATCCGCCTGGTAAAACCTCTGGAAGATACGCTCCTTTATTTCTGAAGGTATCTCCACACCTGTGTCTGAGACTGAAACAAATATATGCTTTACTGTTTCTGTGATGCCAACACGCACCGCAGTGCCTTCGTCACCAAATTTGACAGCATTATCTATCAGATTGATCCAAACCTGTTTCAGCATTTCCTCGTTGGCTTTGATGAAGTATTCTCCAAAGGCGAGCTCCGGTGTGATATTCTTTCTGCTCCACTTGTTTTCAAGGAGGAGGAAGCAGTTTCTGATCTGCTCGGAAAGATTGTATTCCGACACTTCGGTCAGTATCGTCTGATTTTCCACCTTCGTCAGGTTCAATACATTAGTGGCCATGGCCGAAAGGCGCAGGGACTCTTCCTCAATGATGCCGATATATTCAGCTTTCTGCTCATCTGACAGCCCGCCATGCCTGAGCAGCTTCGCAAACCCGGCAATGGAAACGATGGGAGTCTTGAACTCGTGGGAAAAGTTATTTATAAAATCCGAACGGAGTATTTCCGTCCTGTCAAGCTCTTCCGCCAGGTTGTTGAAGCTTCGGCTGATTTCCACTGCTGTCGGGTGCCTGCCGAGCCGTTTGCCGAAATGAAGGCGCGTTTTATAATCGCCGGAAGCAAGCTGGTTCATTGCATCGATCATGGAATTGACGGGTCCAAGCGGGATGCGGCTTGTAACTGCAGAAAGGATCGCTCCTATCGACACGCTTGCTATCATCATCCTTAAAACCAAATATTCACTCTTGGGGCCGTCACCGATTGGCTCAAGCACTCCGTTATGGATCAAAATGATGACAACTCCGCCAACCACAGTCATTGTGACAATGAAAAAGCAAAATACCACACCTGCGAACAGCAAGGTCAGCGCCAGACGGTTTTTCCTCTGTTCCGGCTTCATACCTTTCTCACCGCCTTATATCCAAGTCCCCTGACGGATTCGATCTCAAACTCCTCCCAGCCGTCAAATCGTTTACGCAATCTTCCGATATGGACAGTCACCGTCTCCCAGCCGGATTCGCTCTCATTGCCCCATATTTCGTCCATTAGCTGTATGCGGGTAAATATCCTTCCCGGATAAGAGAGCAATTTGTACAGGAGCATGAACTCCTTTTGCGGCAACTCCTGAACTTCACCGTTTTTTGCTACAGTAAGACTGTCATAATCAAGTATTACCTCGCCTATGACGATCTTCTTCTCACTGGCTATCTGCGCACGGCGAAGAAGCGCCCTTATGCGCAGCAGCATTTCTTCCATGTCGATGGGCTTTGTGATATAGTCATCCGTCCCGACTATAAAACCCTTGTGTCTGTCCTCCGGCAGCTGTTTGGCGGACACCATCAAAATGGGCAGATTATTGTTTGCTTTACGCAAGACCTCGGTAAACTCATATCCGTCCATCTTAGGCATCATGATGTCAAGAACCACAAGGTCGATATGCTCTCTGTCCATCACGTCAAGCGCATCCTCCCCGTTAACAGCGGCGAAGACAGTGTATTTTTCCGCCGTCAGAACTGCTTCCAACAGCCTGCGCGTGTTTTTATCATCGTCGACAATCAAAATCCGAAACATTTCCTTCTCCTCGTATCCGATAAAATGACATAATACATCATACCCGAAATAGTGTAACTTTAAATCATAAACTCAAACGAAACTTTTGTACTCTGTACACACCATTCGGGTTATTCATATGTCAACATACAATGGAAAAAGCATCAGCTTTTTTGCCAGTTCTCATGTTCCTGATGAAAAAGCCACAGACAAGTAATCCTGCAAAATGAGTGGTCATTTTGAAAAACCCGCCATTTAAGCGGGTTTCGGATATTTATGGTGGAGCTGATGGGATTTGAACCCACGGCTTTCACAATGCGAATGTGACACTCTCCCTCTGAGTTACAGCCCCATTTGTTTATCAGAACAAAACCAATATACACCAATAAAAAAAATAGTTCAATGAAAAAAATAAATATTATTGACAAGATATTCCGGATGGAATAATATGAATGTAACCTTTATTACTCATTATGTTCAACACCCGTTACATTATGAGTAAATCAGGTTATATTATTGAAAATGAAATAAATCTATATAAAGGAGATATGTGGAATGGAAAAGAAGGTTATAGGGCACACAGTCACTTATCTGGTTTCGAGGGATGTACTGTTGTTTTTACTGGTCTTCTCTCACACTGTTATCAGCACAAATATTTTTGCATCAGTTCATCCTGTTATACCGGCAGCACTGGTGATATGTGCAATTTTATGGATCCTGTTTTTCTCAAGGCTGATGGGACTTGTTTTCAAATTGAGAAAGGATGCTTACATAAGCACAGCATTCAATGACGAGTACTTTATCAATACAAAATTGAAATCAGGCTACAATGCTTATACAAGCATGGTCATTACAGCTGTACTTATAGCAGCCGTATCGCTGATATTTGAAGCTGCTTCATCAGCGATCACGATCCCGGTTTATATTACCTGCGAAATCATAATACTGTCCGGTATTATCACGGATGATATCACAAAAATGCTGTCTGTGAGAGGTTAAGCGTATGAGTAAAGAAGTTTTGAAAAACAATCTGAAGGTCTACAGGGCCAAATTCAGTCTGACACAGGAAGAGCTGGCCGTAAAGGCAGGCGTGACAAGAAAGACGATCAACACCATTGAGAATGGAGTTTTTATACCTTCCGCCCTGTTGGCAATAAAAATCGCCAATGTGTTTAATGAGACCGTAGAGAATATTTTCTATATTGAAGGAGATATTTGAAAATGATAAACAACGAAAATATGATACAGCTCCATGATGGCAGGATGCTTGGTTATTTTGAATTTGGCGCTCCTGACGGCAAGCCGGTTTTCTATTTTCATGGCAGCGGGGTCGGTTCAGCCATATATGCTAAGACAATTAGTTCACAGGCTGAAAAAAACAATATCCGTCTGATTTCTCCTGACAGACCTGGTATAGGTAATTCGGACCCCAAAAACTGCCGGACCATTTCTGACTGGACTGAGGATTTGATGCAGCTGGCCGATGCACTGAAGCTTTCTACATTTTCAATTTTGAGCCAATCCGCTGGCAGTGCTTATGCATTCGCATGCATGCAAATGCTCCCTGACAGAGTTAGTAAAGCCTCGATTGTTTCGGGTCTCTATCCGATGCATGATAAATCGCTCAGGCAAGGACTCCCGTCATCAAGCCGCATCATGACAGGCATGCTTGTGAATTCACCTGACTGGATCATCAGGAAAATGCTCGCAGGAACAAAGACCCAGCTTGACAAGGACCCTGACACCATACTCGTCAAAATGGAAAAAAAGGCTCAGCCGGTGGAAAAAGAAATCTTAGCAGACCCGTCTTTCAGCAGCATTTATCTGGATAGCATAAAGCATGCCTATAAGCAGGGCACGAATGCGGTTGCTGCTGATTTTCGCCTGTGCTTTGCAGACTGGGGACTCAAACTTTCAGAAATAAAAAACATGGTACATATCTGGCATGGTGAAAAAGATGCCAGTTCACCGGTTCTTCTGTCAAAGAGAAATGAACAGCTCCTTCCAAATTGCAGTGCGGTATACTATCCTGATGATACACATATGTCTGTGCTGCATCGTCACATTGATGAAATTTTCTCTACATTGGCAATATAGAAACCATAGGCGCATACAATACTAAACGACAGGTGCCATGTACATTACAGCATATGGCACCTATTATTTGTCCATATTGTCAACCATGTATAATTATTTGGTTGACAAATGTCTTTTTTCTGTTTATCCTTTACTAGTACGGATAATTTGATTAGCTGCAGACATGAAAGGATTAAAACATGAAACTTACAGTAAAAGAATTGATACTAACTGCACTTTTTACAGCGCTTATGGTAGTCGGTGCATTTGTCAGGATACCCTTTCCCCTTCTGCCTGTTACACTGCAGCCATTCATATGCGCCCTTGCAGGTATGGTGCTCGGTCCAAAACTCGGAGCGCTCTCCATGACCGTATATACCCTGCTCGGACTGGCAGGAGCGCCGGTCTTTGCAAATGGCGGCGGTATAGCCTATGTGTTCGAAAAAAACTTTGGTTTTATCCTGGGCTTCATAGCTGGAGCAGCTGTAATAGGAAAGATATCCTCAACGATAAAAAAGCCAACCGCAGTCAAAAACCTAAAGGCACTTATGCCCGGCCTGGCCGTTATTTATATAACAGGTATGGCTTATATGCTGCTGATAATGCATGTATATCTGGGAAATGCACAAATAAGCCTGATATTTGTGCTTACAGCCAATCTTCCCTATATTATCAAGGATGTTGTCCTGTATATCATAATAGCAATTGCAGGCTCATCTCTGCTGCCTGCAATAAGAAAATCACTTCCCGGCAGAACACCGGAGCAGTATTAGTAGAGCTTCTTTGACATATCTTCAAAATTGAACAATATGCATTTGTCCTCAAGACTTCTGTCCTGTATATACCTGAATACATCCTGTGTTTCCTTTGATGTGAAGGTTTCCTTGCAGCTGTCGCAGTAATATACAGGTGCATTGGTCAGCGTGACTATTTTGCCCTTTATCTTTTTTTGTGCATTTATATTGTGTATCGAAGTGTTTTTGCCACAAAACAGGCATTTGATTATTTTCATCGGTTTCTCCTCAGCTTATGTTTTATTTATATATCAGAATGTCATCTTTTATCTCCGGCTCCGATCCAAGTTCTGCACTGAGTGATGCTTGCCTCTTAAGTATTGCTGACGCATCAGTGCCGATCTGTATTGCTGCATGGGATTTTTCCAGTATCCTGACGGGGATCGCACTCAACGCTGTCAGTTCGGTACCCTTGTATTTCATGTCTACAATGAATGACTCCATGTTTTCGTGTTCATTCTGGTCGAACATGATGTTTCCCATACTGTACAGTATAGGCTTTCCTTTGTATATCTCAATGCCCTGGAACTGATGCGGATGATGACCCAGTATCAGGTCTGCTCCATCATCGATCAGGTTGTGTGCAAACTCCACCTGTTCAGGAGTGATCCTGAAGCTCTCCTCGATTCCCCAGTGCAGCGATATCGCCAACAGATCCACCTGACCCCTGGCTTTTTCAATGTCTTCCTTTATCAGCTCATACTTTCTGGGAGCTACTCCTGATTTCTCGGGTCCCGCCGCAAATGAAAGGTACGGATTTCCAGCAAACGTGATCTCAGCCATGTCCGTGTATGCCAGCAGTCCGATCTTAAGACCGTTTTTCTCAATGATTGCAAGCTTCCTTGCTTCATCGAGGTTTTTGCCGCCGCCGGCGTGTACGATGCCGTTCTGATCCAGCAGCTCCATTGTGTCAAACAGGCCCTTCTCATAGTAGTCCAGTATATGATTGTTTGACAGACTGACCAGATTGAAACCGGCGGATGTCAATGCAGTCAAGGCTTCCGGTTTTGCCTTCAGCACGATCTTCCTGTTTTTATCCAGACCCTTTTCGCTTGAAGTCAAAGGGTTCTCAAGATTTCCAAATACGACATCTCCGACATCAAGATTTGCCTTCACCTTTTCGAAGGCCATTTCATACGTGCCTTTTTTATTTATCCAGTATTCGACCCCTCTGCCGAGCATTATATCTCCAACAGCTACAAAGCGGAGTTCCGGCGGTTCAGGCGGTTCAGGCTCAATAACAGCCTCCTCCGGAGTATCTGTATCTTCTTGAGGATCATCCCTGACCGATCCATCCGCCGAAGTCCCCTCTTCAACGATTTCAGGCAGGGAACCACCAGGCTGGGACTCTCCAAATGCCTGTCTGTCCTTATATGCGTCGCTGTTATATACGATCAATATGACCGCTGTGACGCCTATCAATACTATTACTGCAATAATAGTGAGTATTCTTACCAGTTTCATTACCTATCTCCTGAGGTTATTGGGCGATTAGCCTATGAAAAATATAATAACACTAATTATGTAATCTGTCATCCTGCCTCATATCGAAAACTGAACAGACATATTTCAAATCAAAAAAAAAGCCGTATGTCTCACATACAGCCAATCAATAAGGGGGCTATTACTTTTATATACCACACAAATCGATTGTCTAATAAAAATTTACAGTATATACAACTTATATTCGATTTTTTTCTGCACACTATAATAGTATGATTTAGTATGGAGGCAGTTATGAAATCTCATATTCATAAATTCAAATTTGACTGCAGGATCGAAAACGGCCATTCCCACAGGCTGATTGGATACGCTGGCTCCATGCTGGGTTTGGAAAGCCTGCATTTTCACTTCTATTACGGAGTGTCTTCGTATATGGATCATACCCACTACTTCTGCGGCATCACAGGTCTGCCCGTGAAAACGGAGAACGGCCATATACACAGGATGGAGGGGCTCCTTGAGAACAATGCACGTCATGAACACAAATATAAAGGATATACCTCGGAAGATATATCCCATATCAGTTCTGCCCAAATTATCAGTTTTGTACGCTGAACGAAAATATGCTCTTAATATTCCATTCCAAGACTAAGAGCTTTCATTTCCTCCGGTATAAGATAATGCTTCTTCTCCGGCAGCACTTTCTTGAGAGCCTTTTCAAAATATTCGGCAGATGCGGCGCCGGTTTCATGGATAAGCTTGCCCAGCATTATTATGTTTGCATATGCCAGGTTTCCCATATCTGAAGCTATCTGTGTAGCCGGGATCTCGAATACCTTTATGTCCTTTCTTTCAGGACTCCTGTTTACAAGCGAGCTGTCGATAAGCAAAATACCGCCTGGTTCCAGATAACTCTCGAACTTGTCGAGGGAAGGCCTGTTCATTGCCATTACGACTGTCGCACTGTTAAGTATGGGAGAGCCGATGGGTTCATCCGATACGATAACATGGCAGTTGGAGGTTCCGCCCCTCATTTCCGGACCATAAGACGGAAGAAATGATACAAACTTGTTCTCCAGCATACCGGCGTAAGCGATCAGCTTGCCTGCTGCCTGTATTCCCTGGCCTCCGAAGCCTGAAAATATAATGTCTATCTGAGCCATATCCTACACCTCCAAATCCTTTCCTCTGAAATTGCCGAGGGGGTATTCAGGGATCATCTTTTCCTCGACCCATTTCAATGACTTGACCGGATCCATTCCCCAGTTGGTGGGGCAGGTGGAGAGCACTTCAACTATTGAAAATCCCAGGCCGGCCATCTGTACCTTGAAAGCCTTCTTGATAGCTTTCTTGGTATTATTGAGGTTCTTTATATCATGTGTGGATACACGCTCAACAAATGCTGCTCCCTTCAATGTTGCAAGCATTTCGCAAACATTTACAGGGTAGCCTTCGATCTCCGGCTTTCTGCCAAAGGGCGAGGTGGTGGTCACCTGGCCGACCAGCGTCGTAGGCGCCATCTGGCCTGATGTCATTCCGTAAATGGCATTGTTTATGAATATGGTGGTTATCTTTTCGCCTCTGTTAGCTACATGTACGATCTCAGCTGTTCCGATGGCAGCCAGATCGCCGTCGCCCTGATATGTGAATACAGCATTGTCAGGATGTACGCGCTTTATGCCCGTGGCGACTGCCGGAGCCCTTCCATGCGGCGCCTGCACCATGTCACAGTTGAAATACAGGTAATTGTTATATGCACAGCCTACCGGAGAAACGCCGATCGTCTTCCCCTCTATGCCGAGTTCGTCCAGGACCTCTGCTATCATACGGTGTACGATACCGTGGGTACAGCCCGGGCAATAGTGCATCTGTGTATCTGTTAAGGCATGCGGTTTTTGAAATACTATAGCCATTGTAATTCCCCTTTACTTCAAAATTTCCTTGATTTTCTCCAGTATCTCCTTCTGGGTGGGTATCATGCCGCCCATCCTTCCAAGGAAGTGCACCGGCCTCTTACCGTTCAGAGAGAGCCTCACGTCCTCCACCATCTGACCTGCGCTCATTTCTACTGAAAGGAACGCCCTGGGGACCTCTGCATATTTTTCAAAAGCTGCCGCCGGGAAAGGCCACAGAGTTATCGGCCTGATAAGACCGACCTTGATGCCTTCCTTTTCCGCAGACTTAATGACATTCTTTATTATTCTTGCTACCGTTCCATAAGCGGCTACTATTATATCAGCGTCCTCGCAATTGTAAGTCTCCACCCTGGTCTCATTCTCAGCTATCTGTCTGTACTTGGCCTGAAGCTTCAGATTATGCTTTTCCAGTACTTCAGGGTCGATATATATCGAGGTTATCATGTTGTGTTCCCTGTTCATACCTGTTCCGGTCACAGCCCAGCTCTTATCTGCCTTGATGATTTCTTCATGATCTCTGAATTCGACACCCTCCATCATCTGTCCCAGCATGCCGTCACCCATGATCATACAGAGCGTCCTGTATTTATCTGCAATATTAAAGGCGTCCACTACAAGCTCATAAAGCTCCTGGACACTGCTGGGAGCCAATACTACCATCCTGTAATCGCCATGGCCGCCGCCCTTGGTAGCCTGAAAATAATCGCACTGTGCTGCGAGTATCCCTCCGAGTCCCGGGCCTGCCCTTACTATATTGACGACAACTGCCGGAAGTTCAGCACATGCAGAATATGATATCGCCTCCTGCTTGAGGCTTATGCCCGGACTTGACGAGGAGGTCAGGACCCTTGCTCCGGCGCTTGCGGCGCCGTATACCATATTCATGGCCGCAATTTCGCTTTCAGCCTGTATGAAAGTCCCGCCGTATTGCGGCATCTTTTTTGCAAAGTAATGCGCCACCTCTGTCTGAGGTGTTATGGGATAGCCGAAGTAATGCCTGCAGCCTGCTCTCAATGCAGCCTCGGCGATGACCTCGTTACCCTTCATAAGTATTTTTTCTCCCATTGAACTTATCCCCCTATCACTTCTCTACTACTATGACGCAGTCAGGACAAATCGTTGCACAAAAAGCGCAGCCGATACACTTTTCCATTTCTTTTACCGTTGCAGGGTGAAAGCCTTTAAGGTTCAGCTTTTCATCATCCATTACAACAATTTTTTTAGGGCATACAGACACGCAAAGCTTGCAGCCCTTGCAGCGTTCTTCGCTGAAAGTAACCTTTGCCATATCGCACCTCACATTCTAAAAAGCGATTTAAACCATTATAAACTTCATTTTTGTCAAATGCAAGCAGAAATCATACATCCCAGGGCAGCCTGATATTTTTTTTAAGATAAAGCCTCTCAGTACCTGCATCTCCGGTATACCCGGATAAAACCTCCTGCATACCGCTGATAAACCCGATGGGTATTGAAAGCTTTTCAGAAACCCTGTGCAGTATTTCAGAAGCCTCACCAATGAGCTCCGGTGTACTGGAACCCAACAGGTTGGCATTATTGACCAGCATGTCCGCGTTTATTCCGGCTGTTGTCTGTATCTCCCAGATCATTTTTTCTATTTCCTCCGGCGTTCTTGTCATTGGCCGCCGGGTATTGACGACGAAATAATGTATATAATCTTCCTGCAATATCTGTTCCTTATATCTTGATACGGCCCTTGCCCCCAGATCATCGCCTCCTACATCGATGATCACGCTGTAGCTCCTGTCCTCAAACATTGTATTGATCTCGGCAGGAAGCGACGGCACGTCGACATTGGTATTCGCGTATACGGGTGTAATGACCTTTATACCTCTCTCTTCAAGCATATTCCTGACGTCGGCCGTCCTGAAAAACGGGTTCACGATGTCAAGATCGACTATGGCAGTCTTCTTTCCTCTCTCTGCCGTCTGGAACGCATAGTTTACCGAAACCTCTGTTTTGCCGCTTCCGAAGTGACCGGTGAATATAGTGATTCTTTTATCGAACATATCAAATCATCTCGATTCTTTTTTATTCTATCCTTTATACTTCTATTTCTTCTGCTTAGTAATGCCAATCAGATCCTTTATTACCTCACCGGCAATGATCAATCCTGCGACCGGCGGTACAAATGAGGTGCTCCCCGGTATGTTCCGCCTGTCGGTGCACTTTCTTTCGGTACCCTTTGGGCATACACAGCCTATGCTGCAGCTTGTGTGCTCATTTTCGATCGTTGTTAACGGCTGTTCTTCAGAAAACAGGACCTTAAGGGATGTGATGCCCCTGTCCCTCAGTTCCTTCCTCATGACCCTGGCCAGCGGATCTGTTGTCGTTTTGCTTATATCAGTTATGGTCAGCTTTGTCGGGTCCAGCTTGTTGCCTGTTCCCATACTGCAAATAATTGGTATGCCCTTCTCCCTTGCCTTCATGACAAGGTCTATTTTTGCCGTAACAGTGTCAATGGCATCAACAATATAATCTATCTTTCCATCAAGCAGCTCTCCTGCTGTTTCAGGCAGGTAAAACAACTGGTGTGTTTCCACTTCCGCCTTTGGATTGATTTCAAGTATCCGTTCCTTCATAATATCGACCTTGGGCTTGCCGATGGTTTTTCTGGTGGCATGGAGCTGCCTGTTTATGTTTGTCAGGCAAATAAGGTCGTCATCCACCAGTATGAACCGGCCTACGCCGCTGCGGACAAGCCCTTCAACAACAAAGCTGCCGACTCCTCCTACGCCGAATACGGCTACTGTCGAATTTTTCAGTTTTTCAATGGCTTCGGGTCCCACCAGCATTTCAAACCTTGAAAATGCATGAAGCATTATTTTATACCATCCTCTATCAATTTTATGATCCAGACCTTGTCCTTTTTTTCAAGTCTTGCCGACATCAGCTGACTCATTTGTGAATCAGCGGTCAGCCCAAGGACCTGGTAATACTTGACAACTGCTGAGCCATCATCGGATATTTCTGCAGTGACAAGTCTTTCAAATTTTGCTGCTTTGAGCAGCTCGGCATACATCGATACATTATCCTCATTATATCCTGCATCAATATCGCTTTTATGAATCTCGTCGATACCAAATTGCTTCAGCAGTCCAAGCCTGAGAACAAATTTGTCATCAAGCTGCTGCATCGCTTTGCCATAGTCATTTTTCGATCCAAGATACGAATAGAAGGCTTTCAGCTGTTCGACCGGATCGCCGCTGATTTCTTCGGGATCTGTGCCGCCTTCAGGCTTCTGCCCGGGTTTGTCTCCGGCTTCTGTACCGTTTTCGCTCCCGTTCCTTTCATCTCCATCGTTTACCGTTTTGATCTCACTGCCGTCAGCATTTAGCATATGGCCTGTCATGACATTATATATCACTTCCGAGATCACAGGTCCGGCACCAGAATCCTTTATTGGAGTTGCAACACGGGTGAGCTTTACCGTGTCAGCTGCTGCCCATCCTCTGAAAGTGTAATCATAAATGTGCCCCGGATCGCCGTCAGGACCTATCAGCGACTGATCAGCCCTCCTGCTTCCCCTCACCAGGAATTCATCCCCGGTACAGCTGTATACCTCAATCAGAGAATCCTCCTGGTACGTGCTCATCAGCGGCGGATCTTCAAAGCTGTATGCAAGTAATGCAAAATCACTGTTAAATGACATTTTGCCATACTTTGCCGGATAAGAAAACAGTTTTTTTATAGAAACATCATAAAGATCGATAATGTAGAGTGCGGACTGGGTATATCCATCAAGCGGCGCTCCGTTTATTAGGATGTACAACTGGCCGCGGACAGGGTTCAGCAATGCCTGATTTACCGTGTACGGAGCAGCGGCTGCGGCAGCGTCTGGATCGCCCTGCTCTTTGCCGCCACCGGCTGCTTCCACAGCCCGGTTTTCGAATATGCTTTTCAGTTCCGGGATCTGCTCTTCATAAATGTCATGCATCGAGCTTACCCCGTCCATATAATATCTCAGTCTGAGAAATGTCTTTTTCCCGGCATTTTCACATAGTACCGCCTCAATGTCATACTCAGGAGTATTGAAGTCCACCTTCACATTTTCAAAGGCAGCAAGCTCCTCATCGGAAATATTCTGTTCATCCGCAGCTCCATCCTGTCCGGTGCTGTCTGAATCAGCATCGCTGCCTTCCACGGCTGACAACTCTTCCTGCTGTGAACCATCCTGAGTTTGTGAGGTTTGTCTCAACCTCTCAAGCAATCTGGCATCAAAGTAGATAAATGCTGCCGCGAGCAGCATAACAGCAGCTATGATTATTATTGCAGACTTCCTGAATCTCATTGGAACCACCTGAATCTTTCCGGTAAATGCGACCTTATTTTTTACAACTATGCGTTTATCCGCCCCAAAGGCTCAAAACACTGAGAGGGACCTGTACCGCCTCTTTTATGTTTATATTATACAGGAATATTTATTCTCTAACAATTCAAAAACCTTTCCACGATTTTCATGTTTTGATATAATAGGGACATATTAGTTGAAAACGACCTGTACAATTTTTACAGAATGGAGATATGACAGCTTATGAAATATGTAGTGGTCCTCGGTGACGGAATGGCGGATTACCGTATGCCCCAGCTTGGAAACAGGACACCGTTGCAAAGCGCCGCCAAACCCTGTATCGATTTTCTTGCCGCAAATGGAGAAACAGGCATGGTCAGGACCATACCGGAAGGGATCCCCCCGGGGAGCGATGCCGCAAATTTATCAGTAATGGGTTACGACCCGAATAAATATTATACCGGAAGATCACCGCTGGAGGCCGTCAGTATGGGAGTCGAGCTCTCATCGACAGACCTTGCCTTCAGATGCAATCTGGTTACACTGGATATAGACGGAGAATATGAAAACGCTGTGATGGTGGATTACAGCTCGGATGAAATATCCACAGCAGAATCAACTGAGCTTATAAAAGAGATCAGCAAACAGCTTTCCAGTGATGAAATCTGCTTTCATCCCGGCATAAGCTACAGACACTGCATGGTCTGGCATACCGGCACAGGCGCAAGGAAGCTCACCCCTCCCCATGACATATTGGAAAGGGTCATAACACCTTATCTTCCTGAAGGCGAGAAAAGTGATTTTTTCCTGCAGCTTCAGAAAAAGAGCTATGAAATATTGAAGGACCACCCGGTGAATAAATCCAGGACAGCCCGCGGGCTGCGCCCGGCCAATTCAATATGGCTCTGGGGCGAAGGCAGAAAGCCGGCCATACCAAAATTCACCGACAAGTATGGCATCAACGGTTCAGTAGTTTCAGCCGTTGACCTTATAAAGGGCATTGGTATTTGTGCCGGATTGGATTCAATAGATGTGGATGGTGTGACTGGCAATATACATACCAACTTCAAGGGCAAGGCGGAAGCCGCCCTCAAAGAGCTCAGGAATGGCAAGGATTTTGTTTACGTGCATGTCGAGGCTCCGGATGAATGCGGACACAGGTTTGAGATAGAAAACAAAGTGAAATCAATAGAATATATCGATAAGCTCGTTGTGGGCACACTGCTCGAAGGTCTCGCGGAATTTGACGACTACAGCATCATGGTTCTGCCGGATCACCCGACTCCCCTGTCTCTCAGGACACATACACCAGAGCCTGTGCCTTATATCATTTACCGCAAAAGCTGTCACAAGCCCTCAGGCATAGAGGGTTATGATGAATTTCAGGCTCAGAACTCCGGTATTTTCATTGAAGAAGGTCATAAACTCATGGACAGGTTCCTGCAGAAATAGCCATACCCGTATATGCAATGTAAAAGCCGGTGTAAACCGGCTTTTTTTGTTATGCTGACTGTGCGTTTGTTTTATTCTTCTTATAAGAATCATACTGGAGAAATGTGAATGTAAGTAAAAATGGAATAAGGATCATCTGATAAGGAAAATTCAGGTACATGTACGGAGATCTGAGTATCGTGAATATATTATCGCTAAATAAATAGAGCAGAAGTGTCGGCAGCATCATTATGACAATGACAGGCAGCACCTGGAAATATTTCTTTGCCCCTGCCCTTAACCCGTTTTTGAAGCAAGCGACAACTCGTTCCTGCCTATCGATAAAAATTGCCGGCAGCCATAGTATCAATAATGGGTATACCAATGTCATAATAATCAGCATAACGATCTGCAGCGTCTTCTGCATCCCGAAAAAGTCAGCCTGGAAAGGTCCCTCACTGATCAAATTGGCTGTGATGATCGGTGTAGTTACCAGTGATACGGCAAAACTGATACCATATATCACTCCAATCAAAAGTAAAAATGAAAGGAAGACCTTGCCGGTAAACTTTTTAATGCCATAGAAAAAAATCCTAAAGGATGCTTTTCCGCCATTCACGACAGCCGCCTGCAGATTGCCGTAACCGGCGAAAAACACCACCATCAAAACGCAATAAACTAGTGAAAGCAAACCGATCTTTAATGTTATTGTCAGCATCATAATAGTATCTTCCAGCTCAATATTGTCAACAAACGATTCGAAATCTGTCATCTCGGCATAAAAATCCATCAGCTTGTTCATATCCGGCTGCAGCAGCAGGTATGACGCCGCAAGCAGCAAAACAGCTGCAGCAGGAAGTATAATGAGCAGAGGATTTTTGATCATAGCCTGAATTGTCTTGTACATATCACATACCTCACAGTGTTTATTCGTATATAAGCTATAATATAAAAATAGAGTGACATTTTCAATATTTATACAGAAATATGATTTATTTGATGATAATCCTGATGAATAACAATATGTTTTACAGTCCATCTGATGGCCTGGTCCGAATTAGCATGTATAGTCCTCTTTCACGTGTCCGTCTGGTCTGCATTTCATGCATAGTCCTCTTTCACCCGTCCGCCTGGTCTGCATTCCAAGCATAGTCTAGCATTAGATTATCCTATTTATTGAATAATTACGATAAACCAACCAGTAACCTCCCTATAAAAATTGCCAACCAGATTCTTCAATTCGGAGGTGTTATTGAAGCAGCCTGAATGTCAATTAAACATCCCACTGTCTTCATCCGCGTTACTAAAAAATCTACTTGGATGGATTTTCAATTAGGGGCATTTTATTTGCTATATCATGATGACATAACATGGAAAAACCCGAATTATGTATTCTAAACATGGAATAATTGCAATAAAACAAGCCGGCATCCTGCCCCTAATTGAAAATTCATCCAGTTCGACGGATGTATGCAGCCCCTACTTGAAAATTCATCCAGTTTGACTGCTGTATCCTGCCCCTAATTGAAAATTCATCCAGTTTGACAGATGTATACAGCCCCTAATTGAAAATTCATCCAGTTTGATAGATGTATTCAGCCCCTAATTGAAAATTCATCCAGTTTGACTGCTGTATGCAGCCCCTACTTGAAAATTCATCCTGCTTGGCAAGTAAAGGTCAAGCATTTATCGAAAATTCTATTAGTTGACCTTCGTATATAACTTCACTCCTACCCTGGATTCAAGACATGGCGGTCAAAGCTTGGGCAATACTATTGAGCAATATAAGGTGGGTGTGCAAAAATCGAGTCATCTGGGCACAATTCCATTGATTTTATCGAAATAATTCAATGCCTCCTTTTGATTTTGTTGAGAGTATACAATGATAATGGCATATAATCGGATTACTATTGAGTTATGTAGACTCCAGAATAGTATAAAGCGCCCAGAGGGCCAGGTTTTTGCACACTGTCCCAAATAATCAAAACTGAATTCCGCACCCTTACCCTTAATTAATAGAAAATTCATTTAGTAAAAAATTACCTGTGAAATACACCGGAGCATGCTATTATATAATCAGATAAACATTCAATAAGGAGCGAACATAACCAATGACACCATCCAATTGCTGATTTTCATCTGAATCGAATATTTCGGGAGTTATCCTGTACTCGACAAAGACGGGTTTCTATAATGTACTCCTGAAAGGATCTGTAATTGGGAAGGTTGCTTACTTATTGAAATATTTCATCAGTCATGCAATGTGTCTATGGGCTTGTGAAGCTGCGCTCCGGACATTTTATGCTGAACCATGATGTTTCAGGCTGTAAGAAGATTTCATCTTCCTGCAGCCTTTTTTGTTCCCGCAAAATTCCCGCAAAACGATATCGACACACTACATGTATAAATGGAGGATATAAATGCTCGAATTAACAATGTTCAATATAAGAAAATATTTTGGAGATAATCAGGTGCTTTTTGATGCAGGCTTTAAGCTTTACGAAGGCGACAGGGCCGGAATGGTAGGAGTGAACGGCAGCGGAAAAAGTACCATATTGAAGCTGCTGGCCGGAATCGAGCCGATGGATATAGACTACCGGAAGATATGCGAGGGAAAAAGCAGGATCACTTATCCGGCCGGGACCACCATCGCCTATCTGGATCAACTGCCCTCCTTCCCTAACGGCTTAAAAGTAATCGACATATTGAAGCTTGCCTTTGAGGAGCTTACGCATATCGAGGAGCAGTTGAAAGTACTTGAAAATGAAATGGTTCACCTGCAGGATGAGGCTCTTGAAGCCGCATTGAAGAAGTACAGCAGACTGCAGCAGACTTACGAGGCAAAAGGCGGATATGAAAAGGACGAGAAACTAAGCAGAGTGTGCATAGGCCTGAAGTTTGACATTGGCTTTTTACAAAAGGAATTCAACATACTCAGCGGCGGAGAAAAAACATCAGTAATGCTTGGAAAGATCCTCCTTGAGAATCCTGACATACTTCTGCTCGATGAACCCACGAACCACCTGGATATGGATTCGGCCGAATGGCTGGAGAACCATCTCCGGGGTTACAGGGGCATCGTCATCATTGTATCTCACGACAGGTATTTCCTTGACAATGTAGCTGCAAAAATCATTGAAGTAGAAAACAAGCAATGTGAAACTTACTTGGGCAACTACTCCGATTATGTAAAGCAAAAAGAGGAAAATATGCTCCAGCAGTACGAAAACTACAAGGAGCAGTGCAAGAAGATTAAATCCATGGAAAACACGATAAAGGACTTGAGAAACTGGGCAATGCAGGCCGATAACAACAAGTTCTTCAGAAGAGCCGTCAGTCTTGAGAGAAAGCTCGAAAAAATGGACAGGATCAACAGGCCTGTATTTAAGAAGCAAAGCATCCGCATCAACTTTAAATCGTCTGACAGATCCGGCAATGATGTCATAAAGGTCTCCGGACTGTCCAAAAGCTTTGGTGACCGGATCATATTGGAAGAGGCCGGTCTCTATGTCGGAGCAGGAGAAAAAGCAGCGTTGATCGGACCCAATGGCAGCGGGAAAACAACTTTTATCAGGATGCTCCTGGGAGAACTGGCTCCTGATGATGGGATAGCTGAGTTCGGCGCTAGTGTGAAAATCGCATACCTTCCACAGATTATTACTTTTGCTGATGAGGAAGCAACTGTAATCGACTGCTTCCGCGAAGGCAGGTACATATTGGAGGGAAAAGCACGGGAGTATCTTTCAAAATTCATGTTTTTCGGGAAGGCTCCCTTCAAAAAGGTAAAGCAGCTGTCCGGAGGCGAAAGAGTAAGACTTAAGCTAAGCATGCTGCTGTATGACGAGACCAATGTGCTGATACTGGATGAACCAACAAATCATCTCGACATTGAATCCATCGAGGCTCTGGAGGAAGCGCTTGAAGATTTCGACGGAACTCTTCTGACCATATCACATGACAGGTACTTCATTAACAAGGTATGCGGCCGGGTCATAGCTGTTGAGGATAGCAAACTTTTAAGCTATTGGGGCAATTATGATTATTACAGACAAAAGAAAGAGGAAGCCAACAAGTTAGCACAACAATCAACTGAGCAATCAGCGGCAATCAGTAAAAATGTGCAGGATAAGGATATTCGAGGCAACGATAGCCGAAGTAAGGATCGTCGGGCTAAAAATCCCCGTGATGCAAAACCAAATGACGACATAGCAAAAGCTGCAGCCAGAAAAAAACTTGAGTCTGATATAAAGTCACTCGAAGATGAAATACACAGTATCGATGAAAAAATGTCCTCCGAAGGGATTGAATATGATGAGCTGAACAAGCTGTATTGCAGACGTGAGGAACTCAAAAGCGAACTGGACAGAATGATGGAAAAATGGTTGGAACTACATGCGCCGGAATGAGTTCCACGGCCTTATACTGCCGCAGGCGATACGTTTTCCAGAGTTACCCGAAGGCTGTGACCTGTAATCATCAGAGTTTTCATGGATCATGACCGATCTTCCCAGGATCTCATCGACAGTAAAGCGGTCGGTTATGAAGCACATTTTCGCCCTGCCGTTGCTTCCTGCGACAAGTACCGGAAAATCCCCTGCATGGTTGCCATGGGGCTGGTTCGTGGGATTCCAGTGGCCTCCGCAGCCTTCAAAGGGCTTCTCAGGGTTCCCCACCTCACACATCCCCATTTCATGGATGTGGAAGCCAAAGGGACCCACAGGGCTCTTTTCTCCGCTGGCAGGTTTATATGGCGGCAATCCCTGGACATCTGCGCAGACCATGACCCCGCCCGGAATATCTGCAAAGGTAACCAGGCCGGTTATGGATGGATAGTCAGGTCCCGCTGAAAGCATAGCATAGGCTGTATTGGCCCCTGTCGGATATGTTAACTGAGACTGCTGCTGAAAATGTTCTGTATGCTGCCCCAGAACCTGTTCCCCATCTTGTGTCTGCTGTTGCTGCCAGGCTTGGGCTGCCCTCTGTGCTTGGGCTGCCCTCTTTTCTTCTGCCGCCTGGTGAATTGCCACAGGCATAAAAAAATATGGCATATGATTCGGATAATATCCACTCATTTTGATACCTCCGGGTTAGAGACGAGAAAATCATGTGCTTTGGGCTATTTCTCGTCTCTTTCTCATACACCATATTATGTAAATCTGAGAGCAATTGTTACATGCTCCTTTTGCTTGAATCCCCTTTATATTTCAGCGAAACAACAGCGCCCCGGCATCGAACCAGCTATGTGTTTCAATACAAACGGCAGGGCACCATTTACCACATATCTTCTATATCCTCTGCTTCAGGCTCAAAGGTCCTGTCCCTGCTCATCAATGCCGTAACGGCGCTCGACGGGTCCTTGCCTTCAAATAATATCGAATAGGCCTCTGTGGTTATCGGCATGACGATACCAAGCTTTTTTGAGAGTCTGTATACGGGTTCTGTCGTATAATAGCCCTCCACCACCATTTTTACCTCATCCAACGCCTGATCCACGGTCTTCCCCTGCCCGATGAGTATCCCCGCCCGCCTGTTTCGGCTGTGCATACTCGTACAGGTGACAATCAGGTCACCGATCCCGGCAAGTCCCATGAAGGTCTGCCTCTTTGCTCCCATTGCGCAGCCAAGTCTTGATATCTCGGCAATTCCTCTGGTCATCAGGGCAGCTTTAGTGTTGTCTCCGTAACCAAGTCCGTCAGAAATACCGGCACACAGTGCAATGACATTCTTAACTGCACCGCCAAGCTCAGTACCCACGATATCCGGATTTGTATATACTCTGAAACGCTTTGAAATGAAGATGTCCTGGATCAATTCCGCTGCCTGCCTGTTTTCCGATGCTGCAACATATGCCGTAGGTATGTTTTTTGACAGTTCCTCTGCATGGCACGGGCCCGACATGGCAACTACAACGGAATCCGGCAGTTCTTCCCGAATCACCTCGGACATCCTCAGGCCGGTGCCTTTTTCAAGGCCTTTTGAAAAACAGCTGATCAGCATTGGCTTTTTAGATAATGCTGCAATCTGTCTGACGTTCTCCCTTATGGTCTGTGAAGGTATGACCATAATACAGATATCGGAGAACTGTACTGCCTCATCCAGATCATCCGTGCAACAGACACTATCCGGGACCTTAACTCCCGGAAGCTTATCCTTCTGCTCTCTGAGGCTGTTGATCATATCCGCCTCATCTCTGAAGGGTGTCCACAGCTTTATTGTATGTCCGTTGCCGGAAAGCAGTACGGATACGGCAGTACCCATACTTCCGGCTCCCAGGACGGAAATATTTCTACCCATGTCGGATCCTCCGTTCTACCTTTTGCTTTTTAGAGAAAACTTAGATTCAGTGCCCTTGAGCAGTCTGCCAATATTCTCATGATGCCTGAGTATTACCATAACTGCGATTATTCCCGAAAAAATCATTGTTTTTATGTCTCTGCCAAACGCAGCCGCTGTAATAGGGAAAAGAAACGCTGCTATTATAGAACCCAGCGATACATATCTGGTCAACAAAAGGATCACTATAAACACTGCCAGCAGTCCCAGCGCTATCTGCCAATCAAACATGAGAAGCACTGCCAGCGTAGTCAGAACGCCTTTTCCGCCTTTGAAGCCGAAAAAAGCAGGCCAAATATGCCCGATGATACATGCGGTACCGCTAAGCATGCCTCCAAGCTCTCCTCCATAGATGAAACAGCCTGCAAGGTATGCCAATATGCCCTTGAGCAAATCTCCAAATATAACAAACAGCGCTGCTTTCTTGCCAAGAGTACGCAATGTGTTTGTCATTCCGGCATTCCCGCTGCCATGCTGTCTTACGTCAACTTTGTAAAACTTCCCGATCACCAATGATGTGTTAAGGCTTCCAAGTAAATATCCCACTATTACAGAAATCACAGACTGTATATACATACTCATAATCCCCCGAATTATATGGCAGAATCATACACTATTCCTTGTCTCGTTCTCTGTGTATGAATCTGATAGGTGTTCCTTCGAATCCATAACCTTTCCTGAGCTGATTCTCTATGTACCGCTCATAGGAATAGTGGAACAGCTCCATATCATTGACAAAAATAACGAAAGTAGGCGGCCTTACAGCAGACTGGGTGGCATAATACAGTTTCAGCCTCTTGCCCTTGTCTGATGGCGGCTGTACCATTGCCGTCGCTTCGTTGAGCAGGTCGTTGAGCATGCCTGTGGAAATTCTTAATGATGCCTGGTTGAAAACAAACTTCACAAGCTCAAGCAGCTTATGTACCCTCTGTCCTGATTTGACCGAAACGAACAGCACGGGAGCATACTGCATAAAGCTCAGCTTTTCATTGACCTTTTTGCGGTATTCCTCGAGAGTTCCTGTTTCCTTTTCTACCAGGTCCCACTTGTTGATCACTATCACTGACGCCTTTCCCTGCTCATGCGCATACCCTGCGATTTTTGTATCCTGCTCTGTTACTCCGTCCTGGGCATCGATCATTATAACACATACATCTGCTCTTTCAATAGCTGTCCAAGAGCGCAGCGCGCTGTATTTTTCTATATTTTCAACGATCTTGCTCTGTCTGCGGATACCGGCTGTGTCGATCAGTACGTATTTATCATCGCCATCCTCTATGTATGTATCGATCGCATCCCTTGTGGTGCCTGGTATATCACTTACTATTACTCTCTCTTCGCCTATCATCCTGTTTATAAGCGATGATTTTCCGGAATTCGGCTTGCCTATCACAGCTACCTTTATAACGTCATCATCATACTCTTCCTCATCCTTATCCGGGAAATACTTGAATATCTCATCGAGCAAATCACCCATGCCCAGTCCATGGACTGAGGATATGGAAATCACATCTCCCATTGCCAGGTTGTAAAATTCATATACCTCGGCCGGAGGCTCGCCCACCCTGTCCACCTTGTTAACCGTAAGGATGACAGGCTTGTTGGATTTACGAAGCATGGTGGCTATTTCCTTGTCGGAGGCTGTCATACCTTCCTTGGCATCCACCATGAACACTATTACATCGGCCATTTCAATTGCAACCTCTGCCTGCCTGCGCATCTGCTGCAGTATCTTGTCCTCTGCATACGGCTCTATCCCGCCAGTGTCTATCAGCGTAAATTTCCGGTTCCTCCACTCAGCCTCGGCATATATCCTGTCTCTGGTAACACCTGGCGTGTCCTCGACGATGGAAATGCGCCTTCCGCAAACATAATTGAAAAATGTAGATTTCCCTACATTAGGTCTTCCTACTACCGCTACTACCGGTTTTGCCAAACAATCCACTCCTTTGATCTATTTGATGCCCAGTATCTTCTCTGCCAGATCTGCGCCATCGTTTTCAACAATAGTTACTTTCACGTCCAGGCCCGAGCTCAGCTCCTCAACAGTATAATCGTCCAGAAACAGCTCTTCGCCTGACTTCAGCATGCTTCTTGATATCAGAAGCTCGCTGCCCAATTCCATGCCCTTCAGTGGTCCATATATGTCCTGACCTGTCAGAAGTCCGGTCACTGTCACATTTTCTCCAAAAAACTCATTTTCTATAGCGAATACCGATATCCTTAAACCATTATACCTGTTTTCCAGAGTTTGCGCCATTTTCTTTATATGCTCAGCCGCACACTTCCCTGTGGCAATGCTGACAGTCCTCGGAGCACGTCCCTGCCATTCCCTGTCAAGCTTTACAGTATTCATCTGCAGGTATTCATCGAACTCATGACACAAAAGAGACATCAGTCCAACACCGTTTTCGATCTGCGGGAAATCCTCATATTCGTCATATGGCGGAAGCTTTATGCCCGCCTTTATATAGAATTCATCTGCAAGGTATATCAGTCTGGTGCCATGCTCCCTAAGCAGTCTGTCCTGATGGGCCGATACCTGCCCTATGACCTCTGCAGCATCGCCTGGGGTAAAGGGTTCAAGCTCGTAAAGTCCTTCCCTCCATTTTGTAAGACCTACAGGAACTGCTGAAATACTGGATACTCCAGGGTATAGCGCTGACAGCTCATTTATGGTCCTGTCCAGCTGAGGGCCGTCATTTAGTCCCTTGCACAGTACTATCTGCGCATTAACAGTTATTCCGCCGTCTGTCAGCCTCTTGATCTTCTTGAGCACATCTCCGGCGAACCTGTTGCCGAGCATTTTGACCCGCAGCTCAGGATCTGTAGTATGGACAGAAACATTTACCGGAGTCATTCTGTATCGTATGACACGATCGATCTCTTCGTTTTTCATATTGGTCAGTGTTACGTAATTGCCGGTCAGAAAGGACAGCCTGGTATCGTCATCCTTAAAGTAGACAGTTTCACGCATACCCTTTGGCAGCTGATCGATAAAGCAAAAGACACATTTATTGGAGCAGTGTCTGGCTTCGGATATGAGCGGATCCTCAAACTCCAGGCCGAGATCCTCATACTCATCCTTTTCTATATCTATCTCCCATATCTCGCCATTCTTCTTCTCTATTTCAACAAGCAGCTCACTGTCGGCAGTTAAAAAACGATAGTCAAATATATCACTGATCTTTTGTCCATTCACACTCAGCAGAATATCTCCCGGCTCTAATCCGGCATCGTTCGCCGCGCTGTCAGGCAGCACCTTGTCGATCACTATCTTTTTCTTCATTCATTCCAACCCTTCCTGCACCCATATACCGTCCCACATACTCAAAAAGGCTGTCTTCAACAGACAGCCTCTTTCGTCGATACAGTCAATATCAATTAGCCAAGCTGATTACCTATTACTTTGCGTCAGCTTCTTTTATGACTTCTTTTCCATCATAGTAGCCGCATTCTTTGCATACGATGTGAGGAACTTTCAACGTATGGCACTGCGGGCAGCTTACCAGATTGGGCTGGGTAAGCTTCCACTGGGATCTTCTTGCACCGGTTCTGGCTTTGGACCATTTACGTTTTGGGTTTGCCATATTCTAACACCTCCCTGATAAGCGTATATCACGATTGTTCAAAAAATTTGTTCAGACCTTCCATGCGAGGATCTATCGAATCATCGACACATCCGCACTGAACCTCGTTCAGATTTCCACCGCATTTGCTGCATAATCCCCTGCATTGGTCGGAACACAAATGCTTCATCGGAAGGTTCAAAATAATATTATCATTGAGCGCCCTGCTTATGTCAAGTATTTTTCCTTCAAAAGGATACATTTCAGTCTCTCCGGCATCCGCGCTGTTGATGAAATCCTCTTTCATCTGCAGCTTCAGCGCCTTCCTGACTTCACCAAGACATCTGTAGCATTCGCTTTTGTAACCGGCATCAAGATGCCCGTCGAGATGCAGGATACCGTTATTATTGGTGAGGGTTCCGGAAAAGCTGATGTCTCCATCGATCATGCAGCCCTCAGCCGGCTCTCTTTCAGGCGGCTCTCCAATAAATTCAAGCTTCATTGAAGCGCCGTTGTTCCTAATAATATCTGAAATATCAAACTTCATAAACGATACCCCTCGAATTCGCGACAAATGATATTATACTAACTAATACCAGTATTGTCAAGGCTATTATTTAGCTGCCAGCTTCAGTGTTTCCCTTGCTATTGCAAGCTCCTCGTTGGTCGGTATGACAAGGGTCCTTACCTTTGCGTCCGGAGTGCTGATGTCCATTTCGATGCCCTTGACCTTGTTCTTTTCGGGATCTATGCTGATACCAAAGAAATCCAGGTTTTTAGTGGACATCCCGCGAACCAGCGGATTATTTTCACCGATTCCTGCAGTAAATACAACAGCATCCACACCGTTCATGACGGCGGTATATTTACCAATATACTTTCTTACTCTGTAGCAGAATATTTCAAGGGCCAGCTTCGCTCTGTCATTGCCTTCCTCGACAGCTGTCTCAAGGTCTCTGAAATCACTGCTAACTCCTGATATGCCCAGTACTCCTGATTTCTTGTTAAGGTATTCATCAATGTCCTTCAGGCCCATTTTCTTGGTTTCCATCAGATACTTGACCACAGCCGGGTCGATAGTGCCGCTTCTGGTGCCCATTGCCAGGCCGTCCAGGGGAGTGAAGCCCATACTGGTCTCTACGGATTTTCCGTATTCGACGGCGCATATGCTGGCTCCGTTGCCAAGATGGCAGGTGATGAGCTTGAGCTCCTCAATGGGCTTCCCAAGCATTTCGGCTGCTCTTTGTGCAACATATTTATGTGATGTACCATGGAATCCATATTTTCTTACACCATGATTCTCATACATATCATACGGTATGGCATACACATATGCATATTGCGGGATCGTCTGATGGAATGCAGTGTCAAATACAGCTACCATGGGTGTATTCGGCATTAGGTGCTGGCATGCTTCGATTCCGATAATATTCGGCGGATTGTGGAGCGGTGCCAGATCGATGCAGTCTTTGATCGCCTGCATTACAGCTTCATCTATTATTACAGACTCGTGGAATTTTTCACCGCCATGGACTATACGATGTCCGACAGCAGATATTTCCGACATGTCGTTTATTACGCCTGTCTTCTTATCAGTCAACACTTCTATGACCTTTTTTATTGCGCTCTTATGACTTGTCAGGTCAACTTCGATCACAATGGTGTCACTGCCGGTCTTTGAATGCTTGATAAATGAATTGTCGATCCCTATCCTGTCGCAAAGTCCTTTTGCAAGGACTGCTTCATTTTCCATATCGATCAGCTGATATTTCAGCGATGAGCTTCCTGTATTAATAACTAGAATTTTCATATTACATGCTCCTTCATTTAGATTGTGCCTGCACTGATGTAATAGCTACGACACCGACTATATCCTCTGCCGAGCATCCTCTTGAGAGGTCATTGACAGGCTTTGCAATACCCTGTGTGATTGGTCCGTAGGCTTCTGCCTTAGCAAGCCTCTGTGTAAGCTTGTATGCGATATTCCCGCAGTTCAGGTCAGGGAATACGAGAACATTAGCCTTGCCTGCGACAGGGCTGCCTTTGGCTTTTGATGCGCCTACTGACGGCACGATCGCAGCATCGGCCTGAAGCTCACCATCAAGCAGCAGATCCGGAGCTTTCTCCTTAGCCAGTCTGGTTGCATCTATTACCTTCTGTGTCAGCTCGCTCTTGGCACTGCCATAGGAGGAATATGAAAGCATTGCCACGACAGGCTCATCCTGCACCAGAGTTTTAAAGGATTTCGCAGATGAAATGGCGATCTCGGACAGCTCGTCCGCATTGGGGTTTTCCACAAGACCGCTGTCTGCATATATAAAGGCTCCATTGCTTCCGTATTCACAATCAGGCACTACCATTACAAAGAAGGCCGAAACCAGCTTTGTGCCGGGGGCGGTTTTCAATATCTGCAGCGCAGGCCTGAGGGTATCCGCTGTTGAGTGCACAGCTCCGGAAACCATTCCGTCCGCATCGCCCATCTTTACCATCATAACTCCCCAGTAAAGCTCGTCCTTTATGATTTCACGGGCTTTTTCAGGGGTCATTCCCTTTGCTTTTCTCAGCTCATAGAGAGCATCTGCATATTTTTCAAAATCCGGTGAGGTTTCCGGATCGATGATCCTGGCCTTAGAAATATCCAGTTCTCCTGCCAGCTTGCTGATCTCATTCTCCTTGCCGACAAGCACTATGTTGGCTATACCTCTTTCCTGCACCAATGCTGCAGCCTTGATCGTCCTTATATCAGAACTTTCAGGTAGTACGATCGTTTTGATATCATTTCTTGCGCGTTCACTGATCTGTTCAAGAAAATTCAACTAAAAGACCCCTTTCACATTATAAATTGAATAACATTATTTTACCCCGTTTTCAGAAGTATACACAAATCAATAATATGACCTGATGCTAACATCTGATTATATCAAGCATTCAAGCCATGTCTATTATATACAAAACGTTTATTGTATACAAGATTCGATTTTAAAAAATATGTCGTATGCAGACTTTAATACGACAAACATTAGAAATGTATGCTTCTTTTATAATGTGGATCAGTGTTTGAAGGTCATTATGAATGAGGTTTTATATGCGGCATCCGGGTCATATTCCAGCTTTAAAGTGCCGTTATGCCTTTCAATGATCTTCTTTGCTATAGCAAGCCCCAACCCCGTTCCGTTGCTGCTCCTTGAGGCGTCCCCCCTCACGAACGGATCGAATATGGTATCCCGTAGATTTTCCGGGATCCCTGCTCCGTCATCGGCTATGGTGATGGTGATCTGACCTGATATATCGGTCAACCCTGCATATATCGTTGTTCCGGGCTGATTGTGACGTATTGCGTTTCCAAGGATATTCGAGACTGCCCTGGACATCTCCTTCCTGTCAAAGCTTAGCATGACGGTTTCTTCGGGTATATTAAGATCAAGCTGCATACCCTTATCCTCGATCTGATCATAGTGTTCTGCAGCCATATTCCTGAGAAATTCGGCGATATCTGCATCTTCAGCAGCCATTACAGCATTTGTCTGATCAAGCTTGGCAATCTCGAACAGATCCTCGATCATGTCTGAGACATACAGTGATTTGCTGTAAATGGCTTCGATATACCTCCGTTTTTTTTCTTCATCGCTGACCATATTTTCCGCCAGCGCCTTGCTATACCCTCCAATGACTGTCATGGGTGTCTTCAGGTCGTGTGATATATCAATGAACATACGGTTCCTGGCTTCCTCCAGTCTGGCCTTTTCCCTTTGTGCTGACTCAAGCCTCTCAGCCATGTCATTGAATGCATCTCGTATCTGAAGGAACTCATTCTCTGCCTTGAAATCCATACGGGTATCCAATCTCCCCGCCATCAGCTCACGCAGAGAGGCTGTAATGTTGTCAAGAGGTCTGCTTATCTTTACAGCTGTCCATTTACTATAGAAAAAAATATTCAATGAAAAAAGCAGCAGGAATAACAGCAGTGATATGAAAAATATAGTCAAAAACTTATTGGTCACAGGAAGAGGCGCATTGATAAGGTTTAGCTGCAGATCTACATTTTCCTCCGGCAGGATCGCAAGACAGGTATATTCCTTGCCATCAGCTGCCCTGAAGGTGCTGGCTGTACAGAACCAGCCGCTGCCGCCGGCTCCCCGGTAGCTCAGCATCTCATAAAGCCTGTAGCTGCTGTAGCTTTCCTCGGCTGTCTTTTTATCACCCTTTACATAAACTACGTTGTTCTCCTGATCGAGTATTTCCACCCAGCCGCCTATAATGGCTAAATCAGAGATATCAATACTCTCATAATCAGTTTTGGCTAACAAATCAGCAGTCAATGATGGAAAAGGTTCATCAGACATAGCTCCTGAAAGGGATAAGCCCAAAAACACAGCGGACAGCAGCCCGGCTCCCAGCATGATGACAACAAACACCACATAATTCTTCAAAAGTGTGCCATGCAGGTTTCTGATCTTCATCATCATTTCCCCTTTTCAAATCTGTAGCCAAGTCCTCTGATCGTTTTCAGGTATTCGGGATTTCTCGGATCATTTTCGATCTTGTCCCTGAGTCTGCTGATGTGGACCATGATGGTATTGTCATCGCTCTCATAAAAGCCCCCATCCCACACATGCTCATATATGCGGCTTTTGGTGAATACCTTCCCGCGGTTTTCCATCAGCAGATTGAGTATTTTAAACTCTATCGCAGTCAATGGTATATCAGTACCGTTTTTTGTGAGGCTGCAGCTTGCTCTGTCCAGCACCAGCTCTCCTGCAGTGATCCTGTCTGCAGCCACAGCCGAGGAGGCATTCAGCCTGTAATATCTCCTTAACTGCGCCTGCACTCTTGCAGTGATTTCCAACGGATTGAAGGGTTTTGTGATATAATCGTCGGCGCCAAGATCAAGCCCCAGTATCTTGCCGCTGTCATCGCTCCTGGCAGACAGGATAATGATCGGTATGCTGCTGTCCTTGCGTATTTCCTTGACCAGAGTATACCCGTCCATTTCAGGCATCATGATATCCAGAACAGCAGCATCGACCTTCATGCCTGCTCCCTGGAGCAAGTTCAGCGCTTCCCTGCCGTTATAGGCACATACCACGCTAAAGCCGGCATTCTCAAGATACAGGCTCAATATATCCACGATCTCCCTTTCGTCATCAGCCAGCAGGATCGTATACTTCATTTCCTCCATCCTCTAAACCCTCCGAAGCATTTTTCAGCATCCCGGCCAGCGTATGGCCGCCGGAAAACAGTTCATCCTTCCAGCCCGGGCAAATCCTGTCCAAAAGCATGCACATGCCCATGCCGCTCCTGTAATATTTCTCCTTTCCGGGTACAGTTTCCTGCAACGACGACAAATATTGCTCATACAATCCACTGTCGGAAAGCGCCAGAGCTGTTTTTGACTCAGTGTACCTGGCTGTACCCTCCAGAAGCTCCATCATATCGATGTACCGGCCTGTCATTTCACCCTTCTCCTCCCCAGCCTTCAAGCGGAATGCAGCAAGCGTTTCTTCCCTTGCTTTGATATATTCGCGTAAATCATCAGCCTCAACCTCTTCATTCTCAGATACAACCAGCCGATGCAACAGCTCGGCCTGCTTCTTGTAAAGTCCTTGTATTGAGGTATCCGTTTCAAGCTCTGTAATCATCGCTTCCATATCCGTCTCATCCAAATCCGCCATATCCATGATCTGTGTCTCATAACGGCTCAACTGAAGGGCGTGCATCGTTTCATGGTACAGCAATGCAACATATTGGTTGTCCGGTATCTTTTTGCTGTCAATGGAAAACTGGCCGATCAGGAAGTTCTCACCGCCCGCCGAGAAGCCCTCCATTATTTGTCCAAGGGAGTCCATTTCGGATTTACAGGGCATGAAAACATTGATAGTGTCACCTGCCGGATATGCAGTGCATGCGATGACAGGCAGAACAGGCTTCCTTCTTTCTGTGTTGCCATTAAAAAGCACATACTCTGTGTTGCCTTTCCGCAGCGCCACAGGATAATCGCTTATTCCAAGGCCGGGCCAGATACTCTCTGATCTGCCGTCCTCGAGTGAACATGCCATATCGTACAGTTCATGATCCTTTTGCGGCAGTCCTGCCAATGAGGTTATCAAAACACCGGCTGCCAGTATGATACCTGTAAGTATATATACTATTTTAAATGTTTTCATTTCAAACCTCCCTTCTGAAAACGACGAATGTCAGTGTTAAAATGACATAAAGCTGCAGCAGCGATACAAATAATGGTTTTGGATCCAGCGGCATGAAAGTCAGCGCATTGGATGCCTGCTGCTGCACTGCGGAGAAATCAGGGATAAAAAGCATTACTGCCTTTGCCAATACGGCTCCGAACCCCTCTGTCGTTCCGACAAGGGTATCCAGGACACCATGCAGTATTCCCATCACATATATGATCAGGCCGAAGATACCTGTTATGTATACCGGCAGTTTTATGCTCAGCACACTTACTGCAGCGCTCAAAAGCATGGTGTTGATGCTCATTATCAAAATACAAAGGAAGGTGGGCAGAAACAGCCCGATTTTCCCGTGAGCGGCAGTAAAAATGAGCAATGATACATACAGCGACAGCATACAGAAAACGCTGGCAAGCATATTGCCTGCAGTAAGTGAAAACATGTACTGCCATGGTTTGATGCCTCTTATCAGCACAAGGTGAGTAGTTTTTCTCTCGAACTCATTGGGTATGGTCTGGAGAGACACCATGACTGCAAGAAGGCTCGAAATAAAGCCTATTATTGACAGAGCGACCGGGACCATTGGTTCAAATCCGGTGATCTTTCTGCCATTTATCGTCAGATTCCCGTTTCCTGTAGTGATCAGCAGCATTAGGATCATGCCGATAATACCTACCACGTAAAAAGTCTTGCTTCGGATCCGTTCACTGAACGTATTGCGTATCAGAGCCAGCATGTACTCCACCTCCCACAGCTTTAACAAACAACTCCTCAAGGCTGGTGCCGTATAGCTCCCGTTTGAGCACCTGACCAGCCAGTCTGCCGTTTGTAATGAATATTGTCCTGTCTGCGATTTTTTCGACATCACTGAGTATATGAGAATTGAATATGATTGTTTTTCCCTCGCCCTTTAGCTCATTTACCAGCTGCAGCATTTCAATGCGCCCGACGGCATCGAGTCCGGAGGTCGGTTCATCCAGAATGAGCAGTTCAGGATCGCCGAGCAGCGCCTGTCCAAAGGCAAGCCTCTGCAGCATGCCCTTAGAATAATTCTTTATTTTTTTGTCTGATGCATTGGATATTCCGGTGAGTTCCAGCAGTTTGCCGATCTGCAGTCTGGCTTTTTGTTCATCGAGCCTCTGCAATCTGGAATAGAAACGAAGGACCTCATATCCCGTGAGAAAGGGATGAAAATACGGGGTCTCAGGCGAGTATCCTATCCTGGTATCCTTGTCCATGGCCACATTGCCGCCCGTCGGCCTTGTAAGCCCCAGTACCATCTTTATTGTCGTCGTTTTGCCCGCCCCGTTGGGTCCGAGAAGCCCCAGGACCTCTCCCCTCTCCACACTGAAGGAAAGGCCTGCCACTGCTTCCGTGCCGCCGTAATTCTTGACAAGCTCCCGGCATTCAAGTATTTTCATTGCTTCCACCTCCATGATACTATCATAAAGGTCTAAGCTTTAGGTATACTTTACAGAATCTTAAGATTACCTTAAATCCCGATATATTATCGGCATTTTGTCAGAAGCTCCAGTACGGCATCTCCGATGAAGCCGTCGTCTGAAACTGCAGGGAGGCATACTTCATAGCCTCTGGTGGTGAAAAGATATGCTCCGTCCGGGATCCTTACCGTCGAATTCATAAGGATCATCTTGCTATCCTTACAGTATATGGAAACGCTCCGCTTTCCTTCGGTAAACTCCTTCCAGTCTCTGGCCCCCAGCCTGCTCATCAGCTCGGCATTCACTGCCGGCTTTCCCTTTTTGCAGGAAGCCATTGCCGATCTGACAGCTTTGCCCAGTGCAACAGAATTATAAGGCATATCCAGCCATATGATGTCTGTCGTTGCCCTTCCGGACCTGTATTTATCAGTCACATAGGGTATCAGCACTACATTTCTGCGTTTATCAAATAAAATGCTGACATTTCCGATGTCGACCCGGGTTTGTGTACTGTTGATGCCGCTTTCACTGCTCAGGCCGGCAGCTTTTTTTCTGCCCTTTTTTCTTTCCCTGGCAGTAAAGAACAGCAGCAATGAAAGCAGTACGGCGCCTGCAGCTATAAACAGTACAAGCTTAAGATAGCTCAAATATATAGTGTCCATATCAAGCCTCCCGCTTAATAATATCACGATGAACAAGTACTTCACAACCTGCCTTATTTGGTATAAACTATACTTTGTTCGTGTACATAATTAAATCAGGGGGTCAACCTTATATGAGAAAGAATCTGTTCATTTACATTACTTCTTTTTTGTGCGGCATGTCGGTAATGGGAGTCGAGCTCTCCGCCACAAGGCTTCTGGCGCCGTATTTCGGCACTTCCTCCATAGTATATACCGTGGTCATCGGTTTGATAATGATAGCCATGAGTATAGGCAATGTGCTGGGGGGGCGTTCAGCCGACAAGCACAACAATCTTGGCAGATTATTCACAATGCTTTGGGTGGCAGCCCTCTGGGTAGCAGTAATACCACTGGTTGGAAAATATGTCATCGCATTGTCCGCACTGGTCATGGCATGGATACTTCCCTCCAATCTTCTCGTCGCAGGCTCCGTATTATCCTGTCTGCTGGTTTTCTCGTTCCCGCTGCTCATACTTGGAATGGTATCGCCATATCTGGTGAAGCTCGGAGTCAGGGACATGGAAAAAAGCGGCCGCACCACCGGCGAAATATACGCAGCATCAACTATCGGCAGTATCATTGGCACGTTCATCCCCACCTTTCTGACAATACCCTATATAGGAACTTTGAAATCCTTCCTGGTATTCGCACTGTCCATAAATCTCATATGCCTGTATTATTTTATCAAAACCAAAAAGGGCTATGTAAAAGGGATCGTGACAACGGTCCTGACGGCTGCATTTCTCATAATGCCCTTTAAAACCTCTTATGCCTTCTGGACCGATGTGGTACTGGAGGACGAGTCGCTTTACAACTACCTGCAGGTGGCTGAAAATGGCAACTCGGTAATATTGTCGACCAATGTTGCCTTCGGTGTGCAATCGATATATACAAGAGACCAGACACTCTCAGGTTATTATTACGACTACGCTCTTATGTCTCCGCTGCTCCTTCGGGACGGGAGTCTGGAAAACTCCGTTGACATACTGGTGCTGGGCATGGGCACAGGGACCTTTGCAAAAGAATGCAAGTACTTTTTTCCGAACAGCAATATAACCGGTGTTGAAATAGATGAAAAAATCGTCGATCTTTCAAAGAAATACTTTCAGCTCACCGACGAAGAGGCAACCGTATATGTGAACGACGGCCGCACCTTCCTGTCATCACCCGAGGCGGGGATGTACGACATAATATTGTGCGATGCTTATCACGATATCACGATCCCCTTCCACATGGCTACAACTGAGTTCTTTTCCGAAGTGAAGGAACACCTTAAGCCCAACGGCGTCTTAATGGTCAATATAAATATGAGAAGCGAGAATACCACTGAAATAACCGACTATCTGACCAATACATTGAAAACCAGCATGGGCAAGGTATATAAATATGACATTCCTGGCATCACCAATACTCTGTGTTACTCCTCGGATGATGCGGATTGCCTGCAGAATCTGAAGGATAATGTGTCAAAGCTGGAAAATGACCATCCATTAGCCACGCTGGCAGGGAGAGTACTAAAAGGCTATACCGAAGTCACCGATACCCGGTATATATTGACTGATGATCTGGCGCCGGTGGAAGTACTTGGCCAGAAGCTGCTCAATGATGTCGTGGAGGACAGCCTGGACTACTTCAAGCAAGAACTGGAAGGCTCGGAGAACGGCATACTGGACGTTTTCAACATGCTTTCCTGATAATGGGCCGGCTAAGCAAAAGCCGGCCTTTTCAGCTGTAGCACAGCTGGTTTTCATTGTAAAAAAGCAGGAACAGATCCTTTATGATTTCATTCATATTATCCGGCGTCACATGAAAAAGCTGTCCCCCGTCGATCTGTATACAAATCACGATCCGGTATTTATCGCTGTTGTCAATGACCGCGCTGATTATGTCAACGGCTTCTACCGGGCTTGTGTACTCACATATCCAGCCATCCTCATTTATCATCTGAACTTCGCTTTCATAATAGCTTTCAAGGAACCGTTTCAGCTCCCCTTCCCTCCATGACCACATATTGACCGTAAGACTCATTTTGATCTCCTTTAAGTTGTGTTCAGAAATAGTATACATTAATAATTATTTAATTGGACAAAATTAAAGAAATACCTTTATGTAATTTTTTCAATGAATGTATTACATAGTTATTTTTCATGCAAATTGTATTATTATTGGGCTTTTAACTCATAATAAATCTGCATCGTCACAGGCTGGAGGTATTTTCATTGCAAAACATAATAAGGCTGACGAAAATCGTTATTTTAACAATATCCATTCTGTTTATGCAGGCCGTCGCTGCAGGTTGTTCAAAAAATGAGGGCCAACAGCAGAATGCGCAGCTTCAGGCTGCCAAGGAGAAACAGTCCCAGGAAAAGGAATCAGAAAAGCTGAAAAAGGTCGAAGCGCAAATCGAAATGCTGTTTGAAGCTCTCGACGGACCCTTTGTTAAAACCGATAAATCAGGTGGTGATACAGAGGGTCAGAATGAAGGCACACAGCATGAGGGCACACAAAAAGAGAACCAGCAGCAAAGTACGCAGCAAGGTGAACAGCAGGGAGACAAACAACAAGGCGGCGGAAAGGATGACGATCAACAGCAAGGCACACAGCAGGGCGGGCAGGAAGGCGGCGGACAGCCCGAGGGCGTTGGACAGCCTGAGAGTAAGCAGCAGAACGGTGGAAAGCAAGCTGCACAACAACAGCCGGACAAGTGGTCCGAGGTTGGCAAGATCATTAACAAACTGCACTATCAATGGAATGATCTGATGCCCGATATAGCTAAAAAAGGCGCTGATATGAAACTGGTCGACAATTTCGACAATGCCTTGAACACTTTGACAACAACCATCGAATCCAAGAATCAGGACAATGTACTGATCTCAGCAAACAAGCTGTACTCGCAAATACCTGACCTGTATTCACTTTACCGTGTAAAAATGTCTCCCGAGGTAAAAAGGATGATCTACTACACCAGGAATATCATCCTGGTATCCTCCAAAGATGGCTGGGAGCAAGTCGGTAAGGATAATGAGGACCTGGAGAAATCCTGGTCTCTGTTTCAAAATACACTTGAAAAAGAGCAGAAGGCAGTCGGAGACAAGCTTGACTTCTCTATATATGAACTCAAGAAGGTCATCACAGAAAAAAACAAACAGCTTACCGACATAAAAGGCCGGATCGTCCTGAACAACATCAAGGAGCTCCAACAATCCTTCGAGAAGGAAAAGTGATCAAAAAAACCAGCATTATGCTGGTTTTTTGTTTTGTCTCTGTTATCAGAACCTCTATTGCAGCTTATTATCCTGCATGAAATCCATCATCATTTCCAGATGGTGACGGTCCTTTTCCAGAACATCCTGAACTACTGACATGCTTTCCTGATCCAGATCGCCCTTTACGATCTCCTCGGCCATTTTTACTCCCTTGTCCTCACCAAAATAGGCCCGTTTCAACACATCGTCAGAATCCTTCCCCTTTGTCTGGAACTCCAGCTTCACCTGGGAAAACATTCCCGGTATCCCCGTGCCCTTGTCCGGTTCGGCGCCAAGGCTGCGGATCCTCTTTGAAAGTATTTCCGCATTCGTCCTGTGATTCGATCTGAAGTGTTCAAACTGTTCCCTTACCTTTTCGTCATCGACCTTTGTGATAAAGAGTTCATACGATTCAGCTGCCATCTGCTCACCCTTGAGCACTGTATTCAATTCCTTCACTGTAGTAGAATTATCCATGAGCACCACCCTTGATCCTTCTGAATGAATTTCATTCAGTAGTATGCCCAGAATCATTCAGCATATTTCTCAAGGAAAGCAGGCATTTCATCTGTCGGTCCGTTAAAGGTTATAAGAAATTCGGTATTGTGTTTTGCTGCCAGCTGGCTCAGCTTCTCAAAGAAAGCTTCAAACTCCTCCATTTTCTCATTTGTGATAAAGTTGAGCCTGTCGATGAAAATTCCCTCAATATCATAGTTTTGTGAAAGTATACCGCATAGGAAGCCGATAAAGCCGTCATTGTTGAGCTTTGGAAATTCAGATACATTTACGAACCTGATCTCATGCTTCAGGTCGTACATGAGCTTCGTACTGTCGTCGATAAAAACTACTGCTCCCTTAGCCTCCTTTGCCATATTGTTGGCCGAGCCGATCAGCGTTTTAGTTTTACCCGTTCCTTTCGGGCCATACAGGACCTTGATCATAATCGCTACCTTCCTTTTCTAAAATAAAGGACCGGATTTATCCGGCCCTTTTTATTCCATATCGCTGTTATCATCGCCGCTGTCGTCAGTATCCTTCTCCTTGCCTGCTATTTCCATCTTTGATACCGACACCTCGTATGCGACCTTGTTGATTACCTCTCCAGACTCGAATTTTTTCTGGTAGGTCCTGCTTTGGATCCTTCCCCAGACCTTTATATTGTCACCTACCGCAAGTTTTTCTGAGAACCTGGCATTTCTGCCCCATGCGATACATGGTATGTAATCCGATTTGTTGTATGGACGGTTCACAGCCAGCAGTATATCCGTTATTTCTCTGCCGAACGGCGTTGTCCTGTAGATCGGCCTCTTACAGATATAGCCGTTGAGATAGATCTGGTTTGGATTTTTGATCTTCTTCTCATCCTCCAGAAAAACTATGTCTCTTGCAAAGACCGTCAGCAGCAGCTTGTTTCCCTCGGTGTTGTAGCTGTTGTATGAGCGGAACTGACCCTCGACCTCAATAATCGTCCCTATTATCAATTTATCCTTGCTGGCAAGCCTTTCCGAAATGGTAACAGGGATTTTATCGCTGCTGTCGCTCAGTCTGGGCACCTCAAGCATAAAATAATAGAATCCTTCACCGTAGACCTCATGACTGAACTCGACATTGGAAACAACCTTTCCGGAAATAGTCGCCATATTGTTCTCTATGATGTTTCCGACCATCCGACCCCCACTCTCCTCTCAAGTTTCATCTGTATTTTTTCGCATTTTTCTAATGTATGTTTATTCGAGAATGGCATGTTTTAGAATAAAAAAGTACTCCATACATCAGCGTCCCATATCTATATAAAATAAAACAAATTTTATTTACTAGTCCAGTCGCGTAATTTGGCTACTATGTTATATTATATTACATATTTTGCGACTTGCAAATCCCTGAATTCAAATTTTGGTATTCGATTACATTGTTGGGTTTTCGTTCAGACTGTTCAGGTCGATACCGTTCACGATGGCAAAGGATGCCGCCGCCAGCAGATCATGACTGTCGAGTTCTCCCGCATCGAGGTGTATCTTGTATTCCTGAGGTTCTATGATCTTTCCGCCGCGGGTGGAGATCGATCGCTGCAGGCAGCAGATAAAACCGTCTTTGAAGACCGTATCCCCTATGCTTGAGGTCGTTATGCTTGCTTTTGTGTTGAAGCCATAGGTAATGACCTTATGCCTCCTGCTGTTCAGAAGTCTTATCATTTCGCTATCATCCACATTTACGATAGCTACCCCTTTGTCATCGATAAGCGAAAAGACCTTTTCCAGTCCGGAGGTGTATTCATTTTTCTCATTGAGGTCGATATCATTGGATTTGTCGGTATATATCAGGATATCGAAGCGCAGTTCGTCAGATATGTATTTATCTATGTCCAGAACGTCCATTTTCAGGATCAGCATATCCACATTATTCTTTTCCAGCTCGCTTATATAGGCCGTTATTCTTCTGCTGTCCAGCCCGGGCATGCCTGCAGGGTCGATGACGCTTACTTTTTCACCTTTTGATGCAAGCATAGAACTGATGATGCCAGCTGTCTGCAACTTGCCTTCACTGCCCAGAATACCTGCAATAAGCATTTTTTCAACCCCATTTGTCAAATTGGTGATTCTATTCTATGATGTGCTTTTTGATTCATTTTATGTGTTTTTTTGCTGACGCCCTTCATGATCTATGTAATAGTCCTCTCTCATTATGAGCTCAGATACGGGAACAAGCTTGTATCCTCCGGTTTTCAGATCCTTTACTATATCAGGAAGCAGCTTTGCCGTGTGGGGTGTGTCATTGTGAAAAAGTATAATAGAGCCGGGCTTTACTTTTGCCTCGATCCGCTGCAATATCTCCTCCCTGCTTATTCCCGGTTTCCAATCCAGAGAATCAACATCCCATTGGATCGAATAATAACCCAGCTGCTGAGCTTCGGACAACAGTGCATTACTGTAATCTCCATAGGGCGCCCTGAAAAGCTCACACTTTGAGCCGGTCAGCCTCTCTATGATCTCACCGCACTTTTTGATTTCAGAATTTGCTCTGCCTCCATCCAGGCCGCCCATTCTTAAGTGAGAATATGAGTGGTTTGCTGTATCATGACCCTCCTGCGCTATCAGCTTCACCATTTCAGGATTCTTCTCAGCCCATTGGCCCACCATAAAAAAAGTAGCCTTGACATCAGCAGTCTTCAAAGTATCCAATATCTGAGGTATATCATCAGCTCCCCATGCGCAGTCGAACGTGATAGCCGCCAGCTTTTCATCTGTATCGACCGAATATATGGGAATCCTGCGCTGGACTGAAAAAACTCCGATGCCGCCCGCTGCAGGTGAGCCCAACACAGATACTATAATGATCAGGGATGTCAGCATCAGCAAATAGGCCGCCAGCCTGCGGTAATTGAAAACAAAAAGCTTCATTTTGATTACCTCGCATAGACAAGATCATTTATATCTCTACTATACTATTTGTTTTTATCACAGATTATGCAAAAAAGCAGGGGGACGGTTTATGTGCCCCCTTTAAGCACATGGACCGTCCCCCCCGCTTTTGTATGTGAAGGGTCTAATCTGTATTTTTTTCTTCACCAAGTATCATCTCAAGCATGAGTGTCTCTCCATCCCGGTATACCTCGACCATGACCTTGTCACCAGGCTTATGGGTATTTTTCTGGCTTTCCAGATCATTGAACTCAGTAATTTTCTTGCCGTCAAATCCAATTATGATATCTCCTGTATGGATGCCTGCTTTATAAGCTGCGCTCAGCGCCTGTACTTCATATACGAGAAGTCCATCCGGCACCTTGAGCCTCTCTGCCTCTTCCTTCGTAAAGGTATTGTCGATCACTACGCCGATATACGGTCTGCCCTTGACATATTTGTGTTCGATGAGGCTTTCTGCGATCTCATTAGCCTTGTTGATCGGTATTGCAAAGCCTATCCCCTCAACGTCTGTGGCTGCTATCTTGATGGTATTTACACCGATCACCTGTCCCTTGGAGTTCACAAGCGCTCCGCCGCTGTTGCCGGGGTTTATGGCCGCATCGGTCTGCAGGAGCTTCAGTTCCTGTCCGTTGTCCATTACAATTGATCTGTTTATGCCGCTTATTATGCCGGCGGTAACCGATCCCATGTAATCCATGCCTCCCGGATTGCCGATGGCAACTGCCAGTTCGCCGGTTTTTGTCAGATCGGAATTTCCGAGTTCAGCTGCCGGTAAATCATCCAGTTCGACTTTCAGTACAGCTATATCTGTCTTCGAGTCTCTTCCGACTATTTGTGCCTTATACAGCTTGTTTTTATCGCCGGGCAGGACCACTTCGATCTTCGCACCGTCAATAAGCTTATTTGACATCTGGCTTGCCACTGCGCCTTCTATAACATGGTTGTTGGTCAGTATATAGCCGTCTTTTCTTATGATTATTCCCGAGCCGTATCCAACTCCGTTCCGCTCAATATCAAAGAAGAAGCCGTAATTGCTTCTGGCCGGTACAGTGATCTGGATACCGACTATCGAAGGTCCTACCTTCTCCGCTATTGCCTCAACGGGAGACGAAGACTGGGTTATCTCCACTTTCTTATAGATGCCGTTATCACCGATCGATGTCTGTGCAGTACTGGTCGGAGTCCCAAACAATCTCCCTGCTTCAGTACTGATGACCGGTGCAACGAAGACTGAGGCCGCCAGCATGGCTCCTGCTCCGAGCAATGAACTTAAGACTGATACAAGGATCAGATGACCGGCGCCAATTTTCCTCTGCTTTGTCTTTTTAACATTTTCAGTATAGTAAGGCTGGTTTTTAGGCTGCTGGGGCTGAGTATACTGTTGTTGTGGCTGCTGAGGCTCTGCCTGCGGCATTTCCTGAGATATAGTGCCGTGATCATTATTTATAGAATCACTTGTTTGATTATCATTCAAATCATTTATTTCATTATTGAACTCATCCATATATATTACCTCCCTGTCAGCATTGTGTGCGAGTTTGCTTATTAATCTTATACCCTTATTGTAAAGCCGCTATTTGAAAAATCTATGAATAATCTGTTAACATTATTCAAGCACTTCAGATTTCAAATACTCTTCGTTTTCTCTTCCTGCGCAGGCAAGTGTAAAAATAAAGGCGGTTCCCTCTCCCGGCTTGCTCTCGGCCCAGATGGTCTGTCCGTGTTCATTGATTATGTTCCTTGCGATGGCAAGGCCCAGGCCGGTGCCTGTCTTGTCGCGGCTCCTGGATTTGTCGGACTTGTAAAATCTGTCCCATATCATATCCAGTTCCTCCGGCTCGATCCCGATACCGGTATCTCCTACAGTCACTTCAGTCATATCCTTGTGTTTTTTTGTTTTCAGGCTTATCTTACCGCCGGCCGGCGTGAACTTGATTGCATTGTGCATCAAATTGTAAACCACTCGTTCTATTGCGTCCATATCGGCCTTTACCGGCATGTACTCCTCCTCGAAATCAGCATCGACGGTAAGCTCTTTCTCAAGAAGAAGCGATTCAAGCTTGATGACACATCTGCGCAGTAACTCATTAATATCAAAAACTGTCGGGTTGAGCTTTGTCTCTCCGGCCTCCATCCTTGCCAGATCCAGCAGATCATTTACAAGCCGGTTGAGTCTGTTTGTCTCGTCACGGACTATCGTCAGATAATGATCCTGCCTCTCCCTTGGTATCGTGCCGTCGAGGATACCTTCTATGAAGCCTCTGATCGATGTCATAGGCGTTCTCAGCTCATGGGAGACATTCGCAACGAAGCCCCTGCGCATCTCCTCAATATTCTGCAGTGCTGCCGCCATTTGATTGAAGGCTTTGGCAAGCTCGCCCACCTCATCTCTGGATTTTATGCTCACCCTTTTATCAAATTCACCGTTTGAGATCCTTGACGCGGCATATTTTATCTGCTTAAGAGGATTTGACAGTCTGACTGAAAAGAAATAAATCAGGACCACTGCAGCAGCCATTGCAACTGCTCCGGATAACGCAAAATACGTGAGCACCTTTATACGAACTGCCTTGACTTCCTCCACCGGAGTGTGGATATATATAAGGACCATGGTGTCATTTCCATTTGTCCCCTTATATTTAAATGACCGCGCTACCGTCAGCCATATGCTTCCATGCTCTGTGAAATACGGTTCCCTGAAAAATCCTCCGAAATCGCCCACGGTCCTGATGGTCGACTCTGACTGGACCAGCTTTGGCAGGTTGCTGTCCGGTACCTTTATATAACCTGTTTCATCCTTATACTTGTTTGATATGAGCTGTGGTATGTCCCAATTTGTACGGAAAAGATAGCCGTCCTCACTCACTATCCATATATATGACTCGAAATAATTTCCATAGTTGACAAGGGAATCCCTCAACAGCAGCTCTGAGGCTGCAACATTGACATAGTCATTCAAGTCGAGCAGGTCAAGGTAGTTTTCAAATACCCTGTTTACCCATGTTGCCGCAACCTCCAGCGTATTGGCTTTTTCCTCCGTTACATAATCATCGAGGAAGAAGTTCAGCATCACGCCTGCTATTGCAAATGCAACGATCAATATGAGTAGAAAAATGGCAATGAGCTTGCTGAATATCGTTTTGAACATTATTTTACCTCGAACTTATATCCTACTCCCCACACTGTTTTCAGCTGCCATACCTGATCGGGGATGTCTATCTTCTCCCTCAGTCTTTTTATATGGACATCCACCGTCCTGCTGTCCCCATAAAAATCAAAGCCCCACACATGCTCCAGGAGCTGCTCTCTCGTAAATACCTTGTTCGGATTTGAGGCAAGGAAAAACAACAGTTCCAGTTCCTTTGGCGGAAGCTCCAGGTCCTTGCCGTTCAGTTTGACCACATATGTCGTCTTATTGATGACCAGATTCGGGAAAACGATCTCCCGGACATCGAACTCCTTGCGTTCATACCTTCTGAGCACAGCCTTCACCCTTGCAACCAGCTCTTTGGGTTCAAAAGGCTTGACCATATAATCATCCGCGCCCAGTTCCAGCCCCAGCACCTTGTCAAAGGTCTCTCCCTTGGCAGTTAGCATAATGATCGGTATATTGCTTATCTTTCTTATTTCCCTGCATACCTGCCAACCGTCTATCCCGGGCAGCATAATGTCGAGGATGACTATATGGGGGGCCGATTCTCCAAAGGCATCGAGTCCGCTCCTGCCGTTGTATACCGTCAGGACTTCGTAACCCTCCTTCTCAAGGTAAAGCCTGATGAGTTCGCATATATTTATATCATCATCGATTACAAGCACCTTGCTCTTACCGCTCATTATGTCTTCCCCCAATCATTTTCATTATGACAAAGTCAGGCCGCGGTTTTATGCAATGCTGACCTTACCATAATAATATCACTATAACTTGACAACCAACAACATTAAAAATGTTAACAATATGAAAACATTTATTCAAAAAATATCAAAAAGATTGCCCGTTCAGGCAACCTTTCCAACATTTCAAAATAATCATATTCTTGCTGCGTTTATGAACTCACTGACCAACTGTTCACTCTTTTCACCATTTTTCTCAACCCCGCTGCTCGTGTCTACTGCATAGGGGGATAATACAGCTATCGCCTCTCTGACATTTCCCGCCGACAAACCGCCGGCCAAAACTATCGGCAGACCGTGATCCAGCCCTGATACAAGGTTCCAGTCAAAACATTTGCCGGTCCCCCCATGACTGCCGGCAGAAAACGTATCAAACAATATCTTGTCGGCTCCGAAAGAAGAAATATGCGATTTATCCGGCATATGCCCGGGGCCCACGCGAAATGCCTTCCATATTTCCGTACCTGGTCTCACCATAGAACGCAGCTGCTTTATATAACCGGGGTCTTCGTCTCCGTGCAGCTGCAGAACATCCAGCCCTGCCATATCAGCTGCGGCGGCGACATACCCGAGATCGGAATTCACAAATACTCCTACCTTGTTTATACTTGCACAGAGTCCTTCAGCAAGACATGCAGCCTGTTCCGGAGTCACCTGCCGCCTGAAGCTGGTAAAAACGAAGCCTACGTAATCAGGCAGGTATTTATTGAGAATCTCAATCTCTTTACTGGTTGTTATCCCACATATTTTTATCTTTGTCATACACATCTCCACAGCTCTCTTATTTTGTTCTGAACAGAACCTGCCCTCATCAGCGTTTCCCCGACCAGTACGGCATCTGCTCCTATACTCCGCAGATAGTCCATGTCTTCGGCTGTTTTTATCCCGCTCTCGCTTACAACGATTCTGTCGCTGGGAATGCTGCGGATTAGCCTTTCTGTAGTTTCAATGTCGGTTTCGAAGGTCCTCAGGTCCCTGTTGTTTATTCCGATGATTTTGGCTCCGGCTGCTATCGCACGGGCCGATTCTTCTTCATTGTGCACTTCAACGAGACACTGCATGCCAAGTATTCCCGACACTATCAGCATTTTTTTGAGAAGATCGTCTGAAAGCACCGAAACGATAAGCAAAACTGCGTCAGCACCAAGATATCTTGATTGGTATATCTGCCACAGATCGATAATAAAATCCTTGCGCAGCACAGGCACCGGGACAGACTGTCTGACCCTGACAAGATAGCTGTCATCACCTAGAAAAAAAACCTTCTCAGTAATGACCGATACAGCCTGCACCCCGGAATTCACATACTCTCTTGCGATAACTGCGGCATCAAACTCATCACAGATTACGCCGGCTGATGGCGATGCTTTCTTGACTTCAGCGATAATTGCAAGTCCGTCCGTCTTTCTCAGCACCCCCGAAAAATCCAGCGGTCTGTGCAATCCTCCCCCTTTTATCTTCTGCTTCCAGCCTTCGACAGATATCTGCTGCATTTCGTACTGCAGTCTTTCTCTTTTTTTCTCAATTATGTCATCGAGGATCATGCCGATACCTCCCCTTTCCTGACGATGGCATTCGTAAATGCAGCCAGTTCCTTCAGCTTTGCAGCTGCCCTTCCTGAATCTATCATGTCGGCAGCAATCAATGTTCCTTCCTTGATGTCTGCAGCCAGCTTCGCCACATAAATGGCTGCTGCTGCATTGATTATCACAATATCCCGGGGAGCGCCTTTTTCGCCTGCCAGGACTGATGATATTATTCCGGCATTATGTGCGGCATCACCACCTGCAATATCCTTCAGGTCCGACTTTGCCATCCCGAAGTCAGCCGGTTCTATACAATACTCTGTAATGATGCCATCCTTCAGTTCAGCGACCTTTGTCCGACCTGTAATAGTTATTTCATCGAGTCCGTCTCTGCCATGTACTACAAGTGCTCTTTCGGCTCCAAGCTGTCTCAGCGCTTCCGCCATGGAGTATACCATATCTCCGTCATATACCCCCAGGAGCTGTCCCTTTGCATCAGCCGGATTTGTAAGCGGACCAAGAATATTGAAAACAGTTTTGATCCCCAGTTCTCTTCTTACGCCTGCCGCATGCTTCATGGATTGATGGAAAAGCTGTGCAAACATGAAGCCCACACCAACCTGCTCCATACACTCTCCGACCTGGGATGGGTTCAATGTGATATTGACTCCCAACGCTTCCAATACATCAGCACTCCCACTTTTGCCTGACATGGCCCTGTTCCCGTGCTTTGCGATCTTTGCCCCTGCGGCGGCTGCTATGATTGCAGCCGCAGTCGAAATATTGAAAGTCCCGGCTCCATCGCCTCCGGTCCCACAGGTATCAATGCAGTAGTCCAGGCTGTGCCGCACTTTTGCAGCCTTGCTCCTCATAGCTTTTGCAAATCCGACAATTTCCTCTGCCGTGCTCTCTCTGAAACTCAGTGCAGTCAGAAATCCTGCTGTCTGAGACGCAGAAGCGCCGCCGCTCATAATACAGTCCATTACCTCTGCTGCTTCCTGCCCGGACAGTACCTTTCCGGCTACAAGTGTCTCCAATGCCGATCTCATAATACTCATACTCATCTGTCTCCTCTCGTCTATTCTCGTCTCCGCTCGTCTGATTACTCCTCATCTAATCTCGTGATAACAATGCGATTCAAATATTCTATGATGCGAGGCAGTATCCATCTCTCCTCGTCATATTTGCAGGAAATTGCTCAATATATCGGCTCCGTTGGGTGTTAGTATCGATTCGGGATGGAATTGTATCCCGTATATCTCATATTCCTTATGCTTGAGTCCCATTATCAATCCATCCTCTGTAAGCGCTGTGATCCGGAGTATTTCCGGCAATGTATCTCTGTCGACGACCAGCGAGTGATATCGTCCTGCGATGATCTCTCCCGGCAGACCGTCAAATATCCTGCATCCGGGCATCAAAGCTATTTTTGATGCCTTGCCGTGAACAAGCTGCGGAGCATGCACCACCTTTCCCCCGAAAGCCTCGCCTATTGCCTGATGTCCAAGACAGACACCCAATACTGGTATCGTTGCTCCAAGCGTTCTTGCTGTATCGATTGAAATACCTGCTGCCGATGGAAAGCACGGCCCGGGCGATATGATTATGTGGCTTGGCTTTTTCGCAGCAACACCCTCAACCGTCAGTTCGTCATTCCTGTATACCTCGGCATTATGCCCCATTGCGCATATACATTGATAGAGGTTGTATGTGAAGGAATCATAATTATCTATTATCAGGATCATACAATCATCTCCCCCTCTTCTACAGCCTTTATCAAAGCCATTGCCTTGTTCATCGACTCCTCGTATTCCGTCTCCGGGACCGAATCAGCCACTATTCCGCATCCGGCCTGAACATATGCATACCCATCCTTGAAAAGTAATGTCCGGATCGTGATACAGCTGTCCAGATCGCCATTGAAGCTCATGTAGCCCACAGCGCCGCCATATTGGCATCTTTTGGCGGTCTCAAGCTCATCGATTATTTCCATCGCTCTGATCTTTGGAGCCCCTGAAAGAGTACCTGCCGGCAATACAGCACTCAGCGCGTCAAAGGACGAGGAGCCCTCTCTCAGCTCTCCGCTGATATTGCTGACAATATGCATAACATGGGAGAACCTCTCCACATGCATGAGTGAGTCGACCTTGACAGTACCCGGCTTTGATACCTTTCCCAGGTCATTCCTGCCCAGATCCACCAGCATTATGTGCTCTGCCCTCTCTTTTTCATCATCCAGCAGCTCGTTTTCCAGCTGCATATCCTGTATTTCATCAGCCCCTCTTTTTCTCGTGCCTGCGATGGGACATGTTTCAACTCTTTTGCCTTCGACCCTGACAAGCATTTCAGGCGAAGAACCTGCAAGAGTATAGTTGTCGAACTTCAGGTAATACATATACGGGCCGGGGTTTATAGTTCTCAGGGCACGGTAGGCATTGAGAGGTTCACATTTTGTTTTTATTTGCAGTCTCTGTGAGAGCACGACCTGAAAAATGTCCCCGTTGCGGATGTATTCCCTTGCAATCTGCACATTCCTGCAGAACTGCTCGTGACTGATATTGCTTTCAAACTCCAGAACCTTTTTCACAGCCGGAGCCTTGCGGATCATGCTTTCATCGAGTATTCTCCTGCCCGCTCTTATTTCCTCATAGATCTCATTGATCCTGGCGGCGGCAGTCCTGTAGCTCCGCTCGACAGAACCGGCATCCACATGTATGTTTACAATGATATGGAGTTTGTGCCTGTAGTGGTCGAATGCGATGATTTCATCCATGAACATGAAATGCAGCTCAGGTATGCCTATATCGTCCGATGGAATATCAGGGAGCTTTTCAAAATAACGCGCGGTATCATATCCAAAGAAACCGACTGCTCCTCCGTTGAATCTAGGCAGGCCTTTTACCGGTGCTCCGTTGTATTTCGGCATGAGCTGCTTCATGACTTCAAACGGGTTGTTTTCCAGTGTTTCACTTCTCCCGCCGCGGTATATCAGCTCTGTCCTTTTTCCGCTGCCCTTCACTATCAGAAAGGGATTTCTGCCGATAAAGGAATACCTGCCCCATTTTTCTCCCCCTTCGACGCTCTCAAGCAAAAAGCAGCAATCGCTGCGGCACAGGCATTTAAAAATGCTTATGGGGGTCTCTGTGTCGGCATACGCTTCAAATGACACCGGCACTATACTGTAATCCTTTGCAAGCTGTTGCACCTGATCGATTTTGGGATAATACATTTTCGATCCTCCTTCTTATTTGGAAGGAGAGAATGAGAAAGAACTGCACCCCCATAATTCACGGCAGTGCTGCTCCTATAAGGAATATGGTCCAGCCTCATCTCTGCTCTTCTCTGCTATTCACATCTCATCTCAACTAAACTCTGCTATTCTGGTCCATCTGTTCAGATAACTTGTAATTTTATGAAATTATAACATGGTTTATCAGCGTATGCAAGTGAACGATGCGGTTCTTTGCAGAAATTCAACGGAACCTCAGTGGAGTGTGAATTACAAAAGTAATCACTCCCGCAGTGTCACTAACTTAATTTTGTGGATCCACATATAGAATTTCTCCTTTTGAATTTTTTCTTACCTGGATGAATTTTCAAGTAGGGGCAGCTCATCTCAGTCAAACTGGATGAATTTTCAAGTAGGGGCAGCTCACCTCAGTCAAACTGGATGAAATTTCAAGTAGGGGCAGCTCGCCTCAGTCAAACTGGATGAATTTTCAAGTAGGGGCAGCTCACCTCAGTCAAACTGGATGAATTTTCAAGTAGGACAGCTCATCTCAGTCAAACTGGATGAATTTTCAAGTAGGGGCAGGAAAACCGCTTGTTTTATTGTAAATATTACATGTTTAGGAGACATAAATGAGGTTATCCTGCATTATGTCACCATTGTACAACAAAATTGTTGCCCCTAATTGAAAAATCATCCAAGTTGATTTTGCAAACGTATCAGAGTCCAAAGAAGACAGGAGGATAACGATTGACATCCGGATTGCTCCATGAACAGCTCCAGACCGAATCACGCCGCTCAAATGAGACATCTGGAACCACGGCCTGCAACATGTATGCTGCCAGCGCTGTGTATCAAGCCATGGACGGTGAGAGACTTGGCCCTCATTTGAGCGGCGTGATTCGGTCATATCTGTAACACTTACAGTCCATGAATGATATAAACTCATCCGTATTGAGCAAAAATTCAGCAGCAGTTGTAATACACAGTCCTATAATATATAATAATCATTGTTTGATTACAGATTTATTGCCCAATGGTCATGGGGCGTTTGCTCACAAGGCTCCGTAAAACTAGAGAAAATAAGGAAGGTTGGATATATATGAAGCTTGGTATAGTTGGTCTGCCCAATGTGGGCAAAAGCACGCTTTTCAATGCCATCACAAAAGCGGGAGCTGAAATAGCAAATTACCCGTTTTGCACAATAGAGCCGAATGTGGGCATCGTCCCCGTTCCGGACGAGAGGCTTGACAAACTGGCTGAAATGTATTTGCCGGTGAAGGTGACGCCTGCAACGGTTGAATTCGTTGATATTGCAGGTCTGGTCAAGGGTGCCAGTAAGGGCGAAGGACTCGGAAACAAATTTCTTTCCCACATACGCGAGGTTGACGCAATAGTACATGTGGTCCGCTGTTTTGAGGACAGCAACATAATACATGTTGACGGTTCCATCGGTCCGGCCAGGGACATCGAGACCATCAATCTTGAGCTTATATTTGCAGATTTGGAAATGCTGGAGAAGCGTTTGGACAAAACTCGCAAAATGATGAAATCCGGCGATAAAAAGTATCTGATCGAGATCGAGCTTTATGAAAGGATAAAGGCTGCTCTTGAAGCCGGCACTCCAGTCAGGGCAATGTCGTTCACTGATGAGGAGAATACACTGGTTGACCAGCTGTTCCTGCTTACTTCAAAGCCGGTATTGTATGCCGCCAATGTCTCCGAGGATAATGTTCAGGGCACGAATAACCGCTTCGTTGATGAATTGAACCAAATAGCTCAGAAAGAAGGCTCTGAGGTCCTTGTAATCTGTGCAAAGATCGAAGAAGAGATAGCTCAGCTGGAGGACGAAGAGAAATCGATGTTTTTGGAGGAGCTTGGCCTGAAGGAATCAGGTTTGAACAGACTTATAAAGACCAGCTACAAGCTTCTCGGCCTCATGAGTTTCCTTACCGCAGGGCAGCCTGAAGTAAGGGCCTGGACCATCACAATCGGCACAAAGGCTCCCCAGGCAGCCGGTAAGATCCACAGTGATTTTGAAAGAGGCTTTATACGCGCCGAAATAGTAGCTTATGAAGACCTGATCAGATGCGGCTCGTATGCTGCAGCACGTGAAAAGGGACTTGTCCGTTCCGAAGGAAAGGAATATGTAATGCAGGACGGAGATGTGACGCTGTTCAGATTCAATGTCTAAACACACAAATACAAAAAGCTTTCGGTCAAGCCGAAAGCTTTTTTATTTCAGTTTCGCTGAGTATCTTCTCCAGGTCGACTATTGATATTAGCTTCTCCCCTTTTCTGCAGACTCTGTTCAAATAAGCCTCCGTTTCCCTGTTCATCACAGACGGAGTAACACTTACATCTTCGTCAGCAAATCTGGCGATCTCTGCCACATCGCTTACAATGAAGCCCGCATATTTCTTGCCGATCCTGGTCACCAGTATCTTGGTCTTTTTTGTGACAGTCGTCTCACCCAAATCAAACCTTTTTGCCAGATTGATCACCGGAAGAACGGTATCCCTGTAGCTGAGTATTCCATCTATGAATTTAGGCATTTTAGGCATCTTCTCGGGCTCACTGTATTTTATAATCTGGAATACCTGTGATGTTTCTGCTCCGAACAACTGACCCTTAAGGTCGAATACGACTACCTGCAATTCACTCATATTGCTACCTCCGAATTAGGTGTGGTGACATTCCCGACATCTGTGTGGTGACATCTCTGCATTAATACCCCATACGGAGAAGTACCGACACTCCTATTATACCATAGATGTTCGACAAAATGATACAAAAATACATCCTTGACATACAAACACACCCATGGTACCATATAGTAAATTTATCAATAACAAAAGCAATGAAAAGGGAAAGTAAATCAGGTAATGCTTGTACGTCTTTATGACACGGGCAGCCCGGCTGGATCAGCCGGCAGTCCGCACCAGCGAACCGGGGATGGTGAAAGCCCGGTCGGGTATCCGGATCGAAGTTCCCCTTTGAGCCGCAGGCTGAATCAAGTAGGCTGTGCCGGAATCCGCCGTTACAGGGAAAAACGTATGATCGTACGTTTTAAGTGGGTCTGTTGACCAATTTGAGTGGTACCACGCAGAGAACAACTCTTCGTCTCAGTATAGAGACGGAGAGTTTTTTATTGGTAAAAAAGCTTACTGAAATAATTCGAGGGAGGATCGTATTTATGATTATCGTAATGAGCAAAAACGCAACAAAGCAGGAAATCGACAATGTTGAGAAAAAGCTTTTGGATCTGGGCTTCAAAACCCACCCCATAATAGGAGAGGTTAAAACCGTAATCGGAGCGATCGGTGACAAGCGAATGCTGAATACCGTCAATATCTCTACCATGCCGGGTGTGGAAAGCCTGGTTCCGATCATGAAGCCTTTCAAGCTCGCAGGCAGAGAACTGAAGCAGGAGCCTACAATTGCAGATATAGGCGGCGTTAAGATCGGTGGTCCTGAAATCGCAGTAATTGCCGGCCCATGTGCCATAGAAAGCGAAGAGTCGTTCATTGAAACGGCTAAAAGGGTCAAGGAAGCAGGAGCCTGTATGCTAAGAGGCGGCGCCTTCAAACCGCGTTCGTCCCCCTACTCCTTCCAGGGCCTTGAAGAGGAAGGCCTGAAAATAATGGCCAGAGCTCGTGAAGCAACAGGTATGAAGATCGTTACCGAGGTCGTGGATACAAGGGATGTGGAAATGGTCGCGTCCTATGTGGATATGATACAGATCGGCGCCAGAAACATGCAGAATTTCAGGCTGCTGCATGAGGTTGGCCTAACCTCCAGACCTGTGCTGCTCAAAAGAGGCCTTGCAGCCACCATCGAAGAGTGGCTGATGGCAGCTGAATACATTATGGCTGCAGGAAATGAAAATATCATACTTTGTGAAAGAGGCATCAGGACATACGAAACCTCCACCAGAAACACCATCGATATCAGCGCCATACCTGTGATAAAAGAGCTCTCACACCTTCCCATAATTGTAGATCCAAGCCATGCCGCAGGCAACTGGAAATATGTCGGCGCATTGTCTAAAGCCGCAATAGCCGCAGGAGCCGACGGTTTGATCATCGAAGTTCATATCGATCCTCCCAACGCATTGAGCGACGGCCCACAGTCACTCAGGCCCGCAAAGTTCGAACAGCTGATGGGTGAATTCAAACCGGTGGCGGAAGCCGTGGGAAGAAGTATGGGACAAAAAGGGCAAAAGGAGTAAATAGTCTAAATGTTCATATACTAACAAGTACAAGCAAGGTTGCGAGGTTGGGACATAATGCGTGTACTTGTAGTGATCCCGGCATACAATGAAGCAGGGAATCTGGCACCGCTGATAGCAAGGATCCGGTCTGAATGCCCTGGATATGATATATTGGTTGTGAATGACGGTTCTGATGACGATACATCCGCAGTTGCAAGGCAATCCGGTGCCGATGTGATCGATCTTCCCATCAATCTGGGCATAGGAGGCGCAGTCCAGTCCGGCATTATGTATGCCCAGTACAACGACTATGACGCCGCAGTGCAGGTCGATGGCGATGGGCAGCATGATCCCGCATTTATCCGTGTTTTGGCCGACGAACTCGCAAAAGGTGCAGACCTGTGTATCGGATCCAGGTTTATCAGTAATACGGGCTTCAGATCCACATCGATCAGACGTCTGGGTATAAAGTATTTCAGCCGCCTGATCAAGCTGTTGGCGGGCATTGATGCCTCAGATCCGACCTCGGGCTTCAGAGCGTACAACCGCAATGCAATCAATCTCTTTGCAGCTGATTACCCGAGGGATTACCCCGAACCGGAATCAATAGTAAATGCTGCCGGCAATGGGCTCAAGATCAGTGAAAGGCCTGTCGTTATGGGCATCAGACTCAAGGGCAGGTCATCCATCACCATCATCAGATCAGCCTACTATATGGTCAAGGTCAGCCTTGCTGTGATAATCACATCCCTGTCTGTGCAGAGAAATACAAAGGAGTACAAAAGATGAATACAAGACTTCAGATCATCATTATTACTGCTTCACTGATATTCCTGATTTATATAATGATTATGGTCAGAAGCAGAAGAATCGAGCTAAAGTACACGCTTATATGGCTTTTCGCCGGCTTTTTTATGCTGACATCCGCTGTATTTCCGAAGCTTCCCGGATTCGTATCAGAACTGCTGAACATAGTTGAACCTGTAAGCACCATTTTTCTGATCATTACCTTTTTACTGATGCTTATACTTTTTACTCTGACCATAGCTCTTTCCAGGAGTTCTTCCCGAATCAAAAGGATGTCGCAGGAAATAGGCATCATTAAGCTGGAGCTTGAAAAGCTGCGCAGAAGTGCATCAAAATCTTGATCTAGCCGTGGGCAGCCGCCACCGCCGTTTCTTTTTCGATCTCGGCCCTTGATTTATCGATCTCATCATAGCATACAACTATGTTTTTTCCGATTTCCTTTGCATGATAGAGAGCTTTGTCCGCCATTTCTATTACTTCCTTGATACTCTTCGAATGGGTGGGAAACTGTGCTATACCGCAGCTAACTGTCACCAACTGATTATCAAACTGACCCCCAAGATGAATGTTCTGCTTTTCAAGCCGCCGTCTGATCCTGTCGCCGACGCTTTTGGCAATGATTATATCCATGTCCCTGATCAGTATCATGAACTCTTCACCGCCGTAGCGCACCGGAATATCTGATTTTCTTATACACTGCATGATAATATCAGAAAACAGCTTAAGCAGCTTATCACCTGAAACATGACCGTAAGTATCATTAAACCCCTTAAAGTTGTCCATATCAAAAATGAGAACGTTGAGCACTGTGCTGAAGCTGCTGGCATATTCCGCCTCCTCTGCGACCTTCTGGTCAAAATAGTGGCGGTTGGCCAGACCTGTCAGCTTGTCGGTGCGGGCCAGCTTGAACTCCTTCTTTCTCAGCTCTTCATATTTTCTTACTCTGCAGCTGATCCTGGTTATGGCGATGCTGGCCATGAAAAACAGCAGTATTCTTATAATCAGTGTAGAAAAAACGATCCCGCCTGAATTGAACCTGTCGGACAAAAAACATACAGCCGTATAGATAACTGCAAGGAAGCCTGTTATCTTAAAAGTACTTGCTGTTTCATTATTTATCCCATACAGTCCCAGCAGCAGGAAAAAGAAGATATACAGTTCGGATCTGATTCCTCCCGAAAAGAAAATGACGAGCATTATCGCGATAAAATCTATATAGACAACAGAGCTTGCATATTTTTTCCCATTGTTTAAGCAGTACGCAGTAACAGCGCCATTGTAAACTGCAACTACAGCCAATGACTCCAGGATCGCATAGCCCCTTATCCCGAACCCTCCGCCCGTTATACTCAGGACGGCTGAAAACAAAAAGACAAGCCATCTGTATACAAGCATTATCACAACATTCTGACTACTGGGGCAGTTGTTTTTCAGGGCTCTTTTCTCTTCCGGCCCGAAAGGCTTCTCAACCAAAACACCATCACCCTGCTATTAGATTTGCCTGATAAAAAACAATAAGACAAAAAAGACCAGGTTACAGCTCAACAATTTCACTAAATATTTTGTCGCCCGACAAATATAATTTGTGATAACTGGATTTACCAGCTACTGATGTCTCGACATCAGCTTTGATGTATATATCTACATTTTTCTTGACATCAACCAGAATCCTGTCAAATATGTCTGTCTGCATCAAACGAACAATTGAATCGATATATTTCAGCGGAGAGTGGTTTGACGTATCTTCTATAAGCACCGGCAGCTTGTTCCCGTTGTCCGGACCCAGTACCTTTATGCGTATGCATCCCGGTTCTATGCTGTTGTCCGTCGGATAGAGCATATCCTTTTCGAACAGTACATCAGTAATCATGTCAAGCCTCCCTGATTCAAAGTTTCTCTACTATAAAATACCATTAAAATTCATTTTCGTAAAGCTTTTTATATATTATGTAGCTATTCTTCACTTTCCTGATGTAGTTTTCTGTCTCAATAAACGGAATCCTGTCAAGTGCTTTACCATCGGCGCTCAATCCCCGATCTGCAAGCCACTTCGTTACATTTCCGCTGCCGGCATTATAGGCCGCCAGGACCAGATCAGTATCGCCAAACTCCCTGTACAGCGTGGAAAGATACCAACAGCCTATATGTATATTATCTTCAGGTTCATAGAGCTTATCCGGCGAAAAATCCTTCATGCCTATCTTTTCGGCGCCCCATTCCCCTGTCCCGTCTGTGATCTGCATAAGTCCTCTGGCGTTTCTGTGTGACACCGCATTATGCCTGAAGCTGCTTTCCACCTTTATGACCGCAAGAACAAGGAAAGGATCCAGGTCGTACTTCTGAGAGTATTCTTCTACCAATTCCTCATATTTTAAAGGGTATAGTAACCTGCCTGCACTATATAAAAAAAATACTATTAATACCAGCGTTCCTATGATTGCCAATAATGAAATAAACCTGCGCCTGCTCTTATTCTTCAAATAAACACATCCTATCGCTGCCACTCCTGCTTTTTGCTCAGGAACAGTTTTACTACAGCCTGTTCCAGTTCTTCCATACTGCCGTCATTTACAAGCACCTCGTCTGCCAGCTTGAGGTATTCGTCATCTCTCAGCTGTGAATCCATCCTTCTGTTCACTTCCTCGTATGTATACCCGCTTCTCTCCATTACGCGCCTTATTCTGGTCTCCCTGTCGGCAGTCACGACCCAGATCTCATCTGCCAGATCAACAAATCCTCTTTGGATCGGTATAGGTGCATCCAGTACTATTACATCCCATTTCCCTGAATTCTTAAGCAGTTCCACGGTATCATTCAGTTTTTCCGCAACATATTTGTGTGTGATACTGTTCAGCGCATGGAGCATCACCTGATCGCCGAAAGCCTTCTCAGCAAGCTTGCGCCTGTCGATCTCACCATTCTCTCCAATAATGTCAGCGCCAAAATACTCGACCAACTCGTCAAAAGCCTTACCAGTGCTGGAGGTCACACTCTTTGCAAGTACATCCGCATCGACGACGGCAGCGCCGAGATCTCTCAAAGTCCTTGATACTGAGCTTTTGCCGCTGCCTATACCACCGGTCACCCCAATAATCTTCAATATTATCATCCTTCTCAGCTGAAATGCTGTTCTATTTAGTCTCATACCAGCTCGAGCCTGTCTTGACCTCTGCGATCAGCGGGACTTCAAGCGGCGCTGCGTTTTCCATACATTCCCGGAGTATATTCTCGACCTGTTCCTTTTCGCTTATATGAGTTTCAATTATCAATTCATCATGTACCTGGAGTATAAGTCTTGATAACATTTTACGTCCGGTCAGCTCACTGTATACCTTAACCATGGCAATTTTGATTATATCGGCGGCGCTGCCCTGTATGGGCATATTCATAGCCACCCTCTCGCCGAAGGAACGCGTATTGAAGTTGGACGCCTGCAGCTCGGGCAGGTATCTTCTTCTTTTGAACATAGTTTCAACAAAGCCGTCGCGTTTGCCGTTCTCCACAGTGTCATGCATATATTCCCTGACCCCCGGGTATCTTTCAAGATAATCATCAATGTACTTTCGGGCTTCCTTTCTGGTAATACCCAGATCCTTTGCAAGGCTGAAGTCCCCTATGCCATATACTATACCGAAATTGACTGCCTTTGCTCTTGACCGCATCAGCGATGTTACCTGTTCCTTCGGTATCCTGAAGACACCCGCTGCAGTTGCAGTGTGTATGTCCTCATTGTTCCTGAAGGCCGCCCTCATGTTTTCATCACCGGAGATATGCGCCAGGACCCTCAGTTCGATCTGGGAATAATCTGCGTCCGACAGCAGATATTCATCATTCTCCGGCACGAAAACCTTCCTGATCTCCCTGCCCATTTCAAGCTTTATAGGAATATTCTGCAAATTCGGCTCTGTGCTGCTTATTCGCCCTGTGGCAGCTACTGTCTGATTGAAGCTGGAATGTATCCTTCCTGTCGCTGGGTTGACCACATGCTGCAGCCCTTCGGCATATGTAGATTTCAGCTTCACAAGCTGCCTGTATTCCAGTATGCTTGAAACTATTTCATTCTGTGCAGCCAATTGATCCAGGACCTCTGCATCCGTCGAATAACCGGTCTTTGTCTTCTTCAGCACAGGCAGGCCAAGCTTCTCAAAAAGGATCACTCCAAGCTGTTTGGGTGAATTGATATTAAACTCTTCACCTGCCGCCTCATATATATGGTTCGTTGTTTCGTTGATCCCTTCATCCAGTGCTGCCGAGAAACTTACCAGTCCTTCCTTATTGACTTTAAAGCCCCGGTATTCCATGTCTGCAAGTACTTCCACCAATGGCATTTCAATTTCATAGCAGAGCTTCTCCTGATCGTTTTTAACAATATTGGAACCGATAGCATCTACCAGCTCCAATACTGATCTGCTATGCTGTACGGCTACTGGCGCCAGCTGTTCTGAGGGTATCTTGCTGTACGGTATAAAGCTTTTTCCTTTTCCGCATAATTCATCGATGTATGGGAAGCTCTTGTCCAGATATAGCTGTGAAAGCTCGGCAACTGTATATGTAGCCCGTGAAGGATCCAGAATGTATGCTCCGATCATCGTATCGAAGCCCAGACCGGCAAAGTCTGTCCCCTTCCATTTCAGGTATACGATAAATCCCTTCAGGTCATGCCCGTATTTTTTTATTCCGCTGTCGGACAGAACAGGTCCGAAAAGCTGTAAAAACTGTTCCTCACTGATTCCATCGCCTACGGTCACAAATGCATTACTGTCCGCCCAGGACAGAGCTATGCCTGCCAGTCCGGTCTCAAACGGACTTATGCGGTCCAGCAGATGTAACATGGAAAAAGCTCCAGCCTTGGATACTGACGAAACAATGGATGCAAGTGTGATGGGATCATTGATCTCAATAAAGTCCGGGACTACTGCCCCAGTTGCAGAAGAGGAGCCTTGAGCTTCAAGCCCGAATTTATCGATCAGTCTCTTAAAATCCAGCCTCCTGAAGAGCTCATACAGTCTCCCCTTGTCAAATTCGCCTCTTTTCAGCTCTTCAATACGACACAGCGCCGGCATATTTCTCTCTATAGTTGCAAGATACTTGCTTTTAAAAGCCAAATCCCTGTTTGCCTCAAGCTTTTCCCTGACGCCTTTTTTTTGAACACTTTCGATATTATCGTAAATAGCCTCGATGCTTCCAAAGGTCTTAATAAGCTCGATGGCTGTTTTCTCACCAATACCCGGGACACCGGGAATATTGTCAGAATGGTCCCCCATAAGGCCCTTTACATCAATGAATTGCAGCGGCGTGACTCCATATCTACCAAATACCCCATCGGGACCGTATTCCTCTGTCTCGGTCCTGCCTGCCTTTGTTACCGGGAGAAGTATCCTCACATTCTCCGAAGCAAGCTGCAGCGAGTCTCTGTCCCCTGTAACGACCACGACCTGCATCCCCTGTTCCTCGGCACATTTTGAGACGGATCCGATAATGTCGTCCGCCTCAAAGCCTGCCATTTCCAGTCGCTTTATGTTCATAACATCAAGGACGTCCTTCATGTAGGGCAGCTGCTCTGCAAGCTCCGGCGGCATGCCCTTCCTGGTAGCCTTGTAATCAGCGAATTCCAGATGTCTGAAGGTGGGAGCCTTCATGTCAAAGGCCACACAAAGGTACTGTGGATTTTCCTCTGTCAGGAATTTGTTCAGTATGTTGAGGAAACCAAATATAGCATTGGTGTGGAGTCCGTCGGGCGCAGACATCTGCTGCCCCTGAAGTCCGAAAAATGCCCTGTTGAGTATGCTGTTTCCGTCTATGATCATGAGTTTTTCCATCCGACGGCACCTTCCTTCTATGAATCTCATACTATTTTTTGCATAGCATATCCTAAATTTTCATCCAATATATTCTACACAAAAAAACGGCCGCCGTAAAGCATGGTTTACCGGCGACCGCTGTAATGACTATATATCAGGATGGTACAGACTATTTGAGGGCAACATACACGGTTACTGTCATAAAATCAGAGTTGAGCCTTATTTCTTCTATCTGCCCATCCACCTTTTCCTTCTCTTTCTTGATTCTGTTGATTTCCTCCTGGCTTTTTGAGGAGTTGTTGGTCTGGAGATTCTGTATTTCGGCATCTATCAGTACTGACTGATCGATCAGCATATTCATTGTATCAGTCATATCTTCAGTTACATATGCACCGACTTGTACATCAGCCTGACCGTAGGTATTAAACAGCGTTGCTAAAAATACGCTAAAGTCCTCATCAGTAAACACATACTGCAGCTGTTTCCGAGCTTCATCCTGCGGAAGCGATACCATTGCCATATCCGGACTTGAATGTGATCCATTTAATACTTCATCACCGGCAGGCATCATTCCATTATTCACAGAAGCCAGCTCATTTATCCTTTCAGTTTCTACTTCTATATCCTTCGCAACCATAACGGTGATTGTGGAGGATTTTCTGGCGGCCGCTTCATTATCCATCGCTTTATACGATCCGTCATCTCTTGCTTCATTAGCTACCGAGCGGTCCACTGCAAAGCTTTTAGGCGGCGCCTCCATGGGCTGTTCATTTGCCATGATACCGAAGTCCATATTTGCATCACCCGCCCCACTTTCAGCCGGCGGTGCTGATAATTGGTTTGCTGCAGAATCCGTCATTGCATCGAAGCTGAATACAGTGTTTTCTTCGTCCGGTGCTGCAGTCAACGATGGGGTTGCCGGCATCATTTCTGAACTGTCCGCTGTTTTTGACATTAAATTCCCTGAAAACAGTCCGAACCTGACGATACCTCCCCCAAGGAAGATCAGGAGGATGCCTGCGGCTATGGATGCAATGGTCCGCGTGAAGATGACCTTTTTCGGTTTTTCCCGGACAACATGTAAATTTTCCCGTCTGTCCGAAACCGCTGTCAGTTTTTCATGCAGCTCAGCCTTGAATCCTTCAGGCAGTTCCTGCTGAGGCATGCTTTTACAGATCGCGATGATCCGGAGCATATCTTCCAGCTCTTCCCTGCATGACGGGCAGTTGCTTATGTGTTCTTCAAATAACTGCCTTTCATTTATGTCCAGTTCATTATCTGCATATGCGCTGATATTTTCTCTTACATCTGCACAGCTTGTCATCTCCAACCCTCCTTTCACGTTATTTGACGTAATCCTCAAATAAAAGTTCCCGTTCAGTTGACAATAGATTTTTCAGTGCAAGCCTTGCCCTGTTGATACGCGATTTCACAGTGCCTCCTGGCAGGTCCAGTACCTGTGCTATTTCTTCATAGCTCATTCCATGCAGATCTCTCATGGTTATAACTGCGCGCTGATCCTCCGGAAGCTTGTTTATAGCATTATTGACGACCCTGCGGACTTCCTCTCTCTCGGCGGCCTCATCGGGACCGGGGTCATCGCTGACCACCTGGCGCTTCATATCGCCGTCCTCCATATGTATATCTTCATCCAGAGAAACGACCTTCTTGTTCTTTCTCTTTCTGATCTCATCCAGACAAACATTTGTTGTGATCCTGTATACCCATGTGGAAAAAGAAGACTGCTCCTTGAAATTGGAGATAGCTTTATAAATCCTGACAAAGGTCTCCTGTGCCAGGTCTGCAGCATCATCATAATTCCCTATGATACGCAGTGCCAGATTGAACACTTTTTTCTGATAAGCATCTATCAGTTCTTCAAAAGCGGCAATGTCACCAGACTTAGCTTTTTCGAGCAAAAGCTGCTCATTGTGTTCCATAGACTTTAGCTACCCCCTGAAAACTATATGAAAGAAAAACGACATATACAGCTTAAATTATACCTTACTTACATCAATGTTGAAACCTTTTTTTGCGTGACACTCCTCAACCCATTGCAATTGATTTATCAATTCGCAATCCCGGATTCCCCTTGCAGAGGAGTGTCACCATACATTGTTCAATGTGTTGCGCACCCACCCGGGTAGCTTATAGTCACTTTGCCGCACCTTGCCAGCATGGGTCCCATGAAAATTATAGATGAACGCATTTCTGCTGCAAGTTCCACCGGGATCTGAGTCTCTCTGATATCGGATGAATTCGTGATAATGACATCGCCCTCAGTCTTGACGCTGCAGCCTATTTTTCTAAGTATTCCAACCATTACCTCCACATCTCTGAGTCCGGGACAATTCTTTATGACACTCTCCCCGCCATTGAGCAGGGATGCTGCCAGAATAGGCAATACGGCATTTTTGGAGCCTTCGACTGCGATCTCACCCTGGAGTCTGGCGCCACCCGTAATAACTAATTTGCTCATAAAAACACCTCGCACACATTTCATTTTATGCGAGGCAAATGTAATGTGTTCAGATTCTTTCATACCTTGAATATCGGGACACATTCAGCAAAATACCCACTTCGGCCATGAAAAGAGCCAGCGCGGTGCCTCCTGCACTGAAAAACGGCAGGGAAACGCCGGTGGGCGGGACAGAATTTGTTACAACAGCTACATTGAACAGACTCTGGACTGCAATCAATGCAGTTATGCCTGATGCAAGAAGGCATCCATAGGTATCCGGTGCATGAACTGCTATCTTTATACCTCTCCATATAAAGACCATAAAAAGCAGTAAAACCGCTACAACACCGATAAAGCCAAGCTCCTCGGCAAGTATCGGGAAAATGTAATCGTTATGGGGTTCAGGCACATACAGAAACTTTTGCATGCTTTGCCCGAGTCCTCTGCCGAACAAACCGCCTGAACCTATCGCATAGAGCGACTGGATCGTCTGGTATCCGTCGCCCCGGGGATCGCTCCATGGGTTGAGCCATGAATTGATTCGGGGAGTCATATAGTCGGTAAATGATATCACTGCCACGACCAAAGCTCCAACTGGCAGCACCAGCGCCGCAAAATGCCTGATCTTCGCTCCTGCTGCAAATAAAATGATCATTGCTATAGATATCATGATTATTGTAGCACTCAAATGTGTTTCCAACAGCAAAAGTGCAGCTATGATACCAAGTACAAAAAGATACGGCAGCAGGTCTCCAAAGAATGTATCAAGAGGCTTCTTTCTTCTCGAAAGATTATATGAATAGAAAAGTATCAATGCCATCTTTGCAAGTTCTGACGGCTGGAATCTGATGCCTGCTATGATGATCCATCTCCATGAGCCGTTGGATTCACTTCCTATGCCGGGTATCAGAACAAGAGTCAGCAGTACGATACTGGCAATCATCATACCCCATACGATTTTTCTGCCTATTTTGTGATAGTCAAAATTGGCGGCCAGCAGCATTGCAGCCATGCCTAATGCAGCGAACACCAGCTGTCTGTTGATGTAATGGTATATATTGCCGAACTCTTTTTCAGCCGTCGGTGCACTGGCGCTGAAGACCATGATAAGTCCCAGCGAGAGCAGTATCAGAACTGTGACGAACAACAGAAAATCAAACGGCTTTTTATCCTTCATATAAAACCTCCAAAGCACCTTTATCAAATGCGTGACATTCCTCGGCCCGTTGCAATTAGTTTACTAATTTTCAATCCCGCATACATTTTTGGTGACATTCCTCATCCCGTTGCAATTAGTTTACTAATTGTCAATCCCGAATACCCCTTGCAGAGGAGTGTCACCATACAGCTATCGAGGAGTGTCACGCTACCATTCTCAATGTTGCAAAGCCTATCAGGCAAAGCACTATCGTTATCAGCCAGAAGACGCCGACTACCTTCGTTTCCTTCCAGCCGGACAATTCAAAATGATGGTGGATCGGAGCCATTTTAAACACCCTTTTGCCTCTGAGCTTGAAGGATGTCACCTGTATGAATACCGACAGGCTCTCCACGGCATAGATCGCACCTGCCACCAACAGTATCCATGGCATCTTCATAATGACTGCAGCAGCGCCAACAACTCCTCCAAGCGCCAGCGAACCCGTATCCCCCATTATCACCTTTGCGGGGTAGATGTTGAACACCAGGAAGCCCAGGCATCCGCCGGCTGTTATTGCGCACATGAGCTTGACATTGTCCCACTCCGGCCTGACCATGGCAACTATGGTAAAAAACACAGTGACGATAAGCGTTACTCCCGCAGCCAGTCCATCTACTCCATCCGTCATATTTACCGAATTTGTGATCAGATACATGACAATGATAACAAGCGGTATGAACAGCCATATCGGCAATTCAACAACTGCATCAATGCCGAGAAAGGGAATGATCATGCCGGTGCCAAGTGAAGGCTCCAGAGCCACATAAACGGCAAAAGCAGCTGAAACAAGAAACTGCCCGATGGATTTCTGTTTTGGGTTGAGACCGTCCTTGTTCTTTTTGACGACCTTGATCAGATCATCAATAAGGCCGATCACCGCATACCCCAGAGATGCCAGCAGTATCGGTATCAGATCCGGGTGACGCGGCACCAGTATCAATGTGGTTATAATCATCGGAAATATGAAAATCAGGCCTCCGATGGTCGGTATCCCCATCTTCTTAAGATGGGTGGCCGGTCCGTCATCCCTTATCGTTTGTCCGAATTTGAGACGCCTCAGCAAAGGTATGATAATAGGACCTGCGATGAGCGCAAGTAAAAATGTTCCTGCAAATGCTACTACTTCCGTCGATCTGAATATGAACTCCAAATCCATTCCCCCGTATATCCGTATATTTTTATCATTCCGTGATCTGCTCACCCGCAGTTATTTAGCCGGATATCAAGCCGTTTACGATCTCTTCCATCTTCATTCCCCTGGAACCCTTGACAAGTATTGCATCGCCTTTATTGACGATTCTCCCGAGATAGTCCATGGCTTCCTTGTTACTCTCTGTCATAACTGCATTCTCCGGTGAAAAGCCTGCCTCAACTGCTCCCCTTGCTATATCGGCAGCTGCACTGCCAACTGTTATAACAATATCAGCCCGGCTTACGGCAACATTGTGCCCTGTATCCAAATGTGCGTCAACGCTCCATTCACCAAGCTCCAGCATATCTCCCAGAACCGCTATACGTCTTCCTGCCTCCAGTTCATCCAACACATCTATGGCTGCCTTTACAGACTGCGGGCTGGCATTATAGACATCATTTATTATAGTGATTCCATTTGCCTTGATGATATTGAGTCTCATGCTGCCCGGACTGTAAGAGGCGATCCCCCCAATAAGCTCCTGGATGTCGATACCAAGCTCATGACCGGCTGCCAGTGCAGCCAGAGCATTATATACATTGTGTACACCCGGTGTCGGCAAGAACACATTATACTCTCTGCCGCCGATCGTGATCCCGAAATCTATCCCGTTCTCTCCTCTGGATCTGACATTGTACGCCTGGTAATCCACACCCTCTTCAAGGCCGTAGGATACTGTCCGTACATCCAGCAGATCCTTGACGCCGCTGAGCATCACATCGTCTCCGTTAAGTATAAGAAGTCCATCGGGCTGAAGGCCTTCAAGGATCTCAAGCTTCGCCTTGAGAATGTTCTGCCGGGAACCCAGCTTCTCTATGTGTGAGATGCCTATATTGGTTATTATTCCCACCTTTGGTCTGACAATACCCGTAAGGGTACTGATCTCGCCAAAGCCGCTCATGCCCATTTCCACCACGGCGGCTTCATGGCAGTCCTCCAGCCTGAATATCGTCAGCGGGACACCGATCTCATTATTCAGGTTGCCTTCATTTTTAAGAACATTGTATCCGGCTCCAAGAGCACATGCAACCATATCCTTTGTACTTGTTTTCCCGACGCTTCCCGTAATGCCTACAAAAGGTATGGAAAATTTACTTCTATAATATGCGGCAATATCCTGAAGGGCCTTTAGCGTATCGCCGACCTTGATCAGTATTTTGTCTCCGGCCGGTGTGCCGCGTTCTGTCAATGCTGCTGCGGCGCCGCTTTCGAAAGCTCCGTCTATAAAGTCGTGGCCGTCATACCTCTCTCCCTTCAACGGTATGAAAATATATCCCGGCCCTGCCTTCCTCGAATCTGTAGATACCCCGGATATGGCTGTATCCGAACTCCCACTCAGCAGCACTCCTGCTGTTGCTTCCAATATCTCCGCGATAGTTAACTGGATCATACCTTCTCCTTCATTCCAATTTCTCATTGAGTATATCCCTGACGACTTCCCTCTCATCAAAGTGTATCGTTTTATCGGCAAAGGTCTGATAGGTTTCATGGCCCTTGCCTGCCAGTACAACAACATCACCTGCGGAAGCGCCCATTACTGCATGCCTTATTGCCTCCCGGCGGTCTGTTATGCATATGTATCTGCCGGATGTCGTTTTAATGCCTTCCTCTATCTGTAATATGATAGTCTCGGGGTCCTCAGTCCTTGGATTATCAGATGTGATCACTGTATAATCAGCAAGGCTTCCTGATATCCGTCCCATCATAGGCCGCTTTGATCTGTCCCTGTCACCTCCGCAGCCGAATACACATACCACTCTTCCCGAAGAATAATCCCTGACTGTCTCAAGTATATTTTCAAGACTATCGGGAGTATGAGCATAATCTATTATAACACTGAAATCCGTTCCTGTATCCACCAACTCTGCCCGGCCAGGCACCTGGACCCTTTCGAGTCCTGCCCTTACCGCTTCACTTCCGATCCCCAGCAGTCCGCAGACCCCTGCCGCTGCTAAAGCATTATATACACTGAACCTGCCCGGTATATTTACTTTGAGTTTTTCCCGGTACCAGGGCGATATCATGTCGAACTCCACACTGCCAGGCAGCTTGCCGATGTTGACCGCCCTAATGTCCGAGTCGCTTTCGATACTGTATGTATGCAAATGGCATTTTGCCTCCTCAATGACTTTGGCGGCATACTGGCTGTCCTGATTGACCAGACCTCTCCTGCACATCCTGAAGAGCATGCATTTAGCCAAAAGATACTCTTCCATGGAAGTGTGCTCCGAGGCACTTATGTGGTCCCTTGACAGATTAGTGAACACTCCGGTGTCAAATTCACAGTACCTGACCCTGTGTAAAGCAAGCCCTTGTGATGAGACCTCCATTACAACATCCGATACATTTTCCTCCGCCATCTGAGCAAATAACTGCTGCAGGTCAAGGGATTCAGGCGTTGTCCTCTCGGAATACAGTATCCGGTCGCCTATCCTTGTGCCAAGTGTCCCGATCAGGCCTGTTTTGCGTCCCGCAGCCTCCAGTATTGCCTTTATCATGAAGCAGGTCGTAGTCTTCCCCTTGGTACCGGTAACCCCGATCAAATTAAATCTGCCCGACATATGTCCGAAGAATCTGTCTGAAACATAGGCAAGAGCTGAACGGGAATCCTTTACCATTATCACGGGCACATCAGTTTCAAAGGCCAGCGGCTTTTGTGCTATCAAAGCCGAAGCCCCATAGTCCAGCGCCTGTTCCGCAAATTCATGCCCGTCTGCCATCATGCCGTCAATGCATACAAATACGAAATCCTTCCTTGCCTTTCTCGAATCATATGCTATTCCGTTTATTTCAATGCCCGCATTTCCTCTTATGTAAAGGATATCCAACCCTGCGATCAGATCAGCCAATATCATGGCAGCTCTCCTTTACTTTTTTACAACGATCATTCTACATTGTCAAAATTCCTGAACTCTACCAGGACCACACTCCCTTTATTAACATCCTCTCCTGGTTCGTACTGCTGTTTATAAACCACTCCGTGGCCGGATACTTTTATATTCAGGTCCGCCCGGTTCATCGCATCTATGGCCTCCGACATTGTCTTGCCTGACAGATCAGGCATTTTAACAGTCTGCTCGATCTGGGGCTTGTAGGTGTAAAGCAATACGACTGAATTTTCGGGTACGACCGCATCAGGTTTCGGAGTCTGCTCAACAACAATGCTCTCGTTATTTCCTTCTCCTTCGATACTGTATTTCAGGCCTGCCGCCTTCAGTGCCTTGACTGCTTCCGCTACAGTTTTCTTACGGACATCCGGCACATAGACCTCTTCGGTCATCGATTTAAGATCCTCCGGGCTATACTGCCTTTCGACCTGCATGTAACTAAGTACATCTTCTGCTATCTTTCCGACAAGAGGTCCCGCTATTACGCCACCCATGTGCGAATCGCCCCTGGGATCCATCAGGACTATCAATACCACTATCTCGGGGTCATTAGCAGGAGCAAAGCCGCAGAAGGATGCTATATATACGTCCTCTTTCGTTGTTTCAGATGTACCGGTTTTTCCTCCCACCCTGTAACCTTTGACGTATGCATTATTGCCGGTACCCTTCGGGTCGCCCACGACTCCTTCAAGTATATCCCTTACCGTTCTGGATGTCTGTTCCGATATTACCGTTCTTACCACCTGCGGCTCGTATTTCTCAACAACATTTCCATCCGAATCGGTGAGTTCCTTTATCAGCCGCGGCTTCATCAGTTTTCCGCCATTTACGAGTGCAGTATATGCCGTTGCAAGCTGTAATGGTGTTATAGTGAATCTCTGTCCGAATGAAGCAACAGCCATGTCGATTTCCTTTGGTTTTGACTGGTATTGGGATTTTGCCTCACCCTTGAGCTCTATCCCGGTTTTTTCCATGAAGCCAAAGGCCTTCACATAGCTGTAAAAGCGATCTATCCCCAGATTCTGTGCTACCTTGACAAATGCGGGGTTACACGAGTTGTAAACAGCTTCCCTGAAGGTTTCCGTGCCGTGAGGCCTTCCGATGCGCCAGCAGTTTATCGGCTTCGGCCATCCTGTCACCTTGATGGGCAGGTCATCTGTGATCGTATCGGGAGCCACTACTCCTTCCTCGATGCCAGCTGCTGTTGTTATGCTTTTAAAGGTAGACCCGGGTTCATATGTATCGGATATGGCTTTATTTCTCCATACGGTCTTATTGAGTATATTGACTGAGGCGCTGGATCTTTCGACCCAATTTGACGGATCAAGGCCTTCAGTATCGACATTTGCCGGAAATGCAAAGGGAGTGTTCAGGTCGTAGTCCGGTTTTGAAACCATTGACAGGATATCTCCTGTTTTAGGATCCATTACTATACCGATGGCTCCGCCCTTTACTTTGTTGTCCACTATCGCCTTGTCAAGTGATTTTGATACCAGATACTGGATGGTCTCGTCAATTGTGAGCACTACATTAAGACCATCCTGTGCATCGATTCTTTTTTCGGAGTCTGATGGTACGGCGCCTCCCCTGGCATCGACCTCACTGAGTATTTTGCCCGGGGTCCCCTTGAGATATTTGTCCATGACCTCCTCAATGCCGCCCATGAGTCCCTGATTGTCATCTCCTGTAAATCCAATTATGTGAGACATCAGGTTGCCGTTGGGATAGTACCTTTTGGCATCTTCATCTATATTGATGCCCTTTACTTTGTTTTCAGACATCCATGTCCTTATCCTTGTTTCGGTCTCCTTGTCTACCTTACGTTTTATTACTGCACTGTTTGCTTTCTTTGTAATAAGTCTGTATACATCGTCCCTGTTCAAGGTAAGTATCTCAGCCAATGCATCAGCTACCTCATCTACACTGAGCTTTGTATTATTTGCCACTTCATTGGGATTGCAGCTTATAGTGCCTGCCTGGACGCTGATAGCAAGTTTTTTGCCATTCCTGTCATAAATCGTTCCTCTGATAGGACTAATAACTCTGCCGGCATTCTGCTGGACAAACGCCTTTTTCTGAAGCTCACTTCCCTGAACAAACTGTATGTATGCCAGTCTTGCAATCAATGCAGCTACAATAAGAGCAAATACGACAAGCATTATGAGCAGACGTCTTTTTTGTGCCAACCCCGGTACCGCCAAATTGATCTCCCCCTCAGAAACAATATCCCGCAATAATATAAAAAAGACTATAGACCGTGCAAAATAACATTTTACACTATCCACAGTCTATGCTTGCCTTTGAATGCCGTACTCACCCTGTCATGGAGCTCCGGCTGCTACTCGAGCAGCTTGATCAGTCCGGATGCTTTATCGGCTAAGGCGCCTATGATGCTTTCATCATTTCCGGCCTGAGCTTTCGATGTCATCACAACAGTATAATCGTTTCTCGGCACTTTTATATATATGATCTGGCTTTTATCCGGCATCTGCATGCCAAGCCTTTTTTCAGCGGCTTCCTTTATTTCATTCAGATCTGTTTTTGTTTCTATCTGTACCTTCAGGACAGAGTTTTCATTTCTGATTTTCTCGTAGTCCTTTTCCAGTTTATTCAGATCATAGCTCACCTTTGTAATTATAGCATATCTGCACATCACAGCAAGTCCTGCTGCCAATACGGCAATTATTGCCACAACCATTCTGAGTTTGATCTTCTTGTTGCTTTTATAACGTTTTTTTGCCTTCAGTACCTTGTTTTCTTCATATACATCGTATTCAAGCTGTCTTGCCGCCGAACCGTGTACATATTCATAATCCTTTTGTATCAATTCTATTCACCTCATAAGTGATTTATGACATACCGCTGATTCAGTGATCTTTTGTATATTGTTGCTTTCTTCCTTGGTAAAATTTCTTTTTGCTTTTGTAGATTGATACATTTTTCTTTGGTATTTTGCCTGTTAGTGTTTTATCTTTAGTGTATCGCTGCCTTTCTGATGCTTAATGCATCAGTAACTGCATTTTATCCCTTGTATCTCGATCATTTATCCTGTGTAACTCCTCATTTATCCAATGTTTATATATAAAATTAATCTTTAGTATCGAATTTGTTTTCCCTATTCTTTTACAGCTTCACTGCCGTTCTCAGCTTTGCGCTTCTGGAGCGTGGATTTTCTTCCACTTCCTTCTCTGACGGCAGTATGGGTTTTCTGGTCAAAACTTTCAATGTGGGCTTTTTGCCGCATATACATACCGGAAATGACGGCGGGCATGTACACGGTTTTTCTCGTCTCTGGAATTCATTTTTTACTATTCTGTCCTCCAGAGAGTGAAAGGTTATTATACTCAGCCTTCCTCCCGGCTTTAGCAGTCCCATCGCACCCTCTATGGCATCCTCGAGTGCTGCCAGTTCATCGTTGACTGCGATCCTTAATGCCTGAAAGGTTCTTTTTGCCGGATGCGGCCCTTCTCGTCTTGCCTGCGCCGGTATTGCCGCTTTAATGATTTCCACCAGCTGTCCTGTGGTCTCGATCCTTTTTTCTTTTCTCGCTTCAGTTATAAATGCCGCGATCCTTGCTGCCCAGTTCTCTTCGCCATAATCGCTTATGATCTTCTTTATTTCCTTTTCATCATATGTATTTACGATCTCTGCGGCATCCAATCCGCGGCTCCTGTCCATCCTCATGTCCAGCGGAGCATCCTGCTGGTAGCTGAAACCCCTTTCAGCCTCATCCAGCTGATGGGATGAAACTCCTATATCCAGCAATATCCCATCCACCGCTTCGATACCCTGCTGAGTGACCAGCTGTCCCATGTTTCTGAAATTTCCACTGATGAGTATCAATCCTGCATCATGTTTCAGTTTACCAAGCCGCTCTCCTGCTACCTCGATTGCTGTCTGATCCTGGTCGATCCCGATGAGGGTGCCCTTGTCCAGTCTTTTGATGATCTCGGAGGAATGGCCCGCGCCGCCCAGAGTTCCGTCTATGTATGTCCCGTCCTTGTCTATGTTCAGGCTGTCGATACATTCATTCAATAAAACAGGTCTGTGCTCGAATTCCATGGTTTATCCTCCGGCAGTGATTTTCAGTCCTAGATGCCCAGCATCGCAAATGTATCGGACAAGCTTTCAGGACTAAGGCTTTCACCACTCATGTATTTTTCCCACCTGTCCTTGCTCCATACTTCGACTCTGTTGCCGACACCCACGATGCTGATATCCTTTTCAAGTCCTGCATGTCCTCTGAGCTCCTGCGGCACCAGTATCCTTGAATGCCCGTCCATCTCGCACTGAGCAGCGCTTGAGAAGAAAAACCTGCTGAATTCACGAGCTTTGTTGTTCGAAAGCGGCAGTGTCTCTATTTTCTCAACCAGACTGTCCCATTTGGGCATGGAAAAGATGAAAAGACAGCCTTCCAGCCCTTTTGTTATCATGAATTTCAAATTCAACTCGTCCCTGAAGGCCGCAGGAATTATTATCCTTCCCTTCGGGTCTACAGTATGCTGAAATTCACCATAGAACAATCACTTCACCTCACACACGTCACTTTCGTTCCACTTCAACCCACTTTGTCCCACTTCTCTTTAATTTTATAGCAAATTCTGTGAATAATCAAGATATAATCGGAATATTTTTTAAGATAGGCAAAAAGTCCTAGTAAGTGATGCACAAAACAGCACAAAAAAACGGCTCCCGTTTGAGAGCCGCTGCATATTGAAATCTATTTTATTGTGAACTGTTGAATATGGTCTTCTTTCGCCGCATCGAAATGCTCAGTAAAATACCGATGTTAAGATAATTTGCTATCAATGAGCTGTTGCCCTGGCTTACAAAGGGCAGCGGTATACCGGTGACCGGCATTACACCTATGCACATCCCAATATTCTCAATAAAATGGAAGCCCAGCATGGCGGCAACACAGATAGCCATATAGGAGCCGTACATGTCTCTTGCGCTCATCGATATCTGAATTATCCTGAACAGCAGGAAGAACACGATCAGTACAAATATTACCGAGCCGATGAATCCCATTTCCTCGCCGATGACCGAAAAAATAAAGTCAGTTTCATTTGCAGGTACATTGAACATACTGGATGTGCCGCTCTCCCGCAGTCCGTAGAATATCCCCTTGCCGAAAATCTGGCCCGAGCCTATTGTGACTTTTGAACGGTATACCTGAAGCCCGGCGCCCAGCAGATCATTTTCAGGGAAGATGAAGGTCAGTATCCTGTTCCTGATGTGATCAAAACGCTTCATTGGAAGGACATAGAGCCAAATGATCGGAGCGGCGGCAGCAAAAGCGCCTATAGCTATAAGAAAATACTTATATGGGATCCCATATATGAAAAGCAGCACTACAAACGCAAATACAAAAACCATTGCAGTTCCGACATCCGGCTGGAGCAGAACCAGACCAATGGGAAGCAGAGCATAAATTATCAGCTTTACGACATTTTTTCCGACATTCTTGCCTTCCTTCAGTCTTTCGAAAAAGAGAGGCACAATTACCACATATGCGACTTTTGATAACTCAGACGGCTGGAAGCCTCCTATAACAGGCACCTCGATCCAGCCCATCGTTCCGTTGGTCTCTTTTCCGATAATCAGCACTAAAACAAGCAGGGCAATACTCCCAAGATACAATACGATTCCAAGTGTCTTGAAATCCTTGTAGTCAATAGCGCTTATAACAATTGCCGCAATTATGCCTATTCCCAGGCAGATGACCTGCTTGAGCCAGACATTGGAAACCCCTGGCACAAGCGTATCCGTACTGCTCGGACTGCCAAGAGCGCTTCTTAAAGCTATGATACCATATGCCGACAACAAAAGGACAGCCGCAAAAAGCGGATAATCAAACTGTTTAAAGTAGTCGGTGCCTTTCGTTTTCTCTACATAATACATTTAATCCACCCTGGTTGTCAGCTTAAGCCTCTTCCTTCTCATCTGCTTCCACAGTCTTCGTCTCAGATTCCGCCTCGCTTACCGCTTCCTCTTCTTCCTTCATTTTCATCAAAAGCGATCCGTATTGACTTTGTCCCAGCACTGCCGGTTCTGCATCCTTGATCCTCCTGCTTTTTGCCCTTCTGTATACGAAAAGCAGCAGACCAGCTGCAAGCAGCACCACCGACAGCAGCTGTGATACCCTCAGGCTGCCAAGATAAAGGCTGTCCGTCCTCAGGCCCTCGATTAAGGCTCTGCCGGCTCCATACAGCATCAGATAAAGGAAAAGGACCTCACCTTCCACCTTTTTCTTCTTTCTGTAGTTCGCAAGAAAAAGAAAAATTGCTATATCCAATAATGATTCATACAAAAACGTCGGATGAACGCCCCATTTGGAATAATCCACCGACTGCATCGTATATGAAAGATAGTCATTTATCACGGTGCCGTTCATTCTCCAGGGAAGTGTGGTCGGGGCACCGAAGGCCTCCTGATTGAAGAAGTTGCCCCAGCGTCCGATGCCTTGTCCAAGCGCAAGATACGGTATACCAAAGTCAACAAGATGCAGGAATGTGAACTTTTTCTTTTTTGCATAGAGCCATGCTGTCAGCAAGGCTCCGATAACGCCTCCATATATCGCCAGACCTCCGTCTCTGATCTTTATTATACTGATCAGATCGCTTTTATACTGATCCCAGCTGAAAGCAACGTAAAAAAGTCTGGCAAAGACAATTGCAACCGGAGCCGCAAACAGAACCAGATCAAGTATATTGTCCGGCTCAAGGTCATATTTCTTGCAGCTTTTTATCCCAAGAAGCACTGCTAAAAGAAACGCAAGCGCAATTATGATCCCATACCAATATATCTCAATATTGAATACGGTAAAAGCATACCTTCTGATATCAAATTCCAGTCCGAATCCTGGAAAGCTGACATTGTTCAAATCCAACGCCCCCTCATGCCGGCCGCATTGTTCAAACAGGCTTGATCACTGACATGGCAAGTTTATCCTGATTGAAATGCTCATTTAATATTTCACTAACGTATTTAAATGATATTTTATCATAAACCTGCAAATAGTCAAACATGTTGACGCCTTTAAAGTACACCGGAATGAATGAGTGGGATATTTTTTCCACCGAGTTGAACTGCCTCATATATCTGCCATACATGGATCTGATAAGCCTGTCGTAGGATGCTTTGTCAAGGCCCTTTCTTTTTATTTCCTCCACTGCACTGCTGAAGCTTTCCTTTACCTTCATCGGATCGGAAGAATCACCTCCGAGAATCGAAAAACAGTAGCCCTTTTCGATCGTAAAATCCATATCAAACGAGGAATTTATCAATCCCTCGTTGTAGAGCCTCTCATACAGCTCCGAGCTTCTTCCTGCTATCATCTGCAGCAGGACTTTTACAGCAGTTTCATACATAAGAAGATCTATACCGCTTCCATTGAAACTATCCTTGTATCCCATCTGAAACATCGGCATCGATACTGCAAGAGACTGCTCGGCATAATCGGTCCTGATCCTGCTGGGCTCATCCGGGTAGATCCTTTTTATACCGGGTCTCGGGTCCTTTTTTTCGATCGCGGCCTCCACCCTTTCAAAGACACTCTGCGGTTCCACATCCCCCACAACAACCACTATCATATTTGAAGGGTGATAGAAGGTATTATAGCATTTATACAAGGTATCCCTGTCTATCCGGCTTATACTGTCTATAGTGCCGGCGATATCGATCCTGACAGGCATTTTTTCATAAAACGCGCCAAGCAGGTTGTAAAACGACCTGTAACCCGGATTGTCCTGATACATCATTATTTCCTGTCCGATGATGCCCTTCTCCTTTTCCACGCTCTCCTCGGTGATATAAGGGTGTTGGACGTAATTGAGCAGCAGTCCGAGATTTTCATCGAATTTATCGGTGCATGAAAAAAGATAGACTGTCTGGTTAAAACTGGTATACGCATTCGGATTCGAACCCAGCGCCGAAAACTTATCCATGACGCTGCCGTCTTCCTGTTCAAAAAGCTTATGCTCCAGAAAATGCGCAATACCGTCCGGGACCCTGGTCGCCTTCTCCTCACCGGGGATCACGAACTCGTTGTCTATGGACCCGTAGTGAGTGGCAAATGAAGCATACTTTTTGGAGTAGCCCTTTCTTGGTATCACAAAGGCCTTTAATCCGCTGCTGTGCTCATAGCTGTATAATATTTCTCCGGCCTTTTCATATTGTAGCTTTTCAATATTCATTGTCATATCTCCTCAATAAAATCTTTATACATCAGACTGCTGCACATCCTCAGCAGATGTCAGAAAATAGACCGTATCCAGCTTGATCCTTTGTGCCGCCCTTATGACATCTTCCTTTTTGACCTTCATTATCTTATTGATGACGTCTCCAAAGCTGTCCGAAGTTCCGGATATGATCTGACTCAGGTAGAAATCGACAATATTCATCTGACTGTCGGTAAGTGATTTCAATCCGGTCTCCATACTTTTCAACGTTGCTTCCAGCTCATGGTCGGAAATACTTCCGCCGCGGATCTCATCCAGTTGCTTTCCTATTATCTCCAATGCTTTATCCTTATTCTTGATCTCTATACCGCTGTATATTATCATCAGACCCTTGAACTTTTCCAGCATGGCACTGGAATAGTACGCAAGGCTCGCTTTTTCCCTGACATTCTGGAACAGCTTGGAGTGTGTGCCTCCCCCGAGTATGCTGCTGTAAACCATCAATGCCTTGTAATCCTCGCTGCCAGGCGGTGTATTTGTCCTGTACCCCAGACAGAGCTTGCCCTGGGTGACATTCATCGTCTCAGTCACATATCTGGGTTCCGTGCTTTCTTTTGCCGTGAACCCATTGACCAGAGCCGATGTGTCCTTTCGCGGAAGTCCTTTGAACAGATTGACGACCCAGTCGGTCTCTGTATCGGTAATGCTGCCGGTTAGAAAGACCAGCATCGGGAAGGTCTCCATCACTTTCCTGTAATGCCCGGTCAGTTCCTCAGCTGTTATCTGTGCCAGATCATCAACGAAGCCGTAGTCATAGATCCCGTAAGGCTCGTGGCGGCAGACCTCCTCCAGGCATCTGTCCACGCTGTAGCTCATCTTGTCATTGACCCTGCCCTCTATCAATATCCTGAGCTTATCCTTCTCCTGAGTGAGGTAGTCATCGTTGAACGATCCATTGACAAACGCCGGCCTGGCAACGATGTCAAACAGCAATCTCAAACCGGAATCAAATGTATCGATCCCGTCAGGAGCATACCGCTTTGACAAAAATTCGGTATAGAAATGTATCAGGTGCCTTTCACCCTTTTTATTGACACCGCAGTCAAAGCTGGCGCCGTAAAGGTTTTCAAGCTCCATTGAAATATCCTTCAGGGTGGGGTATGCTTCGCTTCCCCGTCTCATTACAGCAGGCAGCAAAGCGTTCTTTGTCACATTTTCTCTGGTCAGGTTATCCTGAAAGAAAATGTGGATACTGCTTGTCTTGAACTTATCCGTATCGATCCTGTAGATATCTATTCCGTTGAATGAGTCTACCCTCACCGCCTGTCCGGCATTGAACTCTTTTTCCATTGCTACCTCCGAGAAAGTATGACATGGTTACACTCCTTATATAGTATAATAAAATGACCTTATTGTATTCAATAACTGGAAATATAATTTCACAGTGCAAATAATAATTTAATGATTTTCGGTAATAATAAAGCTTGAATTATTATGCCGGAGGTTTTTATGAGATATCAAAATACCAGAAAGTTTCCTATCACACAAATGAAAAAGAGCACTCAGCAAAAACACGGTGAGCGTGTGATAGACCTGAGCATCGGAGCTGCAGCCGGACTGCTGGGCATTGTGTTCCTGGAAGGACTGTTCTGCGGTTATATGATCAAAAAATGGCGATAAGCTCAACATAAATGTTATTCAAATGGCATCTGCATCCGATATCTATACTGTATCAATTGAAACATGGAGGATCAAATGCCATTGCAAGCTCAGGAAACGGTAAATTCAATCACCGTTATCATATCCCTCTGTTTCTCATTCATGATACCTCTGCTTTCATTCTGGTTTAAAAAATCAGATATAAAACTGAGGCTTTTAGCCTTTGCATTTTATTCGGTATTCATATTGAACCTGGCAGCTGCGCTTTCAAATGACTCGATAGTATCTGCGTTTTTACAACACTACAGCGACACCTTATTATTGATTCTATTTATCACAGCGCTGGTATCAGGCAGCAGCCTGCTGGTCAGAGCGCTTACCATTGTGGCGCCTGCAGTGCTGATCATGATTGCCGGCTTCAATCCGGCTTTTGCACAGTACCAGTATCATAGGAATATAAGCGCCGTGATATTAACACTGCTGTCTCTTGCAGTCATGTATATGTATAAAAACAAAAAGGGTACGGACAGTCTGTTGTTCTGGTTCATTCTGCCGATGCTGGCGTCAGGCCTGGCAGGCCTGTATCCCGGATCCTGGATAACCGCTCCGGCAGTGCCCCTTTTAAAACTGATCTCATATACCATTCTCCTTTACTATTTCTACAAGTCCTTTATACAGGCTCTATTGACGAAATATAATGAAGATGAGAAAAAGCTCTCTGTTATAGACCGTTCTGTTGAAACAGAGGTCAAAAAAAGAATGCAGGAGCTTGAGGACATGAACAAAAAGCTTCTGGACATATCCAAAATGGATGCCCTTTCAAATTTATACAATAAGGCTGCAATACTCAAGGCCATTGAAAGGCTTTTAAACAGTAAGCCCAAATCCGAGCTGTCGCTGCTGATGTTCGATATAGATGATTTTAAAGTCATTAATGATACGAAAGGCCATATCGTCGGAGATAAATGTATAAGAATGCTCTCTTCTACAGCCAGGAGCAGCTTCAGAGATATCGATCTGGTCGGCCGGTATGGCGGTGACGAATTCCTCATAGTATTGCCCGATACCGGCAGCAAACAGGCAATAGCGATCGCCGAACGCTTCAGACGGACGGTGGCGGAATCCACCTCGCCCAGCTTCACGATCTCGATCGGGGTCTCTTCTTATCCGGCTGACGGTACTGATGTAAGAACACTCATACAGGAAGCTGACAAGGGACTCTATTTGTCGAAGAAGAAGGGGAAAAATGCCGTATCCCACGGTAATGCGTACTGATATGTAAGTCCTGGATCATCAAGTTTTCGGTATAAATGATTGTTTTCTGCACTCACCGATCCATCCCGGCCTTATACGCCTGAGAAATGCAAATACAAACAGCAGTATTCCACAAGCAATAAACACATACAAAAAAGAGCACTTCACAAGCAGGAGAGCTGTACACCCCATTCCCGCCAGCTTTCCGGCGCTCGAAAGTACATCGTTTATGCCTGTGACTCTTGCCATATACTTTTTGCCGGTGATCATTTGGAACCGTGTCACAAGAATGATCCCTGCTATTGCGGAAAAGGAGCCCTCAATGAACTGCAGAAGTAAGATAAGGGCATAGTTTCTTATAATGGCATACAAAATCCATATCACAGAAACAGCTGCCAGACAGCTATAAAACAATCGTCCGTCCCCAACTCCGCATCTCTTGTCCAGATACCCGGTCAGTCCCATCGCCAGAAGATTTGTACCGTACAATATCGATATCATGAGGCTCCATCCCCTGCCTGTCACCTTTATGACATCAAAAGCAAAGGGATAGAAGGACATGTTGACAGATATGGTGCAAAACCCAATGATTATGCCGGCTGCAAACATCTCAACGATTTCCGGCCTGCCAAGACAGTATTTTATACCATTCCACAACGCAGGATATCCAGTTTCATAATTATCTGCCCGTGCCATACCCCGGTTTCCTCCCCCGGCCAATATTGAAAGCAGCGTCATCAAACCCGAAAACAAACAGCATAGAGATGCGATAACAAGCACAGGTGCAGAACCGCGGTAATCAGTCAGAAATCCGGCCAGCAAAGGCCCCGCCAAATAAGCAGCCCCTCCGGCGCCGGTCAGTTGAGAATTTGCTTTCAATGCATTATCCCTGCCGGTAGAGCCAAGCACATATTTTCTTCTTGCAGGGTTATAAAAAACATCGAGTACCGATATGAGGATCAGCAGCAGATATACGATGCGAATATCTCTTGCATAAAAAAACAAAGGTATAGTCATGAATCTGGCAAGATCGATCAGGATCAGCAGCCGTCCCTCGTTGACCCTGTCTCCCAGCACACCTGCAAAAGGTGAAGCGAAAATGCTGGGCAGTGACGAAAACACCACTCCGGCTGCGGCAGAGACACCAGAGCCGGCCAGCCTGTATATCAACATTGTTACAGCTATGAATCTCATGGATTCGCCAAGGTTCAAAAGACCCTGACCGGCAAGAAAGAACCGAAAGTGTCTGTCTGCTGCCATTCTGTTGCTGTATTGCATCCTGCTCCCCATTCCGGAATAACGTCATACTTGATGATATTCCGGAATGCCTGGTTTATGCATGTGTTTTACTGCTCTATGGATCAGGTCCTTTTTCAACAAGGTGGGGCATGGGCTGATACCTGCTCATTCCCATATATCTGGTTTCGGAGCTGTCACCGCTTGTCACTGTTATCCATGACTTCACCACGGCTCCGTCCATCCCCTCTATCAGCAGCTTTTTTTCATTTGTGCTCAGCTGTGGATTTATTTTGTACATAAATGGCGCTTCTGTCGTCTGAAGCACTTCATGTATCCAACTGACGGACGGAGCGGGTTTACTGCCGTAAAACGCCATATACAGCACATTGTCTATTCCCTTTGCCCAGATCATTATATCGGTGCCCGTATTGTTCTGAAACCTGATGTCCTTGTTGCCGTATGAAACTGTAGCATCCTGTCCGTATGGTACATAAGGCACGGGCATGGTGTGGTTATGGCGCTCGATTATCTTCATATCGGATAGTACTGCCGTATTGTACAGTGTTGATGCAATCTTGCACACTCCTCCTCCTATAGTCGTAGTAACTAATGTGCCAATATAAGTCGGTCCCTTTCTGAAGCCTTTATCCTCCGTATATGGCCCTATGGCAGCATTCTGCGAGAATATCTCCCCTTTTCCTACCACCCGTCCTGCAAGCATATCTGCAGCCAGATGCACATTGTACTCTTCACCGGGCAGAGGATCCTTCAATACGGTCTTGTAGCCTCCCAGCATTATAGGAGTATTGTTTTTCTCCACAGCATCGATGAAAGCTCTTTCATTTACCCAGGGCATTGCTGACTCCGGGCCTGACACCATGTTCCGGCTCATCTCATCCTCGATGATCTCCCCGGCACCTGTATCAGCTGAAGGAGAATCATGAAAAAACGGCATTGCAGCCGATGGGAATTCTGCTCCTGATGCGCATACGAATGCTATAACAGCTATTGATACAATAGTTTTTATAAATACATTATGTCGTCTCATAGTGATATTTTTATCAACAGAAGTTCAATTTACACCAATAAATAAATTCCAGTAATAATGCGATATATATTTTCATATTGTCAACTGAGGAAAGGAAAGAGCAACATGGAAAGAAATCACGGGGGTAGAAAAAACATGGTGGTGCTGCTTTCGCTCTTTGGCATGATATGCTGGGGAATTGCGCCAGTTTTTGCAAAAGCGGCGCTCAGGAACATAGATCCGGTCGCTGGGCTTGTGCTTCGAACGATTTTTGCAGCAAGCGTGGTCTCCGGATGGGTCATAATCAGCGGCAATTTTTCAAAGGTCAGCAGCATACCTGCAAACACATGGTGGCTTATCGGTATAGAAGCCCTCCTTGCCACACTTGTCGGTGACCTGGCTTATTATGCAGCCTTGAAAAAAGGTGATGTATCTCTGGTAACCATAATAATGTCGAGCTCGCCGCTGATCACGATACTGTGTTCAGTCTTTTTCCTTGGCGAGCAGATGACCCTTATGCGCTTGATAGGCGCTGCTCTTGTAGTCGCCGGGATCATCCTCATAGTATAAAAGCAGCTTATGGCGATGCTATGTCTGAATCGGATCTGTACCGGTACTGTTGCTTCCGAGCACACGAATGTAATCGACCTTTGGATCACATGTACCCTGCAGTTCGCACCTTTCCTCCTTTAGAAGCTTTATGTAATCTATCACATCCCTTGTTATCCTCTCTCCCAGGCAGATCACAGGTATCCCTGGCGGATAGGCCATCACCATCTCGCCGGCGATCTCGCCTGCAGAATCCTCGAGCCTGACGGTCTTCTTATCATTGTAAAAGGCATCCCTTGGCGTAACTATCATCTCAGGGTTTTCCGGTATGATGAAATCATTGCCCCGTATATTTTCACCCCTGCCAAGTGACAGCTTTTGAAGTGCACTTACAAGGGCGGCTATATCTTCCTTTCTGTCTCCGATCGAAATAATAGCCAGTATATTGAACAGATCCGACATCTCGACCTGTATATTGAAGCTCTCTCTCAGCATCGCCTCTATCTGGTACCCGGTATATCCTGTGTTTCTGACATTCACACCCAGCTTTGTTTCATCGAAATTAAAACACCCCGGCAGGCCCGCCAGTTCATGGCCAAATGCATGGAAGCCCGGTATGCGGTTGATCTCCTCCCTTGCCCATCTGGCAAGCTCCAGCGTCTCCTCCAGCATTTCCGGTCCTCTGGTGGCAAGCTGCTTCCTTGCGATATCAAGTGAACACATCAGCAGGTACGAAGCGCTGGAAGTAAAGGTCAGTCCAAGCGAATGCTTGATCCTTTCCTGAGGGATCAGGCCTCCCCTGGACAACAGCACCGAGCTTTGTGTTAACGAGCCCGCTGTTTTATGTATGCTGGCGGCGCTCATATCAGCGCCGACCTCCATGGCTGTAAGGGGAAAATCATCGTGGAACATCATATGGGCGCCATGAGCCTCATCGGCAAGCACCGCCATATCGTGCATATGAGCTGTCCTGACTATTGATTTGATGTCCGAGGTGATCCCATAATAGGTTGGATTGATGATAAAAACAGCCCTGGCATGAGGATTCTTTTTGATGGCCTTTCTTATGTTCTCCGGAGTGACCCCCATAGTTATGCCCATCTCCTGATTTATCTCCGGCTGGACATATACAGGCATGGCTCCGCTGAGAATTATTCCTCCTATTGTAGATTTATGCGCATTCCTGGGGATGATGACCCTGCTGCCGGGCTCACAGGCGCTCAGTATCATAGCCTGGACACCTGAAGTAGTACCGTTCACCAGGAAATATGCGTTTTCAGCTCCGAAGGCGCGGGCCATAAGCTTTTGAGCTTCCATTATGACTCCGGTGGGATTGTTGGCAAAATCCAGATCCTCCATGCCGTTGACATCCATCCTGAGCGCCTTTTCACCTATGTAATCCGCCAGTTCCCGTATCCCTCTGCCCTGCTTGTGCCCCGGCACATGGAACGGGATCACATCGTCGTCTATATACTTTTTGACCGCATCAAAAAGCGGAGTCCTGTTCTGGTTCATCCGCACAAATACCACCTGATATTACCGTAAAACAATTTTCCGTGTATTATATGGCAGATGGCTCATCCCTGTGCATGTTCACGCCGTCATATCACTGTGTAGTAAGGCAGGCCCGTTTTCAGACTGATTTCATGCCGTTTGGGAAGTGTTAGCCTGATTTCATGCCGCCGCTTAAAAGTCGATCTGAAAACGTAAAACACTAGGGGACTACTCGTTTTTGCAGCTTTTGAGCAATATTATGTTCTGGAAAATCCATTTCTTTGGCTAGTAAGCCTATTTTATAGATCCAGGACAATAAAAATGAGCGCTATTTTCAGAAATTTCGTCCAAAAGTTGCAAAAGTGAGTAGTGCCCTCTGTTTCGGCAAAACAGCGGATAGAAAAAGTGAGTAGTGACCTCTGTTTCGGCAAAACAGCGGATAGAAATAGTGTCTACACATGCTGAAAACCCGCCATTCCAGCGGGTTTTCAAATACATTTCGGTGTAATAGCAATCGATCGTGTTATTCGTATCTGAGTGATTCTATTGGATCCAGATCGGCGGCACGCTTTGCAGGATACACACCGAAGATCAGTCCCAATGCAACAGATCCCAGGAATGCCAGCGTGATTACCTTGAAATCCACCACCGGCGGTATTTTGATCAGCGAGGAGATCACTCCTCCTGATACGACGCCCAGCAAAATGCCTATCAGTCCGCTTATTCCCGTCATTATTATCGACTCTGTGAGGAACTGCATGATGATATCCCTGTTCTGCGCCCCCAGAGCCTTTCTTATGCCTATTTCCCTGATCCTTTCCGTAACGGATACCAGCAGTATATTGACAATGCCTATTCCGCCCACGACCAGTGTGATCAATGCAATTACAAGCAATATACTCGACACTATACCCAGCATATCACTCATAGCCTTCTGGATGTCGGCTGAATTCTGCGCCATATAGATGCCGTCCTTGCCATGCTTCATTTCAAGGTATTCAACGATCCTTTTGCCTACTTCCCTGAGCTTATCCTTCTCTACCACTGTCACATCTATCGAGGATAGCCTTTCACTGTTGGGATAAAGCTGCTGTACCGTAGTAATCGGCATGTAGATTATCGCCGGGATCATATCGCTTTCGAGCACGCCCTCGAACATGTTATCACCACTGCTCATAATGCCTGCAACTTTCAGCGATACACTGCTGCCCGAGGAGGTCTTGATGGTGATAGTCTCGCCGGTGATGTCCTGACCCTCCTTGAAAAACTTCTTTACAAAAAGCTCATCTACAATAACTGTTTTCGCCCTCTTTGACACGTCGAATTCATTGATAAAGCGGCCGTATTTCATTTCAATCAGAGCAAAATTCTTATATTGAGAGGAGACTCCAACTATCACAGCATCCTTTGTCTTTTCGCCTATGCGGAGTGTAGCGCTTCTTTGAATATAAGTCGCGATATTTTTTATCTCAGGCGCCGCTTCCTTCACATAGTCCATATCCTTAAGTGTCAGCCAATCCTTCTTGTCGACGTTCATATTCTTATAGGTTATGCTGATAGTATTCGCCCCGATTTTTTCAAACTGGGCATTCAAATAATTCTCAGTAGCGCTCCCCAAAGCCATAATGGTGATGATGGAAAACACTCCCATCACGATACCAAGCATGGTGAGGATCGATCGCAATTTATTCGCTTTTAAGCTGTCAAAAGCTTGTTTGAAGCTTTCGGAAAAATTCATGTGCTTACCTCACTTCTTTCAGTCAAGTGTTCCGGCCTGGTCATTTCTTTATTTTTACGCTCATGCCATCGCTGTAGCTTGGCTGAGGATCCAGTACGACTGTCTCACCCTCGTTCAGCCCATCAAGTATCTCCACGTTCATATCGGAATTTATTCCGACTGATACCTTTCTCTGAGCCATCTTGCCGGTGCCCTCATCAACCACGAACACCATCATATTATCATCCTTGTCAGGTGTTATTGCTTCCATCGGTGCAAGGATTATGCCGCTCTTGTCCACCACTGCTATATCGCAGGTGACGTTCAGTCCGGGCTTCAATACATTTCCGGCGCCTTCGACGCTGATAAGGATCTCAACCACAGTTTCATTTCCGTTGGAGGTCATACTGGTCACAGCCACCGGAGAAATGCTCTTTACACTGCCTGTTATCTCGATGCTGCTGTCGATGGCATCCCCTGTCACCCTGACATCCTGCCCGACCGTCACATTTTTTATATCATATTCATTTATCTTTGCCCTGATCTGAAGCTTATCGGGATCTATGATCTTGAAAGCGGACTGCACACTGCTGGTGAATGATCCTTCCTGTGCGCTTTTGCTTGCAATGATACCATCCATCGACGCCAGACACATCGCATTGATATCATTTATTTTCTTTTCCAGGTCAGATATCTGGATATCCGTCACCTTCAGGCTTTCCTCAGTTGACTTTTTGGAGTTGTCTCTGCTCTCTATGGCGTTATTGTATGCCAGCTTTGCATTTTTCAGGCCGCTCACGCCCGACTCGGCATCAATGAATGCTTTTTCGGACATATCAAGCTCGGATTTTGAAATGGCATTGGCTGCATACAAAGCCTTGTTATCTTCATATGTCTTTTTGGCATCGTTATAATATCTTTCCGCTGCCTTCAGATTGTTCTGCGCCCTTTGTACCTCTGCATCCAGCGCCTTTGAATCCAGTGAGATCTGCTGTGTGCTCCTGTTGATCTTCAAAGTCTCAAGCTGGGACTGCAGCGCAGCCATGTCCAGTTCAAGCAGCTTCTCGCCCTTTTTCACCTGCTGGCCTTCTTCGATCATTACCTTGGTGATCTTCAGCGGTGTATCGAAAAACACTTCCGATTTCTCCACTTCCTCAATGACGCCGTCTGCAGAAATATATGAAGAAAGATCACCTCTTTCAATTTTGAACACTTGAACGCTGGCTGCATTTCCTCCGGAACCCATAGCCTTCATCACCCCGAAGACTATAAGCGCAACTGCAGCAACTCCCATGATAACACCAATGATTTTCTTATTCATCGTAAACCTCCATCGAATGTCCTGTTGTTACTAACCCAATAATTGTGATGACGTGATCATAGAAACCACTCCATAGATCACTCCAACTGCAAATACAGAAGCTGTGATTATATAAACAGTTTTCTTCTTTAATTTACTGACTGCAGCAAAACCGATACCCATAACTGCGTATCTCCATATTGCGAATATGTCCAGCTTGACAAGCAGCCCAAGGAGTGCAGGGCTGATATCTTCAGCCGACACTAGTATCGCAAAGCTCGTCAGCGGTATTGACTGATGAAGATCGTTTGTAAGGTATGATATCGGTATTATAAGCAGTGAATAAAATACCATTATTATATTGGAATATACAACCACTGAAAGGTATGCCTTGTATTTGCCCTTCCCTCCAAAGATCTTGAATATGGCAAAAAATATTAAACCCATCAACAAAGCTGAAGCAAGCATCAGTATTCCTGTAGTTATCAAACCGCTGACACTACTTTGTGATATGCTCTGTTCGATCAATTCCGGTGTCATCTCAATACCCAGCAGTGATTCCATATAATCTGACGACGCGGCCATCTGCTCTCTGAGCATATCCAGATAAAGGGGCCATCGTATGACGGACGGCAAAACCAGAGCTATTGGCATGAACAACAGCCAGAACAGCACTCTTGGCTTCTCTGCCAGTTCATCCATCAGCCTGCCCGGAGAAAAGAACAGCCATATCAGCCTTTTGAAAAAGCCCGGCCTTTTTATTGCGACTTCCTCATTTATATTTCCCACCTGTAAATCTGACATGATCTCAACCCTTTCAATGTTTATTTAAATCAACCTACCGCCTGAGATTTGAATTTACTTATCAGATCCCTTGCGTCGATAGGCTCTGACACAATTTCATCACTGGTCAGAAAACCGTCTCTGAACTTGATGACCCTTTTTGTATGCTCTGCTATATCAGGTTCATGTGTTACGAGTACGATCGTGACACCCTCCCTGTTGAGCTCCTGGAATACTGCCATTATATCCTCTCCTGATGCGGTATCCAGATTCCCTGTCGGTTCGTCGGCAAGAATGATGGCCGGACTGTTCACAAGCGCCCTGGCAATGGCAACTCTCTGTTTTTGCCCTCCCGACAGCTCGTTTGGCTTGTGGTGCATCCTATCGACAAGGCCGACCCTTTCCAGCGCATCCATAGCCTTTTCCCGGCGCTCCTTTTTCCCTGCTCCGGCATAGATCATTGGAAGCTCGATGTTCTGCACCGCTGTTATACGAGGAAGCAGATTGAAGGACTGAAAGACGAAGCCTATTTTCCTGTTTCGTATTTTAGCGAGCTCGACATCGTCCAGTCCTGATATATTTACTCCATCCAGTTCATAATAACCGTCAGTGGCTCTGTCAAGACAGCCGATGATATTCATCAGAGTGGATTTGCCCGAACCCGAAGGTCCCATGATGGATACGAATTCGCCCTTGGCAATGCCAAGATTCACCTTCTTCAGGGCCTCCACCTGCACCTTCCCGGTATCGTAGATCTTGCCGATATTTTCCATTCTAATAATCATGGTATTACCACCTTCTCACGCATATGTTAAAAAAATATCATATCATGTATCTTACCTAGATACGCAATAACCGGTTGTTTTGTCTTACATATTCAATAATTTTCACAATTGATTTGTTCTGAAATACTCTCTGGCATCCCTAATGTCGTTTGCTATCTGGTCTGAAAGCTCCCTGGCATCCCTGAACTTTTTTTCGTCCCTCAGCTTTTTGAGGAAGAAAACCTCAATATCATTTTTATATATATCATTATCAAAATCCAGTATATGCGTCTCGACCTTGATCGTGGCCTTATCCTCGAATGTAGGATTATAGCCTACGCTTGTGACACTGCTGTACAAATTGCCATTATAAAGAGTCCTGGTGATATATACTCCATTATGGGGCATTAACAGATATTCCTCCGGCTGCAGGTTCGCTGTGGGAAAACCGATCCTTCTGCCAAGTTTCTTGCCGTCTTTTACCTCGCCGGTTATGGAATAATGTCTTCCCAGCAGTCTGAATACGCTCTCCATGTCGCCCAATGCAACATATTCACGGATGGCTGAACTGCTGACAAGCTCTGAATCTATCTTCACCGGAGGAATAATAATAACCTTTATATTGTACTTTTTTCCAAGCTCCTTCAACAGCTCAACATCGCCCTGGCCCATATATCCGAACCTGTAATTGAAGCCTGCCACGACAATGCCCGCTCCAAGTCTGTCGAGCAATATCTCCTTTATGAAGCCTTCCGGATCCATTCTTGAATAATTTTCATCAAACTCATCGAAGTATATATAGTCGAGCTGTGTTTCTCCAAGCAGCCGGATACGCTTTCCTGCAGTTGTCAGAAGGGGCGTGAGAAGCTTCTTCCTGATAATATTTTCAGGATGCTTTGTAAAGGTATAGATCATTGATTCAAGACGATTTAGCCTGGCTTCGCTGATCAGCGTATTTACAAGAGCCATATGGCCGACATGCAGTCCGTCAAAGTTGCCAAGCCCGACTGCTGTGGTATGACTTGCGAATTTAATATTCTCATTTCCGAAAATCGTTTTCACTTCTGTAAGACCCCATTCATGCTATAATAGCAACTAAAAAATTTTCTCACCTTCAAATATTTCCATTTTCCATTTTCTATAATCATACCCAACGCCGAAAATTCACCGCCGCTGCCATACACACGCACAAGAGTACTATAATCATCGGCGTCACTGAGTATCTCGCTGTCTTTCTCCCTACGGCTCCGCTGGAGGTCACTGCTCTCTATAAAAAATGCCTCATCCAGAGGAATCTGCATTCCATTACCAAATTTCTTCTCTGAGTCCTCATCCAATCGGCAAGCCGGAAGACTGCTAAATATCCTGTCTACTCCTGTAAGCGCTCTCTTCAACATGCCCTTTTCCTTAAGCTCTGAAAGCTCCTCCAGTGTATAGGCCTCTGATATATCAAAGGGGCCGGCCCTCATCCTGAGCAGGAAAGACATACAGCCTCCGCAGCCCAGTCTGTCACCTATATCGGCACACAATGTCCTGATATAGGTTCCCTTTGAACAGTGAACATCGATCAGCGCCCTGACACCCTCCGATCTGTCGATGCTCAGCAGCTTTGCAGAAAATATCTCAACTTCCCTTTGCTGCCTTTCTATCTCAATACCTTCCCGTGCAAGCTCATACAGCCTTTTCCCATCGATCCGTATTGCTGAATGCATGGGCGGTACCTGAAGATACTTTCCCTCGAATGAGGAAACTGCTGCGGCTATTTCCGAATCACTTGCTCTGACCTCGTTTCGGGTGATCATGGTCCCAGTGGTATCCTGTGTATCCGTCGTGATGCCCAGCGTCAGCTCCGCCCGGTACAGCTTGTCTTTATCCATCATAAATTCTATTGCCCTGGTGGCTCTGCCTGTGCAAACCGGCAGTACGCCGGCAGCCATGGGATCCAGAGTTCCGGCATGACCGACCCTGCGAACGCCTGTCAGTCCCCGCAATACTGCAACCACATCAAAGGATGTCATTCCCGGAGGTTTCAATACATTTATTATACCATCCATATCATAGCATTTCCTTTATTTCATCCAGAAGCATCCTTTTCACTTCCTGCAGCTGCGTCCCGCTTGCAGTAAAGCCCGCGGCTCTTTTATGCCCGCCTCCCGAGTGCTTTGCAGCCAGTGAAGCGACATCGGCATAATAGTTGGACCGAAGATTCACCTTGATATCGCTGTTTCTCATTTGCCTGAGCATAGCCGCCACTTCTACGCCTCTTATATTTCGTGCAATATTTATTATACCGTCACTGTCCTCTTCCGGTGCCCCCGATCTTTTAATAGCCTCTTCGGTAAGAGTAATGACAGCGGCCTTTCCGTCGAAATACAGCTCAAGCGAATCGATAGCTTCACCGGTAAGCTTGACCTTCCCATATGAAGCTGTATCAAATACGCGTTTGGAAATATCCGCAATATCTATATCCTTTTCTAAAAGCTCAGCACATATCCTATGTGTCATCGGAGAAGTATTACTGTATCTGAAGCTGCCTGTGTCAGTCGATATCGCTGTATACAGGCAGATCGCAGCATCTTTGCCGGGATCGACTCCCATTTTCACCAACAGCCTATAAATAATTTCACCTGTAGCCGCTGACATCAGATCAACAAGATCGATGTGGGCAAACCCTTTATTTGTCCGATGATGGTCCATATTTACCGTGACCCGGGCGTTATCGAATATTTTCCGTCTGGCGCCAAGCCTTTCGATATCACCGCAGTCAAGGGCGATCACCAGATCGTAATCCTTTTCTCCTTCGGGATAGACTTGTGCCAGCTCAATGCCGGGCAGGAATTCATATATTTGGGGTATGCTTTCCTCCAAAATAACAGAGACTTCCTTTCCCAGAGCCGTCAGTTCTATTGCCAGTGCCAGTGAAGAGCCGAGGGCATCTCCGTCTGCGGCAATATGTGGAAGTATGGCTGCTTTTTGAGTCCCTTTCAATAAATCTGCGATTTTCGTCAGCATCAGGTGTTCTCCTATTTCCCCTGCAGTGTATCATTTATCAGTTTGTTCAGATAGACGCCGCGTTCAATTGAGTTGTCCAGCTCAAAAAGTATCTCGGGCGTGTATCTCAGCTTCAGCCGCTGTCCGATCTCGCGCCTGATGAAGCCTGATGCACTCTTCAGTCCCTGTATCGCATTTTTCTTATCGCTCTCATCGCCAAGTATGCTGACAAAAATCTTTGCATACCTCAGATCCCTGGTTACCTCCGCAGACGTAACGCTGATCATTTTAGGCAGTCTGGGATCCTTGAGCTCATTTTGTATTATAGTGCTTACTTCTTTCTTCATTTCTTCCGAAATTCTGTCCGTTCTGTCCATAATATCACTCCTTCCGGAACTTAAAAGGCCGGGCAGACAGTATTACCGCCCATCCGGCCTTATCACCGCTTTTACTGCTTTTGACTGCTATTGGCGCTTGACCTCTTCCATCGTATATGATTCAATGATGTCATTTTCTTTGATATCGTTGAACCTTTCGACGGAAAGACCGCACTCAAAGCCCTGCAGTACTTCCTTGGCATCGTCCTTGAATCGTTTCAGCGAAGCCAGGCTTCCTTCATGCACAACGATACCGTCCCTGATAACTCTGATATCGTTGTTCCTGTTTATTTTGCCGTCCAGTACATAGCAGCCTGCTATCGTTCCTACTCCCGACACCTTGAATATCTGCCTTACCTCAGTATGCCCCAGTACGACCTCTTTAAACGTAGGATCGAGCATACCCTTCATAGCAGCCTGGATATCTTCTATTGCGTTGTATATGACCCTGTAAAGTCTCATATCTACGCCTGTATTCTCTGCTGCTTCTGTTACATTGGTACCGGGCCTTACATTAAATCCAATTATTATTGCATTCGAAACATCAGCAAGCGTCACATCCGACTCTGTTATTGCTCCGACTCCGCCATGGATGACATTGACCCTGACTTCGTTGTTTGACAGCTTCTCGAGTGATTGCTTCACAGCCTCGACAGATCCCTGTACATCAGCCTTTATGATAATATTGAGATCCTTGACCTTTCCTTCCTGTATCTGCTTGAACAGATCGTCAAGAGTGACCCTGGAGGAAACATTCTGCTGCTCTTCCTTCTGCTTGAATCTGCGTTTTTCAACAAGCTGTCTGGCAATCTTTTCATCTTCTATTGCATAGAACAGCTCTCCTGCTTCCGGTACCTCGGGAAGTCCGAGTATTTCCACCGGAGTTGATGGTCCGGCATTCTTAACGGCATTGCCCTTGTCATCCACCATCGCCCTGATCCTTCCGACTGTCGTACCGGAGACTATGGAATCGCCCACATTCAGAGTACCTCTTTGTACGAGAACTGTTGCAAGCGGTCCCCTGTTCTTATCAAGCTTAGCCTCGATAACAGTTCCCTTTGCCTGTCTGGTGGGATCTGCCTTCAGCTCCAGAACATCTGCTGTAAGCAGTACCATTTCAAGCAGCTGGTCAATGTTTTCACGTTTCTTTGCAGAAACGTTTACACATATCACATCTCCGCCCCATTCCTCTGAAACCAATCCATGCTGTGTCAGCTCCTGCTTTACCCTGTCCGGATTGGCGCCCGGCTTGTCGATCTTGTTGATAGCCACGATGATCGAAACATTTGCTGCCTTTGCATGGTTTATAGCCTCGATGGTCTGAGGCATAACACCGTCATCAGCGGCAACTACAAGTATGGCTACGTCCGTGACCTGGGCTCCCCTTGCTCTCATGGCTGTAAATGCCTCATGGCCCGGTGTATCCAGGAATGTTATGTTCCTGCCGTTTATCTTGACTGTATATGCACCTATATGCTGCGTAATGCCTCCGGCCTCACTGTCTATGACATGTGTGGACCTTATAGCATCGAGCAGGGATGTCTTACCATGGTCGACATGTCCCATGACTACGACAACCGGCGGTCTTGTTACCAGCTTTTCGGGATCCTCCTGTTCATTATCATCAAACAGGATATCCTCTTCATTTATAACCACTGCTTTCTCAGTCTTGACACCGAATTCTTCCGATACTACAGTTGCTGTATCAAAATCGATCTCCTGGTTGAGTGTGGCCATTATTCCGTAAACCATGAGCTTTTTGATTACTTCTGTAGAGGTTTTCTTCAGCGCTTCAGCCAGATCCTTTACAGTGATGCTTTCAGGTATGGTTATGGAAGTCAGCACAGCTCTCTTTGGTATGTGCCTGAGCTGTTCCTTTTCTCTTCTCTGCCTGTTGAGCTTCTTCTTCTTTGCATCTGCATCGTCATAAAACTCATTGAGTATGAAGTCCTCGGAAAGCACCTCAGATACGCCCTTCTTCTCATGCAGACCGATATTGGCCGGCTTGATACGCTTATTGGGTTTGTTCGGCTGTACCTTTGGAGCCTCTTTCCTCTGCTCCCTCTTTACGTCCTTATCGATATCCTTGCCAATAAATTCACGTCTTGTCTCATTTTTCTGTCCAAGATCTTCCTGAGAAACAGCAATGTCAGGCTTTGGTATATCAAGCTGCCTTCCCTGGGGTCTGTTGCCCTGGTATGGCGGTCTGTCGCCCTGAGGCCTGTTGCCCTGATACGGCGGCCTGTCACCCTGGGGCCTGTTGCCCTGGTACGGCGGCCTGTCTCCCTGGGGCCTGTTGCCCTGATATGGCGGTCTGTCGCCCTGCGGCCTGTTGCCCTGATATGGCGGTCTGTCACCCTGCGGTCTGTTGCTCTGATACGGGGGCCTGTCGCCCTGCGGCCTGTTGCCCTGGTACTGCGGCCTGTCGCCCTGATACTGCGGCCTGTCGCCCTGGTATTGCGGCCTGTCGCCCTGCGGCCTTGCCGGCTGCGACTGATTTCTGTCCGTTTGAGGCTTATCTGTATTTTTAGCTATATCAGCCTGCTGATCCTCTTTTATGCCTTTTTCTTTATCTGCCTGAGTATCAGCAGCATCTGCTTTCGATGCAACGGGCACAGCAGTCTCCTGCACGGCCTTATCCTGTTTGATGTCGCCTGCAGTCCTGATCGTTTCATCCTGCATTTTAGTCTTTACATCATTTGCTGTCACTTCATTCATATCAGTTTTCATATCCTTTGCAGGCTCGGTCTTTTTGATTTCAGCATACTCGGCCGCTGCTTCCTTCTTTGCCGGTTTGATATCTGTATTAGCTCCTGTCTGGCTCTTGTCAGCTTCAGCCGTACGAGGAGATGTCACCGCATTTGCGCCGGGAATGTTTCTTCCGGGTTCCTGCTTTTGAGGCGCATTAGTATTATTGACATAATCGGGCCTGCTCTTCCTGACAAATCCTGAGAGCAATCCGGAGTTGGCATCCGCAGACCTTACAAAATCATTTCTCCTGTCGTTGTTTCTGCCGCCCTTGGAATCTCCCTTCTGGAAGCTGTTCCTTGCTGCATCCCTCTCATCATTCCTGCTGTTGATCACAATTTCAGTTGTCCTGATAATTCTGGGGGCGCTTTTATTGTCTCTTTTGACCTCGGGCTTCGGCTGTACGGGCGCCGCAGGAGGAGCCTTCTTTTCGTCGGGCTCATCCTTTTTTCCGTCGTGCTTGATCACACCGATATGCTTGTAAAGAGCATCCAGCTCATTGTCTTCAAGAAGACTCATATGGTTTTTTACATTGATATCGATCTCCCCAAGCTTCTCCATCAGCCTCTTGCTGGTCGTATTCAGTTCCTTTGCCAGTTCGTATACTCTAACCTTTTCCAAATCTATACACCCCCATGTTCTATACCGCGATTATCGATCATTTCAACAAGATGCCCTGCAAAGTTCGTATCCTTTACTGCAATGACAGAGCGTACGCTTTTACCGGAGAATTTACCGATCAGTTCCTTTTCGCCAAACACCCGATAACTGATATCTCTGTAACTGCACATGTCCCTGAATTTCTTCTTGGTATTGTCCGAGGCATCTTCAGATACAATAACCAGGTATACCTTACCCGTCTTTAAAGCCCTCTCACAGGTCTCATCACCCGACAAGAGCTTTCCTGCCTTGGCTGCCAACCCCATAAAGGAGTATATCCTTTCAGCCATCTTTTCCCTCCAGTTGCAATTTAAGTGTATCATAAACGGCGTCATCGATGCGGGCTTCGAATGCTTTTTCGAGCTTTCTGCCCTTTCGGACCTTTTCCAGGCATTCGGCGCTGGGACATATATATGCGCCCCTTCCCGCCTTCTTGCCTGTGAAGTCTACACTGGTAACACCTTCCTTATCTCTTACGATCCTGATCAGTTCCTTTTTGGGCTTCATTTCATGGCACCCGAGGCACATACGCAAAGGTATCTTTTTTTGCTTCAAGCATGTCACCTCTATTCCTGATCTTCGTCCGGTCCCTCATACGAGGCTTCCGCTTCCACTTCCGCTTCTGTTTCAGTTCCTATTTCCTGCCCGAAACCTTCGTCCGCATCAGAGCCTTCGTCGTAGCCCTCATACTCCTGATCATACTCTTCCTCATATTCTTCTACATACTCATCTTCGGTATTATTATAGCTGCTCATGTTAAACATTTGCTGTTCTATGACAGCTCTGAGCTGCGACTCGCTCTTTATGTCGATCTTCCAGCCGGTCAGCCTTGCTGCAAGCCTTGCATTCTGACCTTCCTTGCCGATAGCCAGCGAAAGCTGGAAATCAGGCACTATGACTCTTGCGGTCCTGGCTTCCTCGTCGGCGTCGACACGAACAACCTTTGCAGGACTGAGGCTGCTGGAGATGTATTCTTCGGGATCGCTGCTCCATCTTATTATATCGATTTTCTCGCCCCTGAGTTCATCCACTATGGCCTGGACCCTGGTACCCTTTTGTCCGACGCATGCTCCCACGGGATCCACATTGGAATCCTTGGAATAGACAGCTATCTTTGTTCTGGAACCTGCTTCTCTTGAAATGCTCTTTATTTCAACAGTTCCATCGTGTATCTCCGGTACTTCCAGCTCAAAAAGCCTTTTGACAAGCCCGGGATGTGTCCTGGAGACGAGTATCTGAGGACCCTTTGTAGTCTTCTTGACTTCTACTATATATGTTTTGATCCTGTCGTTGAACCTGTATTCTTCTCCTATAGTCTGTTCGGACGGTGACATTACTGCTTCTGTCTTACCCAGATCGATCACAATGTTTTTTCTTTCATTTCTTTGTATGATACCTGTGACAATGTCGCCTTCCTTATTGTAAAATTCATCAAAAATAATGCCGCGCTCTGCTTCGCGTATCCTCTGCATTACGACCTGTTTTGCGGTCTGTGCGGCGATCCTGCCGAATTTCCGCGGAGTGACCTCTATCTCGGCGATGTCATCCTCAACATAGGAAGCATCAAGCTTCTGTGCCGCTTCCAGAGAGATATCTCCGTTTTCATCCTCCGGCCTCGATGTGACTCTCTTGAGTGCAAAGACCCTCACATCTCCGGATTCACGATCTATATAGATCTTCACATTCTGTGTCGATCCAAAATTCCTCTTGTAAGCCGAAATAAGCGCTGCTTCGATTGCTTCTATCAGCACTTCCTTATTTATACCCTTTTCCTTTTCAAGTTGATCCAATGCCTGAATCAATTCCGCACTCATTTTCCTACCTCCTGTAATACCCCGATATCCGGGAATTCATCATCAGTCCGGCTGCTCTGTGCTCCGGCCGTTTTTTATTTTTGTTCAGAACCGTATTATCCGTCTGACAAGGGCTGTTTCCTTCCGGTCAAAGCCCATGGTGACTCCTTCGTCGGTCTTTATTTCTACTATATCTCCCGTCAGGCCGAGCAACTCACCCTCATATACCTTCTTGCCGTTCAATGGCTGGTAAAGCTTTACTTCGACGAACTCCCCCTTGAAGCGTTCATAGTCACGCTCTTTTTTCAGCGGTCTTTCGCCGGGTGAAGAGACCTCCAGTATGTAGCTCTGCTTGATCGGATCCTTTTGATCCAGCATATCGCTCAGTTTCTCGCTAGTAATCTGGCAATCATCTATCGTGATGCCGCCCTGTTTGTCGATATAGATCCTCAGGTACCAGTTGGCACCTTCCTTCAGATACTCCACATCCACAAGCTCATAAGACAGCTCTTCTATAATGGGTTGGGCCAGTTCTTCAACGATTTCTTCAACCTTTTTCTTTGCCATTGCACATCTCCATTCCTTTCGAGAGGACTTACGCCCCATATCTAAAGACAAAGAGTGGGTTCGGCCCACTCTTTTCCAAAAAAACGATATGCTTAGTCCAAAAAGTATTATAGCACTATTATCCGCATTTATCAATCATTTATTTGTTATAATCAAAATTTCCACCTGTCTTCTAAAACAAACTCATCTGGCTGCTTTCGGGTATACCATTGAGGCAACCATTCTGCTGCAGTATCTCTATCACCGTCTTACTGACCTTTGCCCTGATCTTCAGATCCTCGATCGATATGAACTCGCCCTGCTTACGGGCTTCTATTATAGCTCTGGCCGCATTTGTGCCAAGTCCCGGGAGTGAATTCAGCGGAGGCCTGAGGCCGTTTCCATGGATCTTGAACTTAACTGCATCCGATTCATAAAGATCCACCTTCAGGAAATCCATGCCTCTTGAATACATTTCATTTGTCACTTCCAGAATAGTCAGTATGTTCTTATCCTTGGCGGTCATATTATTGCCCATTTTTTCAAGCTCTGATATCCTCCTGCGAACACTGTCCCTGCCGTTTGCCATGGTAGCAGCATCAAACTCATCCGCGCGGACAGTAAAGTATGTCGCATAAAACGCCAGCGGATGATAGACCTTGAACCAGCCTATCCTCATGGCAGTCAGCACGTATGCCGCGGCATGGGCCTTGGGGAACATGTACTTGATCTTTTTACAGGATTCTATATACCATTCGGGCACGCCGTGGGCCTTCATTTCCTCCTCGTATTCGGGCTTCAGCCCCTTGCCCTTCCTGACGTCCTCCATAATTTTAAAGGAGCTCTTGGGCGGCAGTCCCTGATACATAAGATATACCATGATATTATCTCTGGTTCCGATGACCTCCGAGATAGTACACACATCATTCCTTACAAGGTCCTGTGCATTGTTTAGCCATACGTCCGTTCCATGGGAAAGGCCGCTTATCTGCAGCAGGTCTGAAAAGGTTTTAGGCTTTGTATCCAGCAGCATCTGCCTGACGAACTTAGTGCCGAACTCGGGCAGCGCAAAGGTACCGACCTCGCTGTTGATATCCTCCGGCTTCACTCCCAGCGGTTCGGTCGACAGGTAAAGCTGCATCACCTTCTCATCATTCACCGGCACATCATATATATCTATTCCGGTCAGATCACACAGCATTTTGATCATAGTCGGGTCGTCGTGACCCAGTATATCAAGCTTTAAAATAGTATCGTGCAATGAATGGAAATCAAAGTGCGTAGTTATGATATCGGAATCAGTATCATCCGCCGGCCTTTGAATCGGTGAGAAATCATGCACATCATTGTCGCTGGGTATAACTATTATTCCTCCCGGATGCTGGCCGGTAGTTCTCTTTATGCCTGTGCAGCCCTTCACCAGTCTGTTTATTTCCGCATTGGTCGCAACAATACCTTTCTCATCCAGATACTTCTTAACAAAGCCGTATGCTGTCTTGTCGGCAACGGAGGCAATGGTACCGGCCCTGAACACATGGCCCTTTCCAAAAAGCACCTCGGTGTATTTATGGGCCTGGGCCTGATATTCTCCAGAGAAGTTCAGATCGATATCAGGCGCCTTGTCTCCGTCAAAGCCGAGGAAGGTCTCGAAGGGTATGTCATGCCCGTCGCCCTTCATAGGCTCACCGCATTCAGGGCAGTTCTTCGGCGGCAGATCATAGCCTGATCCGACAGAACCGTCCGTGATGAAATCCGAATGCTTGCACTTTTTGCAGATGTAGTGCGGCGGCAGCGGATTGACTTCGGTTATCCCCGTCATCGTAGCTGCAAAGGAAGAGCCCACCGAACCCCTCGAGCCTACTATATATCCGTCGTCATTGGATTTTTTTACAAGCTTTTGAGCTATGATATACATAACGGCAAAGCCGTTTTTGATGATTGAAGTAAGCTCCTTCTCAAGCCTCTTTGATACTATCTCCGGCAGCGGGTCACCATATACCTCATAGGCCCTCTCATATGCCAGCCTCTCTATCTCCTGCTCTGCCCCTTCTATTTTAGGCGGATATGTTCCCAAAGGTATGGGTATGATTTCGTCCACCATGTCAGCTACCAAATTGGTATTTGTGACCACGACCTCAAAGGCCTTTTCATTTCCCAGATAAGTGAATTCACTCATCATTTCTTCTGTGGTCCTGAAGTAGAGGGGAGCCTGTCTGTCGGCATCCGAGTAACCCTGGCCGAACATGAGTATACGTCTGAACACCTCGTCCCGAGGCTCCATAAAGTGAACATCGCAGGTAGCTACTACGGGCTTTTTCAGCTTTTCTCCCAGCCTCACTATTTGCATGTTCAGTTCCTTGAGCTGTTCATGATTCTTCACCTTGCCGCTTGCCACCAGGAATTCATTATTTCCAAGGGGCTGAATCTCAAGATAATCATAAAACGCCGCGATTTTTTCGATCTCGCTGCTGCTCTTTCCGTCCACAACAGCCCGGAACAGCTCTCCCGCCTCGCAGGCGCTTCCCAGAATGAGTCCGTCTCGGTATTTCAGCAGCAGGCTCTTGGGCACTCTTGGTTTTTTATAGAAATAGCTGAGATGTGACTCAGATATTATTTTATACAGATTCTTGAGGCCTGTGAGGTTTTTGACCAGTATGATCGCATGGAAGGATTCTGCCTTTCTGAAATCAAAATGGCCTGACAATACCCTGTCGATCTCCTCAACCGTACTGGCCCCCTTCTCCGCCACCAATTCAAGGCACCTGACAAAGATCTCTGCCGTTGCCTGAGCATCGTCTACCGCCCGGTGATGGTTGTCCAGCCTGATCCCCAGATGCTTTGCCACAACATCCAGCTTGTGCTTGCTCAGTTGAGGGAACAGATAACGGCTGAGCTGCAGTGTGTCCAGTATGGTATTGTTAAACATCTTGTTGTTTTCCCGTGCATGATACTTTATGAACCCGGTATCGAAGGATGCATTGTGTGCAACCACCGGCATACCGCCTGCAAACTCTATGAAGCTGTCCAGCGCGGCGCTTGTGTCCGGTGCATCGGCAACCATTTCATCGGTGATTCCCGTCAGTTTCGTAATGAACTCGGGAATAGGCATGCCGGGATTTACGAAGGTGTTGAATTTTTCGGTTATCTTGCCGTTTTCCACCTTAACGGCACCTATTTCGGTGATCTTGTCCTTTGCGGGATATAAACCGGTGGTCTCAATGTCGAAAACCACGAAACCGCCGTCAAGGGGCATGGTGCCGTCACTTCCGTTCATGCTCAGCACCACAGGAGCTTCATCATTGATCAGGTAGCATTCTACCCCGTAAATGATCTTTATCTTGTGCTTTTTCCCGGCGCTATAGGCTTCCGGGTATGACTGGACCACGCCATGATCAGTAATGGCGATAGCCTTGTGCCCCCACTTGGCAGCGCGCTCCACCAGAGCCGCCGCAGGCGTCATCGCATCCATGGCGCTCATCTGGGTATGCAGGTGCAGCTCGACTCTTTTGACCTCGGCATTATCGGTCTTGACTTCCTTTTCAAGCTGGATTATATCAGTAGCCATAATAGCCAGTTCCTTTGAATATTTGTCGAACTGGGCTTCGCCCCTGACCTTGAAACAGAGGCCGTCTTTTATTTGCTCCGCTCTCAGATCATAGTCATCCTTCTGAACAAATAACTTGATCGTCAGTGAGCTTGTATAGTCTGTTATGTCAAATGTACATATGAAACGATTTCCCCGGATCTCCTTGAACGCGACATTTGAAACATCGCCGAGGATAGCGACCCTTCCGGAATCCTGAGTTACCTCGCTCATCTTCATAAGGCTGTCGCCGAAATTCTTTCCCATGATTATCTCAACGATACTGGAGTCACTGTTGTCCGTTTCCTTCTTTCTTTTACGTTTGGCCGAGCCGTTGGATTGTGCCTTCTCCTCGGCATCAAGTATATCATGTATCCGCGCTTCTTCATTTTCCTTGAATTCGTTGTACTTCTCCTTGAACTGCTCATCAAGACTGCGGTCGCAAAAAACGACCCTGACCCTCTCGCCGAAGGAGCACTCCACAATTTCTTCAATAAGCTTGTCACAGCCCTGTGTTTTAAGAATGGCCCCGCCTTTTGTAGTGAGGATCACATTTAAGACATCCCCCTCCAGCTGAAAGCTGCATCCGTTCAGGATGCCCTTGCTGAGGGCTATTCGTGAGTTGACCGTATATATGATGCTTTCTTCGTATGCTTCGATAAATTCACTTAATGAATGTTCCGTTTCAAAGCTGAGGCTTATTTCAACATCCATGAAAAGTGTCTGTGTTAGAGCGGACTGTACCCTTTCCACAACTGGGGCGGGTATCAGTTTCTTTGCCCTGGCTTCTACGGCCAGTTTTCCTGTTTTCTGTAATGCTCTCAGGTTTGTTATCTTAACTTCGTTGAAAAGCTCCCGGATATCAGCATCGAGCTCCACCTCCGGAAACGTCTCAAAAAAGCTCTTATCTATCGCTGATTCTGACATACTGATTTGATCCCCTTTTGTATATTATCTCTGTTTTATCATCTATCAAAATCATTCCTGCAGATTTTCAATTTCCATCAGCAGCTCTTCCACTATCCTGTCCTGCGGTATTTTCCTTACTATTTCTCCTTTTTTGAATAAAAGCGCTTCCCCGTCTCCTCCGGCGATGCCTATATCAGCCTCTCTGGCCTCTCCGGGGCCGTTTACCGCACAGCCCATCACCGCGACCTTTATATTCTTGTCACAGCCCTCAAGCCGCTTTTCCACCTCACTGGCTATCTTTATCAGGTCTATCCTGGTCCTGCCGCAGGTCGGGCATGATACAAACTCCACGCCCGCTTTCCGCAGGCCCATGGCTTTCAGAAGCTCGATGCCGACCCTTATCTCCTCTGCAGGATCACCCGTCAGCGATACCCTCAATGTGTCGCCTATACCCTCTGCGAGCAGGCAGCCCAGTCCCGCCGCCGACTTTACTGTTCCGGCAAAAAAGGTCCCGGCTTCTGTCACCCCGATATGAAGGGGATAATCAGCCTTCTTTGACATCTGTCTATAGGCTTCAATGGTCATTGGTACGCTTGAGGCCTTCAACGATATGGCGATATCGAAAAACTCCTGTTCTTCCAGCAGTCTGGCATGTTCCATTGCGCTTTCGACCATTCCCTCGGGAGTGACGCCTCCATATCTGGCCAATATCTGTTTTTCGACAGAACCCGAATTGACTCCGATCCTGATTGGTATCCCTCTGGCCTTTGCCATTTCAACTACTTTTTTTACTCTGTCAGGGCCGCCGATATTTCCGGGGTTCAGCCGGATCTTGTCCGCGCCGTTCTCCATACATGCCAATGCAAGCCGGTAGTCGAAATGTATGTCAGTTACCAGAGGTATCCTTATTGCTTTTTTAATCTCTCTCACTGCTCCGGCGGCCTCAGCGTCCGGCACAGCAACCCTGACGATATCGCACCCCGCCTCTTCGAGCCTCTTTATCTGCCCGACTGTGGCATTTACATCCCGGGTATCGGTATTGGTCATCGATTGCACTGTCACAGGCGAGTCGCCTCCGATATAAATATCGCCGACACGCAGCTTTCTGGTCAATTTCCTTTGTATATACTGCTCCAAAATACTCATCTCCCTTATTGATGAAAGTCAATGACGCTAACCTGCTGCTAACTTCAATATATCATTGTAGGCAATATATATCCCCAACAGGATGATCAGAACGAATCCTACTATGGATATATATGACTCCTTCTCCTGACTGAGAGGCTTTCCTCTGACAGCTTCAACAGCTATCAGCAGCAGTCGGCCGCCGTCAAGCATCGGGAAGGGTATCAGGTTCGTTGCTCCTATGGCCACACTCAGCAAGCCTGTAATGTACATCAGGTAAGCCAGCATCTGACCAAAGTCCGGCGCCTGACTTACTGTTGTTGTTATAGTACTGACCATGCCTATGGGGCCCATCATGTCAGATACCTTTGCCTTGCCGGAAAAAAGCCAGCCCGGGCTGTAAAAAACGCTCCTGATTATTGAATAGGTAAAGGATACTGCCTGGCCGAAGGACTCTATAACATTTCCCCTGGCCGGAACAAACTTAAGCCCTATTTCATAATATTCTTCCGACTTCACCTCTACAGGCATCAAAGTGACGCTCACCTCGGCACCGTCCCTTACAGCCTTTATTTCAAGCTCATTTATTCCATTGGACGTGACAAGCTCGACCAGTTTATCGCCGCTGTCCACACTGGCTCCGTTGATTTCCACGATCCTGTCCCCCGCCTGCAGACCAACCTGCTCGGCAGGCATGCCCGGCGAAAGCGCCTTTATGACATTGGAATCGACCGGGCTGTCCGTGGAAAGCGATACACCGATTTTGGGCTCCATGGATTGGGGATGAACTACCGGTCTGAGTTCTTTTTTGAACTTGCCGCCGTCCCTCTCTATCTCAACTGTAACAGGTTCTCCCTTTGAAATATATAGGAATTGCAGGACATCCTCGAGGATATACGTCCTCTTTCCGTCGTATGATATTATTCTATCACCCTTCTGAATGCCTGCCAGTGAGGCCGGTGAGTTTTCAACGACCTGCCCTATCTCCATGGTATAATAGCCCTGTATGGAAAAATATCCCGTAAGCAGAACTGCTGCCAGAAGCAGGTTTGCAAAGGGCCCGCCTAAAGCAGTTAATGCGCGGGCGTATTTAGGCTTGTTGTTGAATGCCTGTTCGCTGTCAGATGCCTCTTCCTCTCCGAGCATCTTCACATAAGCCATAACAGGAAAAAGCCTCAACGAATATGTTGTACCGCCTTTTTCAAAGCTGAATATCTTTGGTCCGATAAAAAGAGAAAACTCAAGGACCTTTATGCCCATCTTCCTAGCTATTATGAAATGTCCGAGTTCATGTACTATGACTATTATGTTAAAAGCCAGTATCGCCAGGATCAGATACATATGCTACCTCCAACCATCCTTCTTGCCCATTTGTCTACTTCTATTATATCATTCAGACTTGCCATTGTATTCACAGAATGAGCAAGCATTACCTTTTCTATAAGCGCGGGGATGTCACAGAATCCGATTTTCTCCTCCATGAAGAGGGCTACCGCAGCTTCGTTTGCTCCATTCATCGCCGCAGGCATGGTTCCTCCGGCCTTCAGAGCGTCAAAAGCCAGTCCGAGGCATCTGAACGTATCAATGTCAGGCTCTTCGAAGGTCAGAACGCCGCACTTTAACAGATCCAGCTTTGAAAAGGAATTTACCGCCCTTTCAGGCCAGGTCAGGGAAAGCTGTATCGGGATCCTCATGTCCGGAGAGCCAAGCTGCCCCATTACGGATCCATCCTTATACTCCACCATTGAGTGTATGATACTCTGAGGATGGACGACGACCTTGATCCTGTCAGGCATGAAGCCAAACAGCCACCTTGCTTCTATTACCTCCAGGCCTTTGTTCATCATGGTCGCGGAATCTATCGTTATCTTGCTGCCCATGCTCCAGTTGGGGTGTTTCAGAGCCTGGGCGAGAGTCACTCTCTTTAGATCTTCGTACTTTTTTCCCCTGAAGGGCCCGCCGGATGCAGTCAGTATGAGCCTGTCCACATCCTGTCTCCTGTTGCCCGCCAGGCATTGATATATGGCAGAGTGCTCACTGTCGATGGGAAAGACCGTGACGCCGTGCCGTTCTGCCTCGGCCATGACGATCTCACCGGCTGTTACCAGCGTTTCCTTGTTGGCCAGAGCAATATTCCTGCCCTTTTGTATTGCATGTACAGTCGGTATCAGCCCGGCTATACCTACTATCGACGTTACTACGGTGTCCACTCCCACGACTTCGGCAGCGGCCTTCATTCCGTCATCACCGCTATAGACTTCTATCCCTGTGCCTCTGAGTCTTTCTGCAAGCTCGGAGGCAAGGCTCTGCTCTGTTATCGAAACCATAAGCGGTCTAAACGCTTTGGCCTGCTCGACCAGCAAATCAATATTCTTATTCGCGGTCAGTGCGCTGACCCTGATGCCCAGATTTTGTGCGGCTTCCAGTGTCTGTACACCTATTGAGCCGGTAGAACCCAATATAGCTATATTTGTTGCCATCTACTGCTCCTTCTCAGAAAAACATGCTGATGTAAAAAAATACGGCAGGCGCGGTAAAAAGTATGCTGTCGACCCTGTCGAGCACACCTCCGTGCCCCGGCATGATATTTCCGTAATCCTTTATTCCCACTGCCCTCTTTACAACTGATGCAGACCAGTCGCCAAGCTGGGATATCACTCCGCATATCAGGCCGATCACGGCAAAATGCACCAGCGGCACACCCAGTATATTGTTAAAATATGCTCCGAAAGCCGTCATAGCGGCAGCACACCCGACAACGCCGCCAATGCAGCCTTCCAGGGATTTCTTGGGACTGATTTTGGGGACGATCTTTGTCTTTCCGATGGTGACACCCGTAAAATAAGCAAAGGTATCTGTGGCCCAGGCACCGATGAATATCATCCACATATAAAGATAGCCGTGATCCATATTTCTTGTCAGTGTGACAAAAGACAATGGGAGCACCACATAAGCTATCCCGAAAAGAGTGACCGCTGCATCCTTTATCTCATATTTACCGTCTGAGAACATGATCAAACAAAAAAGGACAACAATCAGCAAAAAAACAAAAAACGCAGCCGCAAGCCCCAAATCAGCAGATTTAAACAAAAATCTTTCCGGAAGTATGCTTGAGAATGCATAATATAACAACGGAATGCAGGATACACAGCCTAAAGCAAATGCGGGCTTGAACCCGCCCTTTGACAGCGCCCTGTAAAATTCTATAATACCGATAAAAGCGAGGATCGATACAGCAATGCCGATGGCGACCCCGCCCAGATAAACAATGACAGCCAGCAGTGCAATAGCAGCAGCTGCGCTTATGATCCTGGTCTTCATCCTCACAAACCTCCGTATCGCCTGTCTCTCTTCTGATATTCGCTTATTGCCTCAAGCAGGTCATTCTTTGAGAAATCAGGCCATAATATATTTGAATACCAGAACTCGGAATAGGATGACTGCCACAGCAGGAAATTGCTCAGTCTGTTTTCACCGCTGGGTCGTATGACCAGATCCGGGTCGGGTATGCCTTTCGTATATAGATAATCTGAGAACAGCTTATCATCAATATCCTCAGAGTTTATCCTGCCGTCCTTCACATCCTTTGCCAAACGTGCGGCGGCAGAAGCTATCTCACATCTGCTTCCATAATTGAGAGCCATGACCAGGCTTATGCCTGTGTTTACTGATGTGTTGTTCACGACTCTGGTTATTTCTTTCTGTATCTCCCCGGAGAGCTTATCCGTATCTCCTATTACAAGTATCCTGACGTTTTTGCCGGCCAGTTCCCTGTCCGCATTCCTCAGAAACTCAAGCAGCAGCGACATCAGCGCATTCACCTCATCCTTTGGCCGTTTCCAGTTCTCAGTGGAAAAAGCGTATGCGGTAAGATATTTTACCCCTATGGCATCACATTCCGTCACTATTCTTTTAAGGGTGTTGGCTCCCTCCCTGTGGCCTGCTTTTCTTGGCAGGCCTCTTTTCTCGGCCCAGCGGCCGTTCCCGTCCATAACGACAGCTATGTGCACGGGAATCCTGTCCTTATGCTCCAAAATGACCTTGTTTTTCTTTTTGCGCCCAAAAAACATCTGATACCTCCCGGCATTCAGCTACTCTGCAAAAATACATAAAAAATAACAAACAAGGCTGTATTAACAGCCTTGTGAGTCAGCTATTCAAATTACATACCAATAACTCAACTGTGCTTTGTTCAGACAAAACCTGCCTGACGACCCTGGAATCAGCGTTATAGCCTTTGTCTCTCAGCCTTGGGGAAGCAGTCAGCCTGACCGTTATCCTCTCAAAGCCCTGGGAATTCAATATCTTTACAGCATCCTCCATCCTTCGGCCGGAGACATCAACCATCTGCACTAGACCTCCATTATCTCCTTTTCCTTGTTCTCTACTATCTTGTCAACATCAGCTATGTACTTGTCTGTCATCTTCTGCATATCATTTTCAGCGTCCTTCAGGTCATCCTCGGTGATCTCGCTGTTCTTTTTCTGTACCTTGAAGTGTTCAATGGCGTCTCTCCTGATGGAGCGGATGGCCACCTTGGTCTCCTCGCCATGCTTTTTGGCGGACTTTGTGAGCTCTTTTCTTCTTTCCTCTGTAAGCACAGGGAATATGAGCCTGATCACCTTGCCGTCATTATTCGGGTTTATGCCTATATCGGATTTCTGGATGGCTTTTTCTATGTCCTTTAGTATCTTGGACTCCCAAGGCTGGATGACTATTACCCTGGCTTCAGGCACAGAGATGCTTCCGAGCTGGTTTATCGGCGTCGGAGTTCCATAATAGTCAACTGTCAACTTGTCCAGAATAGCCGGGTTGGCTCTTCCAGCCCTCAGGCCTCCCAAATCTTCCTTCAGAACGCTTAGAGCTTTGGTCATTTTTTCCTCATATTCTTTGTAAGCAGACTTTTCCATATTAAACCCTCCTTTTGTTTTGTATCAGGTCAAAATTGTTCCGATATTATCGCCTTTCAATACTCTCAGGATGTTATCAGGATCACTCAGATCAAATACGATCAGCGGTATCTTGTTATCCATGCAAAGCGACATCGCAGTGGAATCCATGACTCCCAGCCTTTTCGCCAGAGCATCAGCAAATGTGATGCTGTCGAAACGAACTGCGTCAGGATTCTTCTTCGGGTCAGAGTCATAGACACCATCCACCATGGTTGCCTTGAGTATAACATCCGCATCTATCTCGGCCGCTCTGAGAGCTGCAGTAGTGTCTGTTGAAAAATAAGGATTACCTGTGCCGCATGCGAATATTACGATCCTCTTTTTCTCCAGATGCCTGACTGCCTTTCTCCTGATATACGGCTCGGCGATCTGCCTCATTTCAATGGCAGATTGTACTCTGGTCGGTATACCCCTTGATTCCAAAGCATCCTGCAGCGCAAGGGAGTTAATTACTGTAGCCAGCATCCCCATATGATCGGCTGTGGTCCTGTCCATACCGACGCCGCTCCTGCCTCTCCAGAAATTGCCTCCGCCGACTACGATAGAAATCTCAACACCCGTTTCGCGCGCTTGCTGTATCCTGTCCGAAACAGCGCTGATTATTCCTGCGTCTATACCGGTTTTCAGATCCCCCGCCAGTGCCTCTCCGCTGAGCTTCAGCAGTACTCTTTTATATTTTGGCGTCATATGGCTTGCTACCCCCGTTTCATATTATTGTTCTACACAAACATTAAAAATCCTGCCGCTGCACTAAAAAGGGAACATATTTTATATGCTCCCTCATTATTTTAACCACCGATTTGCTTTGCCACTTCTTCAGCGAAATTCTCTTCTTTCTTTTCCAATCCTTCGCCTCTTTCAAAGCGGGCAAATCTCCTGACGCTTATGTTCTCGCCTATCGCCGCGATCTTCTCAGTCACGAGCTGCTTGATCGTCTTGTCGGGATCCTTGATCCAGGGCTGTTCCAGGAGGCATATCTCCTTGTAGAATTTCTCTATCCTGCCCTCGACCATCTTCTCGATTATTTTCTCAGGCTTGCCTTCATTTCTGGCCTGTGCCCTGAGGATGTTCATTTCTTTTTCAAGCACGTCTGTGGGAACTTCTTCCTTCTTAACGTACTCAGGCTTTGCGGCTGCTATCTGCATCGCGATATCCTTGACCAGCTGCTTGAATTCTTCATTTGCTGCAGCAAAGTCAGTTTCGATATTTACTTCGACCAGCACGCCTATTCTACCGTTGCCGTGTATGTAAGCTTCAACAAGTCCTTCAGCAGCGATCCTGCCAGCCTTTTTAGCAGCTGCGGCAAGTCCCTTTTCCCTTAAAAGCTCTATAGCCTTTTCAATATTGCCATCCGCATCAGTCAGAGCCTTCTTGCAATCCATCATGCCCGCGCCAGTTCTTTCACGGAGTTGTTTTACCATTTCAGCAGTAATCATCCAAATTCCTCCAAACAATAATAATCATATTATTAGCCATATATTTCATCGATATTCTCAACTGGATATATTATCACCCGGCTCCGTTTCCGGAACCGGGGATACTTTTGATGTTTTCCAGCCGGATTAATTATTCCTGAGCTGTTTCAGCAGCAGAAAGATCTTCTGTCTCGTTGATCTTTTCCTCTGCATCCGGGTTTTCTGTGGACATTGATTCTCCCTGACGTCCTTCGATGATAGCATCTGCAACCTTAGCTGCAATGAGCTTGACAGCCCTGATAGCATCGTCATTGCCCGGGATAACATAATCGACCTCATCAGGATCGCAGTTGGTATCAACTATAGCAACTACAGGTATACCAAGCTTCCTTGCTTCGAGTATCGCATTTCTTTCCTTCCTTGGGTCAACGATGAACAGAGCGCCCGGTACCTTCTTCATATTCTTGATGCCGCCGAGATATTTCTCGAGCTTTTCCATCTCGCCCTTGAGCTTGATGACTTCCTTCTTCGGGAGCACTTCAAACATACCGTTCTGCTCCATGCTTTCGAGCTGGTTGAGTCTGTTGATCCTCTTCTGGATCGTCTTGAAGTTGGTGAGCATGCCGCCGAGCCATCTTGCGTTTACAAAATACTGGCCGCTTCTTTCAGCCTCTTCCTTGATGGAATCCTGAGCCTGCTTCTTTGTGCCCACGAAAAGGACATCGCCGCCGTTCATAGCGACTTCTCTTACAAAGAAATAAGCTTCTTCAACTTTTTTTACTGTTTTCTGCAGGTCGATGATGTAGATGCCGTTTCTCTCCGTAAAGATGTATTCGGCCATTTTGGGGTTCCATCTCCTGGTCTGGTGTCCGAAATGGACGCCTGCTTCCAGCAGCTGTTTCATTGAAATAACTGACATAGATATATCCTCCTTAAGTTTATACCACCACGGTCTTCATCCGGGCGGAAGACCAATCGGCACTTATCCGCGCGTCGAACCGTGTGCGTATTTTATCGATAGATAGTATAACACACGGACAAATAATTATCAATCATTTTAAATTGAGAAAATAATTATTTGTAGAATTGAGTTTAAGCAATAGAACCAGAGTCCGGATCAGACTGTCCTAAGCAACTGGTATGGCGAGCGAGACGAGCCAGCCGAGCCAGCGAGACGAGCCAGCGAGACGAGCCAGCGAGACGAGCCAGCGTCGCCCAAGCTGGGAGCTACTTTCGGAAAGGTATTTAATAATACAGAATACCCCTAGGGCACTACTCGTTTTTGCAGCTTTGAGCATAACACCTAGGGCACTACTCGTTTTTGCAGCTTTGAGCATAACAACTAGGGCACTACTCGTTTTTGCAGCTTTTGGAACAAAACAATGTTCTGGGAAGCCTGTTTCATAGTCCCATGGGCCAATTTCATAGACAATGAACAATAAAAATGAGAACTTTTCTCATGGATATCGTACAAAAGTTGAAAAAGTGAGTAGTGCCCTCTGCTTTCTGGCATTCTATGTATGTGCTTTAATGTAAGCCGCAGTCTTTCTTATCAGCCAGTAAACATCAGTATCAGCAGCCGCCCTCTCTATCCATTTGTTTGTTTCACCAATAATCTGAGGCTCAGCCTTGTTCAGTATATCCACATAGCCTTTTATTTCCGCGATCTTGGCTGTATCACCAGATCCATCAGCTGCTGACTGATCAAGCTTCAGTATCCTGCCATAAGCCAAGACGATTTTTGAAAGCTTATCATCGATACGGTCAGCCATCTCCCAATGGGAACCATGCTCCACTATAAAAGGATGGTCTATCCCCATCTGGACCGGATTTCTGATGATGCCGAAATAATCAGTCCGGGGATCGCCGGTCGATGGTTTTGTCGCTGCTCCCCTGAACTTAAGCCCCATTGCCTGCGCAATTTCACTTCCGATAAATTCAGCTATCTGTTTATCTCCCGGATGCCGCACACTATAGAACACAATAACACCCGCTGCCGCCTGGGGGGCATTGGTATGCAGACTGATAAGCGTATTTACGCCGGCCTTTGCAGCAAGTCTCGAACGCTCTGAAAGCGCAATATTGCTGCCATCTGTCCTTGTCAGGAAAATGCCGTACGCTTTATGCAGCATAAGGCCAAGCCGAAGCATCGCATCCCCTTCTCTATATGTTCCCGGTCCCACATTTGCTCCCGCATGATGGCCGGGGTCAAATCCCACTTTCCCAAAGTTATACATAACTATTCCATCTCCGCTTGTCAGAATAATGTGATATGAAATTCCTTATACACAATATGCGGAAGCCGGTTTATCAGCCAGAAAAAATTTTTGCTTTGTACAGGCAACATATGGGATATTTCTTCATATACTTATACGGTGACTAATTTTTATGGGAGGTGCCTTGTTTGCTGCACTTCTTATTCACCATTCTGAATGAGATCCTTGGCAGTATTGTTTTTCAGCTGGGCTATGTCTCAAACTCAAACTCGTTTCCACAGCCGCTTACAGCCGAAGAAGAGCAAAAGTACATCGAAGCATACAAAGAAGGCAGCGAAGATGCCAGAAATACACTTATTGAAAGGAATCTGCGGCTGGTCGCCCATATAGTAAAGAAATACAGCACTTTCAGCAGCGACAGCGATGATCTTATATCAATAGGTACCATAGGCCTCATCAAAGCAATATCCACCTTCGATCAGTCAAAGGGTACCCGGCTTGCGACCTATGCCGCACGCTGCATTGAAAATGAAATATTGATGCAGATCAGATCCACAAAAAAGATACAGAGCGAAGTATCTCTCCACGACCCCATTGGCATTGACCGTGAGGGCAACGAAATCACACTGATCGACGTTATCGGAAATGAGACGGAATCAGTCATTGATGAAGTTGAACTGAAAATCCAGGTAAAGCGCCTATACAATAAAATGAAGGCAGTATTGAAAAAACGTGAAAAAACAGTTCTGGAGCTGCGTTACGGCCTTCTTAACGGAACGAGCAAAACACAGCGTGAAATTGCCAGTATGCTGGGTATATCACGTTCCTATGTATCACGTATTGAAAAGAAAGCAATCAAAAAGCTTAGCAAGGAACTGGAGCCGGACATCGGACAGTAAAAAGGGGAGCGCTGCTCCCCTTCTGTTACATTAATTGGCGTTCTTTGCCCAGAATCCGATCGATCCGGCATCACTGAAATCTGAAGCCCTTTATTCATATGCTTTGGATGCATCAATAATGATTGTGCCTGTTTTTCCATCCCAGGTCACACCGAAGCCAATAGCTCTGGCAATATCCCGTATTCTGAAATAGTTGTTTCCCCCTATGTTATATGCGGCGAGCCGGACCTCATGGCCTTCCAGATATATTTTCGAGCGGTTTGTCCTTGCTGTCTTCCAGATCGGTATTTCTGATACTGAAAGTTCTCCGCCTACGGGTGTGTACTCCTTATATGCCGTTAGCAAGACAGCATTTTCCGCTTCCTCCCAACCCACTTCAAACTGTTTTTCGGTGCTGCTCATCACCATAGCAATATCTCTGAGTTTGATGTAGTTGTTGTCATTGATGTTATAGGCATCAAGAACCATTTCTCTTTCATTTATCAAAACCCTGACCGCGGAAGACTTCACCAGAAGAGAGGGCGTATCGGCCTTATTAATGGCTTCCCTCGGTATCGGGGTCGAATATATATTGCCCAGGTTTATTCCTTCGCCCCATGCCCACAAGCTGCCGTCGGATTTGAGAGCATAGTTGGTGTTCTGCTTTGAGGAAGCATAAATGACATCATCCAATATCTTTTCTGGCGAATAATTATATCCCTTGCTTTCTCCAAAACCACTTACTCCCTGCCCCCATGACCAAAGACTGCCGTCATTTTCCACGGCAAGGCTGTGACAAGTACCAGCAGCGACCGATTTCACATCATCCATGATTTTTATCGGCACAGTACTATCATTATTCGTACCGTCACCTAATCCTCCTGCATAGTTGCTCCCCCATGCCCAGAGCGAACCGTCGGATTTCACAGCCAGCGTATGAAATGTACCCTGTGCAGCCGTCACCACATCCTCCATGACTTTAACGGGCTTAGTATGTACTCTGGTCGTCCCGTCTCCGATTTCACCGGAAGCATTGTCTCCCCACATGAAAAGGCTTCCGTCCGCTTTTAGTGCCAGTACGTTCGACCCTCCCGCCGAGACAAGAACAACATTGTCCATGATTTTGACAGGCACGGGCTGTGACACCGTACCGTCGCCGATCAGATACTCACCGCTTTCCTCATTGCCCCCGAAGGCCCAAAGCGTCCCATCTCTTTTTACTACATATGAGTACATACCGTTTGCAGCTATGGATGCCACCCCGTCCATTATCCTGACAGGGGTATCGCAATAATACTCTTTGACAGAACCGTTCATATAGTACTCCTGGCCGTTCCGGCTGACGCCAAGCTGTCCGTATGTATTGCTGCCCCATCCGAAGAGACTCCCGTCGGATTTCACAGCCAGACTGTGCATTGACCCGGCTGCCACAGATACCGCATTATCCATGATTTTGACAGGTGTGGTAAGGTTGTCGGCGGTATCACTGCCAAGCTGATACTGATAGTTATATCCCCAGCCCCAAAGCGTACCATCGTTCATGATCGCAAGGCTATGGCCGGATCCCCCGGTTGAAACAGGGATACTTATTATGGGAACTGAAGCTTGTACTATATATGGCAACGAAAAGAACAGAACTACGCATATCAGAACCGATAAAAATTTCTTTCCTTTCATCTAAACACCTCCTGTATGACCTGATCTGGTCACAAAATATCTGTCAATAGCAGAAACTCTACTCATAAACGCAAACTGGCAGCATGCCTGTAGTTATAGAATTTCCGTTACGATCACTTATCTCCACAGATACAGGATCATAATTTCCAGCGTCTACTGTGCCTGTGATAGTACCGTCAGATTGGAGTGTGAGTCCATCCGGCATGGAGCCTTGAACAATAGTATACGTAAATGGGTCTCCCGCGCCGCCGATTGCCTCAATTCTATTGTCATAAATGAATAGGAAAATTTCTATTCCTGAGCCGAAGCCTATGTCAAAGATATTCACGGTGACGGTTTTATTCGTCGTGCCGGCCGAATTGGATGCATAAAGTGTAACTTCATACGAACCAATATCCTGGCCGTCTCCCGGAATGGTCAGCGTATTCCCGACAAAGGAGGCGTTAGCTATATTCGGTTCAGTCAGACTGATGCCGTATTCTGTCGGTGCCGGATAGCCGCCGAATGTATACGCCTGATCGACACTGCCGGACCCCGCAAAAATGTTGATCGTATCCGGCCCGGTGATCGTCGGCAGAGATTCCGCTGGCCTCACGTTCACAGTGACGGTTTTGGTCACTTCTCCAAAAACTCCATTCATTGAGCAGAGCGTTATGAAATATGAACCAGGGGCAAGCCCGGATGGAATCGTCAGTATCTTGACTGGGAAGGTATCCGGTAAGGTGGGTAAAACCGGATTGGATAAAGTTGCATTGGTAATACTTAACGGATTCGGAATGATCGTGGCCGTCGAAGAAGGTACGCCGCGAAAAATATACTGCTGATGAAAATCGCTATAGCCCTCAATAAGTTCGATCGTATCCGGCCCGGAAATCAGCAGTGCCTGAATATTCGGAAATATCGACTGTACCCATTCAATATCCCAATGGGCGTAGAGCGTCATGTCCTCCGTCACTTTATTGTTCGCGAAATCCCATACGGAGCCGCCGTTCAAGGCTGTATACCATCCGAGAAATCTCCTGCCGCTAAAAGAAGGGTCAACCGGTCTGGTGACAACTGTATCGTGCCTGACAGTGACTTTTGACGGAGTCGGGCTGCCCCCGTTCGGGTCGAAGGTCACCGTGAAGGTTCCCGGCTTCACTATTATAGACACAGTCTTGAAGATACTTTCAGCAGGCTTTGTAATAACAGTGGATAGCAGGACCTTCGCGATGCCGGACAGGTCTGCTGTGGCGGAGGGTGTTGGGTCGGCAGAATAAGCTGCGATGGCTGTTCCGGCTTTTATACCCGTCACAACACCGTTCTGGTCAATAGATGCGACGGTTTTGTCGTCAACCGTCCACTTTCCATCCCTTGAACCGTTGTAGACGTTGTCAAAACTCACAGACAGGCCTCCTGTCTCGCCCTCATATATTGTCAATGTATCTGGAGTGATTTTAAATATCGGTTTAACCGTAACAGTACAATCCCGGCGAGCACCTGTTGCGGTATCAGTGAATGTAACCCTGGTGGTGCCGGGCTTGAGGCCGGTCACCTTCGCTCCGACAGTGCCGGGTATGGTGTGTTTCTTGTTAATATATATGGGCGCGGTGCTGTTATCTTCCACGGAGACAATCGTATCGTCGGCAGCTGACCACGTTCCGGTTTTTTTGCCTGTATAACCACTATCGTAGGTAACGGTAAACTTTTCAGTATCGCCGTTGTTTATACTCAACTGGCCAGGTTCAATTCTGAACGGCGGTTCTGCTACAACAACGGTGCAGTCCGTTTGTGCTCCTGTAGCGTTAATGGTATATGTCACTATTGTCTTACCGGTTCTTATGCCTGTGACCATTCCGCTTTGATCTACAGAAGCAATGGATTTGTCGGCAACCGACCATGTTCCGGCCTTATCGCCGGAATAGAAGCGGTCGAAATCCACCTTGAGCGTGGTCGGTGTCCCCATATATACATTGATTATATCAGGATGGATCGCCATAACAGGGTAAACCGTCACTGAGCCTACTACCGGAATTCTTGTATAACCGGACCAGCCATCAAATTTTTTGAATTCTTCCATGTAATATACTATATAGGTTCTTCCCGGCCTTAATCCGGTGACACTGCCGGTTTTATCTATTTGGGCGATCGAAGGATCACTGACCGTCCATTTGTTGGTCCCGGTGCCGATATTTACTTGCCGGGATTTGGATTGAGCAAGAACCAAATTGTTCATAACCGGCGAGGTGGATACAAGAACGGATATCTGACGGGTAAATCTAACAGTTCCGGCCGTATCTGAAGGTTTTACAGCCAGTCTCGCTTTGCGGATCCTGACGTTCAATCCCTCCTGGTCAAGTATTTCCGGATTAAATGTGAGATCAATGGTTATATTGGCCCAGCCTTCGGAAATACCTGTCACCAACCCGCCTTTGTTGACCGTCGCGACACTTTCGTTATCGGAGGAATATTCCGTTGTAAGATTCTCGAAATCCAGAGCCGTCCCCCAAAAAAGGTCATACTTATTAAAAGTATATTTTGCTGTCGGATCATTCAGCTCCGTTATAGTAACGGAATAATCCACATTCATTGATTTTCCGACGCTTAGTCTGTCAACTTCAAGAGAAGCTGCGTTCATCGATATTTTTACGGGTGTCGGCTCCTTCCCGGGTTGACATAGATACAAGCGGTCATCAGGCACAACAGTCATTGTTACCTTCCGGGTGTATGTACCATTATATGAAAATATTTTTGAATAAAAACTTACATACTGGCAACTGCTGTTCAATCCTCCATAACTATTGTCAACTATCAGGGCTGGAACAAGCGACAGTGACTGTATATTTAAAGTAATATCCTGAGTGATTGTTACAGTTCCAGCCGAAATACCGGTCACTGTCCCATTATCATCTACAACTGCAATCCTGCTGTTGTCTGAAGAATACTTTACCGAAATGCAATCTTTATTAAATTCAGCAAAACCATTTTTTGCAAAATTGTTGTTGTCGAGGGTAATACAAAACTCCGGGTACTCGGGATCAGAAAATATTACTGAGAAACCTACTTTTGTTTTATCACCAATATATATCCTGTCATTTTCTACGGCGGCTTTTATTATAATTCCCTCGGCCGTTGCCAGTACAGCAGTCGTCCCCAGCAATAACAGAAAAATGATACCGATAAAGACAATCGATTTTTTCAAATCCTAACACCTCCATTTATATGTCTGTCTGCCGGCAAAACCATCTGTCTGCCGTATTTTCGCCTGAGCTGAGAATAAAGCATCGCCCCCAGCGTGACCGCAATCAGAGTAAGTGAAATGATCTGGGCAGGCGACAGTCCGCTGCCTGCAATAAGCATTCCACGGTCATCACCTCTGAAAAACTCATTGAAAAAACGAAATATTGCATACGAAATCACAGTGATCACCATCCTTCGCTTTTTTATGTAAATCTGCAAGGCAATAAACAGGAGCGAGAAGAACAGCGACTCAAGCTGTGCCGTCGGGAACCTGGCAAACTGATGTCCCAAAAATGAAAAACTCAGCGGTATCCCGTGGCAGCAGCCCGCAAAGGAACATCCCACCCGTCCGAAGGCAAAGAAAATGACAATGGAAGGAACTGCGATCGAAAATGTGCGATGGATCTCCAGTTTGAGGATCTTACAGCCAAAGAAAAAGAATAAAGCCACGGCAATCATTCCATGATATGCGGTTAAACCAATATGCTCAAACCATTCGGCGGGCGGCAGCCTGAATATGCCCGCGTTTTGCCAGTAGCCTGCCACAGCCCCGATGACGCCTGCTAAGGAAGACAGTAATGTCAGTAAAAGGATCTTGAATGTAACTGTTTTTTTATAACCGGCTTGCGAAAAGTTGAAGTACTGGGTCGCTAAAGCCGCAAGCAATCCCATGAACGCCATGGTATAATACGGATTTAATCTGATCATAAAACACCTCCGGATATTTCGTTTGCTTAACCTCGTATTGTAAACAGCATGTTGTCCACCGTCAGCCGAATGGGATACAATGCCGGTTTTCCCTTTACAGGATCGGGCCAGCATATGGCCTTTTCTTCCAGCGTGATGTCCCTGAAGCGCTCCGGATCCTTAAGGCTGCAATAGGGCATTGTTTTAACCAGATCCTTCATATCGAAGATGATCTTGTGACCGTCATCGAATTCCACAAGCAGCGTGTAATCGTCGTTTGGCGTTACCTTGAGCATCTTGCTCATTTATTTGCCGCCTCCTTTCCACTTAGGGCGATAAACAAGAGAATCCCCTATACTAAAAGTATAAGGGATCGATTTTTGGATCGGTATTTACCAAACGGTATATTTTATGTCGGAAAATATTAGATTATCAAAGAATTTGTTGTTTTTGAGCCTTTTTTATCGCAGCGGTTTTCCCATTCACCTCAAGTTTCGTATAAATATTATGCAGATGCATCTTTATGGTGCCGGAGGATACAAAAAGCTTTGCCGCGATTTCATCCCGTTTCATCCCTTCGGCAGTGAGGGTCAGCACCTCCAGCTCCCGCTCCGTCAGGGAAACCGTGCTTTGCGGTGCGTGCTTCAGACTCTCCATGTAGTGTTCACAGGCTCCGAGCACTGCCTTGAGGTAATCATCACGCGAATCGTTATGGGCAATGCAACGCACCATATCAAGTATATTAGGCGCGTACTCGGCGAATATCAGGATGATGTGGTCCTCCCGCGCCATGCCGAGGGCTTTGCGAAGCTCGGCGCAGCCTGCTTCCATGCCGTAAAGCTGATATTTCGCAGCCGCCCTGAAAATCTCATTGTGCAGAAAGCCGAGCCGGTTATTGAAGATGGCGAAATTTCGAGCAAATTCATCAGTTAGCATTTCGAGCTTGATGTAATTCTTTGAGAGCAAGAGCGCCTTACCGTAGACTATATTACCAAAGGCCATGCCATCATAGAAGAAGTGTGCATGAGACATATTGCCTGCTTGCAGCCACCATGGGATCTTGTCGGGCCGGGTGAGACAGCCGTAAACATATCCTTCAACAAGTTCAAGACCCGTGTTGTAATAGGGGTTGTTCGCATGGGTCACATTCTGTCTTAGCTGTCGCAGAAGTTCCAGCGCTTCGTCGGCTTTCCCCTGATAGAGATACAGTCTGATCAAGGCGTGATATGCACAGATCATAATACCTGTCTGTTCCTTTGTCTGTGCCTTATAAATGGCTTTATAGGCGTTAAGCTCCGCCGACTGCCAATCACCGGTCTCCAGTGCGTATTCGGCCCGGGCAGCATAGTCGCAGCCGGTACCACAGCCGTCGGCCAGCGAGGTAAAAATCTGAAAATCTGATGCTATGAGCTCCGTGAGCTCTTTGAGATCGCCCTGCTCCCTGTAAAAGATATAGAGCAAATGGGGAAAACCCAGGGTGAACTCGGCTTCCCGCTTCTGCAGACAGGAAATCTCCCCGTCAAACAGGCACTGCGCCTCCTTTATACAAGCGGCCATTTCCTTTGCATCATTGAATACGGCAAATATCCGTGTGAGATATAGCTCTGCCAGGATGCGGCCCCTGCCGTGCGGGATGGGTACTTCCCCCTGTTCGCACAACTCCCGCAGCTCGTTCAGGCGAATCACTCCATCATGAAAAGCGTTGGGATCGCCGTTTGTCAATATGATGGCGATATACTGCAAATAGGCAATTGGATATTTGAAAAGCATCTCATGAGGTAATGCGGCAAACATATCAAGCACGCCGTCAAAAGTGGCGGAATCGCTGGTGACCGTATCCTCATTGTCCAACAGCGCGAGGACGCGCTCCGTCTCACCCGCGCGGCAGAGATAGCCGTATGCGGTCCTGTAGTCTCTTAGTGCAAGGTGCCATTCACCAAGTCTCCGATAGAGTGCAGCGCTTTCCTCTTCATTCTTCTGCTTTCCCCGAAGAAAATCCAACAGCACGTTGTGGATTTGATAGACCCCAGCTGCTTCATCAAAGGCAACAAATGCATTTTCACGGCGAAGCTTTCTAAGGATTTCGCCGGCACTGTTTTCACCTGTCACATAGCGCGCCTGTTCCTCGGTAAAAGCATCCATGACAGACAGGTGCAGCAGGAATCTCCGGATCGGTTTTTCATAAGCATTATATAAAACCTTTTCTACCAGCTCATCAATAGCGATGTTATGCTCCATCGGGATATCCTGCTCCAGCCCCAACAGGATGAGGTAAGCCAGGGAAATCCAGCCGCCCGTGTATTCACTGACTCTTTTGAGCATGTCCTCACCGGGATGAAAGTCCATCAGTGTGCAGTAAGCCCGGATTTCTTCATCTGTGAAGCGCAGTGTCCGCTGAGACACGACATTGCATATTCCCTTTGCCGAGAGCTCCGTGATGTCAAGATTTGTAGTATCACGGGTCAATATCACAATATGAAAATCATCTGGCAATTCTATTACAAACCGCCTGAAAAGTGCGGTCATACGCATGGTCCCAGCAAGATGGAAATCATCGACAACAAGTGTGGTATTGGGTCTGTAATCCATCTCATTTATTATGGATACAGCCGTTATAGTCTGTTGTGTGTCAGAAGGAACTCCAAGGCTTATGAGTCTTTTACCTGCTGCTTCATCAAATTTACTGATCTCAGCCGTAAGTCTTTGCCAAAACGCCTCCGATGTATCGTTCTCGGAATAAAAGGAAGTCCAGATAACAGGAGTGCCTTTTAAAGCAAGGAATTCACGAACTGCCGTGGTTTTTCCGTAACCGATGGGGGCTTCCACGATGGTCATCGGATAATTGAAGATGCTTTCCAAAGTGCGGTTGACACGCTCGCGCCTGAGAGCTTTAAGCCTTTTCACCGGCGCCCCTCCTCTCTGCGGGATAAAATATGGTGAATATGTATAGTTTAGATGTTAAAAATTATATATCGTCAGTATACAATAATTTTTGACAAACTTCAATAAATAGAGTGAGTCCTGACCATGTGTTAGTACTTCTGGATTAAAAAGAAGCGATGAGGTATTATATAGGTATTACGAAAGCGGAGGAAGCATAAATGAAAATAGTGATTTTGGACGGATATACAGAAAATCCGGGCGACCTTAGCTGGGAGGGCTTCGAAGCAATCGGAGAGCTCACCGTCTATGACCGGACAAAGCATGATGAGATCATTCCGAGGATAGGAAATGCTGAGATAATAATAACAAATAAGACTCCACTCGGTCCGGAAGTATTTGATGCATGCCCCTCAATCAAATACATAGGGGTACTGGCAACCGGCTATAATGTTATTGATACAGACGCTGCAAAGGAAAGAGGAGTAATAGTCACAAACATACCTACTTACAGTACCGCAGCCGTTGCTCAGTTTACTTTTGCATTATTGCTTGAGATATGTCATCATGTAGGCAAGCATAACGATGCTGTCAAATCAGGAAAATGGTCAAAGAGCATTGATTTCTGCTTCTGGGACTATCCTCTGATCGAGCTGGCAGGCAAGACATTCGGCTGTATCGGATACGGCAGCATCGGCCAGAGTGCCGGCAGCATAGCTCAATGCTTCGGTATGAATGTCCTGGCATATAACAGACATCCTGATAAGACTCTGGAAAACGAAAAAATGCACTATGTCGATCTGGACACACTCCTTGCAGAGTCGGATGTTATTTCACTGCATTGTCCGCTTACGCCGTCTACTAAAGGAATCATAAACAGTGAAACTATTTCGGGGATGAAGGATGGTGTAATAATTATAAACACATCAAGAGGCCCTCTGATAGTTGAAGAAGATCTGAAAAAAGCTCTTATAGATGGCAAAATAGCTTATGCGGCTATGGATGTAGTGTCATCAGAACCTATTGCTGAAGACAACCCTCTGATGACTGCGCCTAACTGTATTATTACGCCCCACATTGCATGGGCGCCTAAGGAAAGCCGCAAACGGCTGATGGACATAGCAGTCAGCAACCTGCAGGCCTATCTTGCCGGAAAACCGGTAAATGTAGTCATAGACAATTAAGCAGCCCAAACCGGAAATCTAAGAAAGGTGCATTCTATTTCGCTTTTCCGCCGATGATCCCAATCGCTTCGTCAATATACTGCTGCAGTGTCAGGTCAGGCACACCTGCAATCTGAATGTTGCATTTATTCACGGGTATGAGCACCTTTTTAGCAGCGCTTCCCGCAATGGCTGCCGCCATGGCAGGTGTCAGCTCACCCAGCATTGAATTGGCCGCGATTATACCTATTGCACCCATGATTATATCAACCTTTGTCGAATTGTATACGATCGCATTTTCGCCGGTAGCGCCATCATCTGCCCCGGCTTTGAGCATTGCAGCAGTTGCCAGAGTATTTGTTCCCAGCGCTGTTATAACAACCGCTTTGCCGTATCTTTCCCTCAGATTCTCTACTATCGCACGGCCCATTCCGCCGCCCTGACCGTCAATTACTGCGATTTTCATGGTCCCCTCCATACTTTATATTCACTTCGCCGGATCAGGCTGATATCTCGCCCGCCTTCTTCAATGCAGCCTTTGTTATTGCAGGTCCGACCAGTTCATATATAAACGTAGCGCTGAGAATGACAGCACGTATCGTCTGCCCGTACTCAGGAAGCATCTGTGCAGCCAGCAGTGATAGACCTATCGCAACACCTGCCTGTGGCACAAGTGAAAATCCGATATACTTTTTAACAGTTTCCGGAGCTTTCATTATTATGGCGCCTAAAGAAGCGCCGGCTACCTTACCTATAACACGGCAAACAATGTAAAGTACTCCCAGCAGACCCACCTTTGGCAGAACTGTAATATCAAGCTCCATACCGGATACCACAAAGAACATGAGGAATATGGGCGGAGTGATACTGTCTGTCAATTTCAGTATTGAGTCACCAGCCCTGCTTACATTGATCAGCATGGCTCCCATTGACATGCAAAGCAGCAGCGGAGACAAGCCCAGCAGCGAAGCAAGTGAGCTTCCAAGGAAAACAAATCCGGCTGTTATTATTAATCGGTTTGAATCTTTTTTGAAGAAACGGAGGGGAAATATAAACAATATCCCCAGAATAAACCCTAAAAGCAGTGATCCTACTATTTCTCCGATGGGTTTCAGGATCGATAGGATCAAAGAGGCTTCACCGGGATGCTGCATCAAATTGACTATCGCCACTGAGAATCCGAAGGCTATAAGTGCAACCGCGTCATCAAGTGCAACAACGCTCATAAGCGTCTCAGTAACAGGGCCCTTTGCCTTATATTGCTTAACAACCATAATAGTTGCTGCCGGCGCTGTCGCTGATGCAATAGCACCCAACAGTATAGCTATCTCAGTATTAAAGCCAAGCAGGATCAATACTGATGTTACTACCAATGTAGCAGCCAGTCCTTCCATGATCGCTATAATGATTGGCATCATGCCTACTTTTTTTAGATAGCTCAATTTAAATTCCGATCCTATGGAAAACGCTATGAAAGCCAGAGCCATTTCAGAAACCAGTTCCAGGCCTTCTGCAAGATCCGCCGGGACCAGTTTGAAAACATACGGGCCTATCAACAGACCGGCGATGAGGTATCCTGTGACGTTTGGAAGCTTCAAAAGCTTTACCGCTCGTCCGAATATAAGCCCTGCAAATAAAATCAGTGCCAGATAAAAAAGTGTATTCAGCTGCATACTTTAGAATTCAACTCCTTCTGCGCTAAGAACCGGCAAAGTGAAAATAACCGCAGAATCAGGCTTTGACAGGTCACCAACCACATCGCGTATGACCTTTTTCGCTTCCTCCACTTTCTCATCCTTTAATGCCATAAATATGGTCTTGCTTTCTTTGCGATCAGGATCTATAAGCATGCGCAGAGTACCGAAAATAGGAAAATCCTCGCTGCTTTTTGCCAGCTCGCGAACCATCCCGGTACTATTGAGTATTGTAGCTCCGCATATCCCCTGCTCCATGAGCTTTTCAAGAAGATCGTCGAGAACCTCGACTTTGTTTAATACCATGACCATTAACTGCATCACATTCACCCCGAAATAAATAAATAAAGGTTTATTCCTTCAACTTCAAAAGTATAAACCTTTATTCGCAATAATGCAATTGCGGCAGCTAATATCCCTTCTCCAGCATGCCCTTGGCAATTTCAGCAAATACCGGGGCGGCGGACTTGCCTCCCAAGCGTCCGTCCTCAGCAAATACAGCAATGGAATAGCGCGGCTCTGCAGCGGGGAAATAGCCGGCGAACCAGGCGTGGACGATCTCCTCAGAGCCTGTCTCGGCGCTGCCGGTCTTGCCTCCTGCTCCTCCATAATAGCCCATTACTGCCTCAGTCCCGGTACCGTTGAGCGTTACAGCCTCCATCAATTCTCTTATTTTATTCGATGTTTCCTTTGAGATGATTCGTTCGCCCTCACTTCGTTTGATTTTTTCAATAACCTTCCCGCTGTTGTCAACGATGGAATCTACTATATTCACCTTGTTTTTTATACCGCCGTTGGCCACAGTCGCGGTCAGATCCGCCACCTGCAGCGGAGTGGCCAGCATTACGCCCTGGCCGATGGCAAGATTTGCGATATCGGCGCTGCTGTAATACATATTCGAGTCAGGCAGATTTCCGGCTGCTTCAGTAACACCTTGCTCTGAAATGCCTGTTTTGCTGCCAAGGCCGAACTTCCTTGCCATACCTATCATGTTTTTATATCCGATATTTTGACAAAGTTCAATAAAATATGAGTTGCAGGAAAGGGCAAACGCCTTCTCCAAATCTACATCACCATGCCCTCCCTGATAATATGAATAGCATTTGAAGGTCAGTCCATTAATATCGACTGCACCGGTACAGTAATAGTGATCCAGGTCGTCAAATCCATGGTAACGGTTGTAGACACCAAAGTCATAGGGCTCATTTTCAAAAGGCTTGAGTCCGTATGAGTAACCGTCAAAGAACCTGTATACATCACCCGCAGTATCACTGCCGGTTCTATTCCCGGGATTGTCCTTTCCTGACTTGTCTTCACCTATTGTAATAGTATCCTTGTTTTCAAAATAAGCCGCTGTATCTATTATCTTGAATATCGAGCCAAGGTTGTAGGCTGCGGTCGCCTTGTTGAAGAGCTCTTTCCCGCTGCTGTCCAGATATTTCTCCACAGCGTTCTGATCAAAATCAGGTTTGCTCGCCATGGCAAGTATATCTCCTGTAACAACATCCTCTACGACTACTGCACCGGAAATCCCGCCGTTCTCCATAGCTTCCTCGACTATTCTCTGAACATGATAATCCAATGTGAGCTTCACATTCATCTTTCTGTTGCCTGTGGACCAGTTCTTGAGCTTGTATCCGAAGCCCTTGATGGGTTTCATCATTGCATCTGTTACTGTGCCTATTTCATAGACGGCATTGTCCCTCAATATTTTTTCATAAACCTTCTCAATGCCTGCCTGGCCAATCTGATCACTTCTGTTCAGGTAGCCCGTGACATGCTTTGCCAAAGCGCTGTCATCATATCTCTCAACTGAGTTGATCATGGATACCCAATCCACCTTCAGCTCAAGCACTGCATCACGGCCTGCTTTATCGGTTTCGATCAAAAACGGCTTGCTCTTTGATGTCAAACCACTCAGTACTTCAACATCAACTGACAGAGCATCGCAGACTTTTTTTCTCTCAGTTTCGGACTGGGGCATATATGCAGTCTTGATAAGGGCACTGTATTTTTCCTTTCTGTTAGTGAAGGGTATATCGTTCCGGTCCAGTATGTTTCCTCTGATCCTTTCGATGGCAGTGCTCGATACTCTCTGCCTGAAAGCAGCCTCTTCCAGTGACCTGCCCGGCACAAACTGAATGAGGGCAATTCTGATGATCAGTGCGATAAAAATAAACAGAATAACAGCTCCAAATAAATATATCCTTTTTGCAGACAAGTAAAAGCCCCTTTCTACGGTAATAATAGAATTCTTGCCGTACAAAAGGGGCCATATTCACAAAACTTTCATATCCTATTCGCCTTTGCGTCTCAGAATGGTATACGGTTCGACCGGATCCATAGGCATGTACACCGTCATCTGCGGATGAGGCGCAGCATCGATGACCTCGCCGTCCGCATTTTTCATGGAAATGACCTTGTGTAAACGGAACGGTCCCTTCGGGCTGACCACCTCCAGCTCATCACCGATCACAAAACGGTTTCGCTGCTCGATGGTTGCAACTCCGGAAGCACTGTCATATGCAGTGACCAATCCTACAAAATCATACTCTCTGATATATGAGCTGGACTCATATATTTGTTCCTTCCCACCGGGTTTTCCCTCGAAAAATCCCCCAGTGTATTCTCTGTGGCTTGCCTTGGACATTTCATCGATCCAGGCCTCCTTGAATACATATTTCTCCGGATCGGCATTGTAAGCATCCAACGCCTCCCTGTAGGCTTTCACGATCGTTGCCACATAGTAGGAGCTCTTCATCCTGCCCTCTATCTTCAGGCTTGTGACACCGCTTTCAATGATCTCCGGCAGACGGTCTATCAGGCACAGATCCTTGGAGTTGAATATATATGTGCCCCTTTCGTTTTCATAAACAGGCAAGTATTCACCCGGTCTTTTCTCCTCCATAAGATAGTATTTCCATCTGCAGGGATGGGCGCAAAGGCCTCTGTTTGCATCACGGCCAGCCATGTAATTGCTGAGCAGGCATCTTCCGGAATAGGATATGCACATTGCTCCGTGGACAAACATCTCAATCTCAAGGTCCTTGGGAGTGTTTTGCCTGATTTCTCTTATTTCATTCAATGAGAGCTCCCTGGCCAGAATGATCCTCTTCACACCCTGTCGATGCCAGAATGATGCACTCCTCCAGTTCGTGTTGTTAGCCTGGGTGCTCAGGTGCAGTTCCATATCGGGCGCTTCCTGACGCAGCAGGTCAAATATGCCGGGGTCCGAGAAGATAACGGCATCCGCCCCCAGCTCCCTCACCTGGCGTATATATTCAGGCATACCGTCGAAATCCTCGTTATGCGGGATTATATTCATCGTCACATAAACTCTTTTACCGCGGCTGTGGGCAAAGCTTATGCCCTCCTTCAGCTCATCCATGCCGAAATTGCCAGCAGATGCTCTGAGGCCGAATTCCTCGCCGCCCAGATATACCGCATCTGCGCCGTACATGATCGCCATTTTGAGTTTCTCAAGATTGCCTGCAGGCGCCAGCAGCTCGACCTTACCCTTTGAAAGTCCGTTCATTTGTCCATCTCCGTTTCCATCCGCTTGTATGACAGCGCCACACCGTCTCCGACCGGCAGTATGCTCGTATCCAGCATAGGATCGTTGCATATGCTGTCCAGATATGTTCTCATCCTGTTGACAATGGTTTTTTTCCTTCTGACGACCAGTTCATCACTGGCCACCATCCCCTTGTACAGCACATTGTCAGACACCAGCAAGCCTCCGGCTTTAAGCATTCTAAGGCACTCCGGCAAAAATTCCGGATACTGTCCCTTTGCCGCATCCATGAAAATCATATCGTACTTTTTATCCAGGCAGCACAGGACCTCTGCGGCATCACCCGCTATCACAGCGATAGTATCTGCCAGTCCAGCCCTTTTAATGTTTTCATGGGCCTTTATGACCATTGCGTCATTGCGCTCGATAGTATCGATCCTGCCCCCCTCCGCCAGTATCCCTGAAAGCAGGATGGACGAATATCCTATCGCCGTTCCTATTTCAAGTATCCTGGCCGGCTTGACCAACCTGCCCAATACGATGAGCAGGCTTGCAGTCTCAGGGCGTATGATCGGCACGTGGTTCTCGGCCGCATATTGCTCAAGCTCAAGCAACAGCCCTTCTCCAGTCCTTAATGTTTTTCTGATGTATTCGTTTGCACCATCCGGTCCAAGCATCATGATCCCTTTCAAAACAAAAAGGCTGCCGCCTGCAGCCCCTTTATATCACTTCTGTGAATATTTCTTTATGTTTGCCTGATGTTCCTTGAAGGTTTTTGCAAATGCATGGCTTCCCGATCCGTCTCCCTTGGCCACATAGTAGAGGTACGGTGTGCTGTCGGGATTCACCGCAGCCTTTATTGAAGCTTCGCCAGGGCTGCATATTGGCCCCGGAGGCAGGCCCTCATTAACGTATGTGTTGTATGGATCGTCTATCTCCAGATCCTCATAAAGCACTCTATCCTTGTAGGAGCCGGTATTTTTAAGCAATATATACTGTATCGTTGCATCGACCTGAAGCTTTCTTAATGTCTGATCCTTGTTATTGAGCCTGTTGTACAGGACACCTGCTATAATGTGGCGGTCGTCCGGATCCTTGGCCTCTCTTTCGATTATGGAAGCCATGATGACGACTTTATCCATCGTCATTTCCACCGGAAGATTGGCCATCATTTCCCTGTACTGTTCCTTGAATTTGTTGTCGAAATTGTCCAGCATCTTGATGATTATCTCACGGTCGCTGGCGTTATAATCATATTCATAGGTATCCGGGAACAAATACCCTTCAAGCTTATATTGCCTGTTCGGCAGCCCTTTCAGGAAGTCATAGTCAAACACCTCGGTGTTGGCCGACTTTATGAATGCTTCCTTGTCCTTTATGATCTTGTTGCTATAGAGTATATCCACTATCTGTGTGAAGGTCTTGCCCTCGGGTATCATGACCTTCCTTGTCACCGAATTGGTGGAAAGCACCCTCATCATTTCATCATAGGTCAGGTCCTTCTTTACTATATGAGTACCTGATTTGTATGTTCCGTCATACCCGTTTATCTTGGAAAGCAGCTTGAATATAGTCTCGTTCTCGATCAAGCCTCTTTCCAGCAGCTTTTTTGCTATATTGGAGGTAGTGGCGCCCTTCTCTACGACAAACTCGATGCCTTCGTTCTCATCGATAACTATCTCGGGCCGCGTACTTGCATCCAGGTAGTTTTTCATGACATATTCATATGAAACAGTTCCACATATCACTCCAATGGCAACAAGCAAAATAAGTACAAACAGAAATATCGTAAACCGTTTCAGCTTTTTATACTTCTTGACCTTAGGCGGTTTTGCAGTCTTTGCAGTCTTTGCAGTCTTTGCAGTTTTTACAGTCTTTACAGTCTTCTTTTCTGCATTTACGCTCTTTGTTTTATCCTCGCTTCGTATATCCTGCCAGTCCATATGTCACCTCCCGCTCTATCGACGTGCACTGCCTGCTGTCATTTAAAGCTTGCTTTTTGCCTTTGCCCTCAGTTCGGTACCGAGTATCCTTTTCCTTAGCCTTATATTCTTTGGAGTTATTTCAACAAGCTCATCCTCCGAAATAAACTCCAGCGCCTGCTCCAGGCTCAGGACCCTTGGCGGTGTGAGCCTCAGCGCCTCATCGGAGCCGGATGCCCTCATATTGGTCACATGCTTCTTCTTGCACACATTAACTACGATATCTTCATTTCTGGCATTTTCGCCCACTACCATTCCCTCGTAAACCTTGGTACCGGGGGTTATAAACAGGCTGCCCCTCTCCTGGGCATTATACAAGCCGTATGTCACTGCCTCGCCATCCTCCCATGCGACAAGCGAGCCCCTCTGCCTGCTGAATATTTCGCCCTTGTACGGTTCATGGCCGTTAAATACATGATTCATTATACCATTGCCCTTTGTATCGGTCAAAAACTCTGACCGGTATCCTATAAGGCCTCTTGCCGGTATCTTGAACTCAAGCCTCATGTAGCCTTCAGTGGCTGAGTGCATATTTACCATTTCCGCCTTGCGTACTCCGAGCTTTTCCATGACGACGCCCATGAATTCTTCAGGCACATCGATCATAAGCAGCTCGATCGGCTCGAAATCAACTCCGTCAACTTCCTTCATGATGACCTTTGGCTTTGATACCTGAAATTCAAAGCCCTGTCTTCTCATAGTCTCAATGAGGATCGACAGGTGAAGCTCTCCCCTGCCCGATACCTTGAAGGAATCAGCAGTCTCGGTTTCTTCGACCCTGAGGCTCACATTTGTTTCCAGTTCCTTAAACAGCCTGTCACGCAAGTGTCTGGAGGTCACGTACGTGCCCTCCCTTCCCGCAAGCGGACTGTTGTTGACGCTGAAGGTCATGCTTAAGGTTGGTTCATCAATATTGACAAAGGGCAGCGGCTCGGGAGCCTCCACATCACATATAGTTTCACCTATATTTATATCGCTGAATCCCGAAACAGCAACTATGTCACCTAATTCCGCATTTTCACTCTCCGCTCTTCTCAGCCCTTCAAACCTGTAAAGGCGGCTGACCTTTGACTGGTAGATCGTTCCATCCTTCCTGCATATGACTGCCTGCTGTCCCATCCTTATTCTGCCTCTGTCGATCCTGCCGATTGCTATCCTGCCGACATACTCATCGTAATCGATATTGGATACCAATAGCTGCAGCGGTTTTTCCCTGTAGCCGACAGGCGCAGGAACATAGTCTATGATCGTCCTGAGCAGAGGCTCAAGATCCTTCTTTTCATCACTCAGATCCATTATGGCATAGCCGTCCCTCGAAGAAGCATATACCACAGGGAATTCCAGCTGGTCATCATCTGCTCCAAGCTCGATGAACAATTCCAGCACCTCATCAATAACATCGATCGGCCTCGCCTCAGGTCTGTCGATCTTGTTCACCACGACTATAGGCTTGAGATTGAGCTGCAGAGCCTTCCTCAATACAAATCTGGTCTGCGGCATCGGTCCTTCAAAGGCATCGACCAGAAGCAGCACTCCATCGACCATCTTCAGGACACGTTCAACTTCGCCGCCGAAGTCCGCATGTCCGGGAGTGTCTACTATGTTTATCTTCATGCCCTTGTAATTAACTGCAGTGTTTTTCGCCAGTATTGTGATGCCCCGTTCCCTCTCAAGATCATTGGAATCCATCACACGTTCCTGCACCTGCTCATTCTCCCTGAAAATACCGCCTTGTCGCAGCATACCGTCTACCAGCGTTGTTTTTCCGTGGTCAACATGTGCAATGATCGCTATATTTCTAATATCTTCTCTTATTTCTGCCACCGTGTCCGTCCCTTCCAGTCCATATACCTTATATGCATAATATATTTGACTTAAACCCGTATGAATTTGTTGCATCTATACTCAAATCTAGTATAAACTTGCCCGGCGTTCCGAATACAACAAGTTAAATTTTAAATTATAGTATAAGTAATGTCAACAAAATCAAATTTAACACTGCCAAACCAGCTGCAGACAAAATCAAAGCCCCCTGTTAATTACACAGGGAGCTTGTAACGCTCGCATCATTCAACATATGGCTTATTCGTAGGTTGCCGCGGTTTCCACAAGCATCTTTCCATATCCGGTGCCATCGATCAGGTTCACAAATACCGGTACAATATCAGCATCGAATTGTGTTCCTGCGCCGCTCAGCAGCTGTTGCCTGGCCTCCTCCAGATTCAGCTTGGATCTGTAGAGTCTGTCCGACATCATTGCATCGAACGCATCCGCAATCGATATTATTCTGGCAAGCAGCGGTATTTCATCACCCTTCAGCATTTCCGGATACCCTGTCCCGTCTATCCTCTCATGATGGCATTTCACGATAGGGACAACATCCTTGAACATGGAAACGGCCGACAATATACGGGCGCCCTTCAGCGGGTGCTTCTGTATCTCGATAAGATCGCGCTCATTGAGCTTATCGGTCTTTAATAGAATATCATCGGCGGTCCCTATCTTTCCAATATCGTGAAAGATTCCGCTTATTCTCAGTGTTTCAAGCTCTTCATGTGATATGCCGATGGCTTCGCCTATTTTTACGGAATAATATGCCACACGGTCCGAATGCCCTCTTGTGTATATATCCTTTGCATCCACAGCCTGACGTAAAGCCTCTATGGTATCCATATACCTCAGCTTCAGCTGATCATAGGTTTTGTTGAGCTCATCATTTTTCATATTGACCAACGAATGCATAAATGCGTTGTTAACCGACGATGCGGCCTGACTCGTGTAAATCTCAAGCAGCTTTGTACCCTCATCGGTGTTTTTTCCTTCAACATATATGACTCCGATAGTCTGATTCATTTCGTTATTAAGAGGGAAAATTATACCATCACTTAAGTCGACTCGCTGTTTTGATATCCTCGCCTTTCCGATATGCTCCATCAGACTGGGGCTGAGCATCTCCATGAAATGGGTGATCCCTGCCCTGTATTTCCCGATTCCCTTGAAAATACTCTTGTTGCCCTCGATCAGTCCTGTGGTGTCATCAACCAGTATAAATGCATTCTCGCTGTCAACAAGCGGCATTATTTCTGACAGTATATCTTCGAGTATGATATCAATAGGCTGAAGCGAGTATATCTTGGGAACAGCCTGCAGTATCTCATTGAGGCCGTCTCTGAATTTTTTAATTGTCCTCATCTGTGAGATGGATTTTATCCCGGATTCCACCAGAAGGAGCAGTTGGTCGAACCTGTCGCTCTTTTCGCAGTAGCCCTGTATATCCAGCGCCCTGATCGTCTCCAGCGGAGGAGCCAGATCCTTGTGTCCGGTAAGCAGCAGTATATATATTTCCTTATTGAATTCTCTGATCCTTTGTACGACCTTGTCTCCATGGATCGGGTACATAAGGTAATCCAGGATCATCAGGTCATAATTGCCCTTCCTGACTTTTTCGATGGCCTCGAGAGGATCCACGATGCCTGTGAAATCATAGCCGCTGCGCTTTAGTACAACAGACAGCGAATCAATGATGCCTATCTCGTCATCTACGACAAGTACATTGTAATTCAATGAATCAGTATGTAACTTCTTTCTCATTTATCCTCCTCCTGATTGCCGTATACTATACACGGTATGGATATGAAAAATGTCGTTCCGCAGCCTTCCTTACTTACGAATGACATGTTTCCTCCAAATCGTCCCCTTATGGTGGCGTAGGACATATAAAGGCCCAATCCCGTACCGTTTTTGCCTTTTGTAGTGATCATCTCCTTGAAGAGTCTGTCTGCGACATTCTTGGGTATCCCCTTCCCATAATCCTTAATAGTGAATTCCACATTGTCTCCGCTTCTCACTATTTCCAGGTCAATGGTTCCGTTTTCTCCGTCGTATGCCTGCATTGCATTTATGATAATATTATCGAATACCTGAACAAGATTGTTTACTTCTCCTTTTAGCTCCGTGCTGGCATCAACATGTGATTTGACATTGAGAACACAGTGATACTTCTTCAATTCATGCTTGAGCAGCAGCTCGACACGCTTAACAACTTCGTCGACAGTGAACTTGACTGTGTTTGTGGAAATCATCTGTACAGCTTGTCCCTTAACTGCGGATATAACATCTGACATGTAGGCACAGTAAGGCCTCATCTTATCAAGCCAGGTCAGCATCTCTTTTGCGATTTCCTTGTGATCCTGTTCATTAACGCTCCTGTCTCCAATCGAGTCCCTGTACTCGTATGCCAGGTCCTTTAAAGCCTCTATCCCGCCAGAAATAGACATGATCGGCGTCTTAAGATTATGTGCGATGCCGCCGATCAGCTGTCCGAGCGAAGCAAGCCTCTCCTGCTCTATCAGGATCGCCTGCTGCTCCTTTATTGCCTCGATGTTTCTTTTATGTTCCGTAATATCCTTAAATAGAACTACACATGCAATTATGCTTTTTCCTGAATAGATCGGTGACATTTCGATTGTAAAAAATCTGTTGTATTCTTTGCAGACAATATTCTTTTCCATAACAACAGTTTCTCCGCTATATCTTACCAGGTCCAGTATCCTTATTAATTCTCCCTCATCGACATTCACATCTCTATTGCTTCTTATTAATTCTAACAGGTTGTATTTCCTTTGAATCGCAAATAATTCACTGAAATTATTAACAATCGCCTGATTATAATCCAATATCACCAGATTATCATTAAAAATCAGGTATGCATCTGATATCTGATCAACGACCTTTTGCAGAGCAATCGGCGTTAAGCTCAGGAAATTGTATCTGAATATACCAATACTAAAGCACAAGATCGCAAATGTAAATGAAAAAGGTGTAGCTATCGGTCCCAGTTTAAATACATCAAAGGTGTATATTATGTTTACCAATAGGGGTCCCAGAGATCCGATAATTATCAGTATGGATTGCTTAGAGAAAAATCCAGAATTCTTGATTGAATAGTATGTTAAAATATACAACCCTGAAATTATACACATATATGAAAATGCTGTATGGAAATAGAAGTATAATCCATATTCATTGAATTCACTAAACAGAGAAATATAATTTGTGTAGAAAAGATGATGATATTGATTTGTAATAACTAACAATAATGAAACTATTGGTACACAGAACAGTATGTAGTGATAAAACTTTAATATTATGTTTGAAAATACCAGGCCAACGAACAATAAAAAAACAGGTAGGAAGCATACTCCGATATATGTTGATATTAATGCTATACTACTCGATTTGTTGTAATTAAAAATGCTGTAATCTTCATATAAAAGTCCAAAATTCCATAATATCAATGATGTCATGAAAAACAGAAACACATAATGAATCTGCTTTTTATGTTTTACTGCAAAAATATATAAAAGAAACACTATAACCAGTAAGGAAGATATTACAATACAAAAGAACGAAACATTATCCATTGTTTTCATATACCTCTATTTTGACCTTCTTGATAAATCCAATTTTCTCCAGATATTCAAACATACTTTTAAAGTAGTCATAACTCAAATAAGGCCATGAAAAATCTATATCGTCCGGTATGTTTCTGGTATTTTCAGATAGCACTGTATTTCTAAAATAATCAGCATGGAATCTATCATTGACATCCTGTACTATACCCATTAAATAATCGCTTCTTTTTGTATCTTCGGCAATTTCTTCTATTACTTTAATAAATCTATGCATTGGTACAATAATAATATCATACCCATATCTTCTCATATACGTTACCAGCGTTTTTATAAAAACAAAATTGTTGTTAAACAAATTACATATGTTATTGATCGTATTAGTATGTACAAGCTTTACGACAGCTTCACTGCATAAATCCACAGGTGTTATATCAAGTTTTATATCAAGATAATCTATAGGCAGATATCCGATCTCGATGATTGACTTAATCCTGCTATATAAAGCATTATTCTCAATATTCTCCTGGAAAACACAATCCAGGTATCTTCCCGTTAGATTCCCTACTCGGTAAATGTTGTACTTAAGTCCTTTTTCAGCATATTTCATTATTACAGATTCGGCTTCAAATTTTGTCTTCAAGTAGAAATTTTCGACTTTAGACCGCTTATTCCCATCATTCTTATAGTATTCACCTATAACACCAATTGTCGAGATATGGTTCAATGTGATGCCATTCTTCATACAAAGCTTGATTAGATTAACTACGCCATCATAATTCGGTCCCCTGAATGCTTCATAATCTCCATAATGCTTTACATTGGCAGCAGCATTTATGACTACATTAATATTGTTGCTTATATAGTTATAATCATCAGAATTTAGTCCCAATTCCTGTTTACTGATATCTCCGCAAACTATTTTTACTTTATTCAGGATCTCAATTGCTCTTGAATTACCGAAATAAAATGATAGTTTATTTTTTAAAAGCTGATTTGAATTCTCTATATCTGAACTCCTTATCAAACAGCATATTTGTATATCATTTTCACGAGTTTTGACTAATTCATTCAGTATATGTATTCCAAGAAATCCTGTGACACCAGTGATCAAATAACCACAGCAATTATTTCCTGCAAACTGTTCAGTCTTTGTGATATCTTCAATATTATCATCCTCAGTTTCGCTGGTTCCTGCAGAAGTACCGCTATTTATCTTTTCTGCCAGGCTCCTGACTGTTTTCAAACTATAATAATCTTGTGTATTCAAATTACTCCAGTGATACTTCATTGCTTTTATCTGGAATTTAATCAACAGCAGTGAATCACCGCCAAGCTCAAAAAAATTATCATTTATTCCGATATTATCAACATTCAGTATCTCTTTCCATAACTCAATAATCAATTTCTGAGTCTCATTTTGAGGTTCTTCAAAAACATACTCAGCAGTACGTATAGGTTCAGGCAGTGATTTTTTATCGATCTTTCCATTCGGTGTCTTCGGTATTTTTTCAACCTTCATTATATATTTTGGGATCATATACTCAGGCAGTTTGTTTTCCAGATATCTTCTTATCGCACTTTCATCTGTTGTATCTGAAGAAACACAGTAAGCGCACAAATAATTACCGTTATTATCAGTTTTAGCTGCTATTGTCACTTCCGAAACATCCGGATAATCTAAAATACTCTTTTCAATTTCACTGAGTTCTATTCTAAACCCCCGCACTTTCACCTGGTGATCCATTCGTCCCAGAAATTCTATGTTTCCGTCCGGCAGCCACCTTCCAAGATCACCTGTCCTGTACATTCTCCCGTCACTGTACATATCAGGTAAAAACCTTTCCCTGGTAAGCTCTTCATTGTGCAGATATCCACGTCCTACACAGTCTCCGGCTATATATATTTCACCCGGTATGCCAACGGGCTGCAATCTTTTCTGATTGTTCACAATATATACCCTCGTATTGGAAATAGGCTTGCCTATGGGAGGCAAATCCTGTACATACTGACCAGGCAAGATTTTGTAGGCTGTGACTACATGAGTCTCCGATGGTCCGTAGTGATTATGCAAGACAACATTATTACATCCAAGATACTTCTTTATCGCATCTGTAATAATCAACTGCTCTCCAGCCACTATTACATGCTGCAGACTCACCGGCATAAGCGCGATATTCGCTGGATCTGAAAGTATGGTTTTCAGGAATGCCGGCGGCAAGAACATAATATTGATGCCATACTCATTAATGAATCTGAAGAATTTCACGACATCTGTCTTGACTTCATCGTCGGCAATAATCAGTTTACCGCCTGACAATAGTGTGGAAAAAATCTCCTGAGCACTCACATCGAAGCTTAAAGAAGCAAATTGCAGTACACGCACAGCAAAGTCGACTTTCTCCTTGTAATACTCAAAATGTATCAAATTCACCATGTTTTTATGTTCGATCATTACTGCCTTGGGGTTGCCCGTTGAGCCTGATGTATAAATAGCGTACAATAGACTATCGGGCGCGGTTATGCAGTCTTCAGACATATCATAGTCAACGGCATCATCTGTTTTGCTGATCTCATCATACAGATTAATGATTGTTCCATTTGAATAATGATCGACTTTTTCTGTGGCAGATATTACAAGTTTCGCTCCACTGTCATTGAGCATATACATGATCCTGTCCGGCGGATATTTTGTATCGATCGGCAAGTAAGCAGCTCCTGCCTTAATGATGCCCAGAATAGTTACGATGAAATCGATCCCTCGTCCGGTCATAACTCCAACGATCGAACTGCTGTCTACTCCTCTTTTCATCAATGAATATGCCAGCTTGTCTGATTTAATATCCAACTGGCTGTATGTGATCTCTTCTCCGTTATAGAACAAAGCTGTATCATCCGGTGTTTTTCTGACCTGCTTCTTAAAAAGCTTGTCGATCGTCATATCCTTTGGATAATCAAATCCGTTTCTGTTAAACTCTTCAAGCTGTTGCCTGTCTTGTTCTGTCAACAGGTCGATATCGTCTATAACCATATCGATATCGCTGATAATGGCCTCCAGTACCTTTTTATAATGAGAGCACAACCTTTCGATGCTATCCCTTTTGATCAAATCGGTGCAATACTCAACAATAAAATGTAATCCATCCTTTTTCTCTTCAGCATCAAATGAAAAATCAAATTTTGATATACCACTGTCCAAAAATACAGATTCCATGCTGAAATCACTGAATTCGATACTATCTGTTGAGAAATTCCGCAGAGTGAATAGTGTGTCAAACAGTGGATTCCTATTAATGTCCCGTTGTATTTTAAGGCTTGTGACCAATTCATCAAATGGATAGTCACCATTCTCATAGGATTTCTTACAATTCTCGCTGCACTTGCCGAGAAAGTCAATTATTTTATCTTTACCGCTTATTTTGTTTCTTATAGATAGAGTATTTACAAACATACCAACGACATTATTCAGTTCATAGTTGGGTCTGCCTATATAAGGGACACCAATAATTATGTCTTCCTGAGATGTGTATTTATGAAGCAGAATGACATATGCTGCAAAAATCATCATAAAGAGGGTGGAATTATTATCAATTGCAATCGATTTCAGTCTGTTAACTGTATAAGAGTTAATAAAAAAGTTAAAATGACTTCCTTCGATACTTTTTTCAACTGGCCGCTTACAATCATATGGAAAATTCAATAAAGGGATTTCATCGCTGTACGTTTCAAGCCAATACTCCTTTTGCATGCTAAAAGCATCATTGCTGAGAAGCTTCCTTTGCCAGACGGAGAAATCTTTATATTGGATCTTCAGGTCCGACAGCTGATCATTATTGTATATAGCGGCCAGATCCTTGATAATAATACCTAAGGAATGACCATCAACGACTATATGATGAAAATCACATAACAAGTAATTATCACCACAGTCAGTATTTACCATAATAACTCTGACAAGTGGTGCCTTGCTTAAATCAAACGGTCTGATAAACGAACGGACATGATCCATTAAGTCATCATGCATCACATTGGCAAACTCTATTTTAATAGATGCATTTTTGCTTATAAGCTGTACAGGTTCACCATCTCTTGCAATAAAATAGGTACGAAGGCTATCATGCCGCTGCAGCAACTTGTTGAATGCATTTTCGATGCGTCTGCGATCAACATCTCCATTGATTTTAAAAAGAGCAGGAACATTATACGATGTATTTTCACCTGCAATGCTGTTGATAATATAAAGATTTTTCTGATAAGAAGACAATGGATAATCATCGGCATTTACGATCTGAATTATGTTGTCCGAGCATACTTTTTGTTTTATGTCAATGTATTTTGCCAGGCTTTCAATAGTTGGGTTCTCAAACAAAGCATTAATGTTGATATCGATTCCAAATTCTCTATTGATCTGTGTGATCAGAGTGAATGCCAACAGAGAATCTCCGCCTATATCGAAAAAGCTTTGATCCGTACCAAAGATACTATTTCCCAATAACCTGACCCATATGTTAAATAAAATCCTTTCATTCTCTGATAAAACCTTCTGTGTATCCTTTCTCATATCGCAGCCCAGTGAATATGGTTCAGGCAAAGCGTTTCTGTTTATCTTACCGTTTGGAGTTCTGGGCAGTGAATCCATCATCAGTATATATGAAGGGATCATGTATGATGGCAGATCTTTATTCAGGATCGATTTGATATCTTCATTGGATCCATCTTCACATACGACATAGGCACATAAATATATACTGCCGTCTCCTCTCTTCCAGTCCTTTACGACTGCTTCCTTGATCCCGTCAATACTGAGCAGTTTGTTCTCTATCTCTCCCAATTCGATTCTGAATCCTCTTATTTTTACTTGAAAATCCGACCTTCCCAGATATTCTATGTCCCCTCCCGGGTACCATCTGGCGATATCCCCGGTCTTGTACATCAGTTTACCCGGAATATACGGGTTTTCTATGAACCTCTCTTTTGTCAGGTCTTTATTGCCATAATATCCCCTGGACAGGCAATCACCGCTGATGTACATATCACCGGCAATTCCCGCCGGGATAAGGTTTAGATTTTTATCTAAAATGAAGACCTGAATATTTTGCAGCTGCTTTCCGATATTCACAGTATTCAAGTCAGTAAGGTCACATATGGTAGTATAGATAGTTGCCTCAGTCGGACCGTACCCATTATATATTTTCGTACCAGGCAGAGTTTTCATTATTTTTTGCAGTAATGGCTCAGGAAAACGCTCACCACCCAGCAGGATGTCTGTCAGGTGTGTTAATTCGGAAAATCTTCTGCATTCAGCTATTGTCTGCATTCTTGATGGTGTAGCCTGCAGCATGCTGATTTTATGCTTTTGCAGCAGGCTGCAGATAAGTTCAGGGTCTTTCTGTTCGTCCTCATCTGCAAGGATTACTTTCATACCTATGCAAAGCGGCAGTAATGTTTCTGCAAAAAATATATCAAAGCACATCGTAGTTAACGACAATATAGTTTTGCAGGGGGCAAAGTCGATTTTTCGCAATATTCCAAAAATGAAATTCGTTACCGCTCTGTGTTCTATCATAACCCCTTTGGGTGTTCCGGTAGACCCGGATGTATAGATCAGATATGCAAGACTATTAGTATCGTAATCAATACAACATTTCTGATCATATTGAGAGTTGAAATCAATTTCACATACATTTACTATTTTGCCATCATACTCCATGTCATTGTATCCGTTCTCGGATACCAAAAGCATCGATGCCTTGCTGTCATTGAGCATGTAAGTGATCCTCTTCCGAGGATATTCAGGATCGATCGGAAGATAAGCACCACCTGATTTCAAAACAGCTAAAATAGAAATGATCATTTCCGGCGATCTTTTCATCACAACTGCAGTTATAGTATCAGATGCAACACTATTATTTCTGAGAAACAAGGCGATTTTATCCGCCCTTTCATTAAGTTCTCCATAAGTGATCTCTGTATCGCCAAATACCAATGCAACCCTTCCGGGTTCTTTTACACACTGTTCTTCAAACATTTGCTGTACAGTCTTATTCGATGGGTATTCAGCCTTTGTATTGTTAAAATCATATAATATTCTACTTCTCTCTTTCTCAGAGAGCATATCAAGATGTGAAATCACTTTATCCGGATTATCGAGAGCATGCCATAAAAGTCTTGATATATGGTCAAAAAGAAAGTCGATTTCCTTTGCTTTAAAAAGATCACAGTTATAATCAAAATCCAGTATTATGTTTCCGTCATCTTCTCTCTCACTTACATGTATGGCAAGCGACTCCAACTGATAGCCGTTAAAATGCCATCTGCCCTCCTGCTTATCCGTTCCGTTGTCTTTGACGAATTTCGCATTCTGGTACGATAACGAGATATCATATAATTTTTTTATATTATCATTCTTTTGCCGGCTATCTTTTAGTATTAGATCATATGGATATCTTTGATGCTTCAATGCAGAAAACCAAGTATTGCTCAAATATTGGGAAAGCTCTGTGAAATTCATGTCCAGGTCGATTTTTAACCTGAGAGGGATCATACTAATAAACATGCCTAATGTTTCTTTTTCTATGGCATTGCTTCTGTTCAACACCGGTACTCCGATTATGAGATCATCTAAATTAGATATCCTATTTATGTATATACATAATGCCGCCATAAAAAGTGTGAAAATTGATGTATTGTATTTCATACAATGCAGTCTGATCTTTTTTGAAAACTTGTCAGGGATAATGAAAGCCTTTCTTTTTGCCCTGATCTGTTTATTGGATATGATCGGTTTTATGGATGTTACCTGCTCAAGGTTTGAAAGGTTTCCTATCCAAAATTCTCTGTCTTTTTTAAAGCGTTCAGAATTTTTGTATTCAATTTCACTTTGAATAAAGCGTGTATATGATTTAGTCGTATCCTCATTTATAGAAATGCCCCTGGAATAATCCCTATAATAATCCATGATCAAGTTGCTGGATTTTACAATGGACCATCCATCCGATATCAAATGGTGAAATTTCGAGTAGAATCCATATTCCTCTTCACTTATCTTTATAATTGCAAAATAGTACAAATCTGAATCTAATAAAGCAAAAGGATTTTGGGTCTGTACTTTGTCCCATGCATAAAGCCTGCTTATTCCTTCTTTGCTGAAATCAAAGAAATCAATCTTACGATATTCATATTCTGCAAAATATTGGACAGGTTCACCATCTATCTCAGTGAAATGTAGCCTTAGTGAATCATGAATCTTGATTTGAAAATTAATAGCTTTTTCTAATATATCAACATTTATTTTTTCTCTGATTTTGCGTGTTCCCGCAACAATGCCAATACTAGTACCGGGATACATTTTTTCTGTATACCATATACCCAATTGTGGATGTGTCAATGGATAGTATTTTTCACTCTCATTCACTTTTGGCACCCCATCATCATTTGTAAAAAATAAATAAAAAATAACAAAATAATCCTATTATTAGCATTATATTGGTTTTCCCAAGCAATTACAAGAAAAAAATGTGAAAATTTGCTAAAATTCTCACGATATATGAAATCACTTCATTGTGACAATTGTCACTCCTGATTCACCCTCACCATATTTCCCAAGCCTGAAGCTCTTTACATGGTGATTGGATCTCAGATATTGCTGCACACCGGTCCTGAGCATGCCAGTACCCTTCCCGTGCACGATCGTGACCTCAGAAAGCCCTGCCATAGCAGCATCATCCAGGAATTTCCCAAGCTCCTGAACCGCCTCCTCTACATTCATACCCCTTATGTCGACCTGGGTCGATATGTGCATGGCCTTGCTCATCCCTATCTTGCCCGATCCGATCTTCTGAATTTCCACAGCTTGTTCATCCAACAGCTTCAGGTTTGACACATGTACGTTGATTTTCATGATCCCGGCCTGTATAATGGCCTCTCCATCCTTGTCAGGCGGATTCACGACAGTCCCCTTCTGGTTCAGATTGATTATCAGGACGCTGTCACCCGGTTTGAGATTTTCAGGTGGCTTTACAAAGCCCTTCCTGGGCATCAGATTCTCTGACAATGAGCTTTCAAGCTCCCCGATACTGCTTCTGAGTCTGGCTTTTACCTCCTCGGCAGCGCGGTTCTGAAGCATTTCATCCTGCTCTCTTGCAGCCCGCCTCATTTCATCAAGCATGCTCTCGCTATCCTGTTTTGCATTGAGCAGTATCCTTCTGGCCTCTTCCCTTGCCTCGCGCAGCAGCTTATCCTTCTGTGCGATCAGCTTTTGCTGCTGCTCCTCCAATTCCTTTTTCAAGCCTTCTATTTCAAGTCTGTAGCTTTCGGCCTGCAGCCTTTCTTTTTCAGATTCGCTGCGGTTTTTCTCAATTTTCATCAGTACATCTTCAAATTGGATCTCCTCACCGGACAAAAACTCCCTGGCTCTGTCAAGTATCCCATCCTGCAGCCCCAGCCTCCTGGAAATGGCAAAGGCATTGCTCTTTCCGGGCACACCGATCAACAGGTTGTAAGTAGGTCTCAGCGTCTCCACATCAAATTCGCAGCATGCATTTTCAACACCTTCGGTTGTCAGCGCATAAACCTTCAGTTCACTGTAATGGGTGGTCGCTACAGTAATAGCACCTCTGTCGTGCAGATTTTCCAGTATTGACATTGCAAGCGCCGCACCCTCGGTCGGGTCAGTCCCTGCGCCCAGTTCATCGAAGAGCACCAGTGACTTGTCGTCAGCTTCTGACAATATCTTTACTATATTCTTCATATGTGATGAAAATGTGCTGAGACTCTGTTCTATGCTCTGTTCATCGCCTATATCGGCATATATACTATGGAAGATGCTCAGTTCAGTGCCCTCTGCCGCGGGAACATGCAGACCTGCCTGTGCCATCAGAGTAAACAGGCCGACCGTTTTTAGAGTCACTGTCTTGCCGCCTGTGTTTGGTCCTGTGACTACAAGTGTATTAAAGCTTTCACCAACCCAAAGATCTATTGGCACCACAGTCTTACTGTCCAGTAACGGGTGCCTGCCTTTTTTGATCCTTATCCTCTTATCGCTGTTTAGCCTGGGGCAGACACAATTGTGATCAAGGCTCAGCTTTGCCTTTGCAAAAGCGAAATCAAGATCTGCAAATAATGACATATTGGCCTTCAATGGTTCAACTATCTCAGCCACATCAGCAGTTAACTCCTGCAGGATACGCTCTATCTCGATTTGTTCCTTCAGCTTCAGCTGCTTGATACTGTTATTGGCCTCCACCACTGCCATTGGCTCAACATAGACCGTAGCTCCGCTGGCTGACGAATCATGCACAAGTCCGGGCACTTCGTTCCTGCACTCGGCCTTGACCGGCACAACATACCTGTCGCCTCTCATTGTAACCAGGGATTCCTGCATCAGCTTCTGATACTTGGAGGAATGGATCATCGAATTGAGTTTTTCCTTGATGGAATTCTGCTGCTCCTTGATCTGCCTTCTGATATTTGCCAGAGTATTACTGGCGCTGTCGGCAATTTCCTCTTCACTGGCAATGGCCATATTGATCTTGTCCTCTATACGCTTGTTGGAAGTAACTGACGCGATCAGTTCTCCAACATAGTTGCTGTTTTCATTTGTATCAGAGCTCACGGCAGATGAATAGGTTTTCAGATTTCTGGCTGTCCTCAGCGTATCGGCGACCCTGAGCAGCTCGCCCGGATTGAGCACCGAACCAATCTCGACCCGCTTCAGGCTGCTCCTGATATCGTGCAGCCCTCCAAGGGGCGGACTTCCCCTTCTAAGTATGAAATCCACTGCATCCGTTGTTTCCTTCAATCTTCTGGCAACAACAGAATGCTGTCTTTCAGGAGCGGCTTCTTCTGCCAGCTCCTTTCCCAGCTCCGAGGCGCACAGGGTTTTAAGCTTATTGACTATTTTATCAAATTCAAGGATCCTAAGCGTTCTTTCATCCATTTCAGCAATATACCATCCTATAACAATTTTGTCCTTAATTTGTTCCTGTAATAGTTAATGAATAATGTATAAACAAAATCGTATATGAGAAACACTACCTCTGCAGCAATGGCAATCAGCCATATGGGAAGCGCATCTGTCAGCGAATACCCGAAAATACTGCTGACGGACGCAATGGCAATACCCGCGCATATGTTAAAATATACGAGTTTTAATATATATTCTAATACCAAACGGTTTAACCTTTCAATGTAAAATTTGGCTATACCGTATAATCCGAAAAATAATACATATGGTACTATGCTGAGCTTGTCCGGCACGATGATAAATGAAAGAAGGCAGGTGGCCGCATAAAAGATCCACCCCGCCTTTATGCCGTTTTCAATAATGGATATGGATATAAAAAAGGAGCTTAGCGCATATAGCGAGAGCCTGTTGGTCGGAAGAATATTCGCCAGCAGGAGGCATATCACCGCAAGTGCTCCTAAGATACCGTTTAAAACCAGTCTCCTTGTTTTAGGGGAACCCATTTTTACCCTCCGTCACAGCCTCTTTATCAGCAGCAGCCGATAAGATCTCCGCCTGCACATTCGCAGCAGCAATCGGAACACCACAGGCACTGGCAGATCGTGCACAGATCCGGCTCCTGCCTGCCATAGCCCTTACTGAATGAACTGGTCCTGTATGAGCTGTTGGAAGTATTCATCCTGTTCAGCGCATTTCTGTACTCATAATTGGAAGGATCCATATTCACTGCCCTCTGGATATGTGTATACGCCTCGTCATACCAGCCCTTTCGCACGAATATCAGGCCTTTCAGATAATACCATTCCGCAGGTCTTTTGCTGATACCGTCCAGCATATCCTCGGCTATATCGATGCGTCCGTTATTGATATTCGTTTTTACCTGGGTGAAAAAATCGTCTGCAGTTCCGCTGCCCCAATTATCGCTTCGGCCGCTTCTGTCATATGAAGCGTCCTGCCTTGAAGCCGCATTCTTCGAAAGATAGTCATATGCTTCATTTATCTCCTGCAGCTTCTCTTCCGCCAGCTTTGACAGCGGATTATCCTGGTACTGGTCAGGATGATACTTCTTGACCATCTCCCTGTATGCTCTTTTTATTTCTTCTTCGCTGGCGCCTTCTCTTATACCCAGAACTTCATACGGATTTTTCAATTTTACTGCAACTCCCTATTCCAAGAATTTTTTCAGTTTTCCTGAGCATTCCCATATAAATAATATTTTCCAATATGCTTTTGTTCATCTTTATATCAAGCAGCTCAAATGCCCTCGATATTTCATTGAGCGAATAGGTCAGATTGAATTCCACCCTGTCTCGTATCATCTCCCTGAATTCGCCGATATCCTGATTTTCATACCCGTATTGATAAATGAGCGGATTGTAGCTGCCTTTCTTTATATCCTTATCCAGATCATCACAGGCATCCATCAGGTAGATCCACTTGCCAAGGTTGTATCCGATCCATCTCAATATTTTCTCAGTCTTCTCATCGGCACAAAGAGGTTCAAACGCCGTGATCTCCTCCATCAGCTTTGCAAAAGGCTCGGCTGCCATATCCATCGAAGCGCATTTCTCCTTCTCAAGCAGCACCAGCTCATCCAGCAGTTTTTCCATTATTGAACACTTCTTCTCATACTGCTTCCTGAGCTTTTTAAAGGACCTCTTCAGCATAATGAGCGCCGAAGCCGAAACGAACGATGCTTCGTCACGTTTCTTATCTTCCAGACTATAATACGCCAGAATGGTGTTAATGTCTGAGGCGTAATCAATGACAGCATTATGATCGATAATATGTCTTTTTTCCAGCGGATGAGCCATACATCGCTTTCTCAGGACCACGGCCCTTTCGCCTGCCACCGCAGAAAGCAATACAGCGAGAAATGCAGAATCATAGTTGAGCATGAACCGTTTCAACTGCCCCTGCCGTCTGCCGATGGACCTGCAGACCCCGCAGTAATATGCTCTGAAAAGCTCATAATCTTTTATTTTCATCTCCGGCTTTTCCGGAACAATATATCCGAACATAGGCTCCCTTCACTGCTTCTGCTTCTTGATGTTCAAATATGCTCTGAGATACATGAAAAATGCAAATAGTGCAGCAGCCACAGCCAGTATGAAAAATAGCTGGTTCAATGCCAGACCCAGTATATTCCATCTGCCGAAGGGTTCATCGAACATCAGCATTATTATTGCAAGGTAAAAAATTACCGTCGTCATCTTACCATACCAGTTGGCGGAAACAACATAGTTATTCTGCTTATACAGCACCAATGCGCCGACGCCCATTAGTGCCTCTTTAGCGAATATCACAAGCACGAGCTCAAAAGGTATTATTCCAAGCCCGAATGACAGTATCGATACTGCCGTTATCTGCATAAGCTTGTCAGCCATAGGATCCGCTATTTTGCCCCAGGATGTGACCAGATTGTACTTTCTGGCAATATAACCGTCCAGGACATCAGTCAGTCCTCCTGCTAAGAACAACAGCATAGCTGTAATGTAATGTTGAGTGCCGAGAAAGTAAGCAAATACAGGTATCAGTAAAAAACGTAATATTGTCAGTATATTTGGAACGTTCATGGCCCACCACCCATGTTTTTTCTATAGTCTACCATAATGAAGCTGTCTGTTCAATTATACGACAGGTATAATCAAATGTCTTGTGCTGCCTTTTCGATCAAATCAAATAACTCAGGCATGAATTTTTTGATATTGACGGGCTTGAGATCCCTGTTCGTCCAGCAGTGCATTGTCTCGCCCTCTGTCAGGAGCTTGTCTTCGCCTGCCCTGGCAACTTCATAATGGAACACCAGCCTTGTGCCTGTATATTCTTTAATATTCGTTCTTACGACGATTATATCCTCATATTTGGAAAAGCCTTTAAATGAGCATTTCAGCTCCAGCAGAGGCAGCATCGCCCCCTTCTCTTCTATCAACGAGTACGGCATTCCCATTTTCCTTATAAAATCGGTCCTTCCGGCCTCGAACCAGACAGCATAGTTGGAATGGTGGACCACTCCCATCCGGTCCGTTTCAGCATACCGTACCACGAAAGTTGTTTCAGAAATAAACATTTTCTCACCTTTATGTAACTTATATTATGCATTTCTCGTATATATCCTAAAAAAATTAAGCCCGTGTTTTGGGTATACACGGGATTAACCTTCTGTACTCTGTTTTGGCAATACGCTTCAATAGCCTTTTTCAATAATGACACTATGGGCCTCTTCTACCTCTGCCTCCGGAACAAGCACTTCATAATAGTTATCGTTGTTTTCGTGATTCTTGCTTATCGGTCTGAGTTTAACGAGAATCCCTTCTTTTGTGAGCAGCTCCTGCAGCGCTGTCGCTATTTCCTTGCTCTGAGCCATGTATACTACTGTCCACATTCAAAACACGCCCCTTTTTGGACTATTCCCCAGAAATGATTTCACCATGGCGGCATAGTATCCTGGATTTTCCTCTCACTTTTATGGCGGAAGTATTCTCCGTAAACTGTGCTAATAAAACTTCACCCTTATCAAGTTTTTCTGTGTGATGGAATTTGGTATCCCTGCCTCTGGTAAGGCCTATAACATTTACTCCGTTCTCTTCTGCTCTGATTACTACATATTCTCCAAGTAACTTATCTGTTTCCCGATCCAATAAAACCACCTCGAAATAACTATATATTATTTCATTTGAAAAATCAACACAATTTGTCCTGATAAATGGTAAAAGCCCTTATATCAAGCCCTTTAGCGCTTTGTCACTATTTTTGCCCATCCTTTGTGACTATTTTTACATTATCTTCTCCAAAACGCGCAATTAGCTCTCTTTGCAGTGTTTCACACAGTTCAGCACGATATTCTCCAATATTCGATTTACAAACATTTCCCGAGCTGTCCGAGCTGCAAAAGATAACTGGCGTTTTTCCACTGAAATACTGTATTAGTGAAATGACTGACTTCATCATCTCACTGTCTGCTGAAGCATTGGTCCTGATATATATCCTGTCATTATTACCTGATTTTTCTCTCGCATCTGCTGCGGCCGCGCTGTTCACAGCATCTGATACTGTCTTATCCTTTTTTTGGATCATCCTGACAGTGTCACATATTATTTTGGGCTGTTCTTCTTCTTTTATACTGATACGCCCATCAATAAATACTGCATTTTCATTTACAAGCAGCTCCTTGAATCTCTTTAGTACCGCAGGAAACACGATTACCTCCATGCTGCCGTAGAGATCCTCGAGTGTCACAAATGCCATCAGATTATTGCTTTTTGTAGTTTTGGTCTTGATTTCGGTAATAATTCCTCCCACCGTCACCAGAATTCCATCGGTAATGTCTTTGGAATCGGATTCCGTCAAATTGTCATCGCCCTCCTCAATGCCTGCAGCATTGAAATCGGAGCTGTTTATGGTAGTCTGCTCCAGTATTTCCTCCTCAAATTCCTTTAGCGGGTGACCGGACACATATAGACCGAGCATTTCCTTTTCCATTGCAAGGAGCATCTTTGGAGAAAACTCATTGAGCTCGGGGTAATTCTCATCCGTCCTGATTGGCTGTACCTTTCCTGCAAATTCAAACAGCGACAGCTGTCCCTCGACTTTGTTCTTCCTGTTCTGCTGTGCGCTTTCGAGCATGCGCTCATAAACAGCCATCATCCTCGATCTGAAAACGCCCAGCGAATCGAATGCACCGCATTTGATCAGGCTCTCCACGCATCTCTTGTTGAAGTCCCTGCCGCCTATCCGCTCGCAGAAATCTCCAAAGCTTTTGAAGGGACCTCCCTCCATTCTCTCCAGGATCAATTCCCTGACTGCATTCTCTCCGACATTCTTTACAGCAGCCATCCCGAACCTGATCTTGCCATTGACCACGGTAAACCTGACATCGCTCTCATTTACATCCGGCGGAAGTACTTCGATGCCGGCTTGCTTGCATTCGTGCACATAGTATGAAACCTTGTCGCTGCTTCCAAGGAAGCTGTTGAGCGATGCGGCCATAAACTCAACCGGATAGTAAAACTTCAGCCACGCTGTCTGATATGCTACTACAGCATATGCAGCGGCATGGGACTTGTTGAATGCATAACTGGCAAAGTCCATCATCTGATCGAATATACGGCTGGCGGTCTTCTCATCGACCCCGTTCCTGACAGCTCCACTGACAATGATATTTCCGGTATCGTCCACGATTCCGTGTATGAAATTTTCTCTTTCCTTTAGCATAACATCATGCTTCTTCTTTGACATTGCCCTGCGGACCAGGTCTGAACGGCCGTAGGAGTAGCCCGCCAGATCGCGGACGATCTGCATGACCTGTTCCTGATAGACCATACAGCCATAAGTCACATCCAGTATATTTTCAAGCAGCGGATGTTCATATGTTATCTCTTCAAGATTGTTCTTGTTTCTGATATATTTGGGTATGGAGTCCATCGGCCCCGGCCTGTAAAGCGATATCCCGGCTATTATGTCCTCCAGCGACGCAGGCTGCAGTTCCTTCATGAACTGGGTCATGCCTGTGGATTCCAGCTGGAATATGCCCGATGTCTTGCCCTCTCCGATCAATCTGAACACAGCAGGGTCATTCATATCAAGCTTGTCAACATCTATCCCGACCCCATGATTCTTGTATATGAGATCAACAGCATCCCTGATGACCGTCAGCGTGCGAAGGCCCAGGAAATCCATCTTCAGCAGCCCCAGCTCCTCCAGCAGCCCCATTGTGAACTGGGTCGTTATACTTTCATCATTCTTTTGCAGCGGCACATACTCAGTAACAGGCTCCTTTGATATCACGACCCCGGCCGCATGGGTGCTGGCATGTCTTGGCATCCCCTCCAGGAGCTTCGCCATATTTATCAGTTCAGCTGACCTTTCATCATCCTCGTATCTTGCCTTTAGCTCAGGATTGATTTCAAGAGCCTTGTCGATATTCATTCCGATCTGGAACGGTATCATTTTTGCGATCTGGTCCACTTCGCCATACGAAATGTCCAACGCTCTGCCTACATCCCTAATAGCGGCTCTTGCTGCCATTGTCCCGAATGTAATGATCTGGGCTACCCTGTCCTTGCCGTATTTCCGGACTACATAGTCAATGACCTCCTGCCTTCTCTCATAGCAGAAGTCAATATCTATATCAGGCATTGTGACTCTTTCGGGATTAAGAAACCTTTCAAAAAGCAGATTGTACTTTATCGGATCGATGCTTGTGATGCCGAGGGTGTATGCCACGAGGCTTCCCGCGGCAGAACCCCTGCCGGGTCCCACCCTTATGCCGTTATCTCTAGCATACTTTATGAAATCCCAAACGATTAGGAAGTAGTCGACATACCCCATCTGTTTTATTACCTGAAGCTCGTAATCAAGCCTTTGGTGGTACTCCTGGTTCGAAGCTGCCGCATCATAGCGCCATTTGAGTCCCTCCTCGCACAGGCCGCACAGGTATTCGTACGGTTCCCTTCCTTCGGGAACATCGAACCTGGGCAGATGCAGCTTGTTGAATTCCAGTTCAACATTGCAGCTTTCTGCGATCTTAACTGTGTTTTCTATTGCCTCGGGAATATTTTTGAATGCTTCTGCCATTTCATCAGGCGACTTTATATAGAATTCATCGGCACTGAATTTCATCCTGTCTTCATCGGTTATCTTCCTGCCCGTCTGGATGCAGAGCAGGACTTCATGCGCCTTGGCATCCTCGCGTCTGAGATAATGGGCATCGTTTGTAGCAACCAGCGGTATGCCTGTCTCTCTTGACAACTTTATCAGGCTCTGATTGACCAGATTCTGTTCTTCGATACCGTTATTTTGGAGTTCAAGATAGAAAAAGCCCTGCCCGAATATTTCATTGAGCTCCAGCGCCTTCTCCCGGGCCTTTTTGTAATTGCCCTCAAGTATAGCAGTTGCCACATCACCTGATAAGCAGGCGCTGAGAGCCGTTATTCCCTTTGAATATCTGCGCAGTACCTCCATGTCGATCCTGGGCTTATAATAAAAACCTTCGGTAAAACCGATGGAGACGATTTTCATGAGGTTCCTGTAGCCTTCATTGTCCCTGGCCAGCAGCACCAAATGGCCCTGGTCCGAATCCTGCCCCGGCTGCTTGTCCAGGCGCGTACGCTTCGCAGTATAGACCTCACACCCCAATATTGGCTTGATGCCATTCTTGAGTGCTGTCTTGTAAAAATCTATCACACCATACATAACGCCATGATCGGTGATCGCAATGCTGTCCATTCCAAGCGCCGAAGTGCGCGATATCAGATCAGCTATCCTGTTGGCACCGTCAAGCAGACTGTACTCTGTATGGACATGCAAATGAACAAACCCAGCCATATGATAACCTCCAATGGGACATAGACCAATGTAAAGGGCCACTTCTCTATACGTGTCCCATCACCATTATAACACTACAAAGGAAAGAAAATTTTTCATTTGCATAAAAATTTTCTTTCCTCATATATGCCCCATTACTATTAAATCTCACAACTGTTGATTATGAAAATGCTTGACTGTTCAGAAAGGTCGATCTCCCTTGGTATTGCCAGACGCTGCATTCTGTCATCGTATACAACACGCACCAATGGCCTGGTAGGCATACTCCTGTTATCCCTGACAACTATGGCGCGCTCTTTTGTGTTGAGCAGCACGCCTGTTCCCACAGGATACACAGTGACATACTTGACAAAGCTTTCCACTACCTTGGGATCGAAATGATATACTCCAAGAGAAGTTATGTATTCATAAACTTCATTTGGCTTTAGTTTTTTTCTGTAAACACGGTCTGAAGTCAGAGCGTCATAAACATCCGCTATCGCGACGATCCTTGCAAAAATCTGTATGCTTTCATTTTTCAAATGAAGCGGATATCCGCTGCCGTCATATCTTTCATGGTGTCCCAGCGCTATATATTTAGATGTCATACTCAACCTGTCATTCTTTTTCAATATATCATATCCAAGTATCGTATGCTTTTTTATTTCCTCGAATTCATCAACTGTCAGCTGTGATGGCTTCATTAAGATTTCATTTGGAATGCACAGTTTTCCAATATCATGGAGCATAGCGCCGGTCCCGAGTTCCTTGAGCCTATCCGCATCAAATCCCAGTCCGATCCCTGTTATTAGTGAAAGGATGCATACATTGACTGAGTGTTCGAACGTATAATCATCGACCGTTTTTATTTCAGTCAGACTATAAAGGATATCATCATTATTGATCAGTTCATCAATAATTTTATTGACCATTACCTTAACTTTTTCGACATCTTCACTCACGGAAAAGTTATAGCCGGTCATCATTTTTTTAACAAGGACGACCGCTTCATTGCGCGTTTCCCCGTTGACTACATCAGATACGCTGATTCCTTCAGATATATCATCATTCAGGTATACTTCAGAAATTCCACGTGTCTTCAGCTTTTCAACATAGCTTTCTTTCAGTTCGATACCCTCTGCCAGCAGTACTCCGCCATCGGAACTGAATATAGTCCGGGCCAGCTTTACACCGACAGGTATCGAGTCGACACACACTCTGCGCATCAGATCCTCCGTTGATATGTCTTGGCTTTATAACATATTCGACAAATTAGTATAAAATCCTTCATGTAAGAAAATAAAAGATAAAAAAATATCATATTCTGAACTTTATTTTCTACATAAGTTTTTGGGAAATATATGCTCTATTTGTTATTTTATGGTATTATTCTAATAACAATAACTGGTTGGTGGGTGTATGATTGGATCAACTGCTGCAAATCTTAAAATGCCATATTTCATCAATAAAACCTTGAACCATATCATCAAAGCGCTCAGGGCGTTGTTGTCATTCATTCCTGGCAGTCTGATACCGGACGATATCAAGTATATTATTTATTTCTGCAGAACCTTCAGGCCCGAGTTATACAGCAGGCATGTCACGGCGAAAAATACAAATTGCCTGTTCTGCTGTAATCTGATCAAATCAGAGTATCACAGAAACTGCCTCATATGCAGTAAAGGAACTCATGACAATTGTTATTCGCCGCTTCCGGATATACTGTACAAAAATACTATATCCTCTGATAATGGCGGTGCCATATCCAAACCATGGTACTTCATAAAAACCTGCGGCAGCTTTGAACGCCTGGCGGAAAAAAGGTATTTCAGGAATCTGTATTTCCTGTTATCATCGGTCACAATACATAACTATGAGGCGCTGGAAGGTCTGGAGAACGGCATTATACATGGCAGCAGGCCTTGTTATATCTGCGCTTCCATCGATTATGACCTTTACAGGAAATGCAAAAGGCAGAGTGATTATGATGTCAGCTCACCCTGCCCCATTATGAAGAGAAAACTCGAGTATGCATATGAAAACAGCCGGTCATCCATTAGGCCAACAGGATGATCTGATGCCTATTACAGGAGTTCCTTTAATATTCCGGTCATTTTTCTTTTACCAGGCGGATCTGCTTGCTAGGACAACAGTCCCTTTATTATACCGGTCACATTCTCTTTTATCAGGCAGATCTGCTTGCTAGGACAACAGTCCCTTTATTATACCGGTCACATTTCTTATATCAGGCAGATCTGCTTGCTAGGACAAGAGTCCCTTTATTATACCGGTCACATTCTCTTTTATATGGTCGAGTTTATCCTGCGCTTTATCCAGCGAAGCTTCAGATACTCCATAATAAATCTTGATCTTGGGTTCTGTGCCTGATGGCCTTATACAGAACCAGGAACCATCGTCCAATTCATAGTACAGTACATTTGAAACAGGCAGATCCAATACTTCGCTGCTTCCATCAGCTATCACCGTCCTGACCTTCTCCTGGTAATCTCTCACGGCCTTCAGCCTGCAAGCTCCAAAGCAGTCCGATTTCCTGGCCCTCAATGACTCCATCGCACTGTTTATCCTTTCAACGCCTTCCTTGCCCTCAAGTGTAAATGAAGTTATTCCTTCAATAAAGTATCCGTACTTTTTGAAAACCTCCTGCAGCCCCTCGTACAAGGACATTCCCCTGTTTCTGTAGTACGCGGCCATCTCACCGATAAGCATGGCTGCAACGACTGCATCCTTATCCCTTGCAAAGGTACCGGCCAGATATCCGTAACTCTCTTCAAAGCCAAAGAGATATTTCTTTATACCGGTTTCATCAAGCTCCTTTATCTTTTCTCCTATGAACTTGAAGCCCGTGAGCACTTCTATCAGTTCAATATTATAATTGGCTGCGATCTTTCTTGACAATTCACTGGTTACTATAGTTTTTACGACGAAGCCGTTTTCTGGCAGAGTGCCGGTGTCCTTTTTCTGAGACAGAATATATTCCATCAGCAGACAGCCGGTCTGGTTGCCTGTCAGCACCACATATTCTCCAGCAGAATTTCTGACTACGACACCGATCCTGTCACAGTCCGGGTCTGTACCGATTATCAGATCCACATCTTCCTTTTTTGCCAGTTCTATCGCCAGCTTGAATGCATCCCTTTCTTCAGGATTGGGATATTTTACAGTGCTGAACCCGGAGTCCGGGAGTTCCTGTTCCTTGACAACAAACACGTTTTTGAAGCCTGTTTCATCCAATATCCTCCTGACAGGCTTATTTCCCGAGCCATGAAGCGGAGTATAAACGATCTTCATTGAATCGGCAGCCTTTTTTACCTCTTCCGGGTTTACTCTGAGAGTTTTAAGGCAGCTAATATAGGCATCGTCCACTTCCTTGCCGATCATGCGTATCAGGCCCTTTTCAGAGGCTTCCTTCTCATCCGCAGACTTTATGGCTGTTATATCATCGATGCCGTTGATCTCATTCAAAACTGCTTCCGAGCCTTCCAGCGGCAGCTGTCCCCCATCCTCGCCGTAAACCTTGTAGCCGTTATACTGTTTGGGGTTGTGGCTGGCCGTGATCACAATTCCTGCTGCTGCGCCAAGATGCCTGACTGCAAATGAGAGTTCAGGGGTTGGGCGGAGTTCATCGAAAAGATACGCAACGATGCCATTTGCTGCAAATACCTTTGCTGCTTCCATGGCAAACTCAGGAGACATGTTCCTTGAATCATATGCAATTGCAACGCCACGTGCCGCTGCATCCTTTGTGTTCTTCAGGAGGTAACTGGCCAAACCTTGTGATGCCTTCCTCACTGTATATATATTGATCCTGTTGGTACCTGACCCGATAATTCCCCTTAAGCCGCCGGTACCAAAATCAAGATCCTTGTAAAACCTTTCCTCTATTTCTGCGGGATCGCCTTTTATCTGCTCCAGTTCCTTCTTTGTTGCTTCATCGAAATAATCATTCTGCAGCCAGAGATCATATAATTCCCTGCTATCCATAGCTATCCTCCAAATGTACTTAATATATAAGATTCACTTTTGTATTTTACCACAATATATGGATATATAAAAAGGTTTTTATCTTTTGGCCGGATTTCAACTTAGTGGCTGTTATCGAAACCGTGCCAACGATGGATAGCAGTTAGGTACATTTTCCAGGTACAGTCCCGGCATAACCTTGGTACGACCTAGGTACGACCTTGGTCCAGCCATGATCCGACCTTGGTCCAGCTATGATCCAGCCCTGATCCGACCTTGGTCTAGCCTTTATCCGACCTTGGTCTAGCCTTGATCCAGCCTTTATCCAACCTTTATCCGACCTTGGTCCAGCTATGATCCGACCTTGATCCGGCCTTGGTACGACCTTGGTCCAGCCATGATCCAGCCATGATCCAGCCTTGATCCGACCTTGGTCAATCCAACTGCCCGGATAAAATTTCAACAAGAGGCAGAAACCATCCAGCTAGCCAACTTTCCAACCAGTGGGTGGTAAGAACCATTCCTCTATCTGGCCATATTTTCAACCAGGGGCAGGTACACTTACTCTACCTGGACATTTTTTCAACTAAGGTCAGACTATTTAGGGGTTATTATTGCATATATGCAATAAATAGATTACACAAGTCGTATAATTTGTCATTATATCTCTTATCTACAATATACTTGCTACCCTTTATTGAAAATTTGGCCACATGGATAAAGAGGATATCCATCTTTCGCTTTTTCAATGCCTCCCTCAATAATCTTCAATTTACTTCATATTTCTCGTTAAATCGCAGTATTTCATTTTCAAGAACACAATCTTCATGGATAAATCACTCAATAAAGTGTTTTTATGGATACCAGTGGTGAATCTC
>JAEYRV010000047.1 GCA_023435305.1 Bacillota bacterium
CGCAATGCTTCGGGAAATATTCACATACCACTATTACACACCCCGAACAATTCATCACCCACCTACGCCCTCGCTTCCGCGAGATATGCTGCTTAGAGGTGGGCGTCTTCTTGTATTTAGAGATAAAAAGGGGCATGAACACGAATGAAAAAAGCTGCTCTATGATTAAGAACAGCTTTTATAGCGGCGGTACTGCTTTCCCGACATCAGTTGTGATGCGTAAAGCCATTTGATTGTAAAATTGTGAGCCTTACTCAAATTCACAATTAATGGGGTCAATAAAATACGATTAAGTCAACATAATACTATATTAACAGTATTTTGTAATCTTGCTTAACCGAAAAATCAACTTATTTCAGCACAAGATCGGTTAAATGCAGCCTAGACTTATATTTTTTGAGCATTGAGCCCGTCAATTGCAGCCTAGACTTATATTTTTTGAGCAATGAGCCAGCCATCGGCAGCGCTTTATGCTCTATTGACCGGTATACTGGTTATTACTATCAGACCGTCAGGATACCTGTGATTGTTGATCCACCTTTCTGAAAATCAGACAAATAGTTTGATCCTGAAGGCTGGAATCCCCTGATACCAATCTACTTATATAGTCCTCGGCATAGTACTCCATACCAAATTCTCTTTCAATTTTCAAGTTGTTTTGTTCAATATCCGTGAGCAGTCTTTTTTAACGAACAGGCTATTTGACCTTTTCCAATAAGTATGTCTGACTCACGTCTGATGCCTCTGTCCACAGTATGATATTGGTGAAGTTCGCGATTTTTCCGGAAGATATACCTACATAAAATCCTTTACTGTCCATGATCCGGTAGGTTCCATCACCCTGCCTTTTTATTGTGAAGGTGATGGCGCTCTTGTCTGTGGAGCCGGATTGTGTCAGTACCGCTCCTTTTTTCCCGCCGCTCGTCCACCATTTGCCTGAATGAACACACTGAATGGTGTATTGATCATCCTTCACTTTTGTTATCCTGAATTTCTCATGATCGCCGCCATTATTCGTATAAAGAATAAGATTCGCACCGTCATTTTTCTTTTTCCCATTCACATCGATGACAAAGCTTGGGTCTTTTGACGACTTTATATAGTAAACACCGCCATCTTCCAGTTCATCACTGGTGTATGCAAAGCTCACCGATTTCGGCACATCCGTCAGGAAAAACGTGAACTCTGCATTCTTGGGAGCGTCCATGCTTTTTTGTGCGGACAGGATCAAGGGCGTGCCTTCCTTTATTGTCCCGGAAGCAGTGAGTACCAGACCGGTGTTCGTGGACGGGCGCAGGCTGTACCTGTTGTTCTCAAAAAAACCGCCGTTGTTCTCAAAATAGATATTCCAAAGGTATGGACTACTTATCGCCTTCACTCTTACCTTGTCGGCTGCGGTGCCGTCTATTCCCAAATACCTCCCGTCCGCCATTCGCAGTGTAACCTTATTGCTCCCCATTCTATCCACATAAAAGGGCGTTTCGTCACGGAGTTCAGCGTTTCCTTTTGCATCGATTTTCAGATTCAAGATATCGTCCACGTGATCATACATAAGCGCGTACCAGCCGTCATGCTTTAACAGCAAAGCTTCGGGGTCCAGAATGTAGTTCAGCGGAGCCGAACCGGATGGAGCATAGTACTCCTGAATCGTGGTCTTCGAATCAGCTATTTTGGGTTTTGGACCGCCGATCTTAGCCGCTTTATCCTCGGGGACTACGAATATCCTTACGATGAAAAAAGCTGCTCCGACATTGCCGTATTTTGATTTGATCGCCTTGTCACTTGTCGAGGTATTAAAATTATACTCCATGCCGTTTACTGCTGTAATAGAGCCTCCTTGTGAGATCCCTGCCCTTTCCCAGTCATCATACTCACTCTCATATGTTACTGTAGGCCACAGTGCGCCACTTTCAAAAGACATGGCGTTATAAGCTGCAATCGTATACTCATTTTGCTGCCAATATTCAGTATCATATGGAGGTGTATACTTTGTGCATTTTATCGTTGCACCCTCAGGAACGACTACAAAGTGAACCGTCGTTGCACCTGACGGATCGTAACCAAGAACACGGGAATAGGCATAAGTATTCGAGATTTCAAGGGTGAGCAGATTCTCCATGTTGATTGTTCTTTTGGTGCCCCCCTTTGGCTTCGGTGTGGCGGTGTTGCTTACAGGTGTCGAGCCGCTTGCGGGTGTTGAGCCGCTGCCTGCAGGCGCATTTCCGGTATAAGCCACGCCAGGTTGGATGACTGCTTGTCCAGCCGCATTGTCCCAGTATACATTGAACTGTGAGGCAGTGCCGGTAAGCTTCTGCGCAAATTCACGCAATTGTATGTAATTGGTGTCGCCGTCGATCAATCGGGCATCTGAAAATGTAAAGACATTTCCGTTCAGCTTGAACTTTGTGCTGCTCTGCCGGACGTTTGTTGTGTCTTGAAGCTTGGTTTCAGTAACTTTTCCGCTATATGGTTTTCCTGGCTCGATCAATGCATATTGGCCATCATAGCCAACATCGAACTGAGCAGAGGTACCATTCAGCATCGCTGCTATTGCGCGAAGCTGCAAGTAATTGGTACGGTCTATTGAGTATGCGGCTGTGACAGATACTGGCTTGCCATTCATGACAAAATTCGTCTTACTCGGCACAGCGCTGGCTGCAAACGCCGCAGTTGAGAGCATGGTCAATACCATACACAGGGCGATCAGCATACTTGCAAATCGTATTGTTCGAAATTTCATTGTTATGCTCCTTCCTCAAGGTAAAAAGCTTTCATTCATAGTCAGTATAATGGATTTTATGAGAAAAGAGCATTTTCCAGCGTGAAATGTAGTAATTCCGGCCTGAATTGCAAATAGAGCCGAAAAAAGCTCTATTTCACTTCTTTTACTTATGTGCTGTAATAATCGTGTAGCTATGAGCGTTTACAGTTATGACACGATCGTCTGCATTAACATACCAGTTCTTCCCACGTCTTGAGATGATGGCATCAGGTGATTCTATTAGTGTTTTACACCAATCAACTACATTATCCATATCCAAAGTGAGGTTTCTCTTGATTCTTACTGCTCCCAATTCTGTTGTATGTAATCTGTCCAAATTTTCAATCAATTCATTACTTATGTCCATTTCCACAATCACCTCACAAATTCTCTATCAGCCATTGCTCCACAATATCATGATCAGATGGGCCCATGAATGGATGCTCACTCTGTTCAGATACAGTCAATCGGCATTTGAATTTGTCATTGAATGCTTGCAGGCTTTCATATGGCTGCAGATTGTCTTTGCCTCCATAGAGGATCGATGTAGAAATTGGCCATTTGGCGATTGGATGTGTTTTTAAGTATTGGTAATACTCCCATCGAAGAGTGTCAATATCTGTAGCTATCTCTTTCTCTTCTTCAAGCTGCCTTTCTGTTACACCTGACCATACCATCATATGTTCAACAAGCCACTTCATATCCACAATCGGTGATTGGAACAAGCACTTGATAAAAGGTCTTTCAGCATATGCATTCAATGCAAAATAAGCTCCCAAGCTGCAGGCAAACAGGGATACATGATTCCATTTGCAAAATACATAGTCCGCTATCACATATAGATCGTGCATTCCATTCCACACATCGCACCGATATGAACTACCAAATCTATCTCCATGCTCCGGCAGGTCAAAGCTAAGTGTTTGATATCCTTTACTCTCTGCAATCACTGCAAACTGTTCCGCATATTCTTTTCTGCTCATCTTTCCGTGAACATGGATATATATTTTTTCAGATGTCTTTCCCCACAGGATCGCAGGAATACCTTCGATCCAAAGTATTTCTTTCTTCATTTCCGGCTTTCCACTCCGTTATATATTAAGTGCTACAACTATTATAACATAATAAATTTTTGAATGTTCCGCCGGGCTACAACCGCTGTACCTTCTCGACGAATCGACGAAGCATCGCCGCGGCCTGTGCCCGTGTTGCACTGTCTCTGGGAGCGATATGGTTATCACCGATGCCGTTCAAAACCCCAAGTTTATTAAGTGTCTGTATGGCGTCCTTTGCATAATCCGAGATTTCCGCCTCGTCGGCGAAGTATATATACTCCTGAGTCGTAATGTATTCCGTCCCGATCATCCCGATATACCGCATCAGCACCATCGCCAGATCCTGCCGGGTGATGGACTCGTCAGGGCCGAAATGCACATTGTCAAAACCGGAAACAAGGCCTGCCTCCTTGGCCCACGCCACTGCATCGCTGTAGTAGGCATCCTGTGGCACATCGACAAAGGTATTTTGATACGCGACCCCTTCTGGAATGCCCTGATGGTGAAACCTGTATATCGATGTAACAAGCATCGCCCGGCTCAATGGCATGCCAGGGTCGAAGGTATTGTCGTGCGTGCCTTTGAACAGGCCATTTTGCACTGCGAATCGCACATCCTCATAAAACCAGTCGTCCTCATCGACATCAGTAAATGTGTTTTCCCATGCCGGTACATTTTTATCATCTTCGGCATCAAGCAAAGGATCATCTAACGCTTCTTCGTCTATAGGTGGAGTATCTGGTTCCTCTTCCTGCTGCGGAATTATCGCGCCTCCGCCTCCGCCGAAATCAATACCCCCTCCGCCAATGCCTCCACCGCCGCCACCACCGCCGGTGCCGCCGCCAATGTTTTCATTGTTTGCGTTCCACCTGGCATAAAGGGACAGGTCCCGTGTAACATTGGAGCTTGTGGTAAATTGAATACCTTCTGCTGTATACCATCCGCCAAAGGCACTGCCTGCCTGTATTGGCGGTATGGGCAGCGAAACTGTACTGCCCTCCCTGACATTTGCCCGCGTATCATAGGCCGCTGTCCCATTGAAAAAGGTGACAGTATATCTGGGAGCGCTGTCCGAAACAGTTAGTGTGACAAGGCATGGCTCCTTGGCGCTCATGCTGATCTCGACCGTATGAAGCCCTGCAGACAGGCCGAAAACAGCAGACGCCGATAGGATCAGGCGGGTCTTTCCATCAGCCGAGATCTCAGACAAAGTATACTGACCAGCTGCCAGCGCCCCGTTGTCAATAGATACACCGGCGACGCTGTTGCCATACATAGTTAAAACCAGTGCAACTTCACTCTGTGTATATCGGTCAAAGGCAGCCTCCGGTTCTGCAACCGACTGGCTCTCGGGAAGCTCGGACACATCTATTCTCACAGTGACAAAATCGAGGGTCTGAACGCCGTTGGTCACACCGTAAACCAAAACCTCTGCCTCTTCCCCCGCGTCTTCCGGTGCAGGGATATATCTGATTGCGTACCCTTCACCCGAATCAACAAGTGAAACCTCTCCGCTGCCATTGCTCACCGAAGCATAGAAGGTAAAATCGTCCGGAAGTGTTTCACTGGTCCCGTTGAGGAACCACTGACGCGGGTCGTCCGTATAGGGCTCGGCAGCCGTCAGGCCGTCCAGGGATGCGGGAGCCGCCTGGCCGATCTGTATCCTTTCCTCCTGCGCTGCATGAAGCGGCATAACCTCAACACGCAGCGTATACTCCATGGATGCTCCCCCCGGTACACTTACACTGATGATCCATTCATTATCAGTCCCGGCCTTTCTTGAAGCTGACGCAACGCTGGTCTCATTCGTAGGCGAAGCTACAATATTGCCCGCTGTCAGTCCCGACAGATTTGTTCCATAGGGCAGATAGGCGAAATAGGACCCGTCCTCCTCCAGACTGGCGGCCTGTCCGTCCACCATGACGGATCTGAGAGCCACTGCGCTTTGCGCAGTCCAGGCCGCAAAAAACCTCCGGTCCCCCAGGCTCCCTGCCGGGATCCTTGTTATTGCGGCACCGCTCAGATCGCTTGCCTCGTACCATCCGCCAAACACATATCCGTCCTTTGTCGGCACAGGCAAATCAAATTCGTCTTCCGTGACAGCGTATGTGATTTTCGCGCCTTCCGGCAGACTGCCTTCATTGAGTTCATATGTAATACCAAACAAACGCTTCATCTCGGCAATAAATGCGGCAATATCGACCACACCGTAGCCATATTTCTGGTCATAGCCCGCCGCATCCTTGTCTATGGAGGTTTTCCTTAACAGATAGCGAACGCCATCCTCCGTGATGTCCTCGTCATAACCCAGGGCCAGAGCGGCCATACCCGCCACTACCGGCGCCGCATAGGAAGTCCCGCTTCCGCTGGAATAAGCCTGGCTCCCGGCGATTCCAAGGCTGTAGACCGCTTCTCCGGGCGCTGTCACATAGACCGAACTGTTTCGCTGAGAAAACGATGAGTACTCCAGACCGCTTCCCACCGAACCGACACCGATTACGCTGTTGTAAGCCGCCGGATATTTCAGTACGGACGCTGATTGGGTCTCCCCGTCGTTACCGACGGCGGCGACCAGGATCATGCCATTGGCCTCGGCCTCATCGACGGCCTGCTTCAATAGCTGTGATGTGCTTGTAGTACCCAGGCTCATATTGAGGATGTCACAGCCATCCTCCACCGCGGCATTAATAGCGCCTACAACCGCCGCGATAGTTGTGGTCTTGCCGGAAAAGGCACGATAGATATTTATTTTCGCCTTTGGCGCGATACCTGCAATGCCCTTTCCGTTCTGGGTCTGGGCGGCGATCACACCTGCAGCAAAGGTCCCGTGTCCGGTCAGGTCACCGTTGAAGGTCTCGCCGTCCCCAGTGAAATCCTCTCCTGTGATCCGTGCATAGTCCAGATCCTCGTGGCCTGCGATAATGCCGGAGTCGACAAACCCGATCGTTACTCCGTCTCCCTCCAGGCCTTGTGCAAAAGCGCTGTCTGCGCGGATCTGCCGCAAGGACCACTGGTTGGACTGGTAAAGCGGGTCGTTCGGCGGTACTGGGTCATCATAGAGCTCGACAATGTAATTTGGCTCAATATACTCTACGCATTCCGCCGGGAGCAGTCGGGCCTGTTCCAGGCTCCCAACCACCAAATAGGAACCGGTAGTCCCCTGTGGAGCGGAGCTTCTGGATAAAAGGGAGGGTGCATCCTCCGCCAGCTTGACGATGTATCCGTCATAAGCCGGCTCAGCCAGCCCGGGCATTTCTGCAGCATCTGCCGTCCCAGCCAGCCCGAAGGCAGACTGGGAAACAAGGGAGAGAATCATGACTGCACACAAAAATATGGATATCCGTTTGATAAAAAACACTTCCTTTTTTCGGTGTTGTTTATGTCTTTATTCCTCTGGCTGATCATCTTCTTAAAGCTCTGGCTCTTTACTCTCCGTGTACTTTAGATAGTACTCGATAAATCGCCTGATCATTGCAGACACCTCTGCACGGGTGGAAATCCCCGTCGGTCCAAGCTTATCTTCGCTTCTTCCGTTCATCAGCCCAATGCCCACTGCCCACCTGACAGCTTCCTCAGCCCAGCCTGACAGCTCACCGCGATCGCTGAAGGTATCCAGCGAGCCGGTACTATCAACGTCCAGGCCCATGAAGCGGGCGAATTTATAAAGGATCACGGCCATCTGCTCACGCGTGATGTCCTCGTCGGGTCCGAACATTTGGTCACCATGGCCCGAAACCAGTCCGTTTTCTGACGCCCAGGCCACATAATCCGCATACCACTTTCCGATCCCAACATCCCGGAATCTCTGAGCAGTATGTTTACCCCTCTCGATTCCTGCCAGACGGCCGAGAACAGTTACGAACATGCCTCGGGTCATGGATGTGTCGGGCGAGAATTTGCCGCCGCCAATGCCGCCGAACAGGCCCCTCGCCGACACGAAGTCGATGTCATCTCCTGCCCAGTGACGACTGGTGTCTGTAAACGCTGCAACGTTCTGTACTATCTCATAGAAACCGTATTGATCGGCAACATAGTACACACGCCCGTCGGAAACAAGGCTGAATGGGATAATTCTTATTGTGCCGTCGGCGCCGACAAACCTGACGATATTCCCGGCGGCCGATCCATTCAGCGTATCAGGCACTGTAATAAGCAGACTTTCCAGATTATCGCCTTCCTTCAGCATACCGGCAGGTACAAGTACAATACAGTTCTTATTCTGAAGAATGACATTGCCTTGCTGGTTTCTTTCGATAATTTCTGAAAAATAGGCTGCCTGAGGCTGGACAACGGTCGGACCTGTAACGGTCGGGCCTGTGGTGTTTCCGCCTCCGGTCGGCTGAATGGTCGAAACCATTTCGGTGTAGAAGTTCTCCGGCACATTCCTGTCCCGGACCGCGATCTGGTACCAGCCTGTCTCGCAGTCATTCAGGGTATATTTGCCGCCATTGACCTCCCACTCCAGCTTGCCCTCCGCATCATCAGCTATCGCGGTGGTTATCCCGTCGGCATCCAGCAGATCGGTGCTGTTGCTGCGCAGCATGGCGAAAATCTCATATTCGCCGCTGCCGCCAGTTGCTGTGACCTTGATCAGAGGTTTCCCCGTATCGCTGCCAGAGCTGACAGCAGCTGCAAATCCAACTGATATGTTTGCCACAGTCAACGGATAGATGAGATAATCAGAAGCAGTCGAATCGTCCGGCGTGTCGTTTGCATCCCTGACATAAAGTATGTAGTCGCCTGCTGCCAGATCCTCAAAGACAACCTCCCTCTGCCACGAAAGGTTGTCGGCAAAGGTGTCGAATTGACTGCTGCTCTCACTCACGGCATTCACTTCTCTTACCAGCGCAAGGTCGTAGACATTGGCATAGTCGTTTACTGCGGGATTGGATATGACGTTGTCGTAGATCCCTCCGATGATTTTTGTCGGATCAAGGGTGACCTTGCCATTGCTTTTATATGATCCCTGAATGGCGGCAAAGTCGTTGCCAAGGACCTGAATAGAAATGTCAGCCGTATAGGTCGTCATATTTTCATTATTCGCGGCATCAAAAGCTGAAAATTCGTACAGGCCTCCATATTTGATCAGGAACTGGCCTGAGACGGCATTCTGTCCTGCTCCGCTCTCCGAATACCGGAATATCTCGTATCCGTTAACGCTAACGCGATCAATGCCGCTTCGGCTGGCCGCTCCTTTTTTTGCCTGGTATCCGATATAAACACCCTCATCTGCCGCTGCAGAGACATATGCAGCCTCTATACCGGGCAGATCAGTGTTGATCCTGTTCATAAACAACAGCTTGGTTGCACTTACGCCATCCTTCGCCGCGGTCACCTTGTAGACTGCGTTTTTAGCTATCGGGTACTCGCCGTTATCTATCACGACCGACCGCCACTGAGCATCCGTAATAGATGTCACTGTATTGTCTGGCAGTACGGTGCTTTCCGTCGCGGCTTCCTCCGTCACGACCGGATATCCGGCCACGGATATGCCGGCGCTGTCTGTCCGGGCAATCGTTTTGACTAGCTTCCACGCTCCGCTTACGTCCTCCTGTTCAAGGGTGTAAGTGATCTCCTCTGTGATGATGCTCACATTGTAGTATTGTACCGTCACCTCGGCGTCTACGGGGGCTCCGGCTACTTTTGCATCTATGGTGATAAACGCATTTTCACCTTTCTTGAGCTGGTCCCCATCATCAATGGTCGTCAAGAGCTGTCCCGCCCCGTCGCGATAAATCCAGTCCGTGTCAAGAGACAGCGGTTTATCGGCGTCGGTGCCAGCCGGTTCCACTGTGTTGAACCAGTCCACCAGAACTGGAACGGTGGTCGTCAGTCCTGTCCTGTCGGTGGCTGTGATGGTAAAGGTGCCGGCCGAACCGGTAGGCTTCACAAAGATGTCAAACTGCCGGAAGGTCTCATCGTACTCATTAGCATTTCTACTTTCCAGCGCTGTTCCCATATTTCCAGAATCAAGGCGTACATTCGCCAGTCCGTTCTCGTCCAGGACATAAGCCGTCAGCTTAAAGCCGGTGGAGGTATAATCTTCGCTGAAAAGAGAAGCGGTATCCGGCAGGCTGCGGCTGAACCAGATCTGCGGCGCCTTGCTGCCGGGATCGGGCAGGATGACGCGGCCTCCCGCGAAGTGCTCTGCCATCCTGTCGAAAGCGGCCGGCAGAGACTTCACCCGGACGGTTACATGCCTGGCCTCGTTATTCGGATTGTCGCCCAGCACGATGGTCACGTATCCGTCACCACCGGCAGCGGTGTAATCCCGTGCCGTAAAGCCTGAGGCATCGCAGGAAACGGTGATCGTCCCCTCAAAGTAGAGGTCAATGCTCTCAGCCAGGGTCGTAAACTCAAAGGCCGCGCCGTTCACAAGAGCCCGGGACAGATCACTTGCATAAGGCGGCAGATCGTTGGGGTTGGATGTGGCGCTGCCCCAGGTCGATACATCCTGCTGGAAGCTCCAGACTCCGGACGCCTCGGTTTCGGGATTTATCTTCTGCCCAGCTGCATTGTACCAGTTGAAGATGTTATTGTCCCGGAAGATATTGACACCAGTTCCCGCCTCTGTCACCGTAAATGCAATATCGGTATAATCTCCGGTATTGCAGTCGATGACGCGGATGACGCCGCTTCCCTCGGAGGACGGGCTGATGACCAAATAACCATCCTTTCCTGTACCGCCGGAGCCCATATTGTAATAGAGTACACCGAAATGGTTTTCAGTCGTCTCATCAAAGTTGACGTTGAGTTCCTTGACCAGGATAAGGGGATTGACCTTCTCCGTTGTCACAGCCGGAACGCTCAGCCGCATGGTAGTACCTAGAGGAACAGTCACCCTGTCAGGCGCCGTGAAGAAGGTAGTGGGCTCGAGTTCCGTATAGACCGTGTTGTTGCCTGCGTTATACTCGTTGCTGAAGGCTGAGGTCTGTGTTCCCGTTGATGAAAGGGAGTCTATGTCCGCACTATCGTCAAACACTGTCACTTTAATATTAAGGCTGCCGGTAGCAGTAGCCAGGCAATAGGCGTCCTTGGACACCCAGAAGGCGCCGTCCACTGTACGGGAATAACCCTTTTTAAGGTTTACCCTTGCTGCCTCGTTTTCGGTAGTGTCTGTGCCTATCAGCCGCAGGAACCCCAGCCTGCGTTCATTGTCAGTCCCGATGTCAAGGGTGGTGATCTCGGTCTGTTTGGAGATCTCAAAGCTTCCGTCCGAGATGTCCAGCGCATCATAAACCGCCTGCTGGTAACCAGTGTCGCCGGCCTTGACCTCCTCCATCGTGCGGCCTGACTGATAGGTGAACTGGAGGTAAGGCGCTATGGCATCGGCACCGCCGCGGTTGGTCACGGTCATGCTGGTTCCGATTTTGACCTTGTCCCCCGCCACTTCCAGAGTCGAGAAACTCACATCTTCAACGGCAAGCTCGGGTTTGGCCTCTATGACGCGCACCGTGCCGTTGACCTTGTCGTCGAGGGAGCTGTAGTTAATCGGGTTTTCCACCCCGTTTGGCTTATCTTCGCTTTTTCCGGTTTCACTGACAGTGAAATAGAACTTCCGGCCTGTCAGGTTTTCCGGCAAAGACGAAGTGTAGGCTCCCTCAAAACTCTCATCATAGCCGGTGCTCACTGTCTGGCCAACCGCGATATTTTCTTCGATTTTCCACTCTGCCAGCATCTTACCGCCTGGCGATACATTTCCATCTATATCAGGCTCGCTTGAAATCCAAAGCTGCAGTGTGATAGGTTCGGTTGATGAACCGCGCAGCGGCACATCGCCGCTGTTCTTAAATGAAATTGATGGCTGCAGGATAGCGCCGGGTGTAAAGTCGCGGACGGGGAACAGTATCTTCCCCTCGCCGACGGTCTTTTCACCCACTCCGAAGGACAGGGCATAATAGCCGGTGGTACTCTGCAGCACGCCGTTATTATACTTGGGCAGAATAACCTTTGTCTTCGCTGTGCCATCGGTGTTTTGCTCCCCAGGTCCGATATAGTCCGCTTCCTCCAGTGCAGTCTGGGTCCCCTGAGCCAGGATCACCAGCGTGGCCGGCTTTCCGGAGCCTGACGATTCGCCGGAGGCTTCGGATTTTTTGAGTCCCAGTGCAATATCCAGATTGGAGAATACAAAGGATGACATACCGCCTTTATTATATCCGGCCAGCTTGCCATAGAAAGCCTGCTCGATCTGCTCCTGGGTCCAGCCGCCGGCAACTGAATCTTCATAAACCTGCATGTAGTTCATGGCTAACATACGGCCGAGGCCGAAGGAGGCTGTATCCGGATCGTACTTGGATACAAAAATGGCATTGTTAGTACTGCCCGGTACTGTGTCGGTATAGACAGCTGATATGTTGCCGTCGCCGTCAGCGCCGATCACTACGTTGCTGCGGGTACGGTCATCCTCGGTGGAGCTGAAGAAGGGGATGATCTTTCCCTTTCCGCCAGCTTCGCCGCTTGCCGTTATTGATGCAAGGCTCGAATTGGGAATAATATAGCTGTTGCCATTCATTTCAAACAGCAGGAAGAGCTCTTTTTCCGCGCCGAGGGTCGTAAACTGGAGGCTTTCGCCAAAGTTCTCCTCAGTGCCGTCCAGGCTGCCGAGGATACCGGTCAGGAAACGGACGCTGCCGAAATAAGGATCTTCAAAGGCAATGCTCTGCTTTGCACCCGTACCGTCCGTGTTTACATATACGCCGTCCGGGGTGGTGGTATCTCCGCCGCCATTCATACTCGCTATAGTTTGCAGGCCGCCCAGCAGCGAAGCGTTCATGCCGTTCTGATTGATGTCCACCAGCTGGCGGAGCATCCTGGCATTCTCCAGCACGATATTTCCGTCTGTGTCAACGCTGCCCTTTTGCAGGTACAGCTTGTGCACATTCCTGTCACCATAAACTTCGGGCGAGGTTACTTCAGTCTCGGTCACGCTGGCAGTATAGGCCAGGTAGAAGGTGTTGTCGGGCAGCGTCACCATGGACGAATTGATCAAACGCATGCCGAGCCCATCCCAACCGTTAGGAGTAAAACCGGTATAGACAAGGCTCCCGTCATCTTTTTTATAAGTAAACATAAACTGGGTGTTTTTGCCGTACACATCGTTCATCGAGGTGGTGTAGGCATAGCGGAATGCGGCTGTAGGATCTCCTTCACCCGTGCTGACGCCATTGCTGCCGGTGGAGACATTTCCCCTGCTTGCGTCATAGAAGTCCTTCGCCTTATTCTTTTCATCTGATTTTTCTTCATTACTATAATTGTTCGAGCGGGCATAGAAAGCCAGCTTGCCGTCGTCACTGAGCTGGGGCTGGAACATATATCCGGCGCCTGTGGTCGAAGAAATGTCCTGCGGCACGGTGAACCCACTTGCCACATTCACAGTAAAGCTGGCCGTTTTGAGCTCGGTGTTGCCTGCGGAGCTTGCAAGCTGTGTCTTTTCCTTAGCCGACATATCTGCAAGCCCATCATAATAGGCATACCACATGTCATAGGCCTCATTAGGATCGAACGCGTTAAAGGCCGCTTCTTTATAGTTGATCCCATCCATATATATCGTATTCCCGCCTGAAATGTAGCTGGGCCTCGGCACTGATGCATCCGGCATAGTGGGCGCATGAGTACCGGCCACGCTTGTTTTGCTCTTGTAGCTTACCCAGGCGGCATTGATGGTGTTGCCGCTCACCGAGGCCGTGAAGTCCAGATCACCGGTGTCGTCATCATCCACGATGATGTAGGCGGCTGAGCTTTCGGGATCGACCGGGTTTACAAGGCCGATCTTACCACCGGTATTTTGTATTTTGGACAGCACCAGTTGGTTGGAGTCAACTGCATTTTCAGGATTTTCCCTGCTGATTGTGTAGAGCAGGTAATTACTGTCGTCGACAGTCAGCAGCTGATAGTCGGTTCCCGTAGCAAGTCCGTTAGCCAGGCGGAATGCATCTCCCGACGATGAATAGCCGGAGATCTGGAACTCCTTGGAAGGCAGATTTGTCGGGTCAAAGGCCATAGCATCGATCTCGTCCATGACCATCTGCGCCTTTTCCGGCCCGAAGAGCTGCTGAGCGGCAAAGGTGTTGGAGGGCAGTGTGATCTTCACGTCGGGGAACCTATCGCTCTGGTCGATATCGTTTAACCCGTAGCTGCCAACCTCATGGCTGGCGTTTGCCACATACCAGGCGAACTTCCAGCCGTTCTTTTTAAAGCCGTCCTCGCCAACGTTGACCTGGGACTTCTGATAATCTATACCAAACTGTATTACATCTAATTCAAAGTTAAAGAGCAGCAGCACCACACGAACGCCGAACCCGGCCCGGAAGGTGAAGCTGTCGAAGCTGAATGTATCGTTTTCATCGTCCTCAAGAGCTGAAACGGTATCGCCGGGGCTCCGTACCGCGTAACCTGCACTACCGAGAGAGACTGAAGATGAAGACGGGTCCCGGAGCTGGGTACCCTTGGTGGCCGCATTGTTCGGGCGGGTAAAAATGGACATGCTGATACCGATGCTGGCTTTGAAATAAACTTCAACCTTGAGCACCTCAACACCAATGCCCACGCCAACCTCCAGGAAGATACTTGGGGACAGGGTCAGACCGGAGAAAAAGGTGTCATTGCGCACCTTGCTGATGGGGACGACACGGTCAAACTCGGCCTTCTCGTCCAATACGGTGATGCGCACCTCCTGTTCATCGGCCACTCCGTCAACCTTTTCGTCAAACATGACGAATACGGGAGCCGACCCGTCCGATGACACGTAGCCCAGGTTCTTCCAGTCGGCGCCGTCCTTCAGTTCGACCTTGAGCTTTCCTGAGAAATATAGATTTACCGCGTCGGATAAGCTGATAAAGGTAAAGGCATCACCCTTGTCTCCGGCAATCAGCTTTTTGCCGGAGGCGCTTTCCAGTGTTTTGACCTCCCAGCCGGAAGCACTCCCGGTACTGAAATTCATCGCTGTCCGGATCCCTTTACCGTTGGTGTATGTTGAGCCGCCGCCATCGGCGCTGAAGATCATGTCGTTTCTGTTGATATCCAGAGCATCGCTTTCCTTTTCCACAACTTCCCGCTCATTAACGACGCCGCCCGCCACCTCCAGCTGTGCTCCCACGCAGAAGTAGGCATAAACAATGGGGCATATGGTCAGCCGCATGGTCTGCTTGAACTGGAAGCCGAACTGGAGGAAGACCATCGCCGATGTAAACTTGTAAGCATGGTCGGGTGCACTCCATTTAAACATGACTGTCACGTTAACAGCAATGGAGAAGCTCATTCCCTTGCTCTTTACCAACTTATCGGTATCGGCCTTTGGATTGTGAAACTTCTCGAACTTATTGGCAGCATCCACCGCCTTAGCCTTATTATTGGCAGCTTGCCAATCCTCGGATTTGATAAGCGAGCCGGGATTTGTAAAGGCATCCTTCACCTTTTGGGCATTTTCCACGATTTCGCTGCCTGGCGTTTTCTTTTCCCATGCACCGAACTTGGACTCTGTGTTGCCCCGTTTCGCCTCGCTGGCAGTGTAATTCTCAGCCTTTTTCTCCATGGAAAATACAGGGATACCAATGGAGAAGCCAAACTCACTGCCGTCTATGATCAGTGTGACAAAGTCGGTAAGTCCTACGCTCAGTGACGGCAGCTCGATGCCCATATCCACGTTGAATTCGGGCATACTGTTGGAGCTGTTGCCGCTGTCCGCGGCACGCTCTGCGCCGTCACCCGGCCCTACCGTGCTCCTCAGGCCCGAAGCGTCGGGTATGGATCGGAAACCCCCGTTCGCTACCGAGTCCACCTCGATGACATGCTCGCCCGAGATGATCTCTCCGGACAGCAGGGAAAGGCCTTCAAAGGTCCCGGCGATTTCACCGGTGGTCTTTGTCTGCTGACGTACCCCCAGCATGACAGCGTCGGTGGGGTTGAAGCTGCCAAGGTAATTATTCAGATCCTGAGTTTTGTATACATCCTGTATCGCTCCATTATTTCCCGCCTTGGTCACAAGTCCGGCGACAGGCAGATTTTCACCCACCAGCGGGTCTGAGACAAAAATGGCCTCAGGTTTACTGAATTTATAGAGCAGGTTGCCATGGAAGTCGGGCGCCCAGTCCGAACGCTTGAATTTAACATCGGATATGTACCAGTAGTCTTTTCCGTCGTATGCCTCATCCTTATCCTTATCATATATTTTTGATTCCTGGATCGTCTTTCCGTTTGAATAAACGTATGTCGCCGGCACGGGATTGTAGTCGCCGCCCAACGGGATATCCACCGTCTCGGTGGCGTTGGCCCCGGCGCCGTACATCAGCTTGCCGTCTGCGGTGTTGCCGCCGGCTTTATGGGTGATGACCACATCACCATTGGCATTGTACACAGAGGAGTTCTGGGAGTATATGCCGCTGGTTATAAAGCGGTAGCCCTGCATCTCGGCCGAAAGGGCCGCCCGGCGGTTCGGGTCGGTCTCGGCATTTACGAAGGCAGGCAGGAGCTGTGCCCTGTCCGTGACGTTCCCATCCACCGGGACGACCAGGCAGCGCGGCCCCATATTATAGTAAAATTTAAAGAATTGCTGGTTGGTTTTTGTCTTGTCATTCCCGTCATAGACCGGTGTAAATTTCCCTGCTGCATACTCGGCCTCGGTCAGGTTTTCGACCCAAACGTCCTTCCGTCCGTTTACCGCCGTCAGTACAAACTGGTTATACTGGTTGAGATAACCGTCCAGCTTCCCGTTACCGTTGGCGTCGACATAGTGCTCGATCCGGGCGATGTTTATGGTCATATCGCTGAGAGACGAGACAAATTCGGAATTGTAATAGGTAAAGGTGAGGGTATCCATGCCGAACATGGAAACAGGGATCTGAATATCCTCGTTTCCTTTGTACAGCACGCCGTTGAACAGGATCTGGTCCTCCTCGGGCAAGCCGAAGTTGACTGATTTTATGTTCGACACCTTGGAGTTGCCTGTCAGAACAGTGGCGGCGCTGCCAACTCCGGCTGTAAAGCTGCTTTCTGTGAGCGATGTATCCTGGGGAGAAAAATCGATAATGTCGCCGTAATCACCTGTAACAGCAGCAGTCTTTGGGGCTGCTCCCTTTACCCGGATCGTTCCTGAATTCTCCCAGAACTTCGCTGTTGCCTCTGAAATTTTCGTCGTGTCAATGGTCCTGCCATCGTTTTGCAGTCGCGGCACAGACTTGGAGACATCCACGGCGATCCTCTGTTCACGGTTGAGCACCACATTTACACTGTAGCTGTCATCTGTTGAAAGTGGGCTTGCCGCACCGGTGGCAAAGGTCTTTCCGCTGCGTCCGATGATTTGTAAAGTCGCGGTCCCGTTCGCCACAGTACCTGTGTTGACGACATTGAGGGAACTGGCCCCTTTCTTGCCGCTCAGGTAGACAGCGCCGGTATTTGGCGCATTCTGGGTGGCGTAGCTGTATGTGGACCAGCTGGGGTTGCTCAGGTTGAGCGTCGAGCCGATGTACACCTTTTCATTACTGTAGACGCCTCCCTTGCCCTCTGTTATGCTGACCGTCGGGGCAATGCTTTTATAGACCTCGGCTGCCTCTCCATCGCCCAGAGCTTTTATGGTGTCGTCGTCTGCCGTATGAATGACATATTGAAGAACTTTATTCAAATACGCCCTTTTAGCGCTAGCCTTTATCCAAACCTTGGCCATTGGTGTACCAGTCTGGCCCCATGCCCAGTCTTCGATGCCGAAGGAGAAGAAAATACCTCTGGCTCCGGTATTCACCTTAAAGCTTTCGGTTCTCGGCGTGTTTACATAATTGGGGGGATTACCGCTGTCGGTACCGCCGTTTCCTGCGGCTACCTTCTTCTCCGGGTATAGTGATCCCATGTTCGCGGCCGGCTTGCCTGCCGTGTTGGTGACACCGATCCAAACCGTGGTCCAGAAGGAATTGGACCAGTTTTTATCGGTATCGGCCCGGTAGGTTACATCCACCGACCTGAACATCTGGTCAAAGTCGGCGAAGGTCTGTGTATTATAATTGCTGCGCTTGCCGTTTTCTCCGTCTACATTCTCCACATGGCGGTAGCTGTATCCATTGCTGTCGGTCTTGACTTGACTCGTATCGTCCCAGCCTTTATAGGCCAGAGCCTGGGTGTTATTTGTTTCGGTGTTGGCTGTCCCCTTTCCACCAAGGTCAGCATAGTCTCCCCAATACTTCGCCAGCGGGAACTGTGTCCGGTTAAAGACGATGCGCCCCCCTGTGGCGTTGTAGTCCAGCGCACCTATCTCGCCCTCAGGCAAACCGAAGGCAACCTCTGCAGCACCGGGCTCGCCCGGGTTCACCGGTCTGGCGAATACGGTTTCGCCCCCGGTGGGCGCTATGGCTCCGGAGGCCACTGCAATCTGTCCCGAAACATCATTGGCATCGGGTGTGGACAGCATTGTGGCAAGGTTTTTCTCGTCGCTCTCCACCGTGTTGTAAAGACTGACCACAGCAGTTCCTTCGACGACTTCACTATCCTCGCCGCCGCCCATGGGGTTTTCCAGAATAACGGTGAATTCCCGGCCGGCTTCTTCAACCACCACATTATCGTTAATCAGAGGAATCTCAACGCTCATCTGCGAGACACCGCCCGCAAAGTAAAGAGTCCCTTTGGTCTCAGCGTAATCAGTTCCGGCCTTGGCAGTGCCATCGACTGTGCGGTAGTCCACTGTCGTCACATATTGAAGTGCGCCGGTGCGTTCCACCGTCAGCTTTGCTGTTCCAGCGGCCTTATCCGCAGTTACGGACAGTGTCTGGAAGGAGAAAAAGCTGGCCTGTGCCTCTTCATTATCCTCAATGGCAAAGAGCAGCGTGTTGGCCGTGTCGTAGAGTTCGCCGCCCTCAGCCCTGTCAATTTTGAACGCCGCCAGCTCGACACTTTCATGCAGTACATCTTCAGTCGGCGTGATGCGGAGTTCCTTTACCCATTCGCCCTCGGCGAAGGTCATATAGAATTCATATGTATCGTATTCCCCGTCCTTAAGGTCCAGTGTATGGAAGGTCTGCGGCGGGTTACGGTCGATATCGTCAGGTATTTCATCATTTCCGGCATCAAGGGGAACGTAAGCTTCTCCCCGCAGCGATTCGGTGCCATATTCAACACCGTCGACGGTGTAGATGCAGCGGAAGTCATAGAGCTCGATCACATTGTTTTCTACATCCAGTGAGGCCCCCTCGCCTACATCCTCCCATATTTCATCTCGGAAGGCCTGCCAGCGATAGCTGTCGGCCTCCACTCCGGCTGTGATCAGCGAGTTGCCATAGGTGGCGACTGTCACACCGTCCTCATCGAGGGTATTGGGATTTTCCACAACGGCCGTGACCTTGACCGGCACGTCAGTGACGAGCGGCTGGGCCGCCATGCCGTAGGTCTGGTAATGGGCGATAGGCAGCGTATCCTCCACCTCGACAGTAAAATCATTGATTCCGGCAGCGTTGGCAAAGCTGTAATTGCCATCTTCGGTCTCGGTCACTACCGGGCTCAGCGAAAGGGTCAGCTGTGCCTTGCCTCTTGTTCCGCCTAAACGGTACACCTTTATAGTCCGGGCACCGTCGTCCTCATTGACGACGATCTGGCTCTCCTCAAAGGCAAATGTCCCATATGGGAACCGCTCTTCCCAGCTTTCGTCCACCATGACGGTCGAACCGTCTCCGGCGGTCAGAGTCACGCCTGTGGCGGCCTTGCTGTCCATGATCTTTGCAAAGGCCGATATTGGCAGCAGATTGATAACCATTGCCAGAATCAGGAGCATTGAAATAATTTTTGTCTTACTTCTCATTACCATGCGATATCTCCTCTTTCCCCCAATAACGTAGTCTTCTATTATTCATATGACTGTTTATGTCAACAGCCATCGCAGGATTTCATCCAGAGCGATCCGTGGACCGTTTGCCCAGAATATGTTTCGACCGTCGGTTTTCGGACGTGGCAGGACCTCCAGATCAAGAAGGCTGTCATAGCCGTGATCCGTTTCCGGCAGATGCCGGGTGTCGAAGAGGATCAGATGACCGTTGCTCAGCTCAATATCCAGCGTCTGGCCGTCCACTATGTCCACCCGCGTTATTTGAATCATAAAATCACCTCTTCCCAGCCGGTTCCGTTTTGTCATACTCCGGCATTATTCCAAGGGTATCAAAAAATTTTCCATTTGAGGGAAAGGTTAAGAAATCTTGACTGTTTTTTATGAAAAATTTTGCCGCAACAATAAAAAGCCAATGAGCCTGCGATATTATCCGCAGAAGTCATCAGCTTAATCTCCTCAACTTGTTTCTGGCCTTCATCTCTCTATTGAAATAACAAAAGAATAATCCATCAACATGCTCTGGAATGCACTCACCATTTGCCGCTCAATATACCAGATCATCTTGTATTGCATATTTCACCACTAGTGACAGTATGAATATATTGAAATAATTCTGCCTCGATTGAATTAGTGTTTGCCGGGACTGGTTCCTGTATAACAGCAGCTTTCAGTTTTAATCCCAAAATACCTGCAGGCTGATCCGTCCGAAGTATGAATCCCATGCTATTACTTCTATGCAGAGGTTTTGCATCCAAAAAATCTTTGGAATAAAACTGCAGAGATATATCTTCCTCACATTCGTACTCAATTACGGGAAAACACATGCCCTTAGGGCAGACATCAATAAATTTTTTCTCAAAATCCAACCTTGTATGAGTAATTTCCTCAGAAGTCATTTGCTCTTGAAGTTTAGGATTAGAAAATACTCTTTCCATTTCTTCCCACATATCTGCCAGATATACTCTATTGATCTGTACCCAATGTTCCACATCGGTTGTTGCATCCCGAAATATAAATTTATCGGGATATTTATCCCCAATGACTAAAGTAATAGGTTTTTCCACTTGATGTACCACATTGCGAGGTCCCATTACAAAGTGCAGCTCTGAAGTCTGATTAAAGTCCGGAATGGAAAGATACTCACCATCTAGCTTCAAACTGGTTAAGAATAGCATATTAATGTTTTGATAATCGATTTCATTCGGTTGCCATCCACCATTCAGGAATTGGGCAATCACCAATATTTGTTCCCAATCCTGTGTACTCAGTCGCCGATGCTCTGAACTGTCAACTCTAAATTCTCTATCACCAATGAACACTGTTAATACAGACTGGAAAGGATTATTTACATCTATTTTTTTGTCACTACGCATCATCATCCTATTACTCTCAGGTCTGCCCGGAGTATCAAACAGTTCCGCCGCCTCAGTTTCCTCAATCCTTTGCTGGAAACTCTTGTCATACTGTAAAATCAAAAGGCGCATCTCCATGCCATGGCGAACTATTCCCATAACATTAGAGGTTGTACCCTCCGCCTCAACATTTTTCCCTATTACTTTTATCTCATTAATACAAGACAAACTTTCGTATAAACACCTGATATTCACGTAATTGCTCCTTATCTACCGGCATAACCTTTGACTTTTACCCCGACCTGATAATATCAATAATTTTCCATCCAGTCAAATCTTATAAAAAGATGCTGACATCTTTATATGGACTTTCCTATTTAGTAAGTAATTTTTTATATGATCTGTCAACAAGCAGTGCCCCGATAGGTGCGGTTATAATTATGGATGTTACTGCTGCTGTCAAAATAATTTCTCCTGAAGCCAGGCCCATAGCCAGAGGCAACCCTCCAATTGCTGCTTGAACAGTGGCCTTCGGCATATATGCAAAGCATGAAAAAATCTTCTCTTTATAATTCAATTTTGTTCCCAGAAGACTGATATAAACTCCCGCTATTCTGAATATCATCACACCGACGATCAGTAGGATTGGTAGAATGCCAGCATCAAAAGCATATTTTATGTTAACAGCTGCACCAACAAGAACAAACAGGATCACCTCAGCTCCAACCCAAAGTTTAGAAAACTTACCTGAAAGGCGTTTGGATACCTCATACTTTTTTTGCTGAATAGATGCACCTAATGCCATTACAGCCAATAACCCAGAAAATCCTACAATCCCGTTCATTGCATGCTCAAGTGCAACAAGTAAAAATGATACAGAAAGAATAATGATCACTTTACCGGTATCTCTAATGTGAAATCTGGTAAAAAGGATCGATAGTATTAGACCTGCCATAACTCCGCCTATAAGGCCAAAGACTATTGATGATGGTATTTTCAAAAAATGGGTGAGCGAAATACTTCCACTTTGAGCCAATCCAGTAAAAGCAGTAAATAGGACTATTACAAAAACGTCATCAACTGAAGCCCCAGCCATAATCATTTGAGGAATGTTTTTCATTCTGCCGTATCCACTTTCCATGAGATTGAGCATCCGTGGAACGACAACTGCCGGTGAAACTGCTGCAATAACTGAGCCCATTATAGCCGCATCCAACAGGCTGATGCCTAAAAGTCCAGGCGCTAAAATCAACATACCGGCGATTTCAAAACAGGCAGGAACAAAACACATGAGAATTGCGGGACGTCCCACTTTCTTAAGATCTTTAATGTCAAGATTCAGACCCGCTCTGATTAGTATGATAATCAAAGCTATTTGTCTTAGGTCTGTCGATACATCCAAAATAACAGGATCTATTTAGTTTAAAGCATATGGTCCTAATAGGATACCAGTCAATAGCATTCCAAGCAATTTCGGAAGCTTGATTTTTTCGAATATCTTCCCCAGCACCATCCCGACTATGAATATTAGTGCAATTGATAACAACATGCAATTCTCCTCCATCTTAAGCAGACAATAAAAAAGCCGATGAGCCTGCGATACTTTTCCGCAGAAGTCATCAGCTTAATAAGCGGTTTAGGTTTTAACCAAGGGAGAACTTCATTCCCATTAATAATAATGTATTATAGTAATATATAATATAGTTTGTCAACTGGTCTTATTCATTATCGTCTTTTTTGATTTGTGCTTTTTTTCTACTTACAGGTGATATAGAATTTATGATAAATCAACACCAAAGTCTATTCACATAATTAACTTTCAATTGCATCACTTAGTACATATCTTGGTGAGTATCCGGTCTCACGCCTGAAGCTTTGATCGTTGTACAGTCTTGGGTTGCTTATGAATTCTGCCGTTCTCAATCCAAGCATTGCTTCAGCCTCAGATTTTGATAGTGACAAATAAGATTTCTTCGTACTGTAATACGAATCCAAAGCTTGCTTGATTTGCAGCCAACTGGCATTAAACCCTCCGACAATATATGTCTTCCCTTTAACCCTTTCAAATAAACGTATTGCGAGTCCTACTGCATTGCCGATATCTCTCTTGTCAGCAAAAGTCACGCTGGCAGAACCGCCATCAACTATTGGGAAAATGCCTGTCCACTGGCTTGAAATGCTGCATCCGATAATGGCCCGTTTACTGCTGTAAGTGTCAGGCTTCCCCTGCCCATAATGCAGTCTTGCCCCGAGATAGTGATTGCAGAAGGTGCTGTTGTATCGATCGTAATTGATAGTTCTGGCGAAAATTCACCGAATATTCCATCAACTTCTTTTTTATTCTTATGATATAAGTCCATCTGCCAAAAAACCGGGCGTATAACTCCAGACTCCTGAATCATTTGCTGATACTGTACTCGCTAAATCTTCATTTATATAAATCCGAATTTGACTACCTGCCGCTGCTGTTCCTATGAAGGTTGGAGTAGTATCCTTTGTAATATTGTCAGTATCTGATATTCCCGTGTCTGATTCTGGTGCCAGATCTGGAGCCGACGGTGCTGCCGCAAATACATTTGCGGTAAATATTATCAAAATGAAAGCAAAGCATACTGAGAGTAAAATCAACTTGCTGACATTTAATCTCACTTTTATGGCCTCCTTTATTATCACTCTTTCATACCTCTTCATTTTCCAGTATAACGAAAATAACCTTTGCAAACCATTTTTTTAATTTATTGGTAGCAGAATCGGTCCACTCAGTACACTAGAGCAGGACTTTACCTGAATTTCGGTCCACTCAGTAAAAAAAACAGGACTCTACTTGAATTTTGGTCCACTCTGAATAGGCGGGTGGTCCATTTATCAAGTATAGTCTAGGTTTTCTTTGGATAAATCGATTTTTTGTGCAATAATCACTAACAACTCCTCGTTATGTCAACAAACCAGGACTCTACTTGAATTTCGGTCCACTCAGTAAAAAAAAACAGGACTCTACTTGAATTTCGGTCCACTCAGTAAGCAAAACCAGGACTTTACCTGAATTTCGGTCCAGTGCGAATAAGTAGATGGTCCATTTATCAAGTACAGTCCTGGTTTTTATGTAGAATGGGGGTGCACCCAGAAGAAACAGTTTTGTACCCCGTGGTCCCGAAAAATCAAAACTGTATCAGGCACCCAGAAGATCCGTTTTACACGCCGCAGTCCTTGAAAATCAGAACGGCTGCCGCACTTCACGCTCTATTGCATGGGCGTACTGGTTATGACAATCCGATCGCCAGGATTCCTGTGTACAAAGACGCCATAGTCCTCAGGCGGCAGGCCCGCTATCGTGCCTGACTGTATTTCCATGATCACATCACCGGTGAGTATGACAGACGCATTGCCCTGAGTGACTAAAGCATTGATAAGCCTGCACTTAACCTTTCAAACAGTCCTCTGTTCGGCACACACTTTGTTTCGTCCCGCGTGTTTAGCGGAATAAGCAGCCTTATCAGCCAGATCTATTATTTTTTCATAATTTTTAACCTGTATGTCGCCACAGTATGCTACGCCGATACTCACTGTAGTAGAACAACCATTTATATCTATACCTTGTACTGCGATCCGAAGGCTTTCTGCAATGGAAAATAATTCTGTCTCTCCATATCCATATGCTATTACCACGAACTCTTCACCACCGTAGCGATAGAAACACATCCGAAAATTCTGTGCGAATTTTGTAAATACTTCTCCCAGATGGTTCATGAATTTGTCGCCGGCAGCGTGGCCATAGTTATCGTTAAATTCTTTAAAGTGATCTATATCAATCATCAAGATTCCGGATGGCTTTTCTGCGTTTGCTGTTTCCAGGACTGCCAGGGTTTCAAAAAGCTTACGCCGGTTAAAAAGACCTGTCAGCACATCTGTTTCTTTTTCAATAGTCAATAATCTATGAGCCTCATAACCTTCTAAACGCCCCCATATCATAAGGTTTCCGATAAAACACCCGAGAACGGCAAAGCATATGCTATTGATCGTATCGTCGAGTGCATATTGTGGTTTCAGGTTATACGCTAAAATTGTATGTATCGTAAACCAAAAAAACACAAATGTATTTATTCGTACAGGGCGGTCAATCAAACCGAGGGGCATAATGCAAAACGCTCCCAGTAAAATCGTTGCCCGCATTTCAGGTGTGTGAACTACACTGAGATAAATAGCTAGTGCAAAAAAGACAGAATAGCAGATATACAACCCGGAAAGAGCGTACTTTTTCATAAAAGAAAGCCTGAATATGCAAAACAGGATGAGAAAGAACGCCGCCGCCAGCAAATAGACAGGAATAGCCTTTGTCTTTGTCTCACTGAAAGGTGCTGCCAACACTGGAAGCATCATCAGGATTCCTCCTATCAGCGCCATTGCGGATAGTATCCTTTCGTTATACACACTGATAGCCTTGCAGTTGATAGATGCAAGCTGCATATATTTTTTCCCTTTGTTCGACAATAGATCCAGCCCTTTTCCCATATCATCCATCCTTCTCAGTTAATAATCATCCGGTTTAACTCTAACACAGATCACAGCTTTGTAAACTTCTTTCATTTACAGGCTGTATAATAAGTAAAGGTAGCAATCCCCCATTTTTTCTTCATGCTGTTTAGCTCAACATATCCTATACGTTGCTTTATCGCAGTTCAGATCAGTAAATCAATCTGAGCTGCTTTTCTGTCTTTTCAATATATTCATCGGCAAAGAGAGCGATCCGCAGGAGACCTACTCTGTTGATACCGTAACTATGCTCATCATAATATAGAGAGCTATGGCCTTCTCTTAGCTATTTAATGGTCAATTTGTTTGTCTTGCTCAAAATCAGTAATTAATGAGGTAAAAAAAACGTACTTTAGTATACATAATACCATAAAGTCCACATTATGTAACTCGATTCAACCAATAAACCAACTTATTTGAGCATCAGATCGATAAAATGTTGCCTAGACCGGCACTTTTTGAGCAATAGCTCCATTAATCACAGCCTAGACTCATATTTTTTGAGCAATAGCTCCGTTAATCACAGCCTAGACCGGCACTTTTTGAGCAATGACTCCGTTAATCACAGCCTAGACTCATATTTTTTGAGCAATGACTCCGTTAATCACAGCCTGAACATGATATTTTGAGCAGTATTTCACGCTCTATTGCATGGGCATACTGGTAATGACAATCCGACCGTCGGGATTCCTGTGTACGAAGACGTCATAGCCCTCAGGAGGCAGGCCCGCTATCGTGCCGGGCTGTATTTCCATGATTGGCAGCTCTCCTGAAAAATCGACCGTGAGTTCCCTATGATCATATCTGAGGGTGGATATGTCAAAAGCCCCTGTATCAGGGCCTTTGCCCGGATTGATATCCAGATAGGCTTTGTCAGTTATGCGATAAGATCCTGTCAGGGCCAGCGTAAAGCCATTGAGGATGATTTCCTTTCCCCCGTCGATCTCAAGTCCTGTCATATCAATGATCACATCACCGGTCAGCGTGACGGACGCATTGCCCGGAGTGGTTAAAGCATTGATCAGCCCGCTGTTGTCAGGCTTCATCACCGCACCGTCAGTTATCAGCCTGTCAAGAAGAGTTTTCTCGCTGTTCTTGAGTCTGGTCGAAAGCGCTGAATCGGAAACCAGCGCCACGTCGCCCCTGAGAAAATCTGACATGTTGACGCGGTGTGGCAGGAGTTCTATATCCATCGCCAGTTTCTCCGGCTCCTTCCATGAGAAATCGCCCCCGGCAGCGTCAGAGTATCCAAGCGCCCTCAAAGCGAAAGTCAGGTACATCTGACCGGTGGCCTCGCCGGTGCCAAACTCAGTAGCAGAAATGCCATTAGTAAGCCCTTTTTCATATGCGTAGCCCACATACTTGTCAGCCCATCCTGGCACATCGGTGAATGTGTGCTTCCAGTCGCCGTTTTTCGCCTCATTGTCCTTGCCAAGCAGACGTATCAGCATGACCAGTGCCTCTACCCGTGAAGGCCTGCGGGTAAGGTCAAAGTTTGTGCTGCCGTCAGGATTCGTACCGACACCCTGGAACAATCCAAGTCCCTTGAGCCGCCGGGCTGTTATGGTCTCATGGATAAAATCACGCACCGGGGCTCCGCCGCCTGGGCCGCCGCCAGGACCCCCGCCGTGGTTTTCCAGCGCCGCAAGCTCCGGCAAACCCTCGGATCGGCCTTTGTGATCTATGCTGCCCAGCAGCCGAAGCGTTCCGTTTTCAGCGACTACACTGCTGTCCGTGCCGGAGGAAAACGCATCAGTGACAGTCACAACAGCGCCATTTTTGATCTTAAGATGGGCCTTACCCTGTATATCCAGGCTTTTGAAGCTCATGTCATACATTATTTCCGGAGGCGCATAGTTGCCATTTGCACTCGGCTTGATAACAGCTTCTCCGCCGATACTTTTCAGACCTGATTCATGAGTGAGTGTGCCTTTGTTGACAAAGCTGTTCCTGACTACAAGTCCGCCGTTTTCTCTCACAGTTATGGATGAACCTTCGCTGACAGTAAGATCAGTGACATCCAGTATGGTACTCCAAAGAACAGCATGGCCGGTAAGTACACCGTTTCTGATCACACCATATCCATTCTCCTGCTCCATTTTCTTATTAAAAGGCTTATAATTAACTTTTTTTACATCACCGCCATTAAGTACAACAACACCTTGCTCGTATTCAATACTGCCAAAATTACCGATCACGCTTCCGCCGTTGATATAGATTAGGCCGCCGCCTCTGATGCCGTTGCCCATGATGCCCTTGATGGTCCCGCCGTTAACGATCAATGTACTTTTATTGCTCCCGCCTTTTATACCGGTTATCCCGCCGATGATCGAACCGGGTCCGTTTATAACAAGCATTTTAGTTTCATTACCTTCTCCGCCGATACATATTGGTTCTCCCTGATCGCTGAACTCACCGCCGGTCATGTAATGATACTTTATCGTATGGCCGTTCAAATCAATGGTATAAATGCCATCGCCCAGATAAACACCAACATCACTATCGGCTGCATTTGCCCTGGTAAAGCTGATATCCTTCGTCAGCCTCACATGGGCTCCTGCATCATTTTCCAGCGCTGCTCGCAGCTGCTCTACAGTGGATACCTCAACGACCTTATCCGCAGCCTCAGCAGTTATCGGCAGCATCGGCAGCAAAACCAGCAGCATTACTGCACATAATATTACGGAACATATTCTTTTTTTCATCTTCAGGCACATCCTTTCTCCTCATAAAATCATCCAGGCTATAAGGGCGTGTTGATTGAAAATTACTTATATAGGGACTGTTCATCGCCACAACGCGACACAGCTTACAAAAGAGTTTTTATCGCAAAAATAAGGCCTAGTACGATGATGATCAACAAAAGGAATACAGCGCCGCCGAGACAACCTCCGGGACGTCCATATCTCCTTGGCGGCGGAGGCGGCCAGAACCCTCTTCTTCTTGGCGGCGGAGGCGGTCTGAACCCTCTTGGTCCGCGGCCGAATCTGCCCGGTCCTCCTGATCTTGGCCCTCTCGGTCCACCCACAGGCATAAAATCATCCTCCCTTGTTATCATAAAAATGTGTGCAGGTATGTCACTTGTTAGTCTTCACAGAATAAATATACGGCTGATAAATTTTATTTGTCTTTTTTGACATCGATATGTTTCTGTAACAGCATATCCAAAGCTTATGTCGAGTCGAGTCGAGCTGTTATGAGTTCTGCCACCTGTTTACTTCATCCTCAAGCCAGCTGCAGAGTTCATTCATTCCTTCACCGGTTTTTGCAGAGATAAGGAATATTTTTAGCTTAGGATTTCTCATATGCGCATATTCCCTGACTTTTTCAACGTCAAAATCAAAGTATGGCATAACGTCGATCTTATTGATGATCATTGCGTCACATACCTCGAACATCGTAGGGTACTTCAGCGGCTTGTCATGCCCCTCGGGGATGGAAAGTATCACTGCCTTTTTAACTGCGCCGGTGTCAAACTCCGCAGGGCATATAAGATTGCCGACATTTTCGAGCACTACAAGGTCCAGATCCTCCGTGCCGAATTCAGTGAGGCCTTGACGCACCATATTTGCGTCGAGATGGCACATGCCTCCGGTATGCAGTTGGATCGAACGTGCGCCGGTCTCGGCGATGGCTTTGGCATCAACATCAGAATCGATATCCGCCTCCATTACACCGATCTTCATTTTTTCTTTCAGTCTTTCTATAATGCCCTTCAGGGTCGATGTCTTTCCGCTTCCCGGCGAGGACATCAAATTCAGGAGAAATGTTTTCTGCTTTCTCAACTCTTCACGAAGAATATCGGCATCCGCATTATTGTCGGCAAAAACGCTTTTCTTAACATCAATGATTCTGATCCTTTCCATATCCGTACCCTCGCTCCTCTATCTTCAGAGTATGACATTCTGACAGCAGGACTGTCATTCCTCGTCAACTGCTTCGATCTGCTTGATTATGATTTCATTGCCGGTCAGCAGGTATGTATTATCACTTTCACAATGCGGGCAGCTTTTCCCGTATTGTACAGTCTGATAGTTTTCACCGCAATCTTCACAATGCGTCAAGGCATCTATTTTTTCAATTATCAGAGCTGCATCTTTAAGCACAGTTTCTTTTTTTACGGCCCATTTCCAGCAATCCTCAAAAAAATAGGGAATGACCGTAGAAACTTCGCCAAGCTCAACGACAACAGAGTTGATTCTCTTTATTCTGTTCTCGGCTGCTATTCTGTTAACCTGATCAATACAGTGAAATACTACTCCCAGTTCATGCATTATTTTTTCTTCCCTTTGGTTACTATCTTTACGGCGCGCTTTGCGGCATAAGGAAGTATGTATTTGAATTTATCTTCGGAGACGACCATTTTGCTTGCTTCGGGATGATCCCTGCGAAGACCGATAGCGTCGAACTTGCATTTTGTAGTGCATATACCACATCCGATACAGCGGTTCTGGTCGACCACGGTCACACCACATCCAAGGCATCTTGCGGTTTCCATCCTGACCTGCTCCTCCGTAAGGGTAGAGTGAGCATCGTGGAAGGATTTAAGATCAACATCAGTTCTTATGCCTTCCTCCTGTCTTCCTGCTGTATCATAGCTGTCGAAGCTTAAGTCATTCTTGTCGAGTTCGATAAACTCACGTCTGTTTCTGCCAATTGTCATATGACCATTCTGAACAAATCTGTGAAGCGATTCAGCCGCTTCGTAGCCTGCGGCGATCGCATCGATAGCAAACTTCGGACCTGTATAAACGTCACCGCCGACAAAAATATCCTCTTCTGCAGTCTGATATGTAAGCTTATCTGCCACAGGATAATTCCCGTGCCAGAATTCGACCATTGTACCTTCCAGAAGCTTGCCCCATTCAATTGCCTGGCCTATTGCATAGATGATCTTCGCAGCCGGTATGGTAATTGTGGTATCTTCATCATAGAGCGGTGAGAACTTGTTGTTTTCGTCAAATACCCTCGTACATTTCATAAATACTACGGCACTTGCTTTACCGTCCTCGACAATGATCTCCTTCGGTCCCCAGCCGCACTCAATAACTACGCCATCTTCCTTTGCTTCCGTGATTTCATCATCTGAAGCCGGCATAATATCTCTGCTTTCAAGGCAAACCATTGTAACCTTTTTGGCGCCGCTTCGGGCGCTGACCCTTGCGGCATCGATGGCAACATTGCCTCCGCCGATGACTATGGTTTCATCATCAAAATGAAGAGCGCCGGAATTTGCCTCTTTCAGAAATTCCACAGCATTCGTAGTCCCTAAGGCGTTGTCATTGACGATCCCCGGATATTTGCCGCCCTGGCATCCTACGGCAATGTAGAAGGCCTTGTATCCGTCCTCGCGCAGTGATTGAATCGTCACGTCCTTACCTACTTCAATACCGGTACGGATCTCGACGCCCATTTCTTTCATGATATCAATTTCCGCGTCAATAACGTCTTTTTCAAGTTTATATGATGGAACGCCATAGGTGAGCATACCGCCGGCTTTATCATTCTTTTCGAATACGGTCGGATAATACCCCATTTGTGCAAGGTAGAATGCACAGGAAAGACCTGCCGGGCCACCGCCGATTATTGCTATCTTTTCTTTCCAGCGGCCTCTGTTGGAGGCGACGACAATTTCGGGAACATACCTGTTTTCAGCATTCAGGTCCTGCGCGGCAATGAATTTCTTAACAGCATCGATTGAAACAGCCTTGTCTATTGTACCCCTCGTACAGTTATCCTCGCAGCGCTTGTTGCAGACCCTGCCGCATACAGCCGGGAACGGGTTTTCTTTCTTGATCAGTGCGAGAGCATCACGATACTTGCCCTTTGAAGCCATTTTAAGGTATCCCTGAACGGCAATGTGTGCGGGGCATGCCGTTTTACACGGAGCAGTGCCTGTCTCATGGCAGTTTATGCGGTTTTTGTCGCGGTAGTCCTCTTCCCATTTATCCTTTCCCCATTTTACATCATCGGGCAGCTCCTGCTTGGGATAGACAACCTCTGAACCATCTTTTTTGCAAAGCTTCTGTCCAAGCTTTAGCGCTCCCGCCGGACAATACTCGACGCACTGGCCGCAGGCTACACATTTTGATTTATCAACATGCGCCCTGTAGGCCGAAGCCGACATATTAGGCGTATTGAAAAGCTGTGAGGTGCGAAGTGCATTGCATATTTGCACGTTGCAGTTACAGATGGCAAATATCTTGTTTTCACCGTCAATGTTGGTGATCTGATGAACAAAGCCGTTGTCCTCGGCTCTTTTAAGGATATCCATGGCCTGGTCGTAGGTTATATCGTGGCCTCTGCCTGTTTCACGGCAGTAGTCGGCCATATCTCCAACTCCGATGCACCATCCCTCATAATCGTCGGCACAGCCATCGTCAAGCTTTTTCCTACCGTAGCGGCATGAGCATATGGAAGCGCCGATATGCCCCTCGTATTTTTTCAGCCAGTAAGAAATATGTTCGATATCGGCTGTTGTATTCTCCATCGATATTGCCTGCTCAACAGGGATAACGTGCATGCCGACCCCGGCGCCTCCCGGAGGCACCATCTGCGTAATACCCGCAAGCGGCAGGAAAGTCATGCGTTCAAAGAACATGGCAAGCTCGGGATGCTTGTCCATAAGTTTTGTATTCATGTTTGTATATTCGGCTGAGCCGGGAACAAAAAGAGGTACCCAGTAATGACGTTCTTCCCTTATGTACTGTGTTCCGGGGATAGGACCATCCTTTGTATATTTGTCGCCATAGTCATATTCGAGCATGCCTAAAAATGCAAGCTTATCTATGATGCCATCGGCAGTTTCCTTCGTCATGCCAAGCTTCGTGCATTTTGCGATCATTTCTGGATACGTATATTTCACCCGCGTCTTCATCTCAAGAAGCAGGTCAAGAGAATTATCCCTTTCACTTTCGGTCAGTTCATCTTCAAAAATACATGCGAAGCCCCAATATTCCGGGTCTTTTGTTGTAATACCCTTGAGCTTTCCTTCTACTCTGTCTGTTACTCGTCTTACAAATTTAAGCAGCTTCGGATTGGGATCCTTGTCATTGATATGTTTGGGAATGTATTTGGCGCTCATTTCCGGCATTACAGTACCTCCTGACTGTTTTATGATCCTTTTTCATTGGATAATTTAATTATACCACAATTATCGTAAACCTGGACAATTGAGCTGGTACATACCCCCGAGCAGGAACATCATTTATAACACAGGCACCTGTATGCCGACACTGAACCCTATTATTATCAGGACGATAAACACAAGAGCAGAAATCGTTGTGATAACAATTATCTCACGCAGTGTCGAATCTATCACAAATCTCATGAACATGAAGTAGATTATCGCCTTCCATACAAGAAACATGATGAACAATGTACATATGATGAAAGCTGCAAATCCGCTTCCATTATTAACTCCCGGCATTATACGAAGAAGATTGTATAAGACTACACACAAGAGGATTGGTATATAACTGAGACCTCATACAGAAACCACCTGTCTAAAGCCGAGGCCTTTGTTGAAAGCCTTCGCCGCCAACCAGAACAGGGCGCACACAGCCAGCCAGGTAATGATCGACACGGCTAACCCAATTAACGTACTGTCAATGTCCAGGATTATTTCATATTTGTCTCTGTTTACATAAAAATATAAAACAGGAGCAACTACCGTTTCAAGTATCACAGTCACTAAAACCGTAACAACTGATGCCTGAAGTCTGCCTTTAGCATTATCCCTGTTAAAAACTCCGAGCGGAGCAAAGATTGATTTATATAATACATTCAGCATATCCATTTCACCGCCTATCGAATAATACCAACTAAAAGTTTTGCAAACCCGTTGCCCAGAACCACCCATAGAAAGCCTGATGTGAGGATGGCTGCAGCACATGCAGCCCTTAACGGCTTCTCAAAAATGAACCTTTCAAAGGGTGTCAATACAGGCCCCGTTTTTTCCGATAAATCCGAATATTTCTCCCGGCTTCACAGATATGGACAAATCGTTCACCATATTAGTTACATGAAATGAAAATACACTCAGAGCCATCATCTCTTGAAAGGCCATCAGTGATCGTTATGGGGGTCAGGCTTGAATATCGTTGGGGGTCAGGCTTGAATAATTCCTTTATTCACTTGAGTGAATAAAGGAATTATTCAAGCCTGACCCCATAACGATATTCAAGCCTGACCCCCAACCTCTACCAACCTTTAGAACTTACCGCTGGAGCCTCCATGGGATCTTCCCGAAGAAGATGTATGAGTACTGGAGCCGCCCTGGCTGTCTTTCGGCTTTGCTTTTTTGGTCACCACACTATAAAGATACAGGTCCTTGTTTGCAAAGGGTGACATAGCTGTGCTTACCAGGTAACTGCTTGCCACTCTTTGTTTTGCTACTGATTTAAGGTCGCTTCTCATTACCCCTGTAACTATCAGGGCAATCAATGCTCCCCCAAGGATGGAAATCAGTATCCAAACAGGTGATAACGGCTTTTTAGGCAAGTTGTTTACATCATAGGGTGCACCTGTTTTTGCCTGGGTTATAAACTGATCTGCCAAGTCTGCAAACTTAACAAATCCCTCATAGTAATCCCCATCGCTTATATGCCCCAGGAAATTTTCCACCATATACTTCTGACCTGCATCCGTAAATACAGTGATACCATAGCCATGGGTAGATATGGCCCAATCTCTTTCTTCCATTGACAGAAGCAGGAGTATGCCATCATAATTGGGTCCCATTCCAAAACCGTTGTAGTCAAAAGTATCATCTGCAAATTGGGTTGCTGTATAGCCCTCCAAGGAATCCGCCGTAATAATGATCACGTCAAGATTTTGTCTCTCGGATACTTCGTCCAGTTTCTGATTAAGACTTACAGCCTGTTCATCTGTCAACAGACCGGCGGCATCCACCAATCTTGGCAGCTGCCTTTCACTTGGGATGAATTCTCCTCCATATACTGACAAAGGCATGAGAGATACAAGGAGAAGTATTATCAATAATAAATTAAATCCTTTTTTCATCTTCATACCTCCTATAATATGATACTTGCCAAAATATATATGGCAGCCGCGCCGATTGCGGTGATTATCCCGAAATATTTCCAGAAGATCCCCTTATCCATGGGAAGGTTTCCGACGAACTTGCCTGTCTGACCATTCATGGCAAAGGTGTACTTATTTCCATTCCATGTAGTGTTGAGCACCCATACCGGGTAGAGAGCATATTTTGCTTCTCCGTTTTTCAACCGTATGCTTGTGCTTTCTGCTACAACAGTAGAATATCCCCGCACTGTTGATCTGAACTCCTCTTCCACACTTTTCTTGATTCTTTCGTTGGCTCTTGCTACACTGGCTTGATCGTCCACATCATATTTATCTGCTAAATATCCTGCCATATATGCTGTCTGGAAATCCACTGCATCTTTGAAATCATACGGCTCTATGGACTCCATCAGATCATCGTCCATTTTGGTCGAACCATCTACTGGTATCTTCTCAAATCTTGTATCTCCGGATCTCCTTACAGCATAATAGCTGGTTCTGGTGTAATAGTAGTCACTGTCGCTATAATGACTGACCTTACTGGCTTTATATCTTATATTGGCATATGCTTCCGCATCAAATAACCAAAATGGAACATACAGCCCTTTTACCTCATCAATATGGTTTTTATCTTTAAAAACCTTGGGCAGAAGCTTTTTGCCCTTCAGATGATTATAAAGTCCTTCTTTTGCCGCATTTTTATCCAGTTTGAAGGGTATGATAAAATTCGGTCTGAGCGCTCCTGTGAATCTGCCCATAACAACGACAGGATTGTCACAGAACGGGCATGCTGTTGCAGATGTAGTAGCATCTACAACGATTTCTCCTCCGCAGGATTTACAGACATAGACAGTCATATTGCTGATTTCTTCTTCCGCCCATTGTTCTCCGGCAGGAGCTTTCCAATTTATATCATCAGGTGCTTCATTTTTCAGTTCTGCGTCAAAGGCCTTAAGGGTTTCCATTTCAAACTCAGTATCGCAAAAGGGGCATTTCATCTTTTGGATATTTGAATCAAATCCTATGGCTCCACCACAGGCAGGACATTTATAATCCTGTAAATCCGCCATAATTTCAACTCCCTATTTAAGTATTTTATGCACTAAAAGGTTTTCCGCATTCAGGACAGAATTTAGGCAAATTCTGTGTATTCTCCGGTTCATATCCACAATTTACGCATTTTGTTGAAGGAGCTGATTTTCCGCAGTTAGAGCAGAATTTCCCCGTATTTTCTTCACCGCATGAGCATTTCCAGCTGCCCGCGGGAGTTGGGGGTGGATTGCCGCAATTGGAGCAGAACTTTCCTTTGTTTTGTGTGCCGCAGGAACAAGCCCATCCTCCCTGAGAAGCTTGTTGTGCCGGCGCTGCCGGCGCTGCCTGCGCTGCCTGCTGCTGTCCCATTGCAAAAAGATTCTGCGCATTCATCCCACCGGACTGTTGAGCCATACCTAATCCCATAAAGCCCATCATAGCTCCTGCATCATTGCTAGCCGCAGCTTTCATTGCATCTGCCTGGGCGCCTACCAAAGTAGCTGCCGCCATTGTCGGGTCACGCATAATGGCTGTTCTTTGTGCCTGCTTGATCAGCTCTGCATCTTCCTCAGGAAGCGTAATCGGATTGAGTGCAATAGATACTACCTTCAGTCCTCTGATTTCGCCCCATTTTTTTGAAAGAGCGATGTTCATAGCATCGGACAGCTGTTCAGCATACCCCGGCAGTGCTGAGGGTCTGACTCCAAGCTTTGATATTTCTGAAAAAGCCGGTTGAAGGGCTGACACGAATTCAGTCTTCAATTGGCTGTCTATTTCATCCCTGGTGTACCTGTTAGATACGTTTCCCGCCACATTTGTATAAAACAGTATGGGGTCCTGGATCTTATAGGAATATACACCGGAGCATCTTACAGATACATCGATATCCAGGCCTATATTGTTATCCACTACTCTGAAAGGTATCGGATTTGCCGTACCAAATTTGTTGTCTATTAATTCCTTGGTATTAAAATAATAAACTCTTTGATCCTTACCTGTGTCTCCTCCATAAGTAAATCTTTTTCCTATGGCCTTAAATGTATTTATGATGCTTTCTCCCAATGGCCCCGCAAAGATACTTGGCTCTGAAGATATATCAAAGGTGAATTCACCCGGCTCTGCGCAGACTTCCACGACTTTGCCCTGATCAACAATTATCATGCACTGTCCGTCTGCCACTGCTATACCGGAGCCATTTGATATAATATTGTCGCTTCCCTTCTTGTTAGAGGATCTATTCCCTATAACTTTTTCTCCCTTTACCATCATTACTTCCTTTGGTAAGGCTTCGCAGTAAAAAAACTCTTTCCATTGGTCTGCCAGGACTCCGCCTGCCGCACCTATTGCTGCTTTAATTAAACCCATTATTATGCCCCCTTATTTTAATTTTTCAAATGGATACTGTATGTACTTACGAAGATCTTTCACTAAATTATAACACTTCGGTCCAACCAGGCGGAAGAAAAATTCGCCGCTAGAAAGGTAAATAAGTACACACCACCTGTAAAAGCGGGTGACATCTTTCGCCTCGTTATATATATACATTGTACTAGTTCTTTAGACTTTTATCAATTGGAGACTTTTTTGGATATTCGACACATGCATATCAAATGGTATAATAGAAACAGACATTCAGCTGATTTTCGAAAGGACGAACACTATGAGTGACACATTAAAAATCGTGATTGGACTGATTATTCCGCTTACAGGTACCGTTCTCGGTGCGGCAATGGTCTTTTTCCTGAAAGGCGAAATGAATCCGAAATTGCAAAAAGCTTTGCTTGGATTTGCATCCGGTGTAATGATCGCCGCTTCGGTGTGGTCATTGCTCATTCCGTCTATCAATATGACGGCAGAACAGGGTGGCGCCATTTGGCTCCCATGTTCGGTCGGCTTTCTGCTTGGGATAGGATTTCTGCTTCTGCTTGATACCGTCATTCCTCACCTGCATATGGATTCGGGAAAACCGGAAGGGAGCAAATCAAAACTCGGCAAATCACTCATGCTTGTTCTTGCTGTGACTTTGCACAACATACCTGAAGGCATGGCTGTCGGTGTTGTTTTCGCCGGATTTGCCACGGGCAGCACAACTATTACAATAGCAGGGGCCTTTGCACTATCTATCGGTATTGCTATCCAGAACTTCCCGGAGGGAGCCATCATATCTATGCCGCTGCTCGGCACTGGAATATCAAAGCGCAAGGCATTTTCATACGGTCTTTTTTCCGGTATTGTAGAACCGATCGGTGCAGTTCTGACAATTTTGCTGACATCACTTATCACGCCTGTCCTGCCGTATATCCTCTCCTTTGCTGCCGGCGCTATGTTTTATGTCGTAATCGAGGAGCTGATACCGGAATCCCAGTCAGGCACCCACAGCAACATCGGAACTATCGGAGCAGCAGTCGGGTTTGTATTGATGATGATTCTGGATGTCACGCTTGGTTAAAATTGCCAGAAAGCAAGATAATGCTCTACGTTTCATTGCATTTCCCCCTTGCTTAATGTTTCTCCTTGCATCACCATCCGGTAATGTCTGGCCCTGCACTATTATCTTCTATAATACATACATTACAAGCAAAGTTTCTAGAAAAAGCATCGGTAAAAGTGTGATTATGCAGAAAGTCCCTTATTAGCAAGGGAACTAAATCCGATGATCTGTTCTAATAAACTCATCAATTTCATTATTAACATCAACATAATTATCCGCGTTAGAAAAATGTGCAGCATCTTTAATAATACGTAGAGGGTAGCCCTCCTTCTTTGCCCAGGCTTTGCAGTATTGCCTCACCTTTCCTGTTTTGTCATGCTGCCCAAGCAAGATCAGCACAGGAAATGTGAATCTGACATTCTTATTTTCTTTTAGAAAGCCTCCGTATGCGATTTCCATTTGCTCTGCAATTTCCGCCTTACTTGATGGTTCAAGCATCTTCAGCATCAAATCATAAGCATATTGAGTTTTGGAAACAGACTTTGCCATACTCTTTTTCAATATTTGTTCAGGAAACCAATTTGCCATTGTTCCAACCCGCCTGAGCCACCATCGGTCACTGCCTGAATAGTAATCCAGGCCGAATGGAGTCGTGTCCACAGCGATGAATGCCATTACTCTGTCCGGGTATAGCACAGCAAACTCCTGACTTGGGTATCCACCCATCGACATCCCAACCAATATGACCTGGCTTATGTTCTCCGTATCAAGTATCTCTTTCATATCAGCTGCACAATTTCTATATGAAAAGTCTTTATACGGGCGGGATTCTCCATGCAAAGGAACGTCCCAGGTGATAACAGTATAATCACCTGAAAAGTAATCGACCTGTTTTTCAAACATAATATGGTTTGCTGTCAATCCATGAGTTAAAAAAATACACTTTGCACATTTGTCATGATTCCTGCTTATCCAATAATGCACGGCGCCCCGTTCTGATTTTATTATTTTGTGTTCCATGATTCATCACTCCTCACCTGGGTTATTTCCCCTCAAACTCAATCTGTTTAGAATACTGTCCACTTTTTCTGTAATAAACTTCGAAGGAGTTTTCTTTTGACCAAACTCCCAATCACCCCATGCCTTATATACAGATTCTGCTTTATAATTTCCCATGACATCCGCTTTGCTCCTTATAATATCCACCATCTCAAGAAGCCGTTTATCTTTATGCAGCCATTCAAATTTTGTTAAAACGTCAACAACATGCAGAATATCATACCAAAGCAATGGGGCTTTTAACTTCTGAAACCCGCTTCCCATTGCAAACATATATGGCCTTCGCTCTTTTCTCTGCTCCCATAATGAAAGTAATACTTCTGCGCCATTAATAGCCTGCGGTAAATCATGATACTCATCAAATAATGATATTAACTTCATTATTAACAGTGTTGCGTAGGGGCATGGATCGTCTTTTCTCCCGGGACCTCTAAATTTACCCAGGTCAGTTGAAACCTTGCACGGCCAGCCATTATCACATTGTAAACCAAGAAGAAATTCAACTCCTTTTTTAATTCTGTTAATCTCCGAATATCCAAGCTTTTTCAGAATATATAGAATCAGCGGAGCATCACAAAGCATCCAGGACCATTGTTCCTGTCCAGTACCGCCAAAGTGCTGAGGAATATTTACTTTAACCTGATACAGATTTTCAATAGAAACATGTTCAGTTATCTTTCTGACAGCTTCGGCTATCTCAGAAGTATTTATATCAAATCCAATGTCCGCAAGAAAACAAAGCTTATGTATCAGGTGACTGGAATCATTATGTGATTTTAGTACATCACCCGGCCAGTTTTTTACCTGATTTAGCAAATCTTCTATTTGTCCGGACGGTAAACCTGATTTTTCATATTCTATGACATTCATTATAAGAATTGCCCTCCAACATAATAATCAGTAAAAAATGTACAGTATCTTTAATATTCAGATGCAACTATAATATTTTCTCTGCAAGTATCACATGCTCTGCAGCTGTACTCGATGTTTCTTTTATTGCAACAAATCCATTTTTCAGCCAGAAGTGCTCTGCCTGTGGATTTCCCTTTACCCATGCCAATCGAACAGCAAGATAATTCATACACTTTAGATAATCAACAACTTCTGAAATGATAGCCGAACCCAGGCCTTTGTTTTGAACACTCCCATCCGTCATGAAGAAGCCTATGAATGCTATCCTTTCTTCAGGATATCCATCAATCAGGTCCATTACTGCCACCATTCGTCCTTTTTCATAGAAACCCACAAAGTATTTGTCTTCCACTGCTGTATTTGGAGGAAGTGCGAATAAATCTTCCAGAACACCTTCTTTTGTAGCAGCTGGTGGACAATATTCATAATATAATGGATTCGAGAGACAAAGATCATATATCTCATCAATGTCCTCGCTGCTCAATTTCCTGGTTTCATATTTTTTTGAGAACTCACATGCTTTCAACATAGCACTGCTCCAAGTAAAAAATTATGTTGTTTTGAACCTCACTATCATTTTATATTTGTATGGAGATATTTTCAACTTCCCGGCTTTCACACAGATGAGGGATATTCTTGACCGGCTAATCACTATGAATTAATATTATTGTTTGAATCTCCCCCACTTAATCGCGAGCGATTTGAAGTTGGGGATTCTTGCTTCATCGAGGTCGTAACCTACTGTCTCCACAAGCGTGACTTCGGGTCATCCCAGCCCTAGTTATACATATTTGCTAT